>JAYPLE010000004.1:258665-262896 GCA_038129245.1 Flammeovirgaceae bacterium | reverse complement strand
ATAATTGAAAAGAGAATACTCCGGTTCCTAGCAGGAACATTGATATACCTTCAATCAAAGTAGCTAAATCTTTGGTGAGCGCACGAACCAGAGTGAAGCCAGATAAAAATATGAAAATCAGTACCAGACTATTTAATGCACGGTGCTTCGTTGAGTTGGAAAGTTTCAATTGCCCGCTCATGTTGAACATCAAGTAAGTAAAATTTAGACCCAAAAGTAGGCTTGCCTGCCAATTTCCGCTGCTTTCCAGACTTAAAAGTGGGAGTAAAATTAAGAGTCCAAATATGAACGAGCGTGAATAGTGTTGTCCGTCAAGGTAACTTCCAAAAAGGTAAATTGGAAAGGTTACCATAGTACCCAGTATTAACCCACCTAGTACATCTCCTAAATAATGAACTCCCAGGTACATACGGCTTAGCATGGTCAGTAATACAAAAGTGATTGCCAAAATAGTCAACCACTTTTTTCTGAATAATAATGCAAGCCCAATCCAAATGGCAAATTGACCGGAGGTATGTCCTGAAGGAAATCCATACCTACCTACGTCAGATGTTCTAGTGAGATTTAGTAGCTCTGAAGAAAACACGTCCAGAAATCCTTTAGGCTGTAAATGAGACAGTTGTTTGGAAGTTATCTCTTGACCATAGCTTTGCAAACTGCTGTCTACAGCTACTGGTCTGGGATAGTCAACTGTCTCTTTTGCCCATACGGTGAGGAAGGTGGTAAATGCCACAATATTTAGAAGAATCCATCCTTTTCTTAGGTGTATACCTGCCACCACGATGAGGCAAATGAACATTACAGGATAGACTTCCCCAAAAAAGGAAACAAACTTCATGAAAGAAGTCAATGCTCCTGACTCGAAGCTCTGTAACCAATGGTTAAAGTCTGACTGGAACACGCTACTCTTCGAGACCAGTCTGATCAATGAGGTACATCATGCTCGCCATGGCAGCAGCACCCATTTCCAGTTCTCTTCTGTCCACGGCCTCAAATACATCTGCTGGTGTGTGGTGATATCTAAAATAACGTTGGCCATCTGGGAGGAGTCCTACAAGAAAGGTGCCTTGTTGTGCCAGCGGCCCTATATCTGCACCTCCTCCGGGTTTTTCAAAATCATGCATCCCCCAGGGTAGGAAGTATTCTCTAAAGGATTGCAATACCTGCTGCTTGGATTCATCTCCTGTGGAAGTAAATCCAATAGGTAGGAATCCACCTCTGTCAGATTCCATGGCTGCCAGGTGTTTTTCTCCCAGTGATTCTGCTACTCGGGCATATTCACGACCTCCCGCCAGTCCATTTTCTTCGTTCATCCACATTACTGCTCTCAGATTTCTTTTTGGTTTATAACCTGTTTCTTTCAATAAACGCAAGGCTTCTATTCCTTGCATGCATCCGGTTCCATCGTCATGCGCACCTTCACCAACATCCCAACTGTCTAAGTGTCCACCTACAGCTATGTAGTCGTCCGACTCCTGTCCGTTTATCTGACCAATCACATTGTAACTTAGTACATCAGGTTTCATCTCACAATGTGTTTCAACATATGCAGAAACCTTACCCTTGGAAAGTAAACTACTTAGCATATCCGCATCATTGGTGCTGATAGCTACTGCCGTGATTCTTGGCATATTGGCTTTATATCTAAGGCTTCCTGTGTGTGGTATATCATCCTGTGATTGGGTGATGGAACGAATGATGACTGCTCTTGCTCCGTATTTTGCAGCTTCTGAGGCACCGTAAGCTCGCTGCATAACAGCACCTCCGTATGCTCTAAAAGTTCGATACATTGTTGGATCAGCTTTCCCATTAATAAAGACAATTTTTCCTTCGACTTTTTTGCCAAGTTCTTCCAGATGATCCATGTCTCTAGCTAAGATGACTTCAGCAGCAACTCCA
The DNA here is from genome assembly GCA_038129245.1 of Flammeovirgaceae bacterium. Classification (GTDB taxonomy): domain Bacteria; phylum Bacteroidota; class Bacteroidia; order Cytophagales; family Cyclobacteriaceae; genus JAYPLE01. The sequence goes on along the minus strand of JAYPLE010000004.1, from coordinate 260,997 downwards.
TCAGCGCCGGTTCCGATTGCATTGCCTAACGCCAATGAATTGAGCTCCATACTTCCCATTACCGACTGATTGATTCGGAGTATTTCCTTCTTACCACGTTTCCAGTTGGGAACCATTACCGGCTGTAGCCAGACGCTGTCAAATCCATAATCAGACATTAATGCCCGCGTGTATTCAACAGCAGCTGCTGCTCCCGGGGATCCACTTAATCGATTACCAACCTCCTTGCATAATACTTCTAAGTTACTGTAGACATGACCATCACTCAAGGCCTTCTTAAATAGTTGGTTCACTTTATCCTGATGATCTTGTCCCGTCAATCGTAATGAAATAAAGCACAGGATGATGAGTTGTAGAAGGTTAGGTATTTTCATTTTTTGCTAAGATTACTTTACTAACGAAAATAGGCTTTATAGATCTTAGTTGAGAAATATCGCTTGGATATTCTCGTAATGAAGGTTGACTTATCGCCTTGCGTTGCTCTCTTTTCTGCCGTAACTAGGAAATCAGGTGAGGCTCTCTTTTCCAATACATGTTTTCTTTGAAGAATTTCATTGTGGCGATTTGTCTGAGAGTCCCAATCATACACTTGGAATTATAGCACCCAGTGGGATCGAGATAAAGAATGTTTTAATTGATGTGCTTGACCTTGAACCCTGCTCTCAAAACCGTTTTTGAGATGTCATCCGGACTTAAGGAGCTTTCGACAGTCAACATTCTATCTGGATGATCAAGGTCTACTGACCACGACGTGATAGCAGGTTGCCTGTCTAGAACCTTTTTTACTTTTGCTTCGCAGTTTACACAGTTGATGTTGCTTTTAAATTTCATTAGACAATTTTAATCTTTTTAATCTCAAACTATTGGTAACAACACTTACAGAACTTAGTGCCATGGCAGCTCCAGCCATCATCGGATTAAGCATAAACCCAATGAAGGGATAAAGAAGCCCGGCAGCGATTGGTATACCAATTATGTTGTAAATAAATGCCCAAAATAGGTTTTGATGAATAGTGTTCACAGTGGCTTGCGAAAGACGAATAGCTGGGATAATCTTTTCTACAGCAGAATTAAGCAGCGTTAGGTCTGCAATATCTATTGCGATATCAGCTCCTTTTCCCATGGCAATGCTAACGTCTGCAGTTGCTAAAGCAATCGCATCGTTGATTCCATCTCCAGCCATGGCTACTGTCTTACCTTCTTTTTGGAACTTTTGAATGTATTCGGCTTTTTGTTCAGGTAACATAGCGCCTCGAAAACTATCTATTTGCAATTCTTTCGCTGTTTTTTCGGTGCTTTCGGCTGTATCTCCTGAAAGCAATACTGGCTGTATACCAAGCTTCCTGATTTTTTCAATCAGTGCTTTTGAACACTTTTTAATGGGATCATGAAAAGTGAAGGAAGCCAGTAAGTGATCGGATGTCCCAAAAAATACGTTGGCGTTATCGGTCGTCTTAGGTATTGCAATACCGTTTTCCTTTGCCAGTAAGCGATTTCCTATCCAATAGTGAACTCCGTTAGACTTTGCGGTTAATCCTTTTCCTGAATGATTAGCGAAGTCATGAAGTTCTGTAACTCTAAAAGATTGAAATTGATCTGAAATCGATTTTGACAATGGGTGCGTAGATTTAATAACCAAGCTTTTTAGGATACTTTTATATGCTTCCTTTTGCTCCTGCTGCCAGCTGACATGGATAAGCTTTGGATTTCCCTCTGTGAGGGTGCCGGTTTTATCCAGCACTAGCACCGATGCTTTTCTTAGTTTTTCCAGGCTCTCTGCATTCTTAACCAAGATCCCTTTCTCTGCTGCTTTGCCAACTCCAACCATCAAAGCTGTAGGAGTAGCCAGGCCAAGTGCACACGGGCAAGCAATGACCAAGACCGTGACAAAGGAAATAAGCCCTTGGGTTAAAGCTTCTGGTTGTCCTGCTAATATCCAGATCATGAAACTTAAAGCAGCGATGCCGATTACTACGGGGACAAATACAGCTGAGATTCTATCAGCGAGTTTTTGAATAGGAGCTTTGCTATTTTGGGCTTCTTTGACACTTGCAATGATTCTCGATAGCAATGTCTGAGAGCCTTCTTTAGTTACTTTGATTTTTAAAGTACCGTCCAGATTCATGGTGCCAGCATACACTTCATCCCCAGGTTTTTTAGAAACTGGTATGGGCTCGCCACTTAGAAGTGATTCGTTAATATCTGTGTATCCCTCTGTAATGAAACCATCTAGCGGTACTTTATCTCCGGGCCTTATCAGTAAGACTTGTTCCGGTCTTACATCTTTTATTGATACTGATTTAAATTCATTATTGTATACAACCGTTACCTC
>JAYPLE010000004.1:226374-258565 GCA_038129245.1 Flammeovirgaceae bacterium | reverse complement strand
GAAACTCCATCAAATGATTCAAGTATAGTTTGTACGCTTGAAGAACAAGCAGCACATGTCATTCCTTGAACAGGATAGACTGTTTTTACCGTGCTCATGCTACAAAATTGCCGTCTTTGTCGCTGGATACGTTACAATATTTATAGATAATGTTACACGATTTATATTAAATCGAGTGACGTTCGGTTTTCTGAGCTTTTTTTAAAAGTGGAAGGTGTCATGCCTGTTACTTTTTTAAACTGAGAACTAAGATGCGCTGTGCTACTGTAATTTAGTTGGTAGGCGATTTCAGATAACGTCAATTGATCGTACCGAATTAGTTCCTTTACCTTCTCAATCTTCTGACGGAGTATGTACTGTTCCAGTGTAATTCCATGGATTTCTGAAAAAAGTTGGCTGATATGGCGGTAATCTTGATTTAGTTGCTCGGATAGGTATTGAGACCAACTGGTTATAGATTGTTTGTTGTGATGTATTTGGTCTATAACCAGTGATTTGACTTTTTCAATCAATGCATTTTTATAATCATTGATCCATTCAAATCCTGCTGATAACAATGCTTCTTTTATGTTATCTATTTTATCTTCAGGGACATCATTTTCTGTAGTTACTTTTCCCAATAAGACGGAACGAACGGCTATGCTTTCTTTTTGAAATATCTCAGATACCGATGCTATGCATCTGGGGCAGACCATGTTTTTGACCGTGATTTCCATATAATCTCTACAACGTGTTTTAATAATCCTTCAGTTCCTTTCGGATTAATCGGATTGCCTTGTCCACACCTGTAGATGCTGGCTCTTCGATCAGGTGCAGGTTTTGATGAGAATTTAGACTTGGAAGATGAGGATCAATGATGATCTTGGGAGCTGAATCGCTGACGAAATCAATTAGACCAGCAGCAGGGTAAACAAGTAAAGAGGTACCGATTACCATGAATATATCCGCAGACATAGCCTCTTGCATGGCGATCTCCATCATTGGAACACTTTCACCAAACCAGACAATGTGAGGCCTGAGTTGGCTGCCTTTTTCACAGAGGTCCCCGGTTTTCAATTCCCATCCCTCTAGATCGTATACCAGTGACGGGTCGGCTGTGCTTCGGACTTTGAATAATTCACCATGTAAATGAATTACGCTACTACTACCTGCTTGCTCATGTAGATTGTCAACATTTTGCGTGACAATGACTACTTCGTGATCATTTTCTAATTCAACCAGTCCTAAATGTCCTCGGTTTGGATGTACAGTAAGCGCTTGCTTTCTTCTTTGATTATAGAAGTCCAATACCATTTCCTGATCGGCAGCCCAGCCTTCAGGAGAGGCCACTTTGGTCACATCGTGACCTTCCCAAAGACCCCCAGCTTCTCTAAATGTTCGTAGTCCACTTTCACTGCTGATTCCAGCTCCTGTTAATACAACTATCTTTTTCATCTCTCAGTGAATCTTTTTTAAATCTACAAGATTGAACTATACTTCAATTATTGATTAAATAGGACAGCACATATCTTTCAATTAGCTTTAAAAAGACACAATTTTGAACCTACTTCTAAATAATGCAGATTCTATATATTATACTTTTTCCGATTTTCTCGTTCTTTCAATCATATGATTGGGTCAGTTTTGAGATGGTTCAGCGATCTAACCAAAAGGGAAAAACTACGGAGGTAAGATCTTTGGTTTATTTTGACAAGGAAAGTCAAATGACCATTCGCCAACTATTCCCGATGGATTTATTTATAAGTAACAACAGTGATGGAGAATTGGTGATGTATAATCCTGAAACCAATGAAGTGTATCAGATGATGAACTTCATGATGAGTAGTCAGCAAAATCAATATTATTTCTTTTTGCAAGGTAAGACAGATAATATGGGCTTGATTGAGTTGGGGTTTGAGCTAGAAGGATCAAGGTTGGAAGATCAACTACTAATCAGTACGTTCAGTGCACCTCCTGATGTAAAGCAGTATTTTGATAAGATTGAAATGGTGCATGAGGGAAGAAAGCCTATTTTTATTGGCTACATTGATAAAAAGGGAAAATATTTGAAGAAGGTTTTTTACTATGATTACATGGAAGATTTGTCGTTTATGTTCCCTGGAAGTATTACTGAGATTAACTATGTAGAAAAGAATGATTCAATTATAGCCAAGACCAGCTTCAAAGAGTTTAGGGTCAACGATTTGGCTCACAAGGATATGGTAGCTTTTGACATTCCCGAGGACGCAAAACTGATTGAGTGAAGACGGTCAGTTTGTCTTTCATGCTTTTGGTGACAAGTTGGCTACATGGACAGGATGCAAGTGATGATTTTGAGTTATTGCTGAAGGAGCCTACGCTGCAAGAAATCGAAAAGCCAGAAGTAATGTTCAAAGGATTGTTGAAAGTATATCAAAACTATTTTTCTGATCAAATCATCAATGACTGCATTTACGAGCATTCTTGCAGTACCTTCAGTCAAGGTGCCATCAATGATTATGGTTTGATTAAAGGCGGTTTTTTATCCATTGACAGATTGATAAGGTGTAATAGAGCATCCGGTCTTGATTTTGTTCCAAGTTATTTTAATGAGAAGGGTGAGATTAAAGATCATTGGTCGGCTTATCGTAAGCATTAGTCTAGTTTTTTGCTACACGTTCAAGACTGAGGCTCAGGTTAATTCTACATTTGAAGCTGCTCTGCATTTTATACAAATTGGTGAAATTGAGGAGGGAATTCTCTTCGTCTCAGCTCCGGAGAAGTTTGGTTATCGTCCACTTGGTACTGATACTGCTGCGTATCTAAAGGGTAAATTTTATTATCAAAGAAAACGTATAAGTGAGTCGATTCATAATCTTGTACAGGTTGGACATAAGTCCCCGTTTCATAAAGAATCCACCTTTTTTTTAGCATATCAACATGCATATTTGGGAGATTATGTTAATGCCAAGGAATCGTTGAGATCGATTGATGACAGTGATGATAATATTGAGGGGCATTTAAAGGCCTACTTGCAGTCAGGTTTTTCATTATTAGAGAGAGATATAGTTTCCTATGAAGAAATCATTTATGACTATGACTTTAGTAAGTTTAGGGTGATAGCACCTTCAAGTGAAAAATTAAAAGCTCTTAAAGGCTTGATCATTGAGCAAAAGGAAAAGTCAGCACTTGGAGCAGGTTTGCTCTCTGCTATCGTTCCGGGCCTGGGGCATATGTACGTCGGGAATATCGGAAGAGGGGCAATGACATTAGTTAGTACGGGAATCTTCGGCTTGCAAGCATGGGAAAGTCATAAGCGTGATGGTCTAAAAAGTGTTCGATTTGCCATCTTCGGCTCCTTATTCTCAGGGTTTTACATAGCAAATATCTATGGTTCCGTAATTGGAGTAAGACTAAAAAAGCAACAAATAAATGATCAAATCAATGAGAGCATATTGGTCACTATGCATGTGCCTTTGCGTTATCTTTTCGATTAGCGCTCAGGAAACGTCCGGTGAAATGTTACTTGAAAGAGGTGCTTATCTTGAATCGGCGGTTGCTTATGAACTTGAATTTTTAAGCTCACCTTCAGATTCATTATTGTTAAAGAAATCCTATGCCTATAAGGCAGGTGGAAATTATGAAAAGGCAATACGTAGCTTAGAGAGGATAAGTTCATTTGATATTAGCTATGAAAAAGCATTGCTATATTTTCTAAATGATGATATTGAAGCTTGCTACAACCAATTACTAAGGTTTAGTCTTGTAGATGAAAATGAGCTGACATCATCGTATCATTTGCTATACTTTATGACCCTCGTTAAGAAGAATCGTTTTCGAGAAGCCAGAAAATATCTTCATGAAGCTTATTCTTTCGGAATAGAGAGGGATCAATTGGACGCGGTAATCTCTGATAGAACAAAGGCAAAGAATTCAGATTATGCTTTCAATATTTCACTATGGTTACCAGGATTTGGACAGGCATATGCTGGATATGCTGGACGCGGTTTTGTTTCCGGATTAATGCAGATTGGAGACGCAGGACTATCTTACTACAGCCTAATCAATAAGTATTATTTTTCGGGGGTGCTTACCGGAGCTGCCCTTTTCTACACCTTCTATTTAGGAGGAGCTAGATACGCGGGACAGTTAGCCGAAAGAAAGAATCTAGAAACTCAAGAGCAGATTCTTAAATCACTAAGGTCTGAAATAAAAAAAGCCAATCAATAAGATCAGCTTTTAGAATCAAAATTTAATGTAGGTTATTTCCACATAAAGAAGGCATCGTTATTTACGAACTGCCCTATATCTCCTTTTATAGCTCCAACAAGTAGCACTATCCAGTCAACGAAAGGTACAATTCCAAATATACCACCACATGTAATGAAGTAAATAAGGATAAGTGAGCCCTTACCTCCCAAGTATACCCTGTGTACCCCAATTCCTCCAAGCACCACAGTTAGAGCGAAAGCTACCCATGGGTTAGGGTTATCTGCTTGAACTGAAGCTTGATTCATCAATTCTAATTGTTGAGAGAAATCTGCGTTAGTAAGTTCTACTTGAATTGCGCTGCTAAGTGTTTCTTCTACTGCAGCATCATTTACGTAGTATTCTTTGCTTCCAGCTTCAACAAAGACCGCCACCATCATAAAGGCAGCTAGCATAAAGATATTTTTCATAGTGATGTGTTTAAATTTATGTACAGTAATATCCTAAATAAATGTGATTTGTCAAACCAAAATTTTGGATGCTTTTTGCTGAATCAAGTTCCACACCTTTTCTACATGCTTTTTCTGCATTAAGGTCTGACCAAGTACGAGTCTAATTACATATTGGTCCTTGACTTTTGTATGCGATAGAAAGGCTTCGCCTGATTTATTAATTGACTGAAGTAGCTCCTCGTTTAGTTTATTCAGGTCTAGCTGGGGTTTATTTGGATTGAATCTGAAGACTAGCATGTTCATTTCTCTTGGGAGAACTACTTCAAAGTGCGGATGATTTTTCATCTCTTGTTCTATCCATTCTGTTAGTTCCATTTGATTCCTAAGGTAATGCTTCAATCCACTGATTCCATAGGTCCTGATGACCATCCACAGCTTCAACGCTCTAAACCTTCTTCCTAGTGGAATGCCCCAATCCCGATAATCGTTCACCTTTCCTCTGTTTCCTGTTTTCAGGTATTCTGGTAGAATTTCAAAGGTTCTGAGTAGTAGTTCCTTTTCTTTAATGAAAAAGACAGAGCAGTCAAAATTGACCAATAGCCATTTATGAGGATTAAAAACATAGCTATTTGCTCTTTTTAGATCTGAAATGTAATGCTGGTATTCTTCCAATAGAAAAGCATTCCCAGCATAGGCGGCATCCACATGATTCCAGATTTCATGTTTTTCGCAGATATCATTGATTGCAGCGAGTGGATCCATCCCCATGGTGCCGGTCGTCCCCAAAGTAGTCACTACAGCACAAGGAATTTTTCCATTTTGAATGTCATCTTCAATTGCTGCAGCCAGCGCGGAGGCATCCATCGCCATGGTCTCATCTACATCAACCTTCACTAAATTCTCACTACCATAACCAGCGATTTTTACAGCCTTATCGATGGAACTATGTGTCTGGGAACTACAATACACACGGTATTGGCTTCCGTCAAAACCTTTATCATTCACATTGAAATTAGTCTTCTTTTCTCTAGCCACAAGTAAGGCCGCAAGAGTGGAGGTACTGGCAGTATCTTGGATTACACCAGACCATTGACTAGGAAGGGACATGGCGATTTTCAACCAGTCCATTACTTTTTCTTCAAGTTCTGCGGCTGCTGGAGACGTTTCCCAGATCATGCACTGCGCTGCGAGTCCAGATGTCAGAATCTCACCCAAAATTGAAGGGAAGCTAGTGTTTGCCGGAAAAAAAGCGTGAAAGTTGGGATGTTGCCAGTGTGTAATGCCGGGTAATATTCGCTCTTCAAACTGCTGAAATGTCTCTTCAAAAGGTTGTGGAGCCTCAGGTGGTGAATCCTCGAATTTGTTAAAAATCTCACCGGGTGCAACCTGTGATTTTACAGGATATTTTTCGATCTGGTCATAATAATCACCAATCCAATCAATCAATTCGTGACCGTATTTCCTGAATGCTTTACTGTCCATATTTTGATGCTAAAAGACAGCAATATAGTGGCTTTAGACTATCTCGGGATGTAAATGATTGACTTGGTGTCGAAGAAATCTTCAGAAAAGTAAGTAGACAGTAATGTCTGCTGATAGGGCTTTTCTAGTTCCTCCATCTCCTCACTCAAGTCACCTCCCTTTAAGGCAATAATGCCATTTTCAAGGTTATGTGAGGAGGTAGTTTTAAACTTGTCATGTGACCAACTCCAGATCATTTTAGAACGAGCAACAGCTCTTGTAACGATGAAATCAAATTTTCCCTTTGTTTTTTCTGCTCTTTGGTGAATCGCCGTTACGTTCTCTAATCCACACGATTTAACTACTGCATCTACTACCTTGATCTTTTTTCCTATTGAATCAACCAAGGTAAAGTTGACTTTTGGAAATAAGATCGCCAGCGGAATACCCGGAAATCCACCCCCTGTTCCAATGTCTAAGATGTCAGCACCATCATTAAATTTGGTGAATCGCGCAATCGATAAGCTGTGAAGTACATGACGTTCGTACAAAGTCTCAATATCTTTCCTTGATATAACATTGATTTTTTGGTTCCACTCATCGTACAGAGCACCTAAGGATTCGAATTGTTGACGCTGGGTGTCGCTTAGTTTTGGAAAATAGTTAGTAATGATGGACGCGTCCAAGCTCTAGATGTGTTGTTTCTTGTCTTTAACTAGCTCGTACATGAGTTCCCGTGCTCTATGCAGCTGTGCCTTAACTGTCCCTAAAGGGGCGTCCAATTCTTTAGCAATTTCCTCGTAAGAGAGTTCTTCGAAATACCTGAGTTTGACAAGTCGTTGATATTTAGCAGGCAACTTATCGACGAACATCCGTACCAATTCGATCTTTTGAGCATTAATAGCTGCATCGTCGGGGGTCAATTGATTGTCTTCTACATCCATGGTTACAGCCTCACCATTATCATCAGAGAAAGCACTATTCAGGCTGTACGTATCAAGCCTTTTCTTCCGAATAAAATCAATAGCGTTATTGGTAGCAATCCGAAATAACCAGGTACTAAAGGTGTAATCTTTTTTGAATCGACTGAGGTTCTTAAAAGCTTTCGCAAATGCCTCAATTGTCAAATCTTCGGCATCATCAACATTCCGTACCATTTTAAGGATCATGTGATATACAGGATTTTTATATCTTTTCATTAAGTCGGCAAAAGCACCTTCGTCTCCCTCAATTACTGCTTTGTCTATCAAATTGAAATCCTGTAGTGCTTTAGTTGAGAATTGACGATTTACTTCCATTTAACCTTTGTAGTAACCCGAGCCCCTATTACAAAAACTGGCGTCAAAACCAATTGTACCAGTTCAAGGATAAGAAACGACCAAGTTGAGTAACCATTGCTCATTCTACGTTTGACCAACCAGTAGGTTAAGCCTTTCATAAAATGATATAAAAAAAATCCAATATATAGAGGGTAGAAATCCAAGCTAAGTATCGCTAAAATAAAGAAACTAACCCAAAGTAATAAGTTGATTATCCAGTTAATTGAATGTGATAGTTTGGAGGTTCTTTTATAGTATTTTCCAACACTGAAATGTCTGATCTTTTGAAAGTAATAATCAGACCAATTAGTTTTTGCTGGTGAGCTAGTTTGACTTTCAGGAACCCACATGACACGAGTAAATTTTTTAGAAGCATGGTGTTGAATCAATAGGTCGTCATCTCCACCCTGAATGTGTTGGTATTTGTTATATCCATTAATTGACAAGAAAAAAGATTTTCGTATGACGATGTTTCTTCCAACTGCCATGGATGGCGAACCAAGAAGGGTGTTACTTATATAATTAAAACCTGTGATGAAAGTCTCATAGTCTATTACCCTGTTTAACCAACCTGATGTTTTATTGTAAGGAGAATAACCCAGAACAAAATTTGTAGAGTTGTCAAAAACACTACTCATACTGGATACCCAATTTTCTCCTGTTGGCAAGCAGTCTGCATCTGTTAATAGTACGCACTCTTGTTTGGCTCCTTTGATTCCGAGCGTTAACGCAAATTTCTTCGGGCTGAAATGCTCGGGTAGATAATCTACAATGATTGTTTTTAGGTTTTCGTATCTCGCTTCTAGTCGTTTCATGATCTCCAGACTATCGTCTGAACATCGATCAAGTACAATTTGTAAGTCAAAATGCCCATGTTTTTGATTCATGATAGATTCAATAAGGGTTGGTAGTTTTTCAGCTTCGTTTCTAGCAGCTACTACGATCGATACGGGAATTGGTACAGCATTTATCTGAGGTCTGTATCGAAGAATCACAATGGCCTGAATCAAAATAATAATCAGGGATGTACTTGCTAATCCAAGCCAACAGTACCAAGTAAAAAGTAACCAATCCATAGAGGAGAAATCAGGTCGTAAAATAATGACTATTCTCCTTCAGCCACGGTATTTTTACAGCCTTTATGAAATTCGATCTTCAACATTCTGATGCCAAGAGTCAGGCTCGTGCAGGTGTGATTCTTACTAATCATGGAGAGATTCAAACACCCATTTTCATGCCGGTTGGTACAGCAGGTACAGTTAAGGCCGTTCAACAGAGAGAATTGAAAGAAGACATAGCAGCCGACATCATACTGGGAAACACCTACCATTTGTATTTGAGGCCTGGATTGGATGTAATCGAAGGGGCAGGAGGATTACATAAGTTCAATGGTTGGGATAAACCTATTTTGACAGATAGTGGTGGGTATCAAGTTTATTCGCTTGGTGATCGACGTAAGATTACGGAGTCAGGGGTTCGCTTTCAGTCACATATTGACGGGTCTCTGCATGATTTTGCCCCTGAGAATGTGATGGATATTCAGCGGAGAATAGGAGCTGATATTATCATGGCTTTCGACGAGTGCACTCCATATCCTTGTGAGAAAAAATATGCAACTGATTCGATGCACATGACGCATAGGTGGTTGGATAGATGCATTAGTAGAATCAATGAAACAGAGCCTGTTTATGATTTTGATCAGGCATTGTTCCCAATTGTGCAGGGGAGCACGTATTCGGACTTAAGGAAGCAATCAGCAGAATTTATTGCAAGTAGAGGAGCAGAAGGAAATGCCATAGGAGGACTCTCAGTTGGAGAGCCGCATGAGGATATGTATGCCATGACAGATCTTGTTTGCAATATACTTCCACTAGACAAACCACGTTATTTAATGGGAGTAGGCACACCCGCAAATATTCTTGAGTGTATTGCCCTGGGTGTAGATATGTTTGATTGTGTGATGCCTACACGTAATGCCAGAAACGGCATGATGTTTACAACTGAAGGAATCATTAACATTCGGAACGAAAAATGGGTCAAAGACTACAATCCTATTGATCCGGTCTTGGGTGGTTACGTGAGCACGCAGTATTCCAGAGCCTATGTTCGTCACTTGATTCATTCAAAGGAAATACTAGGAGCTCAGATAGCAAGTATTCATAATCTTACCTTCTACTTGTGGTTAGTAAAAGAAGCTAGAAAACATATCATCAAAGGGGATTTTGCTTTCTGGAAAAATGTGATGATCGAGAAAGTGAGTAGGAGGTTATGATGAAGAAGATAGATCGTTACATCCTCAAGAAGTTTCTTAAGACCTATGTTTTTGTGGTTCTCATTCTTGTGTTGATCATTTGTGTCATTGATTTCACAGAAAAGAACGATGATTTTATTCAAAGAGCCGTTCCAGGGAGGCTTATTCTGGAATACTATTTAAGTTTTGTACCGTGGATTTCAAATTTAATTTCTCCGATCACTGTTTTTATAGCCACTGTTTTTGTGACCGCAAGAATGGCTGCTCAGACTGAGATTGTAGCGATTCTTGCAAGTGGAGTAAGCTTTAGACGTTTGATGGTGCCCTACTTGATTGGTGCCACAATGATTGCCATTCTTAGCTTTTTTCTAAATGCTTACGTGATTCCGCATGCAAATAAGTATCGGATTGCTTTTGAGATACTTTACACTAAAAAGCCGTTCTATTTCAGTGATCGAAACATACATATAAAGGTGGGACCTGATGCCTATATCTACATGGATCGGTACAATAATCAGCGAGATGTTGGTTATAGGGTCACGCTTGAGAGAATCAATGAACAAAACATGCTGGAAAAACTTCATGCAAATCGCATTCAATGGGACACCACTACCCATAAATGGCAGTTGATTACCTGGGAAAGACGTATGCTGAATAAAGATGGAGAGACGTTTGAATCAGGTACTAGTATGGATACCACGCTGTTACTTTCTCCGGAAGATTTTAAGAGTAAAGACCGTTTATGGGAAACATTGACGCTGACCGAACTTAATCGTCATATAGACTTGCAGCTATCAAGAGCTGCTGAGGATGTTCAAGTGTACTATATAGAAAAGTACATTCGCTTTATGCAGCCTTTCTCTGTGGTTATCCTCATGTTCATTGGTGTAATTGTTTCCGCACGAAAAAACCGTAGGGGAACAGGGTATCAGATTGCCTTGGGTTTCCTTATAGCTTTTATTTACATCATCGCATTTGTATTGGCAAAATCAATTGCAGAAGCCAATACGTTTAATCCTATAGTTTCGGTTTGGATACCAAATATAATTTTTAGTTTCGTCGCAGTTTTCATGTATCATACGGTGCCTCGATGAACCAGGAATTCAAGGATTACCTCTTTCTCCATGTGATTGTTTTGACGTGGGGTTTTACGGCTGTATTAGGGTTATTGATCAGAACCCCGCCGGTTGAGATGGTGTTTTACAGGACAGGTATATCGGCCATGGGTATCATGATTATTATGTGGTTTCAGGGAGTTAGTTTTAAACTCAATTCCATTGCTGATGTTAAGAGTGCTGCTTTTGTTGGTGTGTTATTAGGTACACATTGGATACTTTTTTTTCTATCGGCCCGAGTATCGACGGCATCTGTTTGCTTAGCCGGTATGGCAACTACCTCCCTTTGGACAAGCCTGGTTGAACCTATATATTTCAAAAAGAAAGTCCGAAAGTTTGAAGTTGCGCTGGGTTTGCTGGCCTTCATTGGAATGATCATCATTGTCAATGTGGAGGTGAAATATGTGCTGGGAATTTCTTTATCCTTGGTATCGGCTCTTTGTGCTGCCTTGTTTACTGTTATCAATTCCAACCTGACAAAACATAATAATCATTTCAGTCTTACCTTCTATGAAATGGTTTTTGCATGTGTATCGATCGTTTTCTTTTTCCCCTTCTACACGAACTTCTTTTCTGATCAACCTTTGCATCTATTACCAAGTCATCTTGATTGGCTTTACTTATCAATACTTGCATTAGTATGCACTGTTTTTGCTTATTCTTATAGCATTAAGTTGATGAAGAGACTATCTGCTTTTTCAGTGAATCTTTCTGTAAACTTGGAGCCGATATATGGGATTGTATTAGCCCTGATAATTTTTGGGGAAAGTGAAGAGATGAGTCCTGGTTTTTACCTAGGAACAGGGTTGATTATGCTTTCCGTATTAGCCTATCCAATTCTTAACAAACGCTACGGCCAAAAAGCGATTGAAACCGATGTGTTAAGGTAAGGGAAAGCCACTACCTCATCTCGAAAACCTGAAAACCTTCTAGTTTCGGGACAGCTGTGAAAACTCCGAAAACAGCTGAACCTGAACCCGACATAGCAGCGAAACTAGCACCTTTATTGTAGAGATCTTCTTTAATTGACTTGATCTCAGGATGGCCTGCGAAGACACTCTCCTCAAAGTCATTATGAACAGAACCCTTCCATGCTTCAATGGGAGTTTTCAGGAGCTTTGCAATAGATGCATTAGGTAATCTAGGGGTTACTCCACTGTAAGCTTCTTTGGTACTTACGTGAATAGATGGATGTTTTAAGGCTATCCATGCCCCCTTGAGTGATAGGTCATAAGGGGATAATGTTGTTCCTGTACCAGTAGCCATTGCTGGTTTATTTTCTATGAAGAAGGGGCAGTCACTACCTAATAGACTTGCTAGCTCCTGTAGCTTTTCCACAGAGTATTCTAGTTGATAGATAGCATTGAGAAGTTTTAGGGTGAAAGCCCCATCTGCAGAACCTCCTCCTAACCCCGCACCCATAGGGATGACTTTGTGCAAATGAATATGCACAGGGTCAATGCCTTTATCTTCTTTAATTAATTCATAAGCTTTTACACAAAGGTTGTTGCTGTTATCTCCCGGAATGATAAGTCCGGTTTGATCAAACTTAAATGCTTTGGCAGGTACTGCTTCTAAAACATCTCGCCAGGGGATGGGGTAAAGGCAACTTTCTATTGTGTGGTATCCATCGGGTCGTCTACTGGTAATGTTAAGACCAAGATTGATTTTTGCATTTGGGAAAGCCAGCATTAGATCTATCTTTTAGAAGCAAAAGAGGGATGGTGCCATCCCTCTTTTATTCTGTTTTATTTTTCCATCATATCGATGATGTCTTCGGATATTCCCGTTTTTGAGTATCCACCATCGTGGAAAAGATTCTGCATGGTAATCATGCGACTGAGATCTGAGAACATAAATACGCAATAATCAGCACATGCTGCCGCGGAGGCATTTCCAAGAGGTGCAATTTTTTCCGCGAAATCAAAGAAGTTTGAAAAGCCACCAATCCCTGAACCAGCTGTAGTGGGAGTAGGTGATTGGCTAATTGTATTAACTCGAATTTTTTTAGCCTTACCCAATCGGTAGCCGTATCCTCTTGCAATAGATTCAAGTATCGCTTTGGCGTCTGCCATGTCTGTGTAGAATGGATAGGTTTCTTGAGCAGCTATGTAGGATAGTCCAACGACTGAGCCCCACTCATTGATCGCATCTTGCTTTTCCGCAACATGCATCATTTTATGAAAGCTAAGTGCTGACACATCAATAGACTTTTGATACCAGTCGTAGTTCAATTCTCCGTAGGAACGACCTTTTCTAATATTTGGAGACATTCCGATAGAGTGTAAAATAAAATCAAGTTTGCCTCCCAGGTGTTCTTGTGAATTAGTGAAAAGATTTTCCAGTTCATCTACGCTGGTGGCATCAGCAGGAATGACCTCGGCACTGCATTTTTCTGCAAGCTCATTGATTTTTCCCATTCGCATGGCAATTGGGGCGTTTGTTAAGGTGATTTCAGCACCTTCTGCAACCGCTCGTTCAGCCACATGCCAGGCGATTGAATTCTCATCCAATGCGCCAGAAATGATACCTTTTTTACCTTTAAGTAGATCGTTGGCCATAGTGTTGTTTTTTGATGTAAAGCTAAAAGAATAAGTGTTTAGAGTTTGAGTAGTTCACGTGCATTATCTAATGCAACATTAGTAATATCTTCACCCGCTATCATTCGGGCAATATGTTCGACACGTTCATCTGCATTCAATAATTTTATTTTAGTCTCAGTCTTATCTTGAGAATGATCCTTGAAAACGAAATAATGATGGTTACCTCCGGCAGCAAACTGAGGAAGATGACTAATTGATAAGATTTGATGATTAGTTGCCATTTGCTTCATGAAACCAATCATTTTATTCGCTACTTCACCTGAAACTCCAGTATCGATTTCATCGAAAATGATAGTGGGAAGAGCAGTTTTCTGCGCAATCAAGTATTTAATAGCAAAAATCAGTCGTGAGAATTCTCCTCCTGAAGCAACTTCTTTTATTGGCTTAGAAGAGATTCCTTTATTTGCAGAAAAGAGGAATTGTATTTGATCCATTCCAGTTTTATCTGGGATTTTATCCTCTATCTCGATGGAAACACTCCCGTTTTCGATTCCTAACTGATGAATGATCTTTTCAATATTCGAAGAGAATTCTTTCGCATGTTTTTTACGACTTTTTGATAGCGCATTTCCAGATTTAAGTAATCTGGATTCTTCTTCCTGTAGTTTTAGCCTGGCTTTCCCAATCTCGCCTTCTCTATTGTTGAAGAGATTGATTTCAGAAGCCAAACGATCACGTAAACCTACGAGCTCGTGAACTTCATTTAGTTGATGTTTAGTTAGTAGTCTCTGAACAGTGTCCACTGTGTCTTTAACTTCTTGAAGTCGCTGAGGATCTAATTGCACCTGCTCTGATTTGGAATAAAGATCGCTGTGAATGTCTTTGAGCTCTATCAAAGCGCTATCTAACCGAGAAGCATAGCTATCATAACTAACGCTCAATCTGGAGAGCTTTAAGAGAATACCTGATAACTCATTTAACTGCACTAAGACAGATGTTTCAGATTGATCCAGTATTTGATCAGATTCAGAAAGCCTCGTTAGGATTTCTTCGGCATTTTCAAGTTCAGACAACTCCGTTTCTAAGGCAGTAACATCAATGTTTTCCAGATCGACTTCCTTAAGTTCTTTTAGTATGAAGTTTTTGTAGTCCTCTTCTTGTGCTGATAATTGAGCAGCAGATTCAAGCTCATGTAGCAATTTTTTGGCTCCTTTGAAGGAGTTGAATCGTGACCGATAGTCCATGAGCAATTCCTCATGAGTAGAGAATGTATCCAATAGCCCTTGCTGATAATGCATTGCTCCTAGTAATAACCCATCATGCTGGGAATGGATATCCATTAAGAAAGGTGAGAGTTCTTTTAAAAGGATCAAGTTGGTGGGAGAGTCGTTTATGAAAGCTCTGGATTTTCCACTTGGCAGTATTTCTCTTCTAAGAATACATTCTTCATCAAAATCAAGGTCATGCTCATCAAAGAAGCTTTTAAGGTTATAATCTTTGATGTTGAAAGTGGCTTCAACAACACATTTTTTTTCCTGGTTCCAAAGTACCTTGGTGTCCGCACGATTTCCCATAAGCAGGCCCAATGCTCCTAGCATGATAGATTTTCCTGCACCTGTCTCTCCTGTAACAATGCTTAGTTGCTTAGAAGGCTCTAACTCCAGGGATTGAATTAGGGCGTAATTACTTATGGATAATCTTTTGATCATTTATCGACGGTGTAGACAGTCTCTGTCCAGATTTCTTCGATGGTCGACAAATTTATAATGATCGAATGATGCTTGGTGGTTTTGGTGTGAATTTTCTTTCCCTCCAACTTCGTTGGCTTCAGCAAACGCACCGACCGGTCTTTTAAGACAAAATGTAGGTAGTGGGAATTCCATATTTTGAAATCCTTTATTAACCGACCGGGTGATAATTTGATGAGTTTTTTTGCCATCTACTTGATCATAGAATCAAATTCTGATCGTTTTGTTGGGTCGATATTTACCAGAAGGTTATAAACGTTCCTTCTCAAGGCTGGGTCACCTTCCTCATAGATTTTTTGTAGCTCAGTAGACTTGGCGTCTAAAAAGCTGATAGTGTAGATAGCCCGTGGCCTTGACTGATTCACATTGAGTACTTTCTTTAAACTACTGTATATTGTTTCGCGTGCCTCGTCTTGGCCTTCAGCAAAAGTGTCCATCCCTTTTATGTGATACTGATAATAAACCTCGCGTAAAGGCTGCATTTGAGGATGGAGAATATTCTCAATTAACCAGTATCTATTCCTTATCGAATTGAATTGATCCCAACCTGTGTAGCCTTGCTGCTGAGCCAGGTTCATTACCTGAAACGCTTTTTGAAAATATGAATCTCCTCCTTTATCTGCAAAAGAGTCGTAGTCGAGACCCAAAATAATAAAGGCGTAGAAGGACAGGAGGGACGAAAGATTGGAGGTAAATGCATTCTCATTGAAGAAAATGGGTTGGGAGGGAAGATATTCAAAGACCCAGTCAGTATCTCCAAAATTCAACAGAATAGATTGATAGTCAGTATTGAAAATCGGACGTGATGAAATAATCTGCACGGAAGCTGAATACCTACCAGAAAGTGGGTCACTTTGTTCAGGATCCAGATTTAGTATGATATTACAGTTTATTTTTTCCTCCTCTTTGAATTCGTCGTTGGTCCACTTCGTATTATTCATAAAGTCAGACATCGCGATTTCCATTTCTGAAAAAATGGATCTTTCTGTGATTTGAATTTGTTGTGCATTTACGGTCACCTTGCATAACAATTCCTGTGCTGAAGAAGCAAGAGAGTAGAAAAGAATAAAAACGATCAGGTAGTATTTCATTTTGAGATCATTTGAATTTGATCTAAGATATCTTCGGCAATAAGTTCCTTACTTTTCAACTCTGATTCTAATACTATATTGTCTTTATCTAGAATGGTCACTTTATTTGTATCATGACCAAAACCCGCACCATCATCTGAGGTTTGGTTCAATATGATTAAGTCAAATTTTTTGTTCTTAAGTTTCATTTTAGCAAAATCAAGGCCATTATGCGTTTCTAATGCAAAGCCTACATGAAGTTTGCCTTCAGTTTTCTTTTGCCCTATTGTTACGGCGATGTCCGGGTTCTCCACCAATTCAACTGAAAGATTATCACCGTCTCTTTTCTTTTTTTCCGTGAAACTATTTTTTGGTCGATAATCAGCTACAGCTGCTGTGAAAATCACAATATCACACTGGTCGTAGAGTGACTCCACTTTATTAAGCATCTCTCGTGCTGATTTCACTTTGTAAATATTGGTATTACTAGGGAACACAGATACGGGCCCGGTAACAAAATGAACAGTTGCACCTTTTCGTACGAACGATTCAGCTATCGCTTTTCCCATTTTCCCCGTGCTATGATTTCCGATAAACCTGATGGGATCGATGGGTTCTTGTGTTGGTCCAGAAGTAATCAGGACCTTTTTTCCTTTAAAAGAGGTTTTTTTTTTGAAGAAATCTTCCAAATGAAGCAACAAGCTTTCTGGTTCAGCCATTCTTCCTTTGCCTTCTAGCCCGCTGGCAAGTTCTCCCTCTTCAGGCTCAATAAGGATATTCCCGAAAGATTGTATGATTTTGAGATTATGCTGAGTAGAAGGATGTGAGAACATATCAAGATCCATCGCAGGTGCTACCATTACAGGGCATCTAGCTGACAAATAAGTGGCCAAAAGAAGGTTATCACACGTTCCGGTGGCCATTTTAGCTAATGTATTGGCACTTGCAGGAGCAATTACCATGATATCGGCCCACAGACCAAGTTCAACATGACTGGTCCATTTTCCGGTTTTCTTATCAAAAAAATCAGCGTAGACGGGATTTTTAGAAAGTGTAGCCAGTGTAAGCGGCGTAATAAAATCAGAGGCGCTTTCGGTCATTATGACTTTTACCTCTGCGCCACTTTTCTTAAGCAAACGAATAAAAAAAGCGGTTTTGAATGCCGCTATTGACCCACAAACCGCTACTAATATTTTTTTATCCGATAACATCGGATTTTTTACTCTTCGGTAGATTCTTCTTCGTTTGCGTATCTGAATGATACTTCGCCTTCCATGAATTCTTCAATAGCTGAAGTTGATGGTTTAGGCATTCTTTCATAAAACTTAGAGATTTCTATCTGCTCTCGATTCTCAAAGATCTCTTCTAAGTTATCAACTGAAGATGCAAATTCTGCCAATTTGCTGTTTAGTTCCTCCTTTTGCTTGGAGGATATTTGTCTTGCTCTTTTTCCAATAATGGCGATGGATTCGTAGATATTGCCCGTTACCTCAGCAATGTCATCGTTATCTCTTGTTACTATAGATGCGTTAATGGCCATTCTTATGAATTTTTTTGATCTGCAAAGTTAGCTAATTCTTCGATAGTTTTCACATAAACTTCTTCAGCTAGTTTTATATAATCACTAGTAGGGAATCGGTCGACCATGTATTGATATTTTTCCACAGCAGTCTCAAACCGTTCTTTTTGTCTCTCCACTACACTCACCATCGCATACTGATACGCAGCATCTACAGCGTAGAAAGCAATTTCATCTTGATAGTCTGAGTCTGGGTAATCTTTTCTGAAGTTCTCAAAAGCTATCAATGCCGCTTTATACCTTTTGATGGTATAGTAAATTTTCGCATTTTCGTACGCTTTTTCTTCAAGTTTCACCTGCAATTCATCTATGATTTGATCAGCAGTTACTGCGTATTCTGCAGTAGGATATTTGTTAATGAAAAGCTGCAATGCAGAAATAGCTTCGAAAGTGCTGGTTTGGTCCAGTTCGGCAATTGGCGACTGTTGATACATGGAGTAAGCATACATGTACTCAGCCTCCATTGCATATTCAGAACGCGAATAGACTTGGCTAAATGTTTCGAAATAATGAGCACTAAGTATGAACTGGTCTTGATGGTAATACGTGTAGGCATAAATGAAATTTGCTAACTCAGCTTCTTCTGTGCCGCGGATAATTGGAAGAATATCTTCAAGTAAAAGATTAGACCTGTAATAGTCTTTCTCCTCATAATAATCCATTGCCGCTTTATACTTAACTTCCCAATCCGCACTCTTTCTGATTTTTTGAAAACCACATCCTGCAAACAACAGCGCTGCGAAACACCATATCAAAAGTCTGGATAGCATTTTTTTCATATACGAATAAAGTTGCTACAAATTTAGCATACCTGTTTCTAAAACTTTGTTAAGAATTGCTTTTCATCAAAATCCACCTTTTCCCTTTAGACCTCTGCCACCACCAGACCTGAATCTTTCTGTGTTGCCTGGAGATTCATAAGGATCATTTTTTGGTCGCTGAGGAGTAGATGGTCTACTGGAACCTCTTTCTCTGCTTCTATCTATTGGTTGAGGTTTGCTGAAAATATCCTTCAAATATGGTCGATTATCGTAAAGCCAACTATAACCCGTGAGTGCTTCGTCCGTCTCTGAAAGTTCATGTGGTGGGATAATGCGTCCTTCCGGCTGCTTGTAAACAGTGATAGTCTCTATGTCATTATTCGAAAACCTGAGCTTCATATCGCTACACAGTAGTCGATTCATTCCTACCAAAAGGCTATCTCCTTCGTCTAGTATGTAGAAGATGGATTCCCCGTTACCATCAACTTCTATATTGTCAATCATATTCTCTCTAAAGTACGTGGTCATGTTACGACCTTTGATTTGATTGTGATTGCCAAGCGTATCTTGATTGATAAGGAAGGCATCTTGATGAAGGACCATTTTTTCTATGGTTTGTTCTTTCAATTGCAGCTCAATCGTATCAGCCCTGATTTGATTTTTGTTGGTCCATAGCAGCGGGTCTCCGTACATGAAAATGATAGAGTCAGATCTGAAGTACGCTGATGAATCTGCCAATCCTTGCAGATTACTTTTAAATATTCTTATATCCGGGTAAGCCAGAATCCGTTTAGCTGTATCGTACTTACTTTCTATTGCCACCAATGTATCTGCTGCCAAATAAAACGTGTCAGTTTCCATGATTCTTTTCATTACCGGGTTGCCGTAAATTACGCTTTGACCTGAAGCTCGGTCGTAGTATCCTTCCTCTCCTGTAATGATTACATCGCGTTGTTTTGCTGTCAGCTTTACCTTTCCTGTGCTGCGATAGTATTTTCTCAAGTCATCGAAAAAGAGCTCTTCACCTTGTAATATGTAATCTTCTGTTTCGACGTTTCCCTTGATGAATTGTGATTGGTCAATGTATGTTCTAAACTCACCCCCTTTTGAAAATAACTCTGTTCCATCTTCAGTGGTTATGATCGTGGGTCCGTCAGTATAGGCTACTTTCGTTACTGTGTTATATCTAAGAGTATCTGACTCAAGTACGAAATCCGGAGAGATGAGCTTTACATTTTGCGTAAAAACAGCATAGTTCTGTAAAGAATAAAAAACGCCAAAACTACTTGTGAGGGTGTTTGTAGTATCTACTAACTTACCTCCATTAGAATACGTAGCTATTTCCATTTCAATGTTGTAGTCCAAGAGTTCGGTGTACATCCATCGCTCACCGTTATTGTACACTACATTCTTTCTTAGTTGAGCAGTTCTTCTATTGCCATCATACAGCATCAAGTCAGAAGTAATCGTGGTAGAATCGTCCTTGATTTTTACGCTACCAAATGACTCCATAATATTCCTCTTTGCAAAATAGATAGAGCTATCATTGCTAACCTTGGTGTTATTTTGCTTAAAAAGAACAGGACGATCATCGCTGATTTTCCACAGGTACCTTATGGACTCATTATTTTGCACTTTTACGACAGCTGTATCAGCCTGGTATTGGATTTTACTCTGACCAAGGAGAACTGTGCTGGTCGAAAAGATAAATACTATGTAAATGATACCTTTCATAGATGGTCGCAAAACTACTGGTTTAAACGATAAGAAATCCAACTTTGTATATGCTCGATTCTTTTCAGTCATACATTAAGAAACATGATCTTTTTCATTCAGGTGCGCATTTGGTTGTGGCAGTTAGCGGGGGTGTTGATTCAATGGTACTATTAGATCTTCTCAGAAGAATCAGGGATGATTGGGATTTGAAAATTACAGTAGCGCATGTAAATTATCAGTTGCGAGGGAAGGAGTCGGATCATGATCAGCAATTGGTGCAAGACTTTTGTGATGCTTATGACGTCCCCGTGTACGTGCATACAGAGAATACTGAGGTGAGGGCTGCAGAAGAGAAGAAGAGCATCCAACTAATGGCGAGAGAGATTCGGTATTTCTGGTTTCGCCATTTAGCTCGTTCGGAGAAGGATGTAATTGTGACAGCACACCATTCAGACGACAATGTTGAGACTATTCTTCATAATCTGACCAAAGGGACATCTATTTCCGGACTGAGAGGCATGTTGCCCAAAAATAATCAGAATGTCGTAAGACCGCTTTTGAATCAATCTAAAGAAGAGATCCTTAACTATGCCAATCAGCATCAGATTCCGTGGCGAGATGATTCATCAAACCAAAAGCCAGATTATACTCGAAATCATATTCGCTTGAAAGTGCTTCCCTTGTTAAAACAAATAAATCCGGCTCTTTTGGATCATTTTGATGCTACGCATGAACGGTTATTGGGAGTAGATCAACTGGTAGCTGATAAGATTTCTGATATTAGATCGGATTTTTGTTCAGAAGAAGGAGGTCGCATAAGCGTTTCAACCGCCTGGATCAAGGAAGATGCAAAAAGCTTAATGCTACTTTTTGAGCTTACTAAGGGATATGGATTTATTTTCAAGGATGTTCAAAACATACATGATGCAGTTTTTAATCCCGAAGGTCAACTGTTTTCTTCATCCAGTCATCGATTGAATATTAATCGCGACTTCATATTGATCGAGGAATTGAGATTGATTAGCCACGAAGCTGAAATGCGCATACTAGAAGATGAATTAGAAGTGCAGTATGGAAATTGGAAATACAGGATAGCGTATCGAGATATTTCAGATGTAAGACTTTCAGCTAATAAAGAAATAGCATTTTTAGATCGAGATCAATTAAAATATCCTCTGAAATTAAGAAGATGGGAGCATGGGGACAAAATGCAACCTTTTGGTATGGTAGGTCATAAGAAAGTCAGTGATCTACTGATAGACGAGAAGGTCTCAAATATGGATAAGGAGCATACGCACGTGTTAATGAGTGGTGATGAGATTATTTGGGTAGCTGGATTACGCATAAGTCATGTTGGCCGAGTGACCAACAAGACAAAAAAAGTGGTTGAATTCACAAGGTTGCCATGCAATAGATGACTTGTGCTAATTGTCTTCATAAAACGCCAATAGAATTGTAGTTTTGACGTTCGAATACATTCTTGTTTAAACGATAAATATAAAAATGAAAGTTACAGTTGTTGGTGCAGGGGCAGTAGGAGCCAGTTGCGCTGAGTACATAGCAATTAAAGATTTTGCTTCAGAGGTAGTTCTTATTGACATCAAAGAAGGATTTGCTGAAGGAAAAGCAATGGACCTAATGCAAACCGCTTCATTGAACAGTTTCGATTCTAAAATCACAGGTACTACTAATGATTATTCGAAAACTGCTGGTAGTGATGTTGCAGTGATCACATCGGGGATTCCCAGAAAACCCGGAATGACACGAGAAGAATTAATTTCTACCAATGCTGGAATTGTAAAGTCAGTGGCGGAGAATTTGATTAAGCATTCTCCGGATGTAATC
The DNA here is from genome assembly GCA_038129245.1 of Flammeovirgaceae bacterium. Taxonomy (GTDB): domain Bacteria; phylum Bacteroidota; class Bacteroidia; order Cytophagales; family Cyclobacteriaceae; genus JAYPLE01. Next base: position 236,538 of record JAYPLE010000004.1, on the reverse strand, counting down.
CTAATTGTAGTATCAAACCCGATGGATACTATGGCATACTTAGCACATAAAGCAACCGGACTGCCCAAACATAGGATCATTGGCATGGGTGGTGCTCTTGATTCAGCAAGATTTAAATACAGACTTTCCGAAGCTTTGGATTGTCCAGCATCTGATGTCGACGGTATGGTAATCGGGGGACACAGCGATACCGGAATGATTCCTTTGACTAGACTTGCAACAAGAAACAGTGTGCCTGTATCTGCTTACCTTTCTGAGGATCAGTTGACTTATGTGAAAGAAGAAACGAAAGTGGGAGGAGCAACATTAACCAAACTGTTAGGAACTTCAGCTTGGTATGCTCCGGGAGCTGCAGTTTCTGCTATGGTGCAAGCGATTGCCTGTGATACTAAAAAGATGTTCCCATGTTCTTGTTTACTAGAGGGTGAGTATGGGCTATCCGATATAAGCATAGGAGTTCCTGCCATTCTTGGTAAAAACGGAATTGAAAGAATTGTTGAGATTGAGCTCTCAGATGCGGAGAAAACTAATTTGTATGAGAGTGCTGAAGCCGTTAGAAAAGTAAACGGGCTTCTTTAGGTAAGATCAAGTAATTTCCAGAAGGTCCCTGTCTTAGCATTAGGCCAGGGACTTTTTTTTGATAATCAGGAATGAGTAATGGTTTGAGTTTTCTTATAAAGAGGTGAGAGGCTGTGGCGTGGACTTCTTCGCTTTTCATTGAATAGCTTTGCCTAGAATTTCAATTTTACAATCAAGATTATGAAAGCTTCAGATTGGATCAAAAGGCTGGAGATGTCTGAACATCCAGAAGGCGGCTATTATGCAGAACTTTACAGAAGCCATGTGTCCTTGTCAGCGGAAGATATAGAGCGTAGCCTGGCAACAAGCATTTACTATTTATTGGAATCGGGAGATATTTCTCATTGGCATCAACTTGCTTCAGACGAACTATGGTATTACCATGCTGGTAGCGAATTGGTAGTGCATTTGTTTGTGGATGGCATATACGAACAGCATATAGTGGGGCTTTCTGAAAATGCAAAACCTCAATTAGTAATTCCTGCAGGCGCTGTTTTTTCTGCTGAGGTGAAGGAGGATGAAAATTATGGGCTAGTAGGGTGTATGGTCAGTCCGGGATTTGATTTTGAAGATTTTAGACTAGTCTCTGCAGAGGAGTTAATGGATATATTTCCCGAACAAGCAGAGCTGATAAAAGCATTTGCAGCTAAATAATGAGTGATAAAAAAACCTGGCCTTATAGCCAGGTTTTTTTGTTTTAATGTGCAGTATTTTTTTGCTTTGATTGCCAAAAATAGAGTATTGCGAAGGCTCCAATCAATATAATTGGAAGTATAGCGATGTTAGCTAATGTGGCTTGACCTGCTGCAAGTTCTAATGCATCGCCTGTTAATCCTTCTGCAGATTTGGCTACCCTATGACCTTCAATCCAACCACCAATGATGGGTTGAAAAATAGAAAGTCCTAACATCCCTACTCCCCCAATTAGTGACATCCCGAGTGCTCCTGTTTTTGGTAAGTATTCCGCTACGAAACTGATCATGGTTGGCCAGAAGTAACAAACACCAATTGCGAATAAAATTGCTGCTATGTAAACCATTCCACCTGTAGCAAAGCTCATCATATAGATCGCTACAGCTGCGATGACAGAGGAAGTTAATAACACACCGGTAATGTTAAGACGGTGAATAAGTGGACCTGCAAACAATCTTCCCAATGCCATAAGACCAGTCACTAAAGCCAAAACTAAGAGAGGCTGCGCTCCCGAGTTTGAAAGTATTCTTTCTACCCATGATTGTGTTCCAAGTTCTGTAGTTGCTGTTAATACCATGCATGCCAACATCAACCAGTATATGGGAGAGCTGAAAATTGCTTTGACATTTTCTGAAGTTGAAGTAGCAGCTTCTTCCGCAGGGTCAGGAAACGTCTGCCCCCTAAACATAAAGAAATAAATAAGAGCAGGAACATACATGATCCCTAACTTCATTTGCCAACCTCCACCAATGCCAGTGACCATCAAGGCTAAAACTGAACCAATCGCTATCCCTCCAGGAAACCATACATGAAATCTATTAAGCATGACAGCCTTCTTGTCATCGTACATGGAAGCTATCATGGGGTTGTATGCTGCCTCAACCATTCCGTTTCCGAAGCTGATAAAAAACGTAGAGAAGAATAGCGTTATAAAACTTCCTGATAATATCGAGAACGTGATTCCCAATATGTGGCTGATGAATGCAATATCTCCAATTTTTTTCGGTCCAAGAGAATTGTATAGAGGGCCTCCGATGAGTGTCGCTATTGGAAAACCAAAAATTCCCATGAAATTGATCCATCCCAGTTGTCTATCATTGAGACTCATATCTGTAACGAGATCATTCATAATACCGGCTCTGATGCCAAAAGCAAACGCAGTAGTCAGAAGGGCAAAGCAGCTTGCAATAAATAATCGATTTCGATTCATAGTATTTAGCCTTAGCGGCAGTTAGGTTACGACTCCAATTAAACAAATTTTATTTTCAATATCAAAGCAAATTAGTAGAGTTGTAATAATCTGATGTTCTGCAAAGGTTTGCATTGACTTATTTTTTGAATTTGAAGTATTTTGTTGATAGCTTTCAAAAATTGTCAGCTTCTGTATTGCATTGAAGCAAAGCCTTTAAATTTTTATAAATCATTTATGAGTAAAATAAGATTGGGAATGGTCGGAGGGGGTTCGGACTCTCTCATAGGCGTGGTGCATAGGATTGCTGCCAACATGGGTGATAATTTTAACTTGATTGGAGGAGCATTTAGTATCGATTTTAAGCTAGCTGAATCTTTTGCTGCTAAGCTTGAATTGGATCATACGAGAGTATATAAAACTATTGATGATCTGATAAAGTCGGAGCATCTGCTACCCGAAAATGAAAGAATGCAGGTCATTACCGTTGCCACCCCTAATTTCTTGCATTACTCAATGTCAAAGCAATTGCTAGAAGCAGGATTTCATGTGATCTGTGAAAAACCCGTCACAACTACGTCAGAAGAGGCTATTGAATTGCAGCAAATTGCTGAGCGTCGGCAGGCAGTATTCGCTGTAACACACACCTACACCGGTTATCCAATGGTACGTCAGATGAAATCTATGATCTCAGAGGGAATGATAGGTAAGATTCAAAAAGTTGATGCTCAATATTATCAGGGCTGGATCAATCCGGTTATTCATGATCCGGAAGAGAGAAAAAAAGTTTGGCGATTAGACCCGTCCAAGGCGGGGTCATCTTGCTGTATGGGTGACATAGGTGTACATGCATTCAATATGGTGGAGTACACCACTGGTTTGACTATCGATTCCGTACTATGTGATCTGAATATGCTTTATGATGACAATCTGTTGGACGTGGACGGAAGTTCCTTTTTGAGATTATCAAACGGTTCTAAAGGAATCATTCGAGCGAGCCAAATTGCTACCGCAGAGGAGAACAATCTGAGGATAGCTGTGTATGGAGATAAAGGAGGATTGAAATGGGAACAGGAAAATCCAAATTATCTCTATCATGTGATTGAGGGTCAACCTATGCAGGTCTATAAACCAGGAAATCCGTACACTTCTGATTTTGAAAAGAAAAGCGTAAAACTCCCATCAGGTCACCCGGAAGGCATTTTTGATGCTATGGGAAATATTTACAACGGAGTTGCCGCAGCCATTAGAGAAGAGGATTACTTTGATGGGGCATATCCCAAAATCATTGACGGTGTAAGGGGGATGAGATTTATTGAAGCAGCTCTGAAGTCTAATGCTAAAGGGCAAGTTTGGGAAGAAATCTAAATTTGACATAGCATGTCACATCGAAAATTACTAATGGGAATGATTGGCGGTGGACAGGGTGCTTTTATAGGCGCTGTTCATCGTATAGCTGCAAACATGGATGGTCAGATTGATTTGGTATGTGGTGCTTTTAGCAGCGATGCGGCAAGGTCAAAGAATTCCGGGAAAGAACTTTACCTAGATGAAAAGAGGTGTTACGGATCTTTTCAAGAAATGATTCAAAAAGAGAAAGAATTACCTGAGGGGGTTCGAATGGATTTTGTCTCGATCGTGACTCCAAATGTGATGCATTTTGAACCGGCCAAGCTTGCTTTGGAAAATGACTTTCCCGTGATAATTGATAAACCACTCTCGTTTACAATTGAGGAAGCATTCGAATTACGCCAAATTATTAATGCCACTAGTTTACCATTTGCTGTCACCTACACCTACACGGGTTATCCTATGGTCAAGCAAGCCATGGCCATGGTGAGGGACGGTAAGATTGGTAAAGTACACAAAGTTTTGGTGGAGTACCCTCAAGGTTGGTTAACTGAGAAACTGGAAGATACAGGTCAAAAACAAGCTGCTTGGAGGGCAGATCCTGCTCAAGCTGGGATAAGCAACTGCTTTGGAGATATAGGTACACACGCAGCTAATCTTGCAGAGTATGTAGCAGGTCTACGAATTACAGAGGTGCTTTCCGAGATTCGCCCGACTATCGCAAGTAGGCCGTTAGACGATGATGCCAACGTTTTACTGCATTTTGAAAATGGTGCAAATGGTGTGCTTATGGCCTCACAGGTGGCTAATGGAGAGGAGAATAATTTGAAAATAAGAATATTTGGAGATAAAGGTGGGTTGGAATGGAAACAAGAAGATTTAAATTCACTTATTGTTAGAGATCACGGAAAACCAGATCAGGTATACCGTACAGGGGCTGATAGGGGTGGCTATCTTTCCCATGAAGCAATGGTCAATACAAGAACACCTTCTGGTCATCCTGAAGGGTATCTGGAAGCGTTCGCAAATATTTACAGAAACTTTAATTTGGATGTTCGAAGACATTTATTTGGTGAGGTCTATGATGCTGCTTATGATTTCCCTGGCATTGAAGAAGGAGTTGCGGGGATGTCGTTAGTGGAAGCAGTGGTAAACTCATCAAAGAATGGAAACGTTTGGACGAAACCAAGAAGTTGAAATAAAACAATAACTACATGAATACGATAAAAGGACCTGCAATTTTTCTAGCCCAATTTTTAGACGATCAAGCCCCATTTAATAATCTCAAAGACATATGTGAGTGGGTAGCTGCACTGGGATATAAGGGAGTTCAGATACCGTCATGGGATAGTAGGGTCATAGATTTGGAAAAGGCAGCAAGTAGTAAAGATTATTGTGATGAAATTAAAGGCGTCGTCGAGGCAGCAGGTCTTAGAATCACAGAACTTTCTACTCACCTTCAGGGTCAGTTGGTTGCGGTTCACCCTGCTTATGACACCATGTTTGATGCATTTGCTCCGGATGACTTAAAAGGAAACCCAACGGCGCGGACGGAATGGGCTGTGGAGCAAGTAAAGAACGCTTCATCTGCTAGTAAAAACCTAGGTTTGGATAGGCAGGCGAGCTTTTCAGGAGCATTGGTCTGGCCTTTCATGTATCCATGGCCTCAAAGGCCAGCAGGACTTGTCGAGCAGGGATTTGAAGAATTAGCAAAAAGGTGGCTGCCGATTCTCGATCATGCAACAGCTCAAGGGGTGGAAATATGCTATGAGGTGCATCCGGGAGAAGATTTACATGACGGAGTGACATTCGAAATGTTTCTTGAAGCGACAGGCAGGCACGAGGCTGTCAAATTATTATATGATCCAAGTCATTTTGTTTTACAGCAGCTGGATTACATTCAATACATCGATCATTACCATGAATTTATTCGAATGTTTCACGTGAAAGATGCGGAGTTCAATCCAACAGGTAAGTCAGGTGTATATGGAGGGTACCAAGGGTGGGTTGACCGGCCAGGTAGATTCAGATCGCTAGGCGATGGGCACGTTGATTTTAGTTCGATATTTACCAAACTAAGTCAGTATGGATGCGATGTGTGGGCCGTAATGGAGTGGGAGTGTTGCATTAAGTCTCCGCAACAAGGTGCTGAGGAGGGAGCTCCATTCATAGCGGATCATATCATTCAAGTAACTGAGAAAGCATTTGATGATTTTGCAGGGGGGAGTGTTGATAAGCAAACGAATAAACGAATATTAGGTATCTAGTAATTAATGAAGATGAAGAATTTAATAGCAGTAAGCACGGTTGTGCTTCTATTGTTGCAGGGTTGTTTACCTGAAAAGACCGTTGAAAGACCTATGGATATGTGGGTCTTTAGATCTGTAATGGATCAACAGCCTAGAATGTTAACGGCTGCTTTACATGATGATCTTTGGGTGAGTTATGATGTGCAAAATGGATTATTGTACAAGGCATGGAAAGGAGGTGTAAACTTCGACGGTGCAGTATATACAACCGTGCACGGCCCTCAGCCCACAAGTTTAGGTTATGCTTTTTTTGAAAAAGGAGAGGATAGCTGGATTGTTGAAAAAGAGGGTATAAAAGTAGCGCATAAACTAAGATACAAAGGGCATTCAATCCTAAACAACCGGTTAATACTTGATTATGAATTACAGCTTCCAGGAGGCCAAAGTATAATGGTATCTGAGCATCCTGAGCATTTAGTTAGAGGTAAGCAGGTTGGATTGGTAAGGGAGTACACGTTAATGGGTGATGAAGGGTATCGCGTAGGTCTAATGACATCTTTCAATTCCATGATGACAGAGGAGGATTTTAATACTACCGGAGAGTTTGAACTGGCAGAAAAGGAAAACGTCGAGTATGATGAAGGCACCTTATTAGCTTTAAGAGGGACCTTGTGGCTTTCTGATGGCAGTATAGTAAAAAACTTCTTTCATCCCGGGTTTGACAAATTCAAACCTCTGGAAGAAGGCGAGGAAGAAAGTTCTGAAGAGCTTGTAGGTGTATCTTTGATTGAAAGAAGCGATTGTGAGGCTTGCCATAATGCCCAAGTAAAGACGATCGGTCCAGCCTATATTCAGATAGCTCGCAAGTACGATGACAGCGATGCTTCTGTGGAAATGCTTGCATCTAAGATCATTAAAGGTGGTAGTGGGATTTGGGGAGAGGTATTAATGACAGCCCACCCTGACTTAACCAAAGGCGATGCTGAAAAAATGGTTAAGCATATCCTATCCTTAGATAATAACGATTTAGATGCTGAGTATAATAAGCTTAATATTGGACTGAAATCTATCCCTATAAAGTTAGCGGAGAATCAGACTTCTTCCGGAGGACCCGGGTGGGCAATAAATGCATATAAGGCATATGATTCTGATGGCTCACTGGAAGATATTTTAAGTAGAAAACCCGTCAAAAATGGAGTAGTAAACAAGCTACATGCTTTTTCAGAGAAAGACTTTGATGTATTTAGAAGTGGATTTGTATTGAGGATCAAAGGCAATATTTCAATTGAAAAAGACGGTAGCTACGATTTTCGACTAATAAGTGATGATGGGAGTTGGTTAACAATTGATGGTAAAGAAGTCATCGAAAATGGAGGTTTCCATGGTCCTCGTATTCGCGATGGAGAAGTATGGCTAACTAAAGGTCAACATAAGGTTGATATAACCTTTTTTCAAGGTAGTGGAGGGGCATTTCTTTCTCTTCAAATATTTGACAAGACCTCCGCTAATTTTATACTGCTAGATGAATCGATGATATCACATACGTCTGATATGTTGATGGAGACATCCCCCTATGTAGAGCCAGATCAGCTTGCCAAAGCTATACCCGGAGATCGTGAATGGCTTGCTGGCCTGCACCCGTCCTACGATATTTATCAAGCGCGGCCTGACGATTTTCAACCCAGAGTAGGAGGTTTAGAGTTTCTACCGGATGGGAGGTTACTGGTTTGTACCTGGGATTCATTAGGTCCTGTATACGTTGTTGATAACTGGCAATCTGGAGAACCATCAAAAATGTCTGTTAAGCTTATTGCCTCAGGACTGGCAGAACCTTTGGGAATAAAAGTGGTAGATGGGGAGATTTATGTATTACAAAAGCAGGAACTTACAAAGCTTATTGATGAAGATGGCGATGAAGTGATTGATCGTTATGAAACTGTCTCCGATGACTGGAGAGTGTCTTCCAATTTCCATGAATTTGCCTTTGGTTTAGAATATCAAGATGGTCATTTCTACGGAGCTTTAGCAACAGCAATTCTTCCGGGAGGTGCCAGCGCTCAGCCACAGATACCTGATAGAGGTAAAGTGTTGAAGATTAACAAGGAAACGGGAGAAGCAAATCTTATTGCTCACGGCCTCAGGACTCCAAACGGCATAGGAAAAGGAATAGACGGTGAGCTATTTATTGCCGATAACCAGGGAGATTGGTTGCCTTCTAGTAAAATAGTACATGTCAAGAATGGAGCCTTCTATGGACAACGGTCAGTTGATCCTGAAGGTACGGAGGATTTACCTATTACTCAGCCCGTTGTTTGGTTGCCGCAAGATGAGATCGGTAATAGTCCAAGTACTCCCTTAGCATTAGATCATGGTCCCTATGATGGTCAGATGATTCACGGGGAGGTAACACACGGTGGCGTGAAACGAGTATTCGTCGAAGAAGTAAACGATATGTATCAAGGTGCAGTATTCAGGTTTACACAGGGAATTGAAGCTGGTGTGAATAGAATCGCCTGGGCACCAGACGGATCCCTTATGGTTGGAGGAATTGGCGTTTCAGGTAACTGGGGTCAAACAGGAAAGCTTAAGTACGGTCTTCAGAGAATGGTATATAATGAGAATTCAACATTTGAAATGCTGTCAGTTTCTGCAAGATCAAATGGTTTTGAGATCACATTCACAGAGCCTATTAAAGAAGGGCAGTACATAACACAAGATGATTTTTTAGTTCAACAATGGTATTATCTGCCTACTGCTGAATACGGTGGACCTAAGATGGACCTAGAAACATTAAAGCCAACTCAGTTTTCAATGTCAGAAGATAGAAAGAAAGTGAACTTTACTATACCGGGGTTAAAAGAGGATCATATGGTGTATTTCCGGATTGTAAGACCTTTTGAGAGCGAGGCAAATCATGAGTTATGGTCTACAGAGGCTTGGTACACATTAAACTATATTCCATTTGATAAACCAGTAGAACATGTTCCCTATGAAATCAAGAATAATGTATTAACCTCATCTGAAAAGAGTGCAGGCTGGAAGATGTTATTCGATGGAGTGTCGAAAAATGGATTAAGAAACTTCAATAAGCAATCTTTAGATCCAAAATGGATCATCGACCGAGGAACTGTTCATATGACAGCTGGAGGAGCGGGTGATATGGTAGTAACGGATGAAGTATATGAAGACTATGAGTTTTATATGGAATGGAAGATTTCAAGCGGAGGAAATAGTGGAATCATATTTAATACATTGGAAGGGGAAGATTATCCCTACCCATGGTTAACAGGTCCTGAAATGCAAATTTTAGATAATGAACGTCATCCGGATGGTCAAATATATAAACACAGAGCGGGTGATTTGTATGATTTGATACCTACTAGATTCGTCACTGCAAATGGGCCAAATGAGTGGAATAGAGTCAGAGTCGTGATGAAAGATGGAAACCTTCAGCAGTGGTTGAATGGTTATAAGGTAGTCGAAACTACACTTTGGGACGATCAGTGGGATACCATGGTAGCAAATAGCAAATTCAAGAATATGCCAGATTTTGGAACAGCAAGGTCAGGACATATCGTCTTACAGGACCATAGCGACAAAGTATGGTTTCGTAACATTAAAATCAGGAAAATTTAAGCAATCGCTTAAAGACCTTTTTATATGAGAGGAATATGTGCAGGAGTGATGCTGTTGACATCACTCTTTTCGCAAGGGCAAGTGCTGCGTGGAGTTATTGAAGACGGGGTAGATCGTACCCCATTGTCTGGAGCTCTGGTACAACTAAGTGAAGGTAGTTCCGCAGTTACCGATGATGCGGGACGATATCAGTTCAATTCGCTAGAACCTGGACGATACAAGCTAACTGTTAGTTTTATTGCTTATCGAGATCAAATGGTCAACGATGTTTTGATTAAGGGAAATCGTGTAACTGTACAAGATGTACGCATGAACCAGTTGCCGGTTTCATTGGAAGAAGTCACCGTGTTTTCAGAAAAGCCATTTCAAGTAGGAGGTAAGAGATCAATAAGTGAAGATCAGATTTACCGATTCGCCTCTACCTATTATGACCCCGCGAGAATCATGACAACTTCACCGGATGTAATC
>JAYPLE010000004.1:32862-226364 GCA_038129245.1 Flammeovirgaceae bacterium | reverse complement strand
TAATATTCACAGCAATGTAATTAGCTCTTTCAACATTGCAAATGATCAAAACAATCAGATTTCTGTTAGGGGACTTTCTCCAAATTATAATGTATGGAGGTTAGAGGATGTAGAAATTATTAATCCAAACCATTTGTCTAATGCCGGTACGTTGAATGATCAGCCAGCTGGTACAGGCGGTGGAGTTAATGCTATAAGTGCACAGGTATTGGGAAATTCAAGTTTCAATTTCGGAGCCATGAATGCTGACTTATCCAATAGTGTGGGGGGAGTATTTGACTTAAAGTTGAAATCTGGAAATCAAGAGTTCTTTCAGTATACAGCTCAGGCATCTTTAATTGGATTTGATCTAATGGCAGATGGTCCTATTGGCGAGAAAACTCAGTTGCTAGTGAACTATAGATATTCATTTACGGGACTACTTTCACAATTTGGAGTGGATTTTGGAGGCGAAAGTATAGGTTATCAGGATTTGTCGGTGGTTTCAAAAATCAACTTGAGGAATGAAGGAAAACTGAAATTCTTTGTAATTGGAGGAGATAGTAATAATGATTTTGAACATACTGGTTTCGCAAATGCTGAAAGGCAAAAGGACCTTAGTGATATTAACTATAAAGGGAACCTGGCTATTGTGGGAATACGGTACGATAAAAATTCTTTGTCATTCTCGTATGCATTATCTGGTTCCTTTGAATCCAGAAATGAAACGCTATACGATGAGTTAGACAATGCAAGTTTTTATTTAAATACTGATGATGATCGAATGATCAATAGTGCCCTTCTTCAAAAGTCGCTCTCGTTCAAGAATGGGTCAGCAAATATTCAGTTGGGATCAAATATTTACAATTGGAGGAGTGATAACCCTACCTCAGTTGGCAAATCGGAGTGGAATAAGGGGCTAGGTTTTATAGGTGCTGATTGGGGACAATTTATTGGTCCTCAGTTTAATTCAGAATTGGGTATCAAGTATTACAATTCATTCAGTGAGAGTGCATTTGATTATAGAGCAAAGCTCAGTTATTTATTGGACGGGTCGAGTATTTATGTCTCTTTTGGTAATTATAGTCAACTACTGAACCCCGATAACCAGTACTTCAATCAAGTTGGAATTCCTACGTTTTCTGAGGCTGATCGCTCAACTGATTTTATAACCTCTCAAAGATCGGTTATAGGGTATGAATGGAGTACATCGAATTGGTCTGGAAACTTTGAGTCTTTTTTGTATGATTTTTCAAACGTTCAAGTTTTGGGATTGGGTGATACAGGTGCCAGATCTAGTGGGGTTTCTGCAAATGTCCAGCGTAATACCAGCGACGGATGGTTTGCTTTGATAGGTGCTACCTATTTTAATTCTATTTACAGCGGTAATTTAAATAACAGATACAATGCCAGATATAATGGGGTGGCAAACCTTGGAAAAGAGATTGAATTAAGAAAGCAGGAGAAAAGGTTTGAAATAAGCATGAGACAAACGGTGCAAGGTGGAAATTGGTATCAGAGCTTCGATAATCTCTTGGGATCGGAGTCTCCAGATCGACTCCTTTTAGCTGCACCAGTGGATTATATTCAAACGACTCCATACCTGAGAACTGATCTTAGAATTCAAATGACAAAGGCAAAGGACAAGTCAACAAGGACATTCTCCTTGGATATTCAAAATTTGTTGAATCGTGAAAACGCCTCTTTCTTCTACTACGATACCTTTTTAAATGAAGAATTACAGAATACCCAGTTAGGAATGATACCTAATATCACCTACCGAATTGATTTTTGATATGAAGTGGATTCAATATTTCTTAGGAGCTCTTTTCATTCTATTTGCTGTAGTTCAGTATAACGATCCAGACCCCTTTCTATGGATAGTTATCTATGGAATAGTAGGGATAGTCTGTGTTCTTAAGGGATTAGGCTGGTTTCCAAAAAGTACCGTCATGCTATTTCTAATTGCGATGGTGCTGTACACGCTGCTGCACTTACCTTATGTTGTTGAATGGTTAACAATTGAGAATTCAGGTGACTTAATTTCAGGGATGAGTGATGATAAACCATACATCGAAGGAACACGTGAGTTTTTCGGACTGCTGATGGCAGACATAACCTTAGCATATCTTCTGTTTTTTAAAAAAAAATCAAGTGAATTGAGAAAATCATTTTGAGATTCATAACAAAACAATAAAAACCACATCTATCTTTGCATTCTTATCGAGAAAGGTGGAGGGAATAGGCCCTAAGATACCTTAGCAACCTGTGGCCATGCAAGGTGCTACTTCCTACCCCTAAAGGGGACAGATAAATGGACGGCTCAACTGTCTTTCTCGAGATAATGCAGAAATGAGTAAGATAGAAAGCATATTAAAAGAGCGAATTCTGGTTTTGGATGGGGCAATGGGTACCATGATTCAGCGTCATCCACTTACTGAAGACGATTTTCGGAACGAAGAGTTAAAAGCTCACGAGCAGCCTTTGAAAGGGAATAATGATCTATTATCAATTACCCGACCAGATGTTATTTCCGAAATTCATGAAGCTTATCTAGAGGTGGGGGCGGATATTGTAGAGACTAATACTTTTAGTTCCACTACGATTGCTCAACAAGATTATGGATTAGATACTGAGAAATGGGTCTATGAATTGAACTATGAGTCGGCTAGAATAGCTAAAGAAGCGAGTGAAAAATTCACTTTGGTTACTCCTGAGAAGCCAAGATTTGTAGCGGGATCCATGGGGCCCACAAACAGAACAGCCTCGATATCACCAAACGTGAATGACCCAGGATTTCGCGCTGTTACTTTTGATGACCTAAGGATAGCCTATAAGCTCCAGGCAAATGCATTGCTTGATGGTGGTGCGGATATTCTATTAGTAGAAACAGTATTTGATACTTTAAATGCCAAAGCCGCCTTATTTGGCATTCAAGAATGCTTCGAGCAGAGAGGGGAGGTTTATCCAATTATGGTGAGTGGGACCATCACAGATGCATCGGGGAGAACTTTGTCCGGGCAAACCACAGAGGCATTTCTGATATCCATTAGTCATATTCCGCTGTTATCAGTAGGTCTTAATTGTGCGCTAGGCGCTGATCAATTACGTCAGTACGTGCAGGTAATGTCAGATAAATCAGATCGATTTATTAGTGCACATCCAAATGCGGGGCTTCCAAATGAGTTCGGGCAATATGATCAAAGTCCTGAGCAAATGGCTGATTTGATCAAGGAATATTTGGACATGAGTCTGGTTAATATCATAGGAGGTTGTTGCGGTACCACGCCAGATCATATAAAAGCAATAGTAGATCTAGTAAAAGATTATAAACCAAGATTAAAAGAAGATGTCTCAGAAACTGTTTAGTGAAATTGATAAGTCCCTGCTTAAAGGATTACCAAATCCAACCGAAGAGGCTTATGAGATTAAAATAAAAATTCCAGAGTTCACATTTTTAGGTGTAAAAGAGCAACCCGATTTTGCAAATGTTTACCTGACGATGTATCCAAAAAAGAAGATTATTGAACTTAAGTCACTGAAGCAATATGTGTTTCATTTAAGAGATATTACGGTCTCCTATGAGCGACTAATCAATATTTTTTATGACCATCTAATGGAGGTATATGATCCGGTTAGGATGAGAATCGTAATGAACTGTAATCCTAGAGGTGGTATAAGCTCAAGACTTACTATCGACTCTGATTGGTCGATAAGGGGCGGCAAGGAGCAATTCAAAGACTGGGTTCATGGGGGTTCAGATGACAGCTGGCAAGTCTTAATGTAATTTATTAATGGGGATTCCAAATATGATGTTGAGTGGTCTTGAACCACTCGTGCTCACGGACGAGACAAACTTTGTTAATGTAGGAGAAAGAACCAATGTGACAGGTTCAAGAAAGTTTGCTCGATTGATAGCGGAAGACAATTATGAGGAAGCACTAAGTGTTGCACTTGATCAGGTAAGAAATGGTGCACAAATCTTAGACGTCAACATGGATGAAGGGATGTTGGACGGGAAGGCTGCCATGGTTAGGTTTTTGAATCTGATTGCGGCAGAACCTGAAATATCTCGAATTCCAATAATGATCGACTCTTCCAAATGGGAGATTATTGAAGCTGGCCTTCAATGTATTCAAGGAAAGGGAGTCGTCAATTCGATCAGTCTTAAGGAAGGAGAGGAGCCTTTTTTGTACCAAGCCAGAAAAATAAAGCGATATGGTGCTGCAGTTGTCATCATGGCCTTCGATGAGAACGGTCAAGCAGATACCTACCAACGAAGAATCGATATTTGCAAGCGAAGCTATGATTTACTCATTGCCAAGCTGAATTTCAATTCGCAAGACATCATATTTGACCCTAATATTTTTCCTGTAGCAACAGGAATAAAAGAGCACGATAATTATGCTGTCGATTTCTTCAAAGCCACAAGATGGATTAAGGAGAATCTTGCTGGAGCAAAAGTAAGCGGTGGAGTAAGTAATGTGTCATTTTCATTTCGCGGAAACAATACCGTGAGAGAAGCAATGCATTCTGCGTTTCTATATCATGCTATTAATGAGGGTATGGACATGGGTATCGTCAATGCAGGTATGATTGAGGTGTACGATGAGATTCCAAATGACCTTCTCGAACACGTCGAAGACGTACTATTGAACAGAAGGGAAGATGCCACAGAGAGATTACTTTCATTCGCTGAGACGGTTATAGGTAATAAAAAAGAAAAGGTTCAGGATCTAGCATGGAGAGAGGAGCCCGTAGAAGAAAGGCTTAAGCATGCACTCGTAAAGGGATTAGTAGACCATATTGTAGAAGACACGGAAGAAGCACGACTTCAATATGACGCACCACTTAGCGTAATTGAGGGCCCATTGATGGCGGGAATGAATGTAGTTGGTGACTTATTTGGTCAGGGAAAAATGTTTTTACCCCAGGTGGTAAAGAGTGCGAGAGTAATGAAGAAAAGTGTTGCATACTTGATCCCTTATCTTGAAGCAGAGAAAACAGCGAAATCCAAAGCAAAGGGGAAAATATTGCTTGCAACCGTGAAGGGAGATGTACATGACATTGGGAAGAATATTGTTGGCGTAGTACTTGGTTGTAATAATTATGATATCATAGATCTTGGTGTTATGGTTCCTGCAGAGAAGATATTGGATGCAGCAGTCGAGCATGAAGTGGATATAATTGGCCTAAGCGGTTTGATCACTCCTTCATTAGATGAAATGGTTCATGTCGCTGAGGAGATGCAACGAAGGAAGATGAAGTTGCCACTATTGATAGGAGGAGCAACAACCTCCAGGGTACATGCAGCTGTGAAGATTGCTCCTAAATATGACGGACCCATCATTCATGTTTTGGATGCGTCAAAAAGCGTTAATGTGACCTCTCAGCTGCTTGGGTCTAAGAGAGAGGAAATCATTGCAGAGGTAAAAGAAGAGTATGCGACCCTTAAAGATAAGCACGAGAATAAAACGTCAGAAAAAAGGTATATCAGTTATCATGCTGCTCTGGATAATAAGCTTAAGCTCTACTGGGATAACTATTCTCCCCCGGTGCCTGCCTTCACTGGAGTCAAAGTTTTTAATGACATTTCATTAGAAGACATACGACCTTTTATTGATTGGACGCCTTTTTTCGCAACATGGATGTTAAAGGGTAAATATCCTCAGATCTTGGATAATAAAGTAGTAGGTGAAGAGGCTAAAAAGCTATTTGAAGATGCTAATAGACTGCTAGATGAGATCGTTGAAAATAATTCCTTAGAAGCTAAAGCAGTAATTGGATTTCATGAATGTAACAGTTTTGGTGACGAAGTGATCTTGGATAGTGGGGAAAGACTTCAGTTTTTAAGACAGCAAGGTCAAAAAGGAAATGGTATTCCTAATCTTTCCTTAGCAGATTTCATTGCACCCGGAGAGTGTGGAACCAAGGATTATATTGGTTTCTTTGCAGTCTCTTCTGGCTTTGGAATTGAGCAGCTTCTAAAGGAGGCTGAAGAAGCACATGATGACTATCAATCAATTTTATTAAAGTCGGTTGCTGATAGATTAGCAGAAGCTTTAGCTGAAATGATGCACCAAAGGGTAAGAACTAATTATTGGGGTTATGCGAAGGATGAAAGACTGGATAATGAGGCCTTAATTACAGAAGAATACGAGGGGATAAGACCTGCCCCTGGATATCCTGCTTGCCCCGATCATACGGAGAAAGAGAAGATTTGGGAAATTCTCGATGTTGAGTCAAATACAGGAATAAAACTTACAGAAAGTCTAGCAATGTATCCGGCATCGTCGGTTTCCGGGTACTATTTTTCTCATCCTGAGTCAAAATATTTTGGATTAGGCAAAATATATGAGGATCAAGTTACTGCAATTGCAGCCAGAAAAGATTGGGATCTAAAAAAAGCAGAGCAGTGGCTTGCTCCAAACCTTGGTTATAAATAGCCTATTTTTATATTAGCCAAAAAATAGATTGTGTCATACGATGCGATAACTGTCATTGCAATCATACTGGTTGCAGTCATTTTATTTGCCTGGGATAAAATTCCATCAGATTTTGTCGCGATCTGCCTAATGGTAGGTTTCGTTGTAACAGGTATTCTTACTCCAAATGAATCTCTGTCAGGTTTTAGTAATCCTGCTACGCTTACAGTAGCTTTTATGTTTGTTTTGAGCCATGCATTGTTACAGACTGGCTTTCTACAACACTACAGTCCTGTCATCGGCGACTTTTTTCGGAGAAACTTTAACCTTGGCCTAGTTTCTTTGATTCTATTTGTGGGGGTTGCTTCAGCCTTTATAAACAATACGCCGATTGTTGCAATGTTTATACCGGTGGTAGTAAGTATTGCTTATCGAACTGGTGTAAGCACTTCAAAGCTTCTGATTCCACTTTCTTATGCCTCCATTTTGGGGGGAACTTGTACGCTTCTTGGAACCTCTACCAATGTATTGGTAAGTGGAATTGCTGAGGAATACGGGGTCGCTTCATTCAATATGTTTACATCGACTCCAATAGGATTAGTATTTCTTATTACAGGTTCTTTGTTTTTGTTCTTTTTAGGAAAACGACTTTTACCAGATCATCGTTTGAGAGGTTCTCTGCGTAGTTACAAACGAGAATATATGACAGAGATAAAAGTTTTGGCAGGGTCAAAACTAATAGGTTCTTCTATTATGAGCTCGATTTTATATGAGGAGCTTCAGGTAGATGTGGTTGAAGTCAAAAGGCAAGAAGGATCATTTTACATGCCACAGGGAGATTTTATTTTTCGTTTGAATGATGTCATCAGGCTAAGAGCTAACCTTACTAAAATAAAGGCTCTGAAGGACAGATTGAATTACGAGATCAGTCAATCGCAATTGGTACTAAATCAAGAAGACCCTGCAACAGGAAACACTACGATTCTTGAAATAATTATTTCAAAAGGGTCTGCATTTGAAGGTAAGACTTTGAAGCAGGTAGACTTTCGAAGAAGGTATCGAGCAATTCCACTTGCCATACTTCATCAAGAGGATTTTCTAGGAGAGTCTCTTTATGATCAAGAATTGGGGGCTGGTGACATGCTTTTAATCGAAATCAAGTCGCACCGTTTAGATACTTTGAAAAGAGAAGAAATGCAGCGCAACAGCCCATTCACAATTTTGAATGAAGAAGGTATCATAGATTTTGATCGAAAGAAGTTTGGATGGGTCATGGGAGTATTGAGTTTTATAGTGTTAAGCAGTGCATTTAATCTATTACCCATCGTCACATCAGTTTCAGCGGGGATTGCTTTTTTAGTCGTTGTTCGGGTTATTAGGATGAAAGAAATTTATCAGTCAATCGATTGGAGGATTGTGTTTCTACTAGCAGGCGCGATTAGTATTGGTGTTGCAATGGAACGATCAGGTTTGGCATCTGCAATCTCTTTATTCCTGGTTGATGAGGTTCTTCCACTTGGTCCAATTTTCCTTGTAGCAGGTCTTTATTTGATTACGTCTATATGTACGGAACTCATGTCTAACACGGCGACAGCTGCTCTCTTTGCACCTATTGCCATAGGGATTGCACAACAAGGGCATATCAGTCCAACTCCTTTATTAATAACCGTTATGTTAGCAGCATCCGCAAGCTTTATGACACCGATTGGATATCAAACCAATGCTATGGTGTTTTCAGCTGGTAGGTACAAGTTCAAAGACTTTCTCAGAATTGGCATATGGCTTAACCTCATATTATGGGTTCTGGCTACTCTACTAATCCCAGTTTTTTATCCATTTTAGTTAGTTCCCAGATATTTCTTACCAGGTAAGGGTTTTGCAAGTCCTTTAAATTCCAAAGAGAGTAAAATTGAAGACAGTAAATTGATTTGAATTTTACTTCTCCAGGCGAGATCATCTATTGAGATTCCGGTTAAATGATCCAATAGCAGACCATATACTTTTGATTCATCGGGGCTAAGTTCATGTAAATTCTTCAGAGGCACGAC
This sequence comes from Flammeovirgaceae bacterium, assembly GCA_038129245.1. Taxonomy (GTDB): domain Bacteria; phylum Bacteroidota; class Bacteroidia; order Cytophagales; family Cyclobacteriaceae; genus JAYPLE01. Next base: position 217,912 of record JAYPLE010000004.1, on the reverse strand, counting down.
TTTATCATTTGCATCATCCCAGTTTAGCTGATAACTGAAATCCTTTGCTCCTGTGTATATCAATGCTTTTTGATCCCTTATTAATTTATTGCAGCCTGTAGAAGTCTGTTGATTTAAATTACCAGGTACAGCAAATACAGGTCTATTATAAGAGTCACTGAGAGCAGCTGTAATCAATGCTCCTCCTTTTTCTTTTGCTTCTACTACCACCAAGGCATCTGCTAGTCCTGAGATAATCCGATTTCTAGCAGGGAAAAGATGCGCATCTGATTTTGTACCTGGCGGTTGCTCGGAAATTAAACCTCCCTGATCTAGCATTTTGTCAGCAGTTTTTTGATGAATACTCGGGTAAACGCGATCAAGTCCGCCTGCCAAAACAGCTATTGTATTTAATCCTTCCGATAATGAGGTTTTATGAGCTTCAATATCTATACCATAGGCCAAACCCGAAATGATAACAGGATTTTGAGATACCATATCTGTTATAATCTGTTGGGTAATAATTTTTCCATAGTTGGAAGCATCTCTTGTCCCAACTATTCCTAAACTTTTCTGATACCCTAAATTGAGATTACCTCGGTAGTACAAAACAAAAGGAGCATCGATGATTTGTCTCAGTTTATGAGGGTAGTTGTCACTATGAAATGGGATAATATCAATTTCTTTTTTTCTTGAATCAGAAAGAATTTTCTCAGCAGTAGAAAGTCCATCTTTTTTGCGTATGCCACTAATGGCTTTCTCTCCGATTCCCGGGATTTTGGATAAGTTTCTTTTTGAGGCGCAGAATACTTCAGAAAGATCTGGAAAATGGCTCAGAACATATTTGGCAGTGGCATGACCTATACCAGGAGTATTGATCAGAGCTAATGAATAAAAGGTTTCATCAGCTTTTAGGGAGCTCATTTCTTACTTGAGAAAGAAACCCTCTAACTTTTTTTAATGATTCGATAAGATCGATTTTGATATTAGCTTCGTCTATCCCTGCTTTGATGAAATCTCTAGCGCCCTGTAGTGTATAACCTTTCTCTTTAACCAAATGGTAAATGAGCTTGACGTTCTTAATATCCTCTTTCGTAAACTGTCGATTACCTTTTCGGTTCTTTTTTGGTTTGATGATATCAAATTCACTTTCCCAAAAACGAATAAGAGAGGTGGCTACATTTAATTCATCGGCAACTTCGCCGATGGTAAAGTATTTCTTCTCTATAACTTTCTCTTTGTAGGGCATTTTCTAATCAAGAATGAAGATAGAAAATTCTTCTTGAACCATCAATCTAAAATCAACTTTCAGTTCGATATTTTCTAATAATCTTTTTTACTTGAAAACCGATTTACAAATATATGAGCCTGATCAATTAAGAAATCAATGATAATACCTACGCACGTGTAGATTTTGAACTTTTAGTAAGAACCTAATGCTTGATTTTCAACGGAAGCAAGCCTAAGGATTTCTTCATATTCCTCAGGTGAGAGGTCTCTGCTCAAATAGTGGATTGGATTGACCTTTTTTCCATTCAGTTTAACTTCATAATGTAAATGAGGAGCGGTGGATTTCCCTGAATTCCCCGAATATCCAATTAAGTCTCCTCTTTTGACAAGCTGACCTTTCTTTACTGCGAACTCATCTAAATGCGCGTATTTGGTTATGTACCCAAACCCATGATCAATTTCAACTTGCTTTCCGTACCCTGAGATACTATTTCTAATCCATCTTACCTTACCGTCGCCCGTTGCATAGACAGGAGTTCCCACATCCAAAGAAAAATCAATACCCCAATGCATGCGTCGGGTTTTTAGCATAGGATCCATTCTGTAACCATACCCGGATGAAAGTCTTTTCAGCTCTTTATTGCTGACGGGTTGTATCGCCGGTAATGAGGCTAACCACTTCTGCTTATTCTTTGCCAGATCGATTATGTCATCATATGACTTCGTTTGAACGTACATGTGTTTTTTCAGACGATCTAGGCGTTCATGATTTTGGAGGATCAAACGTTCCCTTTCAAGCCCTGATTCTAATAGTTCCTTATAACGGTTACTTCCACCTATACCTGCATTTCTAATTTCTGCCGGAATGGGATCAACACCAAATATCACACGGTAAATATTATCATCCCGATCTTGAAGAGCTCCCAGCATTTGCTCTGTCTCATCAAGTTCATCAGATAATAGGTCATAATACAGCTTTAATTCAGCATTTTCTTTGCGCAATTGCGCTTCTTCCGGCGATTCAAAATAGATGATATAGCAATACACTATACCTCCGGATAATAGTAATGCCAAGGTGAAAAAACCTAGGCTGTTCCAGATCATATCCCAGGTGGAAACCTTTATCCTTTCATACCGGCAGGATTCTGTATCATAATAGTATTTTATTCTTGCCATTGGAATTTATAGCGGTAATTTTACCGTAGTTTTTAGTTAATCGCTCTTGGTGGTCTAACAGTTTCAAGGCAAAAACGAACAAGCCAAAATTACGAAAATTTTATAATAACTCACTACGCAACATTTCTGCGGTATGGATGCTAAAACAATAAGGGAAAAATTCTTAGACTTTTTCGAGCAAAAGAACCACAAAGTAGTGCCAAGTGCACCAATCGTTGTTCAGAATGATCCAACTTTAATGTTTACCAATGCTGGAATGAATCAGTTCAAAGATTACTTCCTTGGCAACAAAAAACCTAAAGTTACGAGAATCGCTGATACTCAGAAATGCTTACGTGTATCCGGAAAGCACAATGATCTAGAAGAGGTTGGATTTGATACTTATCACCACACCATGTTCGAGATGTTAGGTAATTGGTCATTTGGGGATTATTTTAAAGAAGAGGCAATTGATTGGGCATGGGAATTATTAACAGAGGTTTATGGTTTGCCCAAAGACCGTTTGTATGCCACTATTTTTGAGGGGGATACTTCAGAGGAATTAGAAGCTGATAGAGAGGCTAAAGCATTTTGGCTGACACATTTACCTGAGGACCGAATATTAAACGGTAATAAGAAAGATAATTTTTGGGAAATGGGGGATTCTGGTCCTTGTGGTCCCTGTTCTGAAATACACATTGATCTGCGACCGCAGTTCGAAATTGAAAAAATGCCTGGACAGGAATTGGTAAATCAAGATCACCCGCTTGTGGTCGAAATATGGAACCTTGTTTTTATGCAATTCAACCGATTGGCAGACGGTTCTCTGGTAAACCTTCCTGAATGTCACGTAGATACCGGTATGGGTTTCGAAAGACTTGCAATGGCCATCCAAGGTAAAAGTTCAAATTATGATACAGATGTATTTACTCCACTGATAAATAAAGTGGCGGAGATGGCTGGAAGGGATTATGGTGATGATCCTAAAACGGATATAGCAATGAGAGTGATTGCTGATCATCTTCGGGCAATTTGTTTTACAATTGCGGATGGTCAATTACCGTCCAATGCTAAAGCGGGCTATGTGATTAGAAGGATCCTGAGAAGGGCTGTCAGGTACGGATATACATTCTTGAATTTCCGAGAACCCTTTTTAACCAATATGGTTTCCACGCTGTCTAATCAGTTCAACGAAATTTTCCCTGAATTAAGATCACAAGAGAACTTTGTCAGCAAGGTAGTAAGAGAAGAAGAAGTGTCCTTTTTGCGAACTTTGGAAAATGGTTTGAAAAGGTTTGAGGCAGTTAAAGCCACGGGGGCAAAACGGGTGTTGGGTACTGATGCTTTTGAACTTTATGATACCTATGGGTTTCCTTTTGATCTAACCCGATTAATAGCTTCGGAAAACGAAATGGATGTAGATGAAGATGGCTTTTTGGAAGAAATGAAAAAGCAAAAAGACCGGTCAAAAGCAGCTGGAAAGCAAGAGATGGGTGATTGGCTTTTTGTAACTGATGTAGAAGGTGATTCAGAGTTTATAGGATATGAGTACATGACTTCCAATGTTCAAATCGTGAAGTATAGGACCGTAAAACAAAATGATCAAGAGATATTTCAAGTTGTTTTCGATCAAACTCCATTTTATGCTGAGAGTGGGGGACAAGTAGGGGATAAAGGTCAGCTAAAAAATTCATCAGAGACCATTCAAATTTTTGATACCAAAAAGGAGAATGAATTGATTGTTCATTTTACCGATAGTTTACCTAAGGAACTAGTAGGAACTTGGACGGCTAGTGTAAACGAATCTGAACGTGGGGCTATACAAAATAATCATTCAGCAACCCATTTATTGCATGCCGCACTACGTTCTGTGCTTGGAAATCATGTTCAGCAAAGAGGATCTCTTGTAAACGATCAGATACTCCGATTCGACTTCTCTCACTTCAGCAAAATGTCAGAAGAGGAGGTCACTCAAGCAGAGCGAATTGTCAATCAAAAAATCAGAGAAAACATTTCACTTGATGAGAAGCGAAATGTTCCTATTGAGGATGCAAAAAAGCTGGGGGCGATGGCATTATTTGGGGAAAAATATGGTGATTTTGTACGAGTGATTACATTTGATTCATCTTATTCTGTGGAGCTTTGTGGAGGTACACATGTTAAGGCTACTGGTGAGATCGGATATTTCAAAATTATTTCTGAATCTTCTATTGCGGCAGGAGTTAGAAGAATCGAGGCGTTTACAGGGGAAGCAGCTGAATCCTATATTTCTTCACAGTTGGATGTTCTGCAAGATGTGCAGGAAATCCTTAAGAAGCCAAAAGACACCGTAAAGTCAATTCAAGATCTAGTAGCTGAACGCAATGCCTTGCAAAAGCAGTTAGAGAAAATGAGCCGCGAAAAAGCACAGGGAATTAAAGGTGAACTTATGTCCAGGGTTGAAGAGTTGAAAGGCATGAAATTTATTAGCTATGAAGGAGAATTCGTAGATGCAACAAGTGTGAAGCAGCTTGCTTTTGATCTAAAACATGAGACAGAAAATCTCATACTTTTAATAGGTTCCAAAATCAAAGATAAACCAGGTCTCACGGTTATGCTATCAGATGAATTAGCTAAGGAAAAATCTCTCAATGCATCGGAGATCGTTAGGAAAATGGCTCAGGAAATAAAAGGTGGCGGTGGTGGTCAATCTTTTTATGCTACCGCAGGAGGCAAAGACGTTAGCGGATTGTCAAAGGCATTGGAAGTAGGCAAAGAGCTAATACTTGAAAAGCTATCATGACCCTTGGTTACGAAGTAGTAATTGGACTTGAGGTCCATGTACAATTAGCTACAAACGCAAAGATCTTCTCACCCGAAAAGAACGATTTCGGAATAGATCCAAATTCTGATATCAGTGCGGTTACCATAGCTCATCCAGGAACTTTGCCCGTGGTCAATATGAAGGCGATAGAAAGTGGAGTCAAAATCGGATTGGCTGTTGATTCCAGGATTAATCGTACGATGGTTTTCGATCGTAAAAACTATTTCTATCCCGATTTACCAAAAGGTTATCAAATCACCCAAGATACTACTCCGATATGCTCAGGGGGTAGTATAGAAGTCGTCAAAAGTGATGGAAGCATGTTGTCTGTGAAGCTCACTAAGATTCACTTGGAAGAGGATGCAGGGAAATCAATTCATACAGAGCATGATTCAAAATCATTTGTTGATTTGAATAGGTCTGGCGTTCCGCTGATAGAAATAGTGACCGACCCCGTAATTAGATCTTCAGAAGAAGCTATGCTTTTTCTTCGGGAAATAAGAAAATTAGTTCGACACCTGGGAATCAGTAACGGAAACATGGAAGAAGGTTCCATGAGATGCGATGCCAATATCAGTTTGCATCGAATAGGTGAACCTCTTGGAAGTAAGGTTGAAGTTAAAAATATGAATTCGATTAGAAATGTTGGTCGAGCGATTGATTATGAGATTGGCAGGCAGCATCAAATGTTAGATGACGGATTGAGTATTGTAAGTGAAACCCGCACTTTTAATGCTGAGAATGGTTCTACCTCTGATATGAGGACAAAAGAGGAGCTAAATGACTACAGGTATTTCCCTGATCCAGATTTATCACCAATTATAATTGACGATGCTTGGTTTGAAAGTATCAAAGCTCAAATGCCCAGACTGCCACAAGCGATAAAGCTTGAGCTGATGCAAACTTACCAGCTGCCTGAGTATGATGCACTTTTCATTGCGGAAGATCAATTAATGGTTGCTTATTTCAAGGAATGTGTGCAATATTCAAATCGATATAAGAGTATTGCGAACTGGATGATGGGTCCCATTCGGTCATACCTTAATGATACTAGTTTAGAAATCAATCAAGTAGCAGTTGATCCCAAAAAGCTGTCCGAGATTATTGAGTTTATAGATTGTGGAAAGTTAAGTTACACGGCTGCATCACAAGAATTGTTCCCATATCTACTAAAGTATGAAAGTGTAGAGGTTTTCAAGGCTGTAGCGACCCTAAATCTAGTGCAGGAAAGTAATTCGGAAGCTTTACAATTGCTTGTTGACGAAGTTCTAGCTGCTAATCCAGATAAAGTTAAGCAATACCAGAACGGAAGAAAAGGATTGGTTGGAATGTTCATGGGCCAGGTTATGAAGAAATCCGGAGGTAAAATAGATCCAAAGTTGACCAATAAGTTGATCATTGAATCGTTAAAAATATGTTGAAAATGAATAGAAATTTTATAGCAATCTTAGCAAGTGCCTTTGCTTTCATAGCGTGCTCCAAGGGACAGCAAGAAGCTCTTCCAATCAATGGAAAAGTACTTGGTGGTTCGGTGAATCAGCAGCTTAACCTACTAAAACTAGTAGAGGATGGTTTTGAAACCGTGGACTCACTAAGTTTGGCTGATGATGGTGTTTTTGCGTTTAATATTGTTTCTCCAACGGCCGATTTTTATCGATTTGAGCTTAGTGGGTCGCAGGTCATGAATCTTATTATTACAGGTGAGGAAGAAGCGATTGAAGTAATATTTGATAATTCAAATCCGCAAAAATCCTTAGTTGATGGTTCAATTTCCGCAAACTTTATGCAGTCTCTTGATAGCACTGCTAGAAAAATGAATAGCGATGTTCAATTACTCAACCAGGAAGCTCTTCAAGCACGTAATTCAGGTAATTCTGTTGAATTACAAGATATTACAGAGCAGTATTACTATTTAATGGGACGACATAATGAAAATATGAAGCAGATCATTCGCGATGCTTATCCCACACTTACAAGCTTGTATGGACTTGAATATCTGGAGTTCGAACAGGAGTTTGCTTTTGCTGATAGTATCGTGTCTTTGTTTAGATCGGATTACGCATCACACCCCTTAGCTTCTACCTATATAAAGAGAGTTGATGCTATGAGAGCATTAGCAATTGGATCGGAAGCACCGGAAATTAATTTACCAGGTCCTGATGGAAAGTTGCTTGCTTTAAGTTCATTGAGAGGGAAATATGTTCTTATAGATTTTTGGGCAGCTTGGTGCAGGCCCTGTAGAATGGAGAACCCAAACGTTGTAAGGATGTATGAAGAATATAAAAATGAGAAGTTTGAAATTTTAGGAGTATCCTTAGACCGTACAAAAGATGCTTGGTTAAAAGCGATTGAAGATGATGGTTTGACCTGGAAGCATGTTTCTGATTTACAATATTTTAACTCAGAGGCAGCCAGATCTTATCAAATTAATGCAATTCCCGCCACCTACCTGATTGATCCCGAAGGAAAGATTATCGAGAAGAACCTGAGAGGTCCGTCGCTCGAGGCAAAACTCAAAGAAATCTTTGGCTAAATTAAACCGATCAGCCGTTTAAGTCGATATTTAAAGTACTTCCAGCGGTAATCAGACCGATGCTTGCTAAGCAAGAAAAAATATTCATGCCTTCTTAGATTACCTGGAATATAATAAGATTTCAAGCCAGTTTTCCATGCAGAATAGTTGAAGCTTAGCTGATCTCGTTTACTCCAGTTTAGAATCTGATTATACCAAAATTCCATAGTATTATCCACTATTGGTATATGATGTTTTCTGATCAGTACTGCTGCAAAAATCAATCCTTGATTCTTTGGATAACCTTCGTTCTTGTAATATTGAATCTGTTGCTTCATAATCAAGGGATCATCTTTCAACTTCCCTCGTTTATGCTGTAAACTTATGATTGCATCGTATTCATCATATACACAATTTCTAGCATCACTGCATTGATTATGATCAAAGATGCCCATCGGAGCATTAGAAAAAACTTTCTCTACAAGTGGTCGAATATCTTTTTTAATGAGGTAGTTGCCATCAATGTACACAGAAGCATCATATTCCGGTAATGCTTTATGAGGCATTAGCTTATACTTTCTTACAGTCCTGCCTGGATCTTCGTTCTCAATAGTGATTGGTCGGATACTCCATTTTCGCGATTTGAAACTTTGATCCGTAAAGCAAATGTAATCCACCCCCTTCATGCTTGGTTGAGGAAGTAAACCATCATAAGGACCAAGTATAACCGTGTATACTGCGATTTTTGAGTTACACCTCAAACCAACTTTTCAAAGTAGCCCACAATGACTTTTTATCTTCTAGACTTTTACTCAGAACAGAGAGAGAACAGCAATTGAGCATTTCTCCGCCATTTTCTTGGGACTTTACAACATAGAGGTCCGTATTCTCATCACCAAATATGATGGTCTTGTTCGATTTAAAATGATGCTCTGCATCAGGTTCGACCAGAGCTATTTGATCCATTTGAAAACCCACTGACGAAACAATTTTTACTAGAAGTTCTCTTTCTGAAGTACCAGTAATCCTTGCTTTTACAAGAAATGGCACTTTAACTGTTTCAACTTCGATGGTTTTTGGTTCATTGGATTCAGGTGCACTCTCCTTTTGATTATTATAATCATCATGGATTTTAGTTGATAATTTCTGTAAATCAGGAAGAATGTAGAGTTCTTCAGTTATCAGGTGTTTAAGGAATTCTGTGCTACTCATCTGATTTAAAAATTGATTTTAGTTCTGTAGCATCTTCTGGTTTCATTCTCTTCCCTAGCACTAATCGAAGTTGCCTTCTTCTTAACGCACCTTCATAAAGTTCTTTTTCAAAGTCAGATTCAGGCATAACTGATGGTACATCAATTGGACGGCCTGTCTGATCAACCGCCACAAATGTGAAGAATGCTGTATTTGTTTCGGTTTTCTTACCCGAAGGAATATCTTCAGCTGTTACTTTGATGTATACTTCCATTGATGAACTGAAAGCTCGTGTTACAAAAGCGTGTAAAGTCACTACATTTCCAAAATTTATCGGTTTTGAGAAGGATATGTTGTCTACGGAGGCTGTAACCACAACCCTATTAGAGTGCTTTTGTGCTGCAACGGCAGAAGCAATGTCCATCCAATGCATCAATCTGCCTCCCATTAAATTATTGAGCGTATTAGTATCATTGGGTAGGACGAGTTCCGTCATTGTTACTAATGAATCCTTACATTTTTTTGAGTTTTTTCCCATTTATTCTTTCCAACCGTCTTTGCCTAGCAAAGGTACAAAGCTGAAATCATTGAATTCTTTTTTGATCAGCTTGTTTCCCTCTGTTTTTTCTATCAGCATCATCTTTTGTTTTTGATTACCCCCGACCGGAATAATTAGTTTTCCTCCAATAGCTAATTGTTTAATCAGTGACTTCGGTATAGTGGGTGCTCCAGCAGTCACAATAATTCCTTGATAGGGTGCATGCACTTCCAGACCTTGTGAACCATCACCCAAGAAAAATTTTGGCTTGTATCCCAACTTCGGAAGAAATTTTCTGGTTTTTGTAAATAGTTCTTTGTTGTATTCGATCGTATACACATCTGCTCCCAGTTCGAGTAGGATGGATGCCTGATATCCTGAACCAGTACCGATTTCTAGAATCTTATCCCCTTGTTTCACCATGAGAAGTTCACTCTGAAATGCAACTGTATATGGTTGAGAAATGGTCTGACCTTGTCCGATGGGAAATGCTTTGTCTTCATATGCGTGTGTTATGAAAATGGGATCAAGGAATAGGTGCCTCGGTACTTTCCCAATTGCACTTATTACGTCCTGATTTTTGATGCCTTTCTTAACTATTTCCTTGACTAGTTGGTTCCTCAAACCGCGTGCTTTGTAGCTATCTTCGAGTTTCTCCATAAATTGCACCAAGGCTAAATTAAGCAGGAATAAAGACAATGTTTACAGGAATTATTGAGCAAATAGGTATCATCGAAGAAATTGAAAAAGAAGGGAGAAACTTTCATTTTAAGATATCATCTGAAATTTCCAAGGAGTTACGTGTTGATCAAAGTGTGAGTCATAACGGTGTATGTCTTACGGTTACAAGACAGGAGGGAAATAGCCATTGGGTAACTGCTGTGAACGAGACGTTGCTGCGGTCTAATTTAGGACAGCAAGCTATAGGCAATAAATTAAATATAGAACGATGTATGAAAGCTGATGGTCGGTTCGATGGACATATTGTTCAAGGTCATGTGGACATGACTGCGGAGGTCACATCCTTTGAAGAGCAAGAGGGGAGCTGGATTTATTCGTTCGAATATGGTCAAACTGAGGAAGTTCTAGTTGATAAAGGTAGTGTAACAGTTAATGGAGTGAGTCTGACCTGTTTCGAGACTACAGATAATAGGTTTAAAGTTGCTATAATCCCATATACCTATGAGCACACAAATTTTCACGAACTAAAGGTTGGTTTCATCGTAAACTTAGAATTTGATGTTCTTGGTAAATACGTTCAGAAACTGCTAGCTAAAAAGGGGAAATTAGCTTGAATTTTAAGCAGATTACATGAGTTGCCTGAGCCAGTAGATACGCAGCAGATATTCCTACCATAAATCCTATTATCACGTCTCCCGGAAAATGGACGCCAAGGTATATTCTGGAGTACCCTACAAGTATTGCCCATACAACTAGTAGTGTAGTCCACCAAGTCCTACCGAAAAGAAAGAAGTATGAGATAGCCAAACCCATGGTGTTAGCTGCATGAGATGAGGCAAAACCAAATGTACCTCCGCACTTACCGACTCTCTTAATTTCTAATAAAGAAGAATCGTGGCACGGCCTTAAGCGCTCAAAAAAAGGTTTCATAAAACCAGATGTGAATTGATCATTTAGTGCAAATACTGCTAATACGTATAGCAGAGGAATCCAAAAGCTTGCTTTGTATTTCCAAACTAGCAATCCAACCAGAACGGCATATAGAGGAATCCAAGGGTATTTTGCTGATAGAAACAACATGAATTGATCCATTAGTTGAGAACCCCAACCATTCAGCAAGAAAAATAAGGTCTTGTCAAATGTTACCAGGTAATCAATCACTTAGAAATCCAATTTATTCCTTTAACCAGTTTATTTAATGTCTTTTGCTCCGGACTGTTGGGTAGTGTTTGATAGTCATAATTCCATTGAGCTACAGGCGGCATGCTCATTAGTATGGACTCCGTCCTTCCGTCGGTATCGAGACCGAACTTTGTACCTTTATCCCAAACTAGATTAAATTCAACATATCTGCCACGTCGGATCGATTGCCATTTAGTATGCTCGTCTGAATATGGTTTTTTTCCATTTTTAGACATATAATGGGTATATATGGGCGTGAATGTCTCCCCAACTGATTGAACAAATTCCCAAAGTTGAGAAAAAGTAGCTGACTCATTTTCCGTAAGTCTATCGAAGAAAATACCGCCAATTCCTCGTGTTTCCTTTCTGTGCTTTAGATAGAAATAGTCATCCGCCCATTTTGAGAAGTGTGGATAATAAGATTTATCGTATCTATCGCACACTTCTTTTAGTGTTTGGTGAAAATATCGTGCATCCTCGTCCTCTACATAGTGTGGAGTTAGATCAATACCCCCACCAAACCAATAAGTGCCGTCACTGATTTCAAAATAGCGAATATTCATATGAATTATCGGAACGAAGGGATTATAGGGATGAAGAACAATTGAAACGCCAGTCGCATAAAAATTGGAAGTAGGTAGACCCAAGGCCTTTTGAATTTTTTCTGGTGTAGGTCCATGTACCGCAGAAAAATTCACACCTCCTTTTTCGATGATATTGCCATTTTGAATCACGCGAGTCCTGCCTCCTCCACCTTCAGCGCGATCCCAAAGATCCTCATGGAATGTAGCTTTTCCGTCTGCATTTTCAAGTGCAAAACAAATGGATTCCTGCAATTCCATAAACCTTAGACTTACTTCTTCTCTATTTCTCATATTAAAAAGGCAACCCTATTCCTAATGTTATATTCGTCTTGTTTTGAAGGATACTTCTTTCGTCTCTGCTCAGATTATTTCCAATTTGACTAAAAGGTATGTTACCGATTACCCAACGATTACCTCTAAGTTGTGCAGGATCATGAACCTGTACGGCACCATCAATCCTAAAGACAAAGAATGAGAAATCAAGACGTAAGCCAAGTCCAGCACCAATGGCAAATTCCCTCCAAAACCTATCAAACCGGAAAAAACCATCGTCACCCTGATTATCAGTTTGAGTTGAGAAGGTGTTAATCAACCAAACATTTCCCACATCAGCAAATAGAGCATAGTCGATGAAACCTATTAGATTTCTCCTAAACTCTAAGGAAGCCTCAATTACCATATCTCCTCCCTGCTCAGTTTGATAATTGACAAGGTCAATATCCTGCCTTTCAAAGTCCAGATTGTTAAAATCACCAAAGCTGCCTGGGCCCAATCGTCGAACTTGCCAGGCTCTAAGGCTATTACTTCCTCCTATATAAAATCGTTTCAAATAGGGTAAAGCGGGTTTTTCACCATAAGGTATTGCAACACCTAAGTTGATTCTGTAGGCTAAATCAGTCTGGTCATTCAACGGAATCACTTTTCTATAGTCAATGTTGACTTTTGTCCATCTGAAAAATGAGAAGCCAGCCCTATTGCTCGAAGTCTGGAGTTGCTCTTGGCGCTCCGTTAAAAAAAAGTTCTCTCCTAATAGGTTTATAAGATTACCTCCCGTTTCCATGAAAAGCCTGAGAAAGGAGTTTTCTGAAGTAGAAGAGTTTTCTTTTGAATTAAATAGGATATCAAATGAAGAACTACTTATGACAGAAGAATTAAAAGCTGCTCTCAAGGCACCATTTCCAACTGTATCCTGTCCAATTAGGAACTGTTCAAAACTATATTGAATGGCAGGTACATCGATGTATGAAAACGTAAAGGGAGAGAAGTTGTAACGTTTCTTATTTCCTGATCTCCAAAGATAAGAATAGCTAAATTCGGCTGTTGCTCTCTGATATTCGGTTGTTCTATTTTCAAAATTATAAGCAAGTTGAAATCTTGTCTGCGTATTATTGATCTCTTGATTACTGCGAAGCTTTCGGTTATTAATCATTAAAAACTTTGGAAGGGTAAACCCAAGTGCAGCACCATATTGAATGAGTGAATATCTTGTCGCTGCATTTTCAACATTTGAAATACCTTGGATGGAAAAATTTCCTTGCAGATCAATTACATCGAGAGAATTGAAAACATTTCTGTTTATTAGTCCAACGTTTAAAAATGGGCCGGGTATTTGCTGTGAACCCGAGACACCAGAAATTGCACCAAACTCAAGACTTGATTGGTATTTTTTTAAGGGACTCGTGAAAATGTTTGCAAGTAAACGCTGATTACCTAACGAGTCGTAATTGATATTCACAAATTTAAATGCGTCAAGATAGGAGAGCTGCATTTGGGTATTTAATGTTTTTTCTTTGCTGTACAAACTATCCGTTTTGATTAAGATATTTCTGGATAGTATGTCAGTGGAATAATCAATTCCTTCGAACTGAAATTTGATTTTTCCTGATGTAAATATCTTTCTTGCTTTGCTCTCACTTGGCGAGGAAGATATGAATTGAATAGAGTCTATTGTGTAGGGAAGGTGTTGATTACTAGTTGGGTTTAGAATCTTTTCAGTCAGAAGGATTTTACTTCCCTGAAGTGAGAACGTATCTATTTCATATTTAATATACTGTTTAGAAAAAGTAAAATATCCACTATTCGTCAAAGCTTGGTAAATAAAGTCTCGACGATTTTCAAGCTTATCTTGGGTATAGGGAGAGTTTTTCAATTCTTGCTTTGGCTCAGGATATGAAAAGATGGTATTGTATAGGGAAGAGTCAGGGTAATCGAGCACAATAGAATCAATTATATATCTATTGCCAGCATTAATATGGAAATTATTAAAGACCTTGTTACGTGTGGGTTTAATCACTTCATGCGTGATTTCATGATCAAAATAGCCATTTGAGATTAAATAATTATTGAAATAATCAATGGATTGATATGTTTTTGAAGAATCAAAGACAGCTAATGGCTCTCCAATTTGCATTAACCAGTTTCCATTTTCTTTTTTGAAAGTTAACTCATCAACTAGTGAGTTTTTCTTTCGATTTAATCGTGAAATTCTCCTTTTTTTTGAAGTACTGGCAATTTTGTTATCGTACTTTCTGCTATTTTTCTCAATCTTATTTTCATATTTTACTTTATCAAACCTCCTATTACCTATTTCGTAGATGTAGACCAAATAGGAAAAAGGTAAAAACCCAAACATCTTTTTATTTGGCTTTTGTATATCTAGCTCAATAAGATCATTTGTTATTTCAATGGGAACGCCTATGATTTCAGGTTCCTTTATGATTAGAGATTGATTAGTTTCGAGATATCTGGTACCTACACAGCTGGTAGAAAATAAGATTAAACCCAGACCTATTGCCGTTATTTTAGCAAAGAAAAGATAAAACCATTTTTGAATGATATCCAAAGCCACTCTTAAGTCCATCAAAGCTTTAAAATTAAAGAAATACAGAACGAAAGAGCAGAAATTTTTAGTTGAAGGTATTAAAAGTGTTAATGAACTTATTCATGAAAAATGGGATATTGAAGTTATCATCGCAACTAAAAAAGCAGTTGATTTTTTAAGTGATATCTCAAAAATAGAAGTAGTTAGTAAGGAATTGTTGGAATCATTAACGCAATTGTCTACTAACGAGGATTGCTTGGCAGTAGCCAGAATGCCAAAGAAGGAAAAGACAGCGGTCGATATCCGGCATCACATCATTGCATTAGACGGAATACAAGATCCAGGTAATCTTGGGACGATTATTAGGACACTAGACTGGTTTGGATTTAATCAAATAGTTTGTTCCAAAGATACAGTAGACTTCTATAATCCGAAAACGATTAATGCTAGTATGGGTTCTTTTACAAGAGTGTACCCATACTATTTAGAGTTGCCTTTGTTTTTGAGCCAATCTCAGCTTCCTGTATTTGGATTAGATATGGCGGGGACAGATAGTAGGTTCTTGAATTTTGATAGACCTGCAATATTTGTACTAGGTAACGAGTCAAATGGGATCAGATCAGAATTAAGAGGCCAAATAGACAACTATTTATCAATTGCAGGAAAAGGAAACGTTGAATCATTAAATGTAGGAATTACGGCAGGTATTCTTATTCATCAACTAGCTGAGATCTAAAATCCAGATACATTTTGATAATTTTTTGTGTAGACGGATCATGTTTATTTTCAACCTTTTCAGCCTGTATATCTCTTAAAACATTTCCTGCTAATTGTTTACCTAATTCAACACCCCACTGATCAAAACTGTGAATATTCCAAATTACTCCTTGAACGAATATTTTATGCTCGTACAATGCGATTAGTTTACCTAATGAATTGGGTGTTAGCTTCTTTATGAGTATTGCCGTGGTTGGGCAATTTCCTTGGAATACCTTATGTGGTTTTAGAGATTTTATCTGTGCGGAATCCATTCCTTGGGCTTCTAGCTCTGCTATTACCTGCTGCTCATTTTTTCCTTGCATCAAAGCCTCAGTCTGTGCAATGAAGTTAGCAATCAGTTTTTCATGATGATCAGTATACGGATGTGCAGGTTGGGCACAGGCTATAAAATCACAAGGGATCATCTTTGTACCTTGATGAATAAGCTGGTAGAATGCATGCTGCCCATTAGTACCGGGTTCACCCCATATGATGGGACCAGTTTGATAGGAAACCTTTTCTCCTATTCGAGAGATGTATTTTCCGTTGCTCTCCATATCGCCTTGTTGCAAGTATTTACTAAAAAAACTAAGTAGATGATCATATGGAAGGATAGCTTGGGATTCACAACCAAAAAAATTGTTGTACCAAATTCCAATTAACGCCATCATGGTTGGGATATTATGCCTCATTGGGGCAGACTTGAAATGATTATCTGCCTCGTGTGCTCCAGCTAGTAGCTGGTAAAAATTATCGTAGCCAATTGAGCACGCGATACTCAAGCCTATAGATGACCAAAGGGAATAACGTCCTCCAACCCAATCCCAAAACAAAAACATGTTATCAGGATCTATGCCAAACTCTATTACTTTCTGCTGGTTCGTTGAAACAGCAACGAAATGCTTGGCTATATGATGTTTCTCTTTTGCATGCTTGAGAAACCATGATCTTGCAGTATTTGCATTTGTCATGGTCTCTTGGGTAGTGAATGTTTTTGAAGCAATAATAAAGAGTGTTGTCTCAGGATCTACCTGTTCCAGAACCTCTGTCATTTGACTTGCATCAACATTTGAGACAAAGTGGGATGAGAACCCTTCTATTTGATAAGGCTTGAGTGCTTTGACTACCATATTTGGTCCTAAGTCTGACCCTCCGATACCGATATTGACAATTTGGTTTATCGGTCTTTGTGAGTATCCACGAATGTCCTTATTGTGAAGTCTATTTACAAAGCTTCTTACTTTGAATAGTTCTTGATTTACTAGCGGCATTACGTCCTCTCCGTCCAGCGAGATGGGCTTCCCGGACACATTTCTAAGCGCCGTATGCAGTACAGCGCGGTTTTCCGTTTGATTGATTTTTTCCCCATCGAAGAATGATTTTTTTGCATCTTCTAAACCAATTTCTTGAATCAATGAATCAAATAGGTCAAGTGTTTTCGTTGTAATATGATTTTTTGAAAAGTCAACAAAAAAGTCATCCCATGTAACAGAATAATCTGATGCTCTTTGGATGTCTTCAGCAAATAGTGAAACGAGTGTCTTACTTTTTATTTCTTCGAAATGCTGTTCTAACGCATTCCATGACGAAGTATTGACCGGGTCAACCGATGGAAACATTTAAAAATAAAGTCAAGATTAAGAATACAGGCAAATGTAGATGCCTTGAATGAGATAATTAAGATCTGATAAATAAATAGACCATGTACGCAACAAAGCCTACTAAGTACAGCACGCCTTCAGCTCTATCTAATTTATATTTTGCGAACGTGAACATAAACATGAATAGAAAGAATGTCCCTGCAATAACCACAGAAAGATCAATATTCAAATCAGTGTTAAATCCGAGTGGCGCATGCACTACAGATGTCATCCCTAGCACGAGCAATAAATTAAATATGTTTGATCCAACGATATTTCCTACTGCAATGTCGGATTTCTTATGAAAAGCTGCTACGGCCGAAGTTGCTAGTTCGGGCAGGGAAGTACCTGCTGCTAGAATCGTGAGGCCTATGACCTTCTCACTTACATTAAAGCTTTTTGCTATTGCTGTGGCACTATCTACGATTACATTGCCGCCGATAACTAATCCCGCAATTCCGAATATGATAAGCAATGTTGTTTTGAGACTGCCGTATATTTCAATCTCTTCTAGTTCCCCGTCCGGATTTCTTTGTAAGTTCAGAAAAATATATCCAATGAAGATTAGGAACATCACCAATAAAATGGAGCCATCAAACACAGAAAGTCCACTTGAATCTTTTCCAAAAAAGAGGGCATCATTTGCTAATATAAAGAACACAAGTGTTGCGAAAAGAGAATAGGGAATCTCTTTCCATAGTGCGTTTTTCTGAACGGTAAGAGGATATATTACTGATGAAACACCTAAGATCAGGAAGATGTTAAAGATATTGGAACCAATGATGTTACCAAATACCAGGTCCTTATTCTCTTCGCCACCTGCAACCAAATTAACCACCAACTCGGGAGCAGACGTTCCCATAGCTACTACAGTAAGGCCAATTGCTATATCAGAAACGTTAAATCTTTTCGCCAATGAAGAGGCCCCGTTTACTAAGAAATCTGCGCCTTTTATCAATAGCACAAATCCTACAACAACAAGGCCAATATGAATAAGAATATCCAAGACGTTTGCTTTTAGGTTGTGATCATGGTGATGTCTAGTTCAAGTTCTTCTTGAATCCCGGCAAATTAACTATACATCTTGAAATTATTAAATTTTGTGAATGAATAATTTTAGAATTGCTCCATTTGTTGGATCAGTCTATCAATTTTCGATGATAAGTAATTCACTCCTTCAAAATACTCAGTCATGTTGGATATTTTTTGATTCACTGAGAAGTAAAATTTAATTTTTGGCTCGGTTCCACTTGGTCTTACCGATACTTTCGTCCCATCAACAGTAATGAACTGAAGTACATTAGAATTAGGAAATTTGATAGAAGAAACAGACCCTGATTTAAGGTCTGTGCTCGTTCCTGATTGATAATCAATTAACTTAAGCACCTCCGAACCGTCTAGGTGAGAGGGTGGATTAATTCGAAAGCCTTTCATCATTTCTTGTATTTCTTCAGCACCAGATTTCCCCTTTTTAGTTACAGACTTGAGGCCCTCTTGAAATAAGCCAAACTCGATAGAAATATCGATAAGCAACTCGAATAAGGACTTGCCTTCATTTTTTGCCCATGCTGTCATTTCCGCAATCATAGCGCAAGAGGCTATTGCATCCTTATCTCTGACTTTATCTCCAATTAAATAACCGTAACTTTCTTCACCACCTCCAATGAATTCCTCTTTGCCTTCAAGTTCCTTTATCAAAGCAGCAATAAACTTAAAACCAGTTAATGTATCGTAGCTCTTTACTTTGAATCCCTCTGCCACAGCCTTTATTAGTTCACTTGTGACAATTGTTTTGACGATAAATTGATGACCAGTAAGTTTTCCATTCTCAGACCACTTTTTTAAGAGGTAATACATCAATAGAGAGCCTGTCTGATTACCATTTAGGAGCTGGAATTTACCATCCAGATTTTTTACTGCAATCCCCACTCGATCGGAATCAGGATCTGTTGCCATGACAAGGTCGGCATTGATATCTTCCGCTTGCTGTATTGCTAAACTTAATGCTTCTGCTTCTTCCGGATTGGGGTATACCACAGTGGGAAAATCCCCATCTGCATTGGCTTGTTCTTTCACGATATGCACTTGTGTAAAACCAAGCCTTTTTAGAATAGGAGGGACAAGGGTTATTCCAGTGCCATGAATAGAAGAAAAGACAATTTTGAGATCATTTTGAGCTCTAATTGCCTCAGGTGAAAGGCTGAGCCCTTCAATCATTTTCAGGTAGACTTCATCTAATTCCTCTCCAATTTCATGGATCAGGGAGTTCTTGCTTTGAAATTTTACCTCATCGATGGATGTAATAGCCTTGACTTCATTAATCACATTTTCGTCGTGAGGGGAGACTAGCTGAGCGCCATCATCCCAATAGGCTTTGTAACCATTGTACTCTTTGGGATTGTGGGAGGCCGTTAAAACGACTCCACTTTGGCATCCAAGGTGTCTGATGGCGAAACTTAACTCTGGTGTGGGGCGTAAACTATCGAAAAGATATACCTTAATTTCATTAGCAGAGAATACCCCTGCCGTAACCTCTGCAAAATATCGACTATTGTTTCTGCTGTCGTGGGCGATTGCAACACTTATTTCTTGGTTTTGAAAGTTAGATTTTAGATAGTTAGCAAGCCCTTGTGTTGCCATCCCGACGGTATATTTATTCATACGATTGGATCCAACACCCATTATGCCTCTTAGACCTCCGGTACCGAATTCTAAATCTTTATAAAATGAGTCAATGAATTCTATTTCATTTCCCGCTTTGAGGTTGCGAATAAGCTGTGCGGATTCTTGATCAAGTTGTTGGCTGTTTAGCCAGACATCTGCTTTAGCTTCTGGTGTCATCGTGCAAAATTTTATAAATATCGATTAAAATGTAAGTGTAAATGAAGGCTCCCTAACGTCGTTATCTTTAATGATCAACGTATAAGAGAATCAGAAATAAATAAACGTTACTGCTATGCATGAGATGATGATATTCAAACTTAATAAAGCTTTCAAAAGAAAAGTAACGAAGCAGTCAGAATTACATAATAGCGATTTCAATGACCACTATTACCAGATAATAAAAGGGAAAGTGCAGTACTTGCAAATCAATTTCAAAAAGAATTTGTAATTCCTAAGCGTTACCAAGTACTGATCGAAGCTGATTGGAAATTTACGGCCTAAAAACCCACTTTTCTACGTACTCGATCTATCGTTCGATGTGCAATTCCTGATGCCTTCTCTTCGCCTTCAGCCAATATCTTTTCAAGATGTCCTGCATCGTTCATTAATTGATCAAAGGTTTTACGCTGTTCCTTGTAGCTATCCAGCAATAATTCCAATAGTTCTTTTTTAGCATGACCGTATCCATAATTACCCTCTAAGTATTTTTGACGCATCTCCTCTATTTGTGAAGGGTTGGCAAATAATTGGTACAACTGAAACACATTGCATGTATCTGGGTTTTTTGGTTTTTCGAGTGGTGTACTGTCAGTTGTGATTGACATCACTTGCTTTTTTACTGCTTTATCGGATTGGAAGATGTCGATGATATTTTGATACGATTTGCTCATTTTCTGTCCGTCAGTACCCGGTACTGTCATTACTTGTTCGTCGATCTTTGCGCTCGGAATTACAAAAGTCTCTCCATATTGATGATTGAAGGCATTTGCGATATCGCGGGTCATTTCCAGGTGCTGTTTTTGGTCTTTACCAACAGGCACTATTTCTGCGTCGTAGAGTAGAATGTCAGCTGCCATCAATACAGGATAGGTAAATAAGCCCGCATTCACATCTGATAACTTACCTGACTTATCCTTAAAAGAATGCGCATTTGCCAGCATGGGAAAAGGAGTGTAGCAATTGAGATACCAGGTCAGTTCAGTTACTATGGGTATTTTAGATTGGCGGTAAAACGTGTTACTTGATGTATTGAAGCCACATGCAATCCAAGCTGCTGCCACAGCTTTGGTATTGTAGTTTCGCACTTCCGCGTCCTTAATCGTAGTCAGAGAATGTAAATCCGCTATAAAGAAAAAGGATTCATTCTTTTGATCTTCAGAAAGAGTAATAGCAGGTTGGATTGCTCCCAAGAGATTTCCAAGATGTGGTTTTCCGGAACTTTGAATGCCAGTAAGAATCCTTGCCATAGTTTTTTATGCAAACCTAGTTTTACCAAAGGATAATTTGCTAAGCATTTTTGATAAAATCTTCGGTATGCTAGCTTTGAAAATAAAAATAGATGAAAGCCACGATTTACAGTTGTGCTGTCCTTTTTGCATTTGTCACCTTTGCTCAAGATCCAGTACTTTTCAATGAAAAGGTTCATGATTTTGGTGAACTGGAGGAATCCTCCAAACCGTCATCATACACTTTTTACTTTGTAAATCAGGAAAGTGATTCGCTTAGGATCAATGCCGTTAAAGCATCCTGTGGATGCACCACACCAAACTGGACACGCGAATACGTTGCTCCCGGTGATACTGGTTATTTGACTGCGGCATATAGAACGTACAATCGTCCTGGAAGCTTTAATAAATCTTTAAGAATTAGTTGGTCCACTGGTCAGCAGCAGATGTTATATATCAAAGGTACCGTCAATCCGAGAAAGAAAGCTCCAAAAGAGACCTACCCGGTAGCTGTAGGAAATATTCGTACTAAATTTCAAGCTTTCAATATGGGGAATGTTACGACTGAGAAGGAATACACAAAGGCTTTTGTTTTTTATAATGACAGCCAGGATACTATCTACTTGAAGCCTTATGAACATAAATTAACGGAGTTTTTAACTGTGTCTGCAAGTACTAATGCGATTCCACCCCAGACTCGTCTGCGAGTCACGTTTTCTGTGGACCCTTCGAAAATGAATCGCCTGGGTTTTACTCAGTCAAATTTCCAATTATCCACGACTGATTCAGAAGAGCCATTAAAATCTTATTTGCTATTCACCACAGTAGAAGAGTATTTCCCTCCATTGTCAAAAGAGGAAAAAGAACTAGCCCCTAAGCTTACATTTGACAACAATGCGCTTGATTTCGGAATACTGTCTACTTCAGCAGAAATGGAGAAAACCATTACACTTAGAAATACGGGGGAGAGCAAGCTCAATATTAGACAGATTGATTCGAATTGTGATTGCGTCATTACCGCTTTACCCAGGGAAAATATCGTACGGGGGAAGAGTGTAGATCTAAAAGTTAAATTTATTTCTGGTGACAGGAGAGGAAGACAGTACAAGACCATCACCATTTTTACAAACGATCCGATTAATCCGACTCAAACGATTTCTGTCAAAGCCTTGATAAAATAAAAAAAAAAGGCCCACATTGAGCCTTTTTGTTCGAATCTTTTGGTTTACTACTTCGACCAGGTATTGTCGTCCCGATTAACATCAGCCATCCTTTGAGAAGCATCTATTTCAATCTTTTCCATATCTGAAAAGTTGATATTGGCTTCGAATGTATACGTTGGATGAGTCCAGTACCAATCTCTTTGAATTACTCTATTCATTCCTGATTCATTGGGCTTTTCTCCTCTCATTAGACCAATAGGGATGTAGTGCATTTCTTGACTCCCGTCTGTTTTTGTGATGATAACATCTAATGGCATTGGCATTTCATGTACCCTAGCCAAGGTAATAGAGGTCTTCTCTCCACTTCTGACGACATCCTTTACTGCATAGTCGATTTTTTTGATACTGTTAACCCAATAGTCGTAATACCAATCCAGTTCTAGATTGGATGTTTTTTCCATAACTCGGATAAAATCTACCAAATCAGGGTGCTTGAACTTCCACTCATTGAAGTATCGGATCAGACCTTTATCTCTGGCCTCTTCACCTATAACATATCCCAGTTGCGCTAAACTAACAGCTCCTTTGCTGTACGCTGCTCTTCCATAAGCAAAGTTGGTCGTATAATGATCACTATGAGTTGACATAGGTTCTTCTTTTCCACTGGCAGCTAGAGCAAAATATCCTCTGTAATTGCCACTGTTCGGGCGAGATGAATTACTTCCAAATAAATAAGCCATGGTTCTACTTGTTGCAAAGGAGGTGAATCCTTCATCCATCCAAGAAAAATAACTTTCATTAGTTGCAAGAACCCCCTGATACCAACTGTGCAATGCTTCATGTACAGTCACGCCAACAAGACTTTGTAAGGATCTATGTCCTGTTATTAAGGTTGACATTGGATATTCCATTCCTCCGTCACCTCCCTGTACTACTGAAAATTCCGGATAAGGGTACACTCCATAATTTCTATTTAGAAATTCAAACGCTTTTATGGTGTATTCAGGTAGTTGAGACCAATTACTTGTGGCACTATCTTCTTCATATAAGAAATGAAGCTTAGGTCCATTTGGAACCTGTGCAGTCTTATGTACATAATCCGGGTCTGCTGCCCACATGAAATCATGAACATTTTCAGCCTTAAATTTCCATGTTAACATTTTACCCTTTCTCTTAGGCTCTTCTCTACCTGTTTCTTGATAGCCATAACCTACCTCATTACCATTTTGCAGTACGCCTGTACCACCTAATACATAGTTCTTATCAATAGTTATTTCCACCTGATAATCTCCCCATGGCGCATAGAACTCTCTTCCTACATAGGGGTGTGCATGCCAGCCTCTATCATCATATTCTGCTATTTTGGGAAACCATTGAGCCATAGAGTAGGAGATGCCTTCTCTGTTATCTCGACCACTACGTCGTATCTGACTGGGTACTTGGCCTTCAAAAGAAAGCTCAAGTTTTGTAATTGTACCCGGAAGAATAGGGTCTGCGAGCATGACCTCTAGTATTGTGCTTTCTACCTTATAGCTGAGAGGCTTACCATTTTGTGTCAGCGTAGTGACTCTATTGTAACCGATTTCAGATTCAGATAAGTTGAAAATCCGATCTGTAACTCTTCGATCTGGATCTTCAATAGTCCTACTTCTAATATCCATCATGCTATTTGGCTGAAAAGCATTGAAATAAAGATGGTAGAAAACTTTATTAAGTGTGTCCGGTGAATTGTTGGTGTATTTTAGAACTTGATTTCCTACGAATTGATGAGTTTTTACATCAAAATCAATAGTCATACTGTAATCGACAGCCTGCTGCCAATAATTTGGTTGAGCTAAGGCTGAAATTGCCACAGCCAACCCGAATATTGAAAGTAAGTTTTTCATATGGTTAGATTATTGCAGCAATCTGATAAAGAATGCTGAAAATGTCTAGCAAAATTATTTACACGAAGCATCTGTCATGCGAAGGGTATAAGTCAGCTGGTTTATACGTCTAATCGAGCGTACTTGGCATTCTTCTCGATGAAATCTCTTCGTGGGGCTACTTCATCTCCCATTAGCATTGTAAATAAATGATCAGCTGCCGCTGCAGATTCGATTGTTACTTGTTTCAATGATCGATGTTCCGGATCCATGGTAGTAGTCCACAATTGCTCGGGATTCATTTCCCCAAGTCCCTTGTATCGTTGAACACCAACAGAGTCCTCTTTTCCCTCGCCGGCGATTTCTTGTGTAACTCTCACTCGATCGTCCTCGGACCAAGCATAACGCTCTGTTTTACCTTTTTTGATCAGGTACAGTGGGGGTAAAGCGATGTATAGATACCCTCTCTCAATGATCTCCTTCATGTACCTGAAGAAGAAAGTAAGTATTAATGTGCGAATGTGGCTTCCATCAACATCAGCATCCGTCATAATGATGATTTTATGATACCTCAATTTCTGTAAGTTGAGTGCCTTCTCGTCTTCTTCAGTTCCGAAAGAAACACCCAACGCTGTTATCATATTTTTGATCTCATCATTATCATAAATCTTGTGCTCTTGTGCCTTTTCTACGTTCAGGATTTTACCTCTTAATGGAAGAATCGCCTGGAATTTTCTATCTCTTCCTTGTTTTGCCGATCCTCCTGCCGAATCCCCTTCTACTAAGTAGATTTCACATACTCCGGGATCTTTTTCCGAGCAATCAGCAAGCTTACCTGGAAGTCCTGTTCCACTTAGTACATTCTTTCGCTGAACCATTTCTCTCGCCTTTCTCGCAGCATGCCGTGCTTGAGCTGCTAAAATTACCTTCGAGATGATTTGCTTCGCTTCTTTTGGATTCTCTTCGAGAAAATCATTTAACATCTCGCCTACGGTCGTATCAACTGCACCCATTGCTTCAGAGTTACCAAGCTTAGTCTTCGTTTGTCCTTCAAATTGAGGCTCAGCAACTTTCACAGAAATAATAGCAGTAAGCCCCTCTCTGAAATCGTCTCCGGATATATCCACCTTTACTTTATCAAGTAGACCGCTTTTATCAGCATAAGATTTGAGTGTTCTGGTCAAAGCTCTTCTAAAACCAGCGACATGAGTACCACCTTCGATAGTATTAATATTGTTGACATAGGATACTACATGTTCAGCGTAGGAGGTATTGTAAGTTAGGGCTACCTGCACTGGAATGACTCCTTTCTCACTATCCATGTAGACGGGTGCTGGTAAAAGGTTCTCTCTTAGCTCATCGATATATTCTACAAATTCAACAAGGCCTCCTTCTGATAAAAAATCATCGCTTCTATCTTTACCTTCTTCATCTTGCTCTCTGTGATCAACAAGTGTAATTTTAATTCCGGCATTGAGATAAGATAATTCTCTTAAACGATTCGCAACGGTATCGTAGTTGTAAACAAGGACACTAAATATCTCATTATCAGGTTTGAAGTGTACAGTAGTTCCAGAAATATCTGTCTTCCCAATTTCTTCCACTTCGGTTTGAGGAATTCCTCGAGAATATTCTTGCTTGAAAATCGTCCCATTTCTGTGAACTGTCGCAGTCAACTGTGTGGACAGCGCATTTACGCAAGACACCCCAACACCATGCAGACCCCCAGAAACTTTGTAAGTGTCTTTATCGAACTTACCACCAGCATGGAGTACAGTCATCACTACTTCTAGCGCTGACTTTTTCTCTTTTTCATGCAGGTCAGTAGGGATCCCTCGACCATTGTCTGTAACTGAAATACTGTTATCGGTATTGATTTCAACTCGTATAGCGTCACAATAGCCTGCTAGTGCTTCATCAATGGAGTTATCCACTACTTCCCATACTAAATGATGTAGTCCTTTTAATCCGACGTCCCCAATGTACATTGCAGGTCTTTTTCTGACTGCCTCCAGCCCTTCCAGCACCTGTATATTACTTGCTGAGTAGTTTCCGTTTGATGAAGATTGATCTTGTCCCATAGATGATTTTTATAGACCTCAAAAATAGTAAAAAAACAGTGGTTTGAACCGCATTGGAATTGCAAATAAGCCTTACTAAGTTTACCAACTAACCACTTAGTTGAATGAGATTAGTTGGGGTCTTTTTTCTAGCAACTTTATCTAGAGTTCTGATTGGTCAATCAGTAACAGAAGATTTTAAACGGCAGCAAGAGTTGGAGCGACTGGCACTTACTCGGAAGCGAGAAGCGATGATGAGAAGTTTTGAAGCTGATCCGGAAAAATATCGGGATTCCATAAGCGTGATGCGGGCCAAAGCTCAACGGGAAGAGGCTCAAAAAAGAATTGCCAGATATGAACAAAATAATAGGAAAGACACAATTAGAGTTTTAGACCTAAGTTATGCAGGTTTTTCACAGTTACCAGATATCGTATTCGATTTTGATTCCATTCAAAAACTTATTCTGGACTACAACGCAATAGGTAAATTACCTCGGAAGCTTAGGAAACTAGAGCATCTGGTCGATCTAAGATGGAATAACAGTGAAAATAATGGGAAGTTAAAAATCAGTAGAGGTTTAAGGCTCAGTCGGCTAGAGGCTACTTCAAGTGGACTGAAAAAAATACCACCTATCAGAAAATTGAAAGATCTGGAGTATGTAGACTTTTCCAATAACTTCTTGACAGATCTACCTTTAAAGCAATTAAGTTCTTCCAGTAAACTGAAAGAAGTAGTGTTAAAGCAAAACTCTTTTGGAAGTATTGAGGAGATGAGGTTTGAAAAGTGGAAGGGTGTCGAAATTTTAAAACTCAATAAATGTGAGATCTCCAGTATTGATCCATCTTTCTACTTGATTCCCAACCTAAAGGAGTTACAACTGCAAGAAAATCCGTTATCTAGCATTCCAGATGGCATTTCAAGTTTGAGGGAGTTAGGAAAAATTTCCTTTTACAAATGTGATCTTGAGACATTGCCAAATGACTTTTTCGGGGTGCCAAATTTGGTGATAGCTGATCTTTACTACAATCAGCTAAAAAGAATTCCATCGTCCATTGGAAATGCACAAAATATAGAGGTTCTTTTTCTGTCTCACAATCAAATAATTGAGGTGCCGGAGGAAATAGGAGAGCTTTCGAAGTTGCAGCAGCTGTATTTACACAATAACAAAATCACCTTTCTGCCTGAATCGTTGATTAATCTGGCAGAATTGAGAGTATTCAGGGTGAATAATAATCTACTGCAGCAGTTTCCAACACAGATAGTCAATTTGTTTGGCTTAACCGATTTAGACATAGACGATAATATGATAGAATTTGTACCTGAGACCATCGGCCAGCTATCGAACCTCAAGCTTTTCACTTATGACGGCAATCCGATCAATTTTAATGATCCTAGAAATAAGTCGTTTATGGAACAAGTTTCAAAATTGGAAAAGTCCGGAACAATCTGTAAGCCTTCCATACAAATGAATTACGTGGATCAAAACGAGGCGAAGGTTGACATGTAAGAATAAGGATCAAGAAATTACAGTAGCTTTTTTCGGTATTCCTATAGCATATAACTTTTTAGGCTCAACAAAATTTTAAGAATAGCGTTAGTAAAAGCATTACTTGAGTAAACATTAAATCTGAAACTCTGATCAAAAAAATAATGAAGAAATTTCTTATCACATCTTCGAGCGCGTTAGCACTTATCTTTTTTAGCACATCAGCATCTGCTCAAGAAAAAGATTGTGAAGTCAGACTAGAGGGTTTAAATACAGAATACAAGGGAGATTGTAAGCGAGGATTAGCTCACGGAGAAGGTACCGCAAAAGGCGAAATTGGAGAATACACAGGCAAGTTCAAAAAGGGTGAGCCGCAAGGATTAGGCAAAATTAGTTATGTGAATGGCATCTCATACGATGGTGAATGGAAAGCTGGCTTAAAAGACGGAGAAGGAGTGATGAGGTTTCCTCAAGACAGTGTGTTAAGAGGTTTTTGGAAAGAAGATCGTTATGTAGGGGAGTACGAGTATCCATATGAAATCATTTCCAATTTTGGATCTGCAAAAATGAGATTTAAAAAAGTGAACGATACCGGCGCAAACCTGCAGATCGATTTTTTGAGACAGGGTAGATTTAGCATGGGTGATGTGGTCAGTTTATCTTTACAGAATGACTCGGGCAATCAACAGGTTGGAATGATAAACGGTTTTTTTGATGTAGTATTTCCTTTTACTGGCAGGGTGGAGGCTGT
The DNA here is from genome assembly GCA_038129245.1 of Flammeovirgaceae bacterium. GTDB lineage: Bacteria > Bacteroidota > Bacteroidia > Cytophagales > Cyclobacteriaceae > JAYPLE01. The sequence goes on along the minus strand of JAYPLE010000004.1, from coordinate 189,402 downwards.
GGTAAATAACCTTACACAAACCATGACTTACAGAATTACGATTGATTTTAGGATTTACGAACCAGGAGATTATCGTATTGTGGTGGATTATTAAGGGATATTAGGTACTTATAACAGGGATTCTCGAAACTCTTTGTTTTGATTCCAAAAGGCTTTGTCGACCCTGGGGACTACATCACATGTTACCTTAAATCTACGGTAAGGAGCTAACAGGTCCCACGTTGCTCATCCCCTTCTATTTTTCTTTCTAGATTTTTCGTAAGTCCACCCGATATTAAGACCAAAACTTACAGGAAAAATGAGTGGTTCTGATTCATATTGCAGAAAGATGGAGGTCGCTGGCTCGTCATTTATTTTCTGAAGTTGCCAGCTGCTAATTCCGATATTTATCCCTGTGTACGCATCTATAGATAAGCCAGTATCTCCAGCATCTTTCATAACTTTCCAACCTAGCATCCACCCATAAGTAAAGGTGTTTTCACTTGCAGTGGAAGTGAGAATATTTCGAAAACCAGTTCGTTCTTGCGTTTTGACCCCGTACTGGAGTATTTCACTTTTAACTTGATGTCCAAAGTAATACATTCCGGCCTCGCTGGCTTTGGAGTAGAATTTTTGTCTGAAGCTAAAAGAATGACCTTTGTAGTAAACTTCTTCTATTCCTATTATGTCATTGTCAAAAGAAAAAGGTGATCTCAGGTGCTCGTATATTAGTTCATAGCCTAATCGCTCTTGCTGATAGTATTCCACAGAAACTGGTAACCTGTTTATAAGGAACAAAAGAGGGTTAGAAGATAAAATCCAACCGTCAAACTCATTAATTACCTCATCGAAATAACGATTGATGCGATTGTGATAGCCGTAGTCAGATTTAGTGGCATAAAATATGGTTTGACTTGCTTCAATAGATGCGGTCGTATCTCTTTTATTTTGCTTTATCTGCTTCTGATCATAATAAGGATGATAGGTTCCTGTGATAGTTCCCTTTCTGTCATAAATGGTCCATTCACCAATTTTTTTAGCACCCGATAATATTCCCGATACGCGTTTTGAACCGTTTTGATCCAGTCCCGTAAATGTACCTATATTAGTTGAATAGGAGGCGATTCCAATTTTATTTCCATCTGAATCAAAATAGACCCAGGAACTGTCCATTAGACCATCTTTCATAAATCCGGTAGAAGCAACTTGTCCATTTTGATGATAGCTTATGAAAGGACCGGTACCCATTCTGTATTGAGATATGCTCTGCACTTGTCCTTTTTCATTGTATACTGTCCATTCCCCATCCCTTAAATCTTCTTCTATGAGACCTTTCGATTCAAGGCTACCATTTTCATGGAAATAGTACCATTCATTGTTCTTCTTTCCTATGTGGTAACTGCCTTGTGCTTGGATTTGACCATTTTGATAGTAGTAAATCCATTCCCCTTCCTTTTTTCCGTTTAGGAAATTACCAGAGGATTTAATTGCTCCATTCTTGTAGAAAAAGGTCCAATTTCCTTCACTACTTAATCCTTTTTTTGACCCTTCAGATGCAATTTCTCCCGAATAGTAATAGGTAGTATGTTGCCCGATCGATGAATCATCGTAACGGGTATTAGCTTTTAGCGGACCACTTTCAAAGTAATACGTCCAGTTATTGATTTCAGCGCCGTTTTTATATTCAGCATTGAGCTTTAGGTTCCCATTCTCGAAGTAGTAGCTCCACTTACCTGCTTGATTGGCATTGATAAAGCCACCTTTATTTTTTACATTTCCATTTTCGTAATAGGTTTTCCAAAACCCCGAAGCATCACCATTCTTGTATTGTCCTTTTGACTTTATTGATCCCGATTCAAAATAGAAAACCCAAGTGCTGTCCGGTAGATTGTCTGAGTAATATCCCGAAATGGCCAGCTTACCGTTTTGATGATACTTTACGTAGGGTCCTTCAAGATTTTTTGTAATAGGGTTTAGGGTGATTTCTTCCTTGATTGAACTTTTCCGTATATCGTAATAACTGGTTTTCTTTTGTTGTTGGCCAAAAACAAAAGAGAAAGCAATTAATAATATAATTGAAGAACCACCGCGAATCATTCGATTGATCCAAATCTTGGTTTCTTTCCCCAATCTTCTAATTCGGCTTCAGACCATAATTCGGGGAAGAAAGTCAGCATTTGCTTTCTTGGTGGAAGATATTGCTGCCAATTTGTTCCTCCTGTTGCTTTTATTTCAACCGGATCTCTCTGAAGGTATCTAGCTGCAGATTTAAAATGAGCGAGTGGCCAACTTACATTAGCGTAATAGTCCAGTTGCTTTAAGGCAGTTTCCACTTTATTGTTGCCGACGTAATTGGATAGATATTTTTGTCTAAAGTTGACTTCCCTGACACGACTTGCTTGTTTTAAGAACTGCTCATCGTATTTCATCTCAAATTGCTTTAATGTCAGGGTTTTCTTCCCGCTCTTTAGCTCAGTTGCGCCCCTTTTCCAGTAAAGCTGTTCATATATTTCATGTATATCCGATGATCGATTTAGTGATTGTCTTGCTTGATAATTGGCTATCAGGTAAAAATCGGTAGAATTGATTTCTATGCTTCTATACTGCCCAGATTGAAACCCGCTGGATGGAAGTAGTGACATCCGAAATGCAAGGAATTGCTCCTGGTCCATACCTTCGATCATCACATCAAATGAGTCTACTAAATGCTCAAAATACCGATTTATTCTAGTGAGCCTTTTTAAGAATAATTGTGAGTCAACTGGGTCATCAAACATGGCCTGCTCCTGCTCCAATAATATCAATTGAAAATAGAGTTCAGTTATTTGATGATAAATGATAAAGATTTTCTCATCAGGAAAATTTGTTCTAGGGGTTTGCAGACTTAGTAATGTATCTAGATGAATGTAATCCCAGTAGGTGAGGTAGTCTGCATATAGTAAACCATCCAAGTAGGAGGATAGATCCTGACCCATAACCTCGTACTTTTCTTCTAACTTTTTTAGTTGCTCAATAAGTTGAGGATCTACAGGCTTTTGCGTCATATTCTTGAGGTTAAAATTGTAAATTTGAGCAACATTAATTTAAAACTAAAGTATCCTTCGATGTCTAAAGAAGTATTGCCCCAAAATGGACAAATAAAGAAATCTAGTTTTACGGATCCTTTTGAATCTCCGGATTTCTATCAATTAGATGACCTGCTTAGTGAGGAGCATAAATTAATCAGGTCTGCAATTAGAGACTTTGTGAAAAAAGAGATCACTCCAAATATAGAGGAATGGGCCGAACACAACCATTTTCCTTATGATATGGTGAAAAAGTTTGGTGAAATCGGTGCCTTTGGCCCGACGGTACCCGAGGCTTACGGTGGTGGTGGACTTGATTATATCTCTTATGGTTTGATCATGCAGGAAATTGAGAGAGGGGATTCTGGTATGCGGTCAACAGCATCCGTGCAAGGCAGTTTGGTGATGTTTCCGATTTATGCATTTGGTAATGAGGAGCAAAAGAACAGATACCTTCCGAAGCTTGCTTCCGGCGAGATGTTGGGCTGCTTTGGTTTAACAGAACCCAATCATGGTTCGAATCCATCAGGTATGGAAACAAACGTGAAAGATATGGGAGACCATTATCTTTTAAACGGGGCCAAAATGTGGATTTCAAATGCACCAAAGGCGGATATTGCAGTTGTGTGGGCGAAAAATGAAGCAGGACGAATTCAGGGATTTATAGTGGAGAGAGGTATGGAGGGATTTACAACTCCTGAAACTCACGGGAAATGGTCCCTTCGGGCTTCATGTACAGGTGAGTTGGTTTTTGACGATGTGAAGGTTCCGAAGGAAAATTTGTTGCCAGGAAAAGATGGATTAGGTGCACCCATGATGTGCTTAGATAAAGCCAGATTTGGTATTGCTTGGGGAGCTGTCGGGGCTGCCATGGACTGTTACGAATCTGCTAGAAGGTATGCTGCAGAGAGAATTCAGTTTGATAAGCCTATTGCTTCTTTCCAGTTGGTTCAAAAGAAACTTGCAGAAATGCTCACAGAAATCACAAAAGCACAGTTGTTGAATTGGAAACTGGGAATGATGATGGATGAAGGAAAAGCGACGACCTCACAGATTTCTATGGCAAAAAGAAATAATGTAGACTTGGCGTTGAATATTGCGAGGGAAGCTAGACAAATTCACGGCGGAATGGGAATAACAGGAGAGTATCCAATGATGAGGCATATGATGAATCTGGAGTCCGTTGTTACATATGAGGGAACGCACGATATTCATTTACTCATATTGGGTCATGAAATAACGGGAATACCCGCTTTCAAGTAGACATGTTGTTTTAAATAGATCCTATGTCCATTCTGATTATGGATTGGGCTTTTATTGACTTTGTGGTTTGTGAAAAGTTAAATATCCATCACTACAGCATCTTTTATTAGATAGTTAACCCGTGCATATATTGTAGTTTATGAGATGCGAAGTACATCCAGTTAACATAACGCTACCATCGTGAGTGCAGAGAAATTAAGACAGATTGCTATTAAAGATGTTAAGAAGCAAATAACTGCAACCGAAACATAGCTGATCAAAGAATAATTTTTGATTGGTCGGCCACTATTGTCAGAAGAGAGTTTTTGCTGTACTGCAGTGATAAAGCGGTCGCGTCATATACTGCAAATGAGAAATGGGAGTTGGCGTGATCTTTGAAAAGCAATGATTCCAATTTAATACTCACATTATTCGGGAGCTAAGTAGTCATTTTGATCTTCTACCAGACGTTACCAAATTCGAGCTGATGGCTGAACACAGTTGACACGATAAGCTGTGTGGCATCTTCGGTTTATTGATCATTTTCGTTACTGCCTGCATGATCGGAGAACTTTGGCTGAATATTTTTTGATTCAAAGCATTTCATTATTTGAAATTGAGAGTTTTCCAGATTCTAATTTACTTCTAAACCAATCCGATTGATTATATTGATGGCAACATAAATCAAACTTCTACAGATGAAAAGAATAGTTCTTTCGGTGATGATATGTGGCATTTGTGGTATTGGCCTCGCTCAATCATATTTTCCAACCAATGGAGTTCAAGATGAGAGACCTTCAACTTATGCGTTGATCAATGCTACATTGTACAGAGATTATCAGACTAGAATTGAGAACGCGACATTGCTGATAAGCGAGGGAAAAGTGGTAGCTTCTGGAGCTGCTGTAGCAATCCCACAAGGAGCGCAATTGATCGATCTAGATGGGAAATACATTTATCCGGCCTTTGTAGATCCATATTCAAATTATGGACTTCCTCAGGTAAAATCGTCCGGAGGTTGGGGAGGTGGTCCTCAATATGACACTAAAACCAAAGGTGCTGTTGGTTGGAACGAAGCCATAAAATCAGAATACGAAGCATCATCTGAATTTGAAGTGAATGTGAAAGAAGCTGATGCATTAAGGAAATCAGGTTTCGGTTCTGTCACCTCTCACAAAATGGATGGGGTGCATAGAGGGGCATCAGTTTTTACAAATCTAGGAGACGGTACTGAGCATGATAATGTTCTCAAACATAAGGCTAGCGGTCATTTCTCTTTCAATAAAGGAAGTAGCAGGCAAGCATACCCATCTTCCATTATGGGAATGGTAGCATTGATCAGACAAACTTATCTTGACGCTGAATGGTATGCATCGCAAGGTAACGAGACACATACCAATTTATCTCTGTTTGCATTCAACCAGCTAAAATCTGTGCCGCAGGTATTTGAAGCAAATGGAGGTAAACTGAGAGTTCTTCTAGCAGATAAAATAGGAGATGAATTTGGTATTCAGTTTATTGTCAAAGGAAACGGTGACGAATATCAGCGATTGGATGAAATTCAAAGAACGAATGCCTCGTTAATAATTCCGGTTGACTTTCCCACCGCATATGAAGTGAGTGATCCCCTGGAAGCATTGAATATTTCATATGCAGATCTAAAGCATTGGGAAATTGCTCCTGCAAATCCGAAGATGTTGAACGAAAAAGGAATAGACTTCTCTTTCACTGCTCATGGATTAAAGAAGAAATCAGATTATTTAACAAATATTAGAAAGTCGGTTGAATATGGTTTACCTGTTACTGCTGCTTTAAAAGCAATGACGTTTACACCCGCAACACAGATGAGAATGCAATCTAAAGTTGGATCATTAACTACCGGTAAGTTTGCAAATTTTATTATCACTTCTCATGATCTTTTTGGAAAGAAAATCCCTGAAATTCATCAGACATGGATTGCGGGAAAAAAATACGAGTATAAGCCCCTAAATAAGATAGACCACTCAGGTAGTTATGAACTGAGTTTAGGTGATAGCACATACACATTGGTGATTGAGGATGGTCAGAAAGCTTCATTAAAGATTAATGATTCTACCAAGATCAAAGTAGACTTTAAAGTTGACGGTAAAGTGATCAAGTTAGGTTTTTCTCCCAAGGGTACATCCAAAGCTTACAGACTTTCAGGTTGGATTTCAAGTGAAGGTTTCAAAGGGAATGGAGTAGATGGGGATGAAGCATGGATCAGCTGGTCTGCTGCTGCAAAAGACACCGAAGAAAAGGATAAAGAGGAAACAAAAGAAGAGGAGAATAATGCTGAAGTTTCCTTTGGAGATATTGTATATCCATTTGCAGCATATGGTTGGAAGACTGCTCCCAAGCAAGAAGACATAATTTTTAAAAATGCGACTGTATGGACCATGGAAGATGACGGTCTACTTCAAGGTACTGATGTCTTGGTAAGTGGAGGTAAGATCAAGCAGATCGGATCAGAGCTAGCTGCACCCGGGGCTAGAGTGATCGATGCAGAAGGATTACATCTTACACCAGGGGTGATTGATGAACATAGTCATGCTGCTTTAAGCGGTGTTAATGAAGGATCGCATGCCATAACAAGTGAGGTACGTATGTACGATGCAATCGATTCTGAGGACATTAATATTTACCGCCAATTGTCCGGAGGTGTGGTAGCAGCGCAGTTGCTGCATGGATCAGCTAATCCTGTTGGTGGACAGTCGGCACTCATAAAATTCAGATGGGGTAAGAGTCCTGATAATATGAGGATTAAGGGTGCAGATGAGTACATAAAATTTGCACTAGGTGAAAACGTAAAGCAGTCTAACTGGGGGAGTGACAATACCATTAGATTTCCTCAAACAAGAATGGGTGTGGAACAAGTTTTCGTAGATGGATTCACCCGCGCAGGCGCTTATGATGAGGAATGGAGTTCGTATAATGCGTTAAGTAGTAAGATGAAAGGCCGAACCACCCCCCCTAGACGAGATCTGCAGCTTGAAGCTTTGGCTGAGATTATAAATTCAGAACGTTTTATAACGTCTCATAGCTACGTTCAAAGCGAAATCAATATGCTGATGAAGGTCGCAGAACGTTTTGGGTTTAGAGTAAATACATTCACACATATCCTAGAGGGATATAAAGTTGCTGATAAGATGGCTGCACATGGAGTAGGGGGATCGACCTTCTCAGATTGGTGGGCGTATAAGTATGAAGTAAGCAATGCAATACCTCATAATGCAGAGTTAATGATGCAGGCTGGGGTAACAGTTGCTATAAATTCGGATGATTCTGAGATGGCTAGAAGGCTTAATCAGGAAGCAGCTAAGTCCATAAAGTATGGTAATATGAATGAGTACGACGCGATGAAAATGGTTACAATTAATCCGGCCAAACTTCTGCATCTAGATGATCGAATGGGAAGCATCAAAGTAGGTAAGGATGCGGATCTTGTGCTCTGGACGGATCACCCATTGTCAATATACGCGAAATCACAAATGACTCTGGTAGATGGTATTGCGTATTATGATGCTGAGTTTGATCGCCAACTTAGATCAGATATACAAAAGGAACGTGCGCGAATAATTGAGAAAATGAAAGGTGTCAAAACTTCAGGAGGTAAAACTCAGAAGTACACTCCTAAAGAACGGCATATTTGGGACTGTGAGGAATTTGTTTACGGAATTGAATAATCCAATGATCATGAAAAGAATACTAGTAATATTGTATACGTTATGCGCTGGTTTGATGGCCTTAGCACAACCTCCAAAACCTGCAGACCCTCAGTCTGGACCTATTGCAATTACCAATGTCACCATCCATGTCGGGAACGGGCAAGTGATTACCAATGGTTTCGTTTCATTTTCAGATGGGAAAATAACTGAGATTGGAATGGGTAGTCCTCAAAGTATAACAGGAGTAGAAGTCATTGATGGAATGGGAGAGCACCTTTATCCAGGCTTAATTATGCCTTCCATCAGAATAGGGCTGGAAGATATTAGTGCCGTTCGCGCCACGAGAGATTTTCAGGAGGTAGGTGCTATCGTACCTCATGTAAAGTCTCAAGTTGCTTTCAATACCGATTCAGAGATGCTTCCAACTTACAGACATAACGGAATTCTAACCGCCCAAGTGGCGCCTTCAGGAGGATTTGTTGCGGGAACATCCAGTGTTATGATGTTGGATGCTTGGAATTGGGAGGATGCGACCTATGAAAAGGACGACGCAGTTCATATTAACTGGCCTCAAAAATCATTTGGTCCAAGATGGTGGAGAGGAGAAACAGAAAGGAGACCTAATAAGAATTATCAAGATCAAGTGAACGCTATCATCTCATTATTTGATGAGGCAAAGGCTTATTTTAACGGAAATAGTGATCCGGTGAATCTCAAACTTGAAGCTATGAGAGGGGTTATCGAAGGTGTCCAGAGTGTCTGGGTGTATGCAGATGATGCAACTTCAATTATTGAAGCGATCACTTCTCTAAAAGAAAAAGAAATTAAGAATATTGTGTTAGTTGGAGGCAGAGATGCTTATTATGTAAAAGAGCTATTAGTTGATAATAATATACCTGTCGTTCTAGATAACATCCACCGAAGACCTTCCCGCGAGGAGGAACCAGTGGATTGGCCTTATCAATTACCGGGATTACTTACTGAGGCAGGAATAAAAGTCTCGTTACGTCATAACGGTATGCTTGCAAGGGGAAGAAATTTGGCGTTTTATGCAGGTACAGCTGCTGCATACGGTATGGATAAAGAAGATGCTTTGAAAATGATAACATCTAATACAGCTTCGGCGCTAGGTATAGGAGACAGGCTTGGTACATTAGAAGTTGGTAAAGATGCAACCCTTATTTTAGTAAAAGGGGACATACTTGACATGAGGAGCAGCATTCTAAGGAAGGCATTCATACAAGGTAGAGATGTAAGCATAGATGGAAAGCAGCAAGAATTATACAAGCGATTTAAAGAGAAGTATACTGAATAGCTAAAAATCTTATGCTGTGTAAAAAAGCCCTTCTTCAATAGCAGGGCTTTCTTATTTCACATGAACTGACTATTACAAAAATTTCAATGAATTACTCATAAAATAGAATATATGTAATTTTTATAGCGAAATGATAAAAATCAACATATTAAATTCTAAATCTTCTCATAACATCGTAACATTGGAGTTGGTTAGATTAAGCTAGCAGGCTTAAAATGTCAAAAGATGGATGGAATCTTTTTCTTGAGTTTCATGGATGAATCAAACACGATTTCAGTAGTTACTCAGACTGGTCAGATCGATGAAGGTTTACTGACCTCGAACAACATATGGATGTCGATTGCTACTGCTTTAGTCTTCATTATGCATCTAGGTTTTGCGGGAGTTGAGGCTGGATTTGGCCAATCTAAGAATACGGTTAATATTTTATTTAAAAACACATTAACTCCCATCATCGGTTTAGTTAGCTATGCCATTTTAGGTTTTGCGTTAATGTATCCGGATTTTACCAGTCCCGGCTGGTTAGCATTTTCCGCAGAGAAATTTAATTTCATTTGGTTAAATCCGCAGAATGCCCCGACTGACCCATCTTATGCAGGAGGAAATTATACCTTTTGGACAGAATTTCTGTTTCAGGCAATGTTTGCAGCTACTGCAGCTACCATCGTTTCAGGAGCTGTAGCAGAACGTATCAAGTTAGGAGCTTATCTGATATTTACGGTGCTTTTTGTAGGAATTGTTTATCCAATCATAGGAAGTTGGAAATGGGGAGGTGGTGCTCTAGATGCTATGGGATTTTATGATTTTGCCGGCTCCACTTTGGTACACTCTGTGGGAGGGTGGGGTGCACTCGCCGGAATAATTATCTTGGGTCCGCGGCTTGGCAAGTATGTGGATGGAAAAGTAGTCGATAAGCCGGGGTTTAGTGTGCCATTGGCTGTCATTGGAGTTTTCTTGTTGTGGTTAGGATGGTTCGGATTTAATGGTGGCTCAGTATTATCGGCTGACCCTGCTCTCGTATCATTCGTACTTGTAACCACTTCTCTGGCCGCATCTACGGGAGGCCTTGGGGGCTTTATGGCGGGATATATTGTTTTCAAGAGACTGGATTTGGGAATGGTACTAAATGGAATACTAGCTGGGCTAGTAGGTATCACAGCGGGTGCTGATGTTATTAACCCTGGACCAGCTATGGTAGTGGGTTTAATTGCTGGGGTTATTGTGGTGCTATCTGCCATCACTTTGGATAAATTTAAACTTGATGACGTAGTAGGTGCGGTTTCTGTACACTTGGTCTGTGGGATTTGGGGAACATTAGCAGTGGGAATTTTTTCAATCAATGCAGATCACAATATTTGGATTCAGCTAAAATCTGTTTTAATAGTTGGAGTCACGGCGTTTACTGCAGCGGCTATCATTTTTTATGTTCTTAAGATAACCATCGGTATAAGGGTTTCGAAAGAGCATGAGGAAGAAGGCTTAGATAGCCATGAACATGGAATAAGAGGATTTACTATAACAGTAGAATAAACTATGGTGTTCATTAGATATCTAAAGCAAACATGTAGAATACGAAGTTGAGTTTTCGGCAGTTCAACTCTTTTTCTGATAGATCTAAATTAATTTTAAAAGTAACTTTTCACTCATAATAATAGAAACCAATAGACATGGCAAAAGCAAAATTGGAGTACATATGGCTTGATGGCTATAAGCCCACCCAATCATTAAGAAGTAAGACTAAAATTGTAGATGATTTTTCTGGTAAACTGGAAGACTGTCCTGAATGGTCTTTTGATGGAAGCTCAACAGAGCAGGCGGAAGGAAATGCATCTGATTGTTTATTAAAGCCAATTTTTGTTTGTCCTGATCCCGCCATCAGAGACGGATTTTTGGTAATGACTGAGGTTCTAAATGCTGATGGATCTGCGCATGAGTCAAACGGCCGTGCCACGATCGAAGACGAGGATGATGATTTTTGGTTTGGCTTCGAGCAGGAATATTTCATCTGGGACAATAATACAAATAGACCGATTGGGTTCCCAGAAGGAGGATACCCAGCACCACAAGGACCTTACTACTGTGGTGTCGGAGGCCAAAATGTATTTGGTCGTGAGATAAAAGATGAGCACCTAGATCTTTGTCTTGATGCTGGATTGAATGTTGAGGGTACTAATGGAGAAGTTGCTGCTGGACAGTGGGAATTTCAAATTTTTGCAAAAGGAGCTACGTCAGCTGGAGACCAAATCTGGGTAGCAAGATACATGCTCGAAAGATTAGTTGAGAAATATGGGTTAGCAATCAACTGGCATCCTAAACCGCTTGGAAAACTCGATTGGAACGGTTCGGGTATGCATGCAAACTTTTCTAACACTCTGATTCGAACGGCAGGCTCTCAATCAAAAATAGAGGAAGTGTGTGAGGCTTTTAGGGGCGTTGTTGATGATCATATTGCAGTTTATGGTGCTGATAATGACCAAAGATTAACCGGTGATCATGAGACAGCTGCCATCACCGACTTCTCTTATGGAGTTTCAGATCGTGGTGCCTCTATAAGGATCCCTGTATATACTGCTAATAATGGATGGAGCGGTTACTTAGAGGATAGGAGGCCTGCCTCTAACGCAGATCCGTACAAAGTAGCGGCTAGAATTATAAAGACTGTTAAAACTGTGAAATAGATAGGATTCTATGGATGGGAAAGGCCTCATGTGAGGCCTTTTTTATTGCTCTAAGTATTCAGTAATAATTTTAACAAGTCCTCTTTCTGATTTTTTGGCCACTGCCAATATCTCTTCTATGTTCACAGGAGCGAGGTTATCAGGATCGCAGTCATCCGTTAGTACAGATATAGCTGCTACTGGCAGTCCAAGTTGATTAGCTGCAATAACCTCTGGTACCGTCGACATTCCTACTGCATCTGCACCTATCATTCTAAGAAATCGGTACTCGGCTTTTGTTTCAAGGTTAGGTCCGGCCACTGCTGAGTAGACGCCCTCTCTCAGTCTTACCTTCGCACGACTCGCAATACGCTTCAAGGTGTCATTCATTTGGAGATTATAAGGTTCACTCATATCCACAAAAATATGACCAAAGGCTTGTCCATCCATTCCTCTTAGTGGATTGTCTGGTTGAAGGTTGATGTGATCATTTATGAGCATCAGGTCGCCTTTTGACCAATCTGAATTTAAATTTCCTGCAGCGTTACTTATCAGCAGCTTTTCCACGCCAAGCTCATGCATGACTCTGACCGGAATAACTATCTCAGAGGCAGTATATCCTTCATAATAATGAAACCTACCCTGCATCGCTATTACCTTGGTACCAGACAAACTTCCATAGATGAGTTTCCCTTGATGAAACTCAACGGTAGCTTTTGGCAGACCATTAATGCTGTCATAAGGTATAGATTTCTCTATTTCTATTTCCTCCACCAAACTTCCCAGACCAGTTCCCAGAATAATACCTACCTGAGCATTCTTTACTCCTGCTTCTGATAATTGATTAGCAATGGATTTTACTCGATCCTTCATTTTATTCATGAGCGAATATATTTCTATTTTAAATTCCTGGATATAATGTAATCTGCTTTTGGCTCGTTGTTTAACTGTTCAATACAGTAGAGGTCAATTTTAATCTGTGATTGATGGAAAGAACTGTTAGTATATATAAATTGAGAGGTCAAATTAAATTACAAATGAAAAGATTATTGTTCGTTGGTATTTTTTGTTCCGGCTTCGGCTTGTTTGCACAGGATGAGCTGGTGTCAGTTCCGTTTGAGCTTTACGGAGACCATATTTTTATTAAGCTGAATGTAGATGGATCAGAACCTCAGGATTTTATTTTTGATACAGGGGATGGACTTACTGTTTTAGATATTGATGTTGCTAAATCTCTCGGTCTGGACTTGGATCATAAGCAACAAACCTCTAGTGCTCAAGGTACCATAACAGGGGCACTAATAAAGCACAATCGGATAGACGTTGGCGGCTTACAAATGGAAAAGAATGTTAAGATTTATGCTACTTCTTTAAAGCATTTGGAGATCAGTATTGGACGCAATGTTGACGGAATTATTGGTTACGATTTGTTGCAACATCACGCTGTAAATATTAATTACGATAACATGACATTTAATGTGTACGATCCAAGCGTGTTCCCTACTGATGGTGTCAAGATTCCGATTAAGATGGTCTCAGGGATTCCTACAGTTCAAGGTTCCGTTACGCTGAATGATGGAAATACCATCGAAGGGATATTCTATGTAAATACTGGAGCAGGAACAACAATGGACTTCAATACTCCATTCGCAACTGCTAACGACATCATTTCAAAAACTGGACAACACTACTCGTATCCCGTGAAAGGCTTAGGCGATGTCGAGTCAATGCATTATGAAGGAAGAGTAGCCTCATTTTCTGTAGGAAATGTACGGGTTGATCAGATGCCCATTGGCATTAGTCAAGTAAATTCTGGTCTTCAGGGTGATAAGCGTGTGGCTGGAATTATAGGAAATAGACTTCTTAAGCAGTACAATGTGACGGTAGACATTAAGTCATCTTCTCTTTATTTATCACCTAATCAGTCTGCAGGGGCGCCTATTCCTGTGAATTGTTCAGGGCTTGACGTTCAGATGAATGAAGAGCAGTCAGATATTTTAATTCATAGAGTTTTTGAAGGTTCATCTGCCGAGGAAGCTGGAATTAGTGTAAACGATATTCTTGTTCAGATTGATGGGATGGATGCCAGTGAGTTGGGGTTGATGAATGTGAGGAAAATTCTAAAAACTCCAGGTAAGATGGTGAAGTTGACCTTAAAGAGCGCCCGAGATACCAAAGAAGTAGAGTTAATGCTAAAGGAATTGATATAAACTTATAACAAGAATATAATTACAAAAGCCTCCTTTTAGAGGCTTTTTTTAGGCTCGTTCATCAACAGCTTGAATCACCAGTTGGCAAGCGGTTCGTATTTCTTTCTCACTGATAACAAGAGGTGGTGCAATTCTCATACTAGTATCGCAAAACAGAAACCAGTCTGATATAACTCCTAATTCAATAGCACGATCTATTACTCGCTTTAATTGATCAAAGTCTTCAAACTGTACGGCTAGGAAAAGACCGATACCCCTGACTTCCTTGATTTTTGGATGTATTAGAAGCTCTCGTATCAACCTGGATTTCCTATCAACTGATTCTAGTAGTTTTTCATCTTCTATGGTTTGAAGCGTAGCTAAGCTGGCTGCTGAACAAACTGGATTACCACCAAATGTAGTGATGTGCCCAAGTATGGGGTTATTTCTTAGAACGCCCATAATTTCCTGTGAAGAAATAAAGCAACCAATAGGCATTCCTCCACCCATCCCTTTTGCACTCAATAGTATGTCAGGAACTATTTCATAATGTTCAAATGCCCATAACTTACCTGTTCTACCGAAGCCGCATTGTATTTCATCAAGGATAAGAAGTGCTCCTGATTCACTACATTTTTTTCGAAGCGCCTGAAAGTATTCTGTGCTGCCCTGACGGATACCAGCTTCACCCTGTACGGTTTCAATGATCACCGCAGCGACATCCTCCTTGATCAATTCTAACTGTTGCGGATTTCCGAATTCTATGTGAGTGAAGCCAGGTAATAGAGGTCGAAATTTTTGTTTGAATACTTCACTTCCAGAAGCAGATAAAGCTCCATGACTCGAGCCATGATAAGCATTAAAACAAGAAATGAATTTAGATTTCCCGGTATAGCGTTTAGCTAACTTCAATGCACCTTCTACGGCTTCACTTCCTGAGTTTAGTAAGTAGACACTTGATAATGGATCCGGTAATGTATTGACGAGAGCCTTGGCAAGTTGAACTTGAGGAGATTGAATGTATTCGCCATATACCATTACGTGTAGGTATTTGTCTGTCTGTTCCTTTATGGCTTTGATTACATTCGGATGCCTATGTCCAACATTACTAACGCCTATACCCGAGATAAAATCAATGTATGATTTTCCGTCGACATCATGTAGATGTACTCCTTCTGCAGATTTTATTTCAAGAGATAGTGGAAAATCAGAAGTCTGAGCTAAATGCTGTAGAAATAACTGCCGTTCGGTAGGCATCTAGTTTTTTCTGTGAATCACTTTCTCAGCAGCTGTAACAATATGCTCAGTGCTTAATCCGTATTTATCCAGTAATTCCTCAGGTTTGCCGCTTTCACCGAATTCGTCATTTACAGCTACGAATTCTTGAGGGGCGGGCTGATTTGTAGATAGGACTCTGGCAACACTTTCTCCTAATCCTCCATTGATCTGGTGTTCCTCACATGTTACTACACATCCAGTTTTTCCTACAGATTTGATGATTGCCTCTTCATCAAGTGGCTTGATTGTATGAAGATTGATCACTTCCACTGATATACCCTTTTCAGTCAGCACAGCCTCAGCTTCAATTGCTTTCCAAACCATATGTCCAGTCGCAATAATGGTGACGTCGGTTCCCTCAATCAAATGCTGAGCTTTCCCAATAACAAATGGTTCGTCTGGCTTAGTGAAAATGGGCCATTTAGGACGTCCAAATCTTAGATAAGCCGGCCCATGATGTTCTGCTAATGCCATGGTAGCCAATTTCGTTTGATTATAATCGCAAGGAACAATGACAGTGAAATTAGGAAGCATTTTAGTCATACCAATGTCTTCCAAAATCTGATGCGTCGCCCCATCCTCGCCAAGTGTGAGTCCGGCATGAGACGCACATACTTTGACATTTTTTTCAGAGTAAGCGATCGATTGCCTGAGCTGATCATAGACTCTGCCAGTAGAGAAGTTTGCGAATGTTCCCGTAAACGGTATTTTTCCGGCTACTGCCAGACCTGCAGCAACACCCATCATGTTTGCCTCTGCTATTCCTGTCTGAAAGAAACGTTCAGGGAACTCTTTTTGGAATGCTCCCATTTTCAATGAACCGATTAAGTCGGCACAAAGTCCAACAACCGCATTGTTCTTTCGACCTGCTTCTAATAATCCATCGCCAAATCCTGAGCGAGTATCTTTTTTTTCAGTGAAGGTAAATTTTGTCATCTTAATAATCTCCCAGGGTTTCTTCCAACTGGTTTAGTGCATCTGCAAGTTGTTCATCGTTTGGGGCTATTCCATGCCATTTGTGTGTGCCTTGCATAAAGTCAACACCGTAGCCCATTTCTGTCTTCATGCAAAGTAGTACCGGCTTTCCGCTTCCGGTTTGAGACTTGGCTACATACAGTTTATCAATCAATTCTTCCAGGTTATTCCCATTGCAGGTCATCACATGCCAACCAAATGATTCATACTTGGCAACCAGATTTCCGAGTGACATGACATCTTCTGTAGGGCCGTCAATCTGTTGACCATTGTAATCTATTATGGCAATCAAGTTATCAGCCTTGTGGTGGGCAGCAAACATTGCAGCTTCCCAAACTTGCCCCTCTTGTTGTTCTCCATCACCCATCAGGCAAAATACATGGTGATGATCGTGATTCATTTTTTTAGCCAGCGCAGCTCCGCATGCAACGGACAGCCCCTGACCGAGTGATCCTGATGCAATTCGGATGCCAGGTAGCCCTTCCTCTGTTGCTGGATGACCTTGTAGTCTTGTGTCAAGTTTTCTAAACGTGTCTAGTTCTGACACTTCAAAGAAGCCGGCTCTTGCAAGAGTGGAATACCAAACAGGAGAGATGTGTCCATTTGAAAGAAAGAACTGATCTTCGTATACACCCTCCATGCTAAAAGGAATAGTGTAATCCATCACTTCGAAGTAAAGCGCTGCGAAAAGCTCTGTGCAGCCAAGTGATCCCCCTGGGTGTCCAGACTGGACGCCATGCACCATTCGTACAATATCTCTTCGGATTTGCGAGGCGATCTGCTTTAATTTTGAAATATCGGCCATATAAAATAGTTAAATGGCGAAGTTAATAAAAAGAGGTATCGAGTACACACTTCAAATCATGATGAAGATAATAAACCAGCTATTTGTTTTCACACTGCTCCTAATTTCACTAAGTGTCAGTGCACAAAATCTTAAGACAGACCCAAGGATTTATGATATCCTAAATGACATCAGCGTGGAAAGATTACAGTCAGATATCCAAAAACTTGTTGATTTTGGAACAAGGCATACGATGTCGGATACAGTCTCAGATACAAGAGGGATTGGAGCCGCACGTAGGTGGATCAAGTCTGAGTATGAGAATATATCTGCAGCTTGTGGTGGTTGTTTAGAAATATACGAACAGAGAACCCTTGTAAAGGGTGATCCGAAGACCAGAATAAATAAAGACACTTATGTTGTAAATATTTATGCGATCAAGAGAGGAGTAAAATACCCCAATCGATATGTGATCATGACCGGTGATATTGATTCGCGAATATCTGATCCACTCAATAGTAAGGAAGATTCGCCAGGTGCAAATGATAATGCTTCTGGTATGGCTGCTGCAATCGAATTAGCCAGGGTTTTAAGTAGCTATGACTTTCCCTCTAGTATTCTTCTCGGGGGATTGTCAGGAGAAGAGCAAGGGCTTTATGGTGGAAGGTTTTTAGCAGAAAAAGCGAAAGAAGAAGGATGGGAAGTGATCGGGATCTTAAACAATGACATGATTGGAAATATCGAAGGAGTAGACGGGGTGATTGATAATCGTACGTTCCGGATATTTTCGGAACCGTATTCTTCCACTGAGACTCAGCAGCAGCTTAATAGGAAAAGATTTTACGGTGGGGAGAACGATGGTATATCACGCCAGCTTGCCAGATATGTTTACGAGGCAACTCAAACATATTTGCCTGAAATGAATCCGATGATTATTTATCGCTTAGACCGATTCGGACGAGGAGGTCATCACAGACCATTTAACGAAGCAGGTTTTGCTGGGGTAAGGATCATGGAAGCGCATGAAAACTACAACCGTCAGCATCAAGATTTACGTACTGAGGATGGGATCAAATACGGTGACGTGATTGATGGTGTGAATTTTGAGTATTGTAAAAAGCTTACAGGTGTGAACGCTGCCACGCTTGCCTCCTTAGCTTTTGCACCAACAGCTCCTCAAAATGTGAAAATAGGAGGGATCGTAAGGCCTTCTACTCGATTGATGTGGGACCAAGTTGAAGACGCCTCAGGCTACAAGGTTTATTGGAGATTCACAACTGATGCTACCTGGAGGTGGTCCAAGTTACTACCCAAAGATGCAAGAGGTACTACCCTAGAAGGAATAGTAATTGATAATTATCTTTTTGGAGTTTCAGCTGTAGGAGAAGATGGCCATGAAAGCGTTGTGAGTTATCCCTCAGGCTTGATAAGAAGGTAAAAAAGTACGCTCCACAAGCCGGACTTTTTTTAGCTTATTATTTGTGCTGTGTGGTCCTTCGTTTTTACCTTCTCAATCACTTCGGTAATCTTACCTTCTTCATCAATGACAAAGGTCGTTCGTAATGTTCCCATATACGTTTTTCCATACATCTGTTTTTCACCCCACGTTCCATAAAGGTTGTGGACAGTATGATCCTCATCAGCTATCAGAGGAAAAGGTAGTGACTGTTTGTCAATGAATTTTTGATGTGATTTTTCGGAATCCTGACTTACTCCCAATACTACATAACCATTTGCCTGTAAGTCTTCATAATTATCTCTCAAGTTACAAGCTTGAGCGGTGCATCCAGGAGTATTATCTTTTGGATAAAAGTAGAGAACTACCTTCTTTCCTTTGTAGTCAGAAAGTTTAATGGATTCTCCAGTTTCTATTTTAGCTTCAAATTCAGGTGCGGTATCTCCAGCTTTTAATGTGATCATAGGTTTCGTTTTAATTCTGTAATATTTCCAAGGTTGTCTTCTATTGTCAAAATAAACTCACCTTCTAATCTCTTGTTTGAATTTTTAGCTCTAACAGTGACTAAGTTTTTTTTCGGGTCATAGACAAGTAGGAGAAATTCACCATTTAAGGTGGCTTTGTATGATTTAATTCCTGACAGCTGGTCCGTGATTTTGAATTTTAGATTTGGGTTTGACCAACTAATGGGAGTAAGAACAGGAGGGATTGAGTCATAAGCAATAGTGAAGCGCTTTAATTCTCTTGTGAAAAATCGAAATGTACCATCAGGTAATTGCTCTCCACCTTCATAAGATAGTGAATTACGGTATTTAGAAAATACTGCAGCTTTCTTGTCATAGTTGCCCTCTGGTTTTAGTATGATTTTTAAGTTGCCAGCTAAAGGAGATCTTGAGTTATAGAAGGTAAAATCTTCTTGATTCATCAATGAGTCGTATGATTTGTGAAACCTGATGTGTAAGGTGTCAAATAATGATTTACGATAGCTTTCTAAGTCAAAGTCTGTATTGTAGAAAGAGTAGGATATTCCGGAAGGCATGCTCAAATAAAAATTGGGCTGGTAAACCTTTTCACCCGTGACAATCGAATCTGGTAATCCTTCATTTAGGTCCCAAAGGAAATAGTTTTTTCCAGACCTTGAAAAGTAGGGGACTTGTTGCACATTTTTATGAGCATAGAATACAGTACTTGAAGTATCCGGGCTTACATACTGTAGCACATTTTCCTGAACTTTAAAACTGCTAATTTGTGGGACTTCAGGATATACTATTTTTCGATTATTAACTTGATTAGATAAGGTCGTAATGTTATCAAAATTGTCACGTAAGAATATTTCTAATTCATAATCATCTTCACTATTAAAATTAAAAATTCCTTCAGCTACAGTGTATATGTCTTGCCTATTGCCATCGTCCACATATAGTTTATTGAATTTCCTTCGGGTTCGGCTAAAGGTTTCATAGCTCATATGAGCTAAGATGTTTCTGTTGAGATCGAACGACATACTACTTTTCTCTTGCCGAAAAACAGTGTCATTGTTTATCGTCATGGTTATTTCAGGAATCCCATTTCGATGATACGTGCCGTTTAAGTGATCATAATGGTAGATTTCAACCCCGATTCTTCCGGATAGCGCGATTGGTTTTCTGATGTTGTAGGTGCCTTTTACCTTCAAAACGTCGAATTCAAATCGACCAAATGCTCCGTTGACTCGAGCATCTTTACTCTTGGTTATAAATGCGATCTTTTTAATCAAAGGCGGTAGGTTATCCCTGATTTCAGTGAAACCAAAGTCTAAGGGGTTTAGGAACCTTTGATCGGGGCTTCTTATTTCAAAATGTAAATGAGGACCACTTGAAGACCCGGTATTACCGGAGTAGGCGATGATATCACCTTTTAGATATCGAAATTCATCTTTCTTAGGAAATACCCGCAAATCGTACTTTTGATTTTCGTAATGTTTTTTATGCATGTAAGACTCTAGCTCATCGTTAAACCTGTCTAAATGACCATAGACGGAAACATTGCCATCATCGTGTTTTAAGTAAAGAGCGTGTCCATAGCCCCCTGTATTAGTATTCATTCGAATGATATACCCATCTGAAGTAGCATGAACCGGTAAGCCAATGCGACCGCCTGTCTTGATGTCTAGCCCACCGTGAAAATGCGTCGTTCTCATTTCCCCCATAGTTCCTGATAGGAAGTTTTGCTCACCTGGGCGAATAGGGAAGAGATAGCTTCCCGATTCACGAGGGGGTTGAGCCAGCGATTGAAACGAAATAAAAAGGATGAAGACAACCCAAAGGTTACTTAACTTCAAAATCAAGTAGTTTTTGTTGCTTAATATATCCAGACAGGCGGTCACCAACTTTTACTGGCCCTACGCCACTTGGAGTTCCAGTGAAGATAATATCTCCGGTTTTCAGTGTGAAGTATTTAGATACAAATGAAATGATTTCGTTTATGGAAAATATCATTTGATTAGTGTTGCCCTCCTGAGCTAAAGTATTATTGACTTCAAGTCTAAAGTTGATATCTTCTAAATTGAAGTCACTTTTAGACAAGAACCTTGATATAACTGCTGATTGGTTAAAAGCTTTTGCCAGTTCCCAAGGGAGACCTTTAGACTTCAATTCGGACTGTTTATCCCTGGCTGTAAAATCGATACCCAAACCTATCTCATCGAAATAATTAGAAACAAATTCAGGAGCGATTGATTTCCCTTCTTTTTTTATCTTAACCAGTAACTCTACCTCATGATGGATGTCCTTACTAAAGCTAGGGTGATAAAAAGGATCATTATTCCTAAGAACCGCTGTGTCAGGTTTTAAGAATATCACTGGTTCAGAGGGCTTTTCGTTTCCTAACTCCTCTATATGCTTTGCGTAGTTTCTTCCGATACAAATGCACTTCATGAAGTGATCGTTTCTGCTTCGTATTGAGTTACTTCCATAAGACCTTCTGCCGTGACAGAAGTTGTTTCAACTTCTAGCGTTTCATTGATTAGCAATGGATCGTATTTTGCTATTACTCGTATGTAGTTTTCCGTAAAGCCGTGCATTTTACCTTGTTCAACATCATCTTCAAACAAGACCCTTCGGGTTTTATTAACTTGATTTTCGTAGAAATAACGTTTTTTCTTTTCAGAAAGTGATCGTAACATTTTTGATCGTTTTTGCCGTGTCTTTAATGGAACCACCTCTTCCATTTCAATAGCAGCTGTATTGGCTCTTTCCGAGTAGGTGAATACATGCAGATAGGAGATATCTAGTTCATTTAAAAACTCGAACGTCTTTTGGAATTCCTCTTCTGTTTCTCCTGGAAAACCTGTGATTACATCTACACCGATACAGCAGTCCGGCATGAGCTTTTTGATCATGGAGACTCTATCTCTGTATAGTTCAGTCCTGTACCGTCGGTTCATCCGTTCTAGTATGGTATCACTTCCTGATTGTAGCGGAATATGAAAATGAGGAACAAAGCGTTTGCTCTTCGCAACAAAAGAAATGATAGCGTTACTGAGAAGATTTGGTTCAATGGACGAAATTCTATATCTCTCAATGCCTTCTACTTCATCTAGTGCTTTGACTAAATCAACAAAAAATTCTTTTCTCTTACCATTTTGAATGCCGAAATCACCAATATTAACACCCGTCAGTACCACTTCTTTTACATCCGTTTTAGCAATTTCCTGTGCTTGAGCAATCACATGGTGAATACTACCTGACCTGCTTTTGCCTCTTGCTAAGGGAATAGTACAAAAGGCACATCCATAGTTGCATCCATCCTGTATTTTTAGAAAAGTGCGTGTACGGTCACCGTATGAATAAGAGGCATGAAAAGTATTGGCTTCTTTGATTTCTGAAGCAAAAACTTTTGGGGATTTAGTACTGGTAAATTCATTTAGATACTCGAACATTCTGAATTTTTCTGCAGCCCCTAATACTGCATCAACTCCTTGTATTTCACTTATCTCCTTTGGCTTTAGTTGCGCATAGCAACCGATGATAATTACATAAGAATTTGGGGAAATCTTTTTTGCTTCCTGTACGATCTTCTTACATTTCTTGTCTGCATTTTCTGTGACGGAACAAGTGTTTATTATGAAAATGTTTGGCGTATCACTGAAGTCAACTTTCCTGTATCCATTGTCTTCAAACATTCTCGAAATGGTTGAAGTCTCAGAATAATTTAGTTTACATCCAAGTGTGTAAAAAGCTACTTTTTTCATCGAGAGGCAAAGATAAATCTAAAGTAGTAGGAGATTAAAATTTATCTTGTAAATCACTGACCAATGAGAACGAATGGCGACCAATAATAGGGAGCGCTATACTGCTCAGATTGTATCATGTCTATTTTTGCCTTTCGCATTGCACTGGCTAAAGACCGATCGGAGCTACTTAGATAGGACTTGTAAAAATTCTTCATCAGGTTTGCTGTAGCAGTATCGGATACCGTCCATAGAGAGACTACCAAATTATCTGCTCCTGCATAGAGAAGTGCTCTGGATAACCCTACGATACCTTCACCTGCAGTAATTTTCCCTAGTCCTGTTTCGCAAGCAGAAAGTGTAACGAGGCGCGCATTCAGTTTTATATTATAAAGCTCTCCGGAGTAGAGAATTCCGTCTTCATTATCATCTGCTTTTAGATATAGCCTGGATAACTCAGGTGAAGACTGGTTAACTTTTCCGTGTGTTGCTAAGTGCAAGTAGGAGTATTCCTGTATCATCGTTCCCTTTAGGGCTTCCTCTTTAGCAGACCCTTTTCGGTAATTATCTGTGATGATACCAAATGTTTTAAAGAGGATTCCTAATTCCAAAATTTCATTTTCAGATCCAGATAAGGTAGGTAATGTCTCACTCCTGTAACTAAAGTCTACAGGTGCAAATAACCCAGCCGTTTCTTTCTTGTTGTTAGCTTTCTCCAAGTTATTTTTTAGCATGCTTCCCGCAAATGCATAGCTGATGTCATATTCTTGAATTAGGTAGGAATCAGTCTTAGTCTCTTGCAATGCTTCAAATGGAAAGGTATTTAGAACACCATCTGGAATGATGTAAAGTTTTGTAATTTCTTTCTCAATAGAGGGTATTAATAATTTCCTTAGGTTTTGACTAATCACTTCAGTTTCACGGATCAATTTGTATTTCAGACCGTTTTTAAATGCTTTGGCGTTTTTTATCAGAGCCGCAGGATCTGAATAGGAACTGATTTCGATAGCGCTTTTTGAAACATAGCATATAAAAACTTGGCGCTCACCCAGAAAATATTGTATCACTGCTTCATGATCACTGAGTAAATCCTGCAATTCTGAGAGCGACCTCCCTCCTTCACTGTACTTAAGTTGGTAATAGTTGGGGTAATTCTGCTCTAGTTTCGCTATCAAATTACGGTAAGCAGTTTGATAGCTAAAAATTTCCTGCTTATGATACTCAATTTCATCTCCTGATGCTAATTTCTGTTGATGATATGATAATTGAGCTTGAATTGAATCTTCTAACGAAAGCACGTCATCCGGAATCCCAGAAAATGACTTAGCTTTTGTATCCTGAATAGCTTGCTGAAGAACGGATGCTTTCGAATTTTCGATAAAATTATATAATGTAGGAAAGTATTTTTTGTCCTGAAAAGGTTGTTCACCAAGAATCAGGCATAGCCTAATCGCGGATTCATATAGTTGTCTGGAAGTTGATCCCAAAAGAAGCTTATCAGACTCATTCACCCTGTATTTTCTTATTTCTGAGATGAGAGATTTTGCTGCTTCAAAAGTGTTTATCGCAGTTATTAAATCTCTCTGCTTTAGTGTCTTAGATAGATGTAGTGCCTCTAATGACGCAGCCTTATCCATCAAGGCAGAAAGCAGGTAGTCCGCATGGAAAAAATTCTTAATGACTGGAGTCTCGTAGATAGAAATGAAGTTTTGATTTTCCAGATTTGCATATATGGCAGATTGAAATGCATGAATGGCTTCTTCAAACTCCTCCATTGCGCTATACACTTTACCAATAATTTGGTGCTGATTTGCTACATCTGGGTGCTTCGGTCCAAAAAGTCGTATGTACTGCTGAAGAGCTGCTTGCTGCATCATCAGAGATTGATCCAGCTCTCCTTTCTGAGCTTTAATTTGTCCTGCTATACTAGTCGTGAATGCAATATTGGGGTGATCAACTGATCCATAAATATTTTTCCAAATCTGCTGTACCTGGTCTATGTACCTTTCTGCTTCAAGAAAACGAAATTGGTTACTTGAATTTTGTGCTAGGTTGAGGAGTACAAATGCAACTTTTGGTGATAATGTTCCTAATTGGGCCTCGTATATTGCAAGTGCCTCATTTAGGAAGATCCCTGCTTGAGTAGGATCTTCAGATATGTATAGCAAGCCTATGTTATTGTAAGAATCTGCAATTTTTATGTTTTCTCCTTCCAAATGAGATTTTCTTAACTTCAGCGCCTGTTGATGATATTGAAGAGCCAAGGATTTGTTTTGATTATTTCCATAGACAACACCCAACAAATTATACATTTCTGCTTTTTCTAGTTCGGCATTAAGTGGATAAGTATTTTCGGCCTCAAGTAGGAGAGTTAAAGCCTCATCTGGTTTTCCTAGATTTAGTGCGGCTTCACCTTGTAGTCTTTTATTTTCAGCCATTAAATAGGCATTGCCAAGTAGCTCTTCTTCAATAAAGGTTTCTATTTCGGTTAGGTGATCCACTGCTGAATTGAACTGCATGGACCTAAGCAAACATTCTGACATCTTGATATGACATAAGGCATATCGTTCGCTATTACCTGCTTTTCGATAAGCATGAGCACAATTTTCAAAAGTTTCATAAGCATCGTCATGGTTGCCTGTTATGAGATTCTTAAGCGCCACTTGATATAGAGAGTCTTGACTAAATACTGCGGTGCTCAGTATCCAAGAAACTAAGAATATGAAAATACTATTTTGTCTCAAAATCGGTAGATATAACTAAAGCTGAGTACATTATCCCGAGTCAACCCATCCGGGTTGTTTTTCCGATCTTTTAGTTTATATCCCAAAATCAGCTTAATCCCATTTCTCACTGAAAATTGATATCCAAAGCTCCCGATGACTGAAAGTGCCAAGCCGGTCGTTTCGTTAAGTCGGATCCTCTCTTCAAAACCAGGAAAATCTACTTCATCCGGATGAAACCTGTAAATAGGAAGTGCACCAATACTAAAATTAAAGTTAGTGAACCTGAAGTTCCTCTCAATTCTTAGCATAGCATCCGAACCTCTTCTTAGATTTCGTCCTACATGATGCTGCTGCAGGTATCCGCCGGAAGGGTAGAACCTCCAATCATCCCAGGTAAACTGATTTGCATTTCTCGATAATGCCACTTGTACACCAGCTGCAAACAGCCATTTTCGATTGATAATGGATAAGCCAGCAATCGCATCATATGTACCCAGACTTGTCTGATAGTACATTGGAAGATGTTGCGCGATGTCATTTGTAAATTCACCTGAAAAAGTATCGTCCGATTTATTCGTAGGAATTTTTGTCCCAATTGATCCTGCTAAAGTAAAGTTTGGTGTGCTCTTCAATATCCTTGTTGCACTGATAGAAATGTCCCCAATACCCTGATTATTGCCTAAATTTCCATTGATGTGCATGTACGGAATTTTGAATTGCACAGTATTGCGTGTTCCAAGACTTGCATTTAACTCAACGGTGTGTGCATAAATAATGGCACTCGTATTGCTTTTTCCCCTGTAGAAGTTGTATTCAATAGATCTTAATCTAAAATCTATCCGTTTATTATATGCTTGATCTGGCCTCATAGCACCCATGGTACAAAAGCCGGCATCGCTACAACCTTGCGAAACAGTAACGGTCATTGTTAAAAAATAGAATGAGATCAAGAAAAATGGGCGCATAATATGTAATTGATCAACACAAATAAATCATATTTTTCCATACTGTAAAAATTGCTATCAAATGGTTTTTCCATAGACTAAACTAGGGTAGCTATTGCCACATATGTCCAGAAGGGTTTAAGTCTGATGATTTACAGGAATTCCACAAGAACCTGAGCTCAAAAGCAAATAGATATGCTATTTATTATTGCGCTCCTGCGAATACAAACGAAAGGATGTTAGCGCCCATTTGGAGTGCTTTCTCTCGTATAGGTTCGGGATCATTGTGTATGCTTTGGTCTTCCCATCCATTTCCCAAATCACTTTCGTAGCTGTAGAAGCAGATTAATTTTCCGTTATGTAGTATTCCCAAGCCCTGAGCTGGTTTACCATCATGTTCATGAATCTTTGGTAAACCCGTATTGAAATCGAATTTTTGATGATAAATAGGATGATCATAAGGTAGTTCAACAAAATCCTTATCGGGAAATACTTTTTTGATTTCTATCTGAATGAATGGGTCTAATCCATAGTTATCGTCAATATGAAGGAATCCACCGGATAGTAAGTAGGATTTTAAATTTTCTGCTTCCTGATCTGAAAATACGACATTTCCATGTCCTGTCATGTATACGTACGGATACAGAAATAGGTCTGGACTTCCAGCTTCCACTATATCTTCATTGCGATTAATTCCTGTTTTTAATTGTCTGTTTGTGAAACTTATAAGGTTAGGTAAAGCAGTTTTATTAGCATACCAGTCTCCACCACCTCCATACTTCAATTTGGCAATTTTGAGGTCCTGTCCATTTAATACAAATGCAAGGAAAAGGAAATGAAACGCGAACAATTGCTTCATGAGCTTATTTGAAAATCAATTCTCTCATCTTTTTCAAATCAAGGGATTTGAAACTGTCTATTGTAAGGTCAGCTGACAATTCATCCTTACTATGGGAGGTAGTGAGTGCGATCGTTTTAGAACCTGCTGCTGCAGCTGCTTGTAAACCTGAAACTGCGTCTTCTATTACCACACATTTGTCATTAGGTAAACCTGCTGCTTTTGCACATTTCAAGTAAATCTCAGGGTTTGGCTTTCCGTTTATAACCGACCGATCGTCCAATATGGCAGTGAAATAATGACCTATTCCTAATCCATCGATTATGAATCTTACATTTTCCTTGGGAGCACTTGTGCCCACTATCATAGGGATTTTATTTTGGTACGCTGCTGATAGAATAGGAAATAACCCCTCAGCTGGTTCCATATAGGGTTGATAAAGTGATCTGTACAAGGCCTCTTTTTCATGTCCAACAGCTAATGTCTTTTCATTGGATTGCTCTTCACCAAAAATGAACGATACCAATGCTTTTAAAGTACGGCCATTCATTTTGTCGCGATACACATCATCCTCGATAGGCTTCTGGTATTTGTCACATATAGCCTTCCAGGCTTGATAGTGATACTGGTTATTATTAACCAGAACGCCATCCATGTCAAATATTATCCCAAATTCTGCCATTAACTGTAGTATCTATCTATCATTTCTGCAATAAGTCCTGTCCAACCAGTCTGATGTGAGGCTCCTAGCCCTGCACCAGAATCTCCGTGAAAATACTCATAGAAAAGTATGTGGTCCTTGAAATGTTCGTCCTTTTGGAACTTTTCCACTTCTCCGAAAACAGGTCGGTTACCTTTTTCATCTTGTCTGAATATTCGGATCATCCTTGCACAGATCTCTTTAGCTACTTCCTGCAAATTTTTGAATTCACCACTACCTGAAGGGTATTCAATTTTAAATTCGGGTCCATAGTAATAATGGTACTTAAGCAGTGATTCCAGAATCAGGTAGTTTACAGGGAACCAGATAGGTCCTCTCCAATTAGAATTACCACCGAACATGGAGCTGTCAGACTCTCCTGGCAGATAGCTCACTGACAGTTTCATTTCTTCGATCTCAAAAACATATGGGTTCTTTTCATGAAACTTGGAAAGTGCTCGAATCCCGTAATTTGAAAGAAATTCAGATTCATCTACCATCTTTTCTAACACTTTCTTCATTCTAAAACCTCTCATAATACTGAGTAACCTTCGATGCTCAACACCCTGTTCAGACCACCGTGCAACCAAAGAGGATAATAGAGGACGTTCTTTCATTAAAAATTCCAGTCTTTCACGAAACTGTGGTAGCTGTTGAATGAAATCTGATTTGAGAATTTCAACTGCATATAGTGGAATCAGGCCTACCATGGAACGGACTTTTAATCTTCTATTATGTTCATGCGGCGTATGGATGACGTCGTAGTAGAAATTATCTTCTTCGTCCCATAGATCCACATTGGTGTCTCCGATGCTGTTCATTGCTCCACCGATGTATAAGAAATGTTCGAAGAATTTAATGGCCATGTCTTGATAAACCGGAAATTTTACAGATAAATCAAGCGACATTCGGAGCATGTTCAATGCAAACATGGCCATCCAACTGGTGCTGTCTGCTTGTTCTAAATGAGCGTCTTCAACGATCGGGTGATTGCGATCAAATACACCAATGTTGTCTAACCCAAGGAAACCGCCCTCAAATATGTTATTACCATTTTCATCCTTTCTATTCACCCACCAGGTGAAGTTTATGAGAAGTTTATGGAATGCTTTAAGCAAAAATTCATAGTCTGGCTCCCCGTTCAGCTTTCTATCTGTGCGGAATACCCTGGTCACTGCCCAAGCATGAACAGGAGGATTAACGTCGCTAAAATTCCATTCATAGGCTGGAATTTGACCATTTGGATGTAAATAGCTTTCGCTTAGAAAAAGAAGGAGTTGATGTTTGGCAAACTCAGGATCGATTCTGGCTATGGGGATTGTATGAAAAGCTAAATCCCAAGCGGCATACCATGGATATTCCCATTTGTCAGGCATACTGACAACATCATAATTGTATAAATGCGTCCAGTCATTATTTCTTCCACCTTTCCTTGCCTTAGGTGGTGCCATTCTACCAGGGTCGCCATGTAGCCAGTTTTTAACGTTGTAGTAATAAAATTGTTTGCTCCACATCATGCCTGCGAAAGCTTGACGTTGTATGCTTTTTATTTCTTCATCTGGAAGTCTGTTTTGAATATCTTTATAAAACTCATCGCATTCATGCTTTCTTCTGTCATAAATAGCTTTAAAATTATGAAAAGGGTCTGCAAAGTATTTTTTTGATATCCGTAAGCGTACTTGCTTTTGCGATTTAGCTTTAATTATTACTTTGAAGACTCCGGCTGTTTTAGTACCTTCTTTTTTAGGATTAACAGACAATTTTCCATCTACTATGTAATCGTTTATCCCATCCTTTGGATACTTGGAGACGCCTTCTGATTCATAGAGTCTTTCCCGATTTGTTTCGTTGTCACAAAAGATCAGGTCCTCTGCCTGATCAAAGTACATGTAATAAGTTCCGAGAAGATGATGTGTGATCTTGACACGTTGATCTGCATCCGTTTTTGCAATCGGCTTGTTTCTATCTCTTCCTGAAGACCAGGTATTTCTGAACCATAGGGTTGGCAACACTACGATCTCTGCATCGTAATCAGAGCGGTTATGTAATGTTGCAGAAAGGAGGAAGTCTTCTGGTTCATTCTTGGTGTACTCCAGAAAAATATCAACATATTCATCCTTTTCGAAAATCCCCGTATCGATCAATTCAAACTCATTATCCTCCTTACCCAGCTCCTTGTTACGGTCTACTAACTCCTCATAGGGGAAGCGCGACAGTGGATACTTATAAAGCATTTTCATGTAGGAGTGAGTTGGAGTAGAATCTAGGTAGTAGTAGTACTCTTTTACATCTTCTCCATGATTTCCTTCGTAGCTTGTTAATCCAAATAGTCGCTCTTTTAGAATCGGATCTTTGCCATTCCAAAATGCCCAAGAAAAGCATATCCGTTGATCTTCGTTACTGAACCCACCAATACCATCCTCGCCCCATCTAAAAGCTTTGCTTCTTGCATGGTCATGAATTACACTCTCCCATACATTTCCGTCTTCTGAGTAATCTTCACGTACTGTGGCCCATTGCCGCTCTGATAGATAAGGTCCCCATGATTTCCATTTTATACCTTTTTTGTCCTCTAATAATCGAAGGTGTTCTTGGGTTTTGCCAGGCATACTAAATTGTATTAAAAATCAATGCATACTTGTTACCGAAGGATATGGCTGGTACAGAGATTCTGCTAATTTTGCGCCATGTCAGAAAAAATCCTAATCCTAGACTTTGGGTCGCAATATACACAGTTAATTGCACGACGTGTAAGAGAGCTAAACGTATATTGTGAAATTCATCCTTACAGTCATGTCCCCACAATCGACGAATCAATTAGGGGGGTGATTTTATCGGGTAGTCCATGCTCGGTTTTAGAAAATGGAGCACCCGATGTGGATCTTCTTCCTTTTGAAAAGCTGCCTATTCTAGGTGTATGTTACGGTGCTCAGTTACTGGCACACCAGCATGGGGGAAAGGTTGAGCGCTCTCAACATCGTGAGTACGGTAGAGCGCATTTATCTAAGATTGATAGTCATTATGATCTGCTCAAAGAAATTGATGTCAACTCTCAAGTATGGATGTCGCATGGGGACACGATTATGGAGTTACCCGGGGATTTTGAAATAGTAGCCTCAACCGATAGTATTCCAGTTGCAGCCTATAAAATAAAAGAGAAACCGATCTACGGAATTCAGTTTCATCCCGAGGTAACGCATTCATCTCAAGGAAAGGAGATTCTAAGGAATTTTGTCGTACATATCTGTGGGACTCACCAGGACTGGACTCCTGATATTTTTGTAGAGCAAACGGTGAATGGGCTCAAAAAACAACTGGGAAACGACAAGGTAGTGCTTGGCCTATCAGGTGGTGTAGACAGTTCGGTTGCGGCCATGCTTATCCATCATGCAATTGGGAAGAACTTGTATTGCATCTTCGTAGATAATGGGTTGCTGAGAAAAAATGAGTTTGAAGATGTACTCGGAAGTTATAAGGATCTGGGGCTAAACGTAAAAGGAGTTAACGCTAAGAATCAGTTTTATAAAGCGCTTGAAGGTTTAACGGATCCTGAACAAAAAAGGAAAGCGATAGGTCGATTGTTCATAGAAGTATTCGATCAAGAAGCGCAGAGGATCGAAGATGTTAAGTGGCTAGGGCAAGGCACCATCTATCCAGACGTAATCGAGTCTGTTTCTGTAAATGGTCCATCTGTAACAATTAAGTCGCACCATAACGTAGGAGGTTTACCAGAAAAAATGAATTTGAAGGTGGTAGAGCCATTAAATACACTCTTCAAAGACGAAGTAAGAAACGTTGGTAGGTCTTTGGAAATCCCCGATATGATCCTGCAAAGGCATCCTTTTCCAGGGCCTGGGCTAGGAATACGTATTTTGGGTGATATCACCGCCGAAAAGGTCGAGATACTGCAGGAAGTGGATAACATTTTCATTAGTGGATTGAAGGAACACGGATTGTATGATCAGGTTTGGCAAGCGGGAGCAATGCTACTTCCAATTCAGTCAGTGGGTGTGATGGGTGATGAACGAACGTATGAGCGGGTAGTGGCTTTACGAGCGGTCACAAGTTTAGATGGAATGACTGCTGATTGGGTACATTTACCTTACGACTTTCTTAGCTTGATATCCAATCAGATTATCAACAGAGTAAGAGGCGTTAACCGAGTGGTCTATGATATATCTTCAAAACCACCAGCCACTATAGAATGGGAATAAGGGAATGATACGACTAACTTTCGTTTTTTTACTAATCCTTTACCGATCAATTGGATATGCACAATCCCCTTTGCAGGATTACTACCTAGAGGCAAAACGTCTGTATCATGCAGCGGATTATACCTCAGCTGATGCTGCTTTTTTAGAGTTAAATGATGATCTAACTTTTGGTCCATATGCAGACTTTTATCGTGGATTGATTCAATATCGGCAGGGTAAAATTGATCAAAGTATTTTATTGTGGAAGAAGTTATTAACAGACTATCCAAACTGGGAAAAACAGCTAGAAGTCCTTTACTGGCTATCTGTATCTCATTTTCAAGTACAGGATTTTGATAATGGGCTGACCTATTTGGATACCTATACCGATAAATCTGTTGATGCAAGCCTTTCTGATCAGCTGATTGCAGGCAACATGAAAGATTTACCTCTTTCTCAAATCGAAGAGTATCAGAAACGCTATCCAGCATTAAGAAGCTTAGCTTATCTGACCGCTATCAAGATTAATCAGGAGCCAACAGGTAAGCAGGATAGAGATTACCTTAAGAAATTAATAGACGAATATTCGCTGCCTATTCAGTCCGTAATGAATTTGGAGGTTGAGAATGAAAAGAAGTCTCACTATGATATAGGCGTGGTACTTCCTTTTGTGTTTTCTGGATTGGATAATACAGTGGCTATTTTAAGGAATAACCTTGTGATGGACTTGTATCAAGGCATGCAGATGGCAAAAGAGGAGCTGCAGGGGCAGGATATTAATATTCGCATTCACAGTTTTGATACACAAAAAGACAGCACAATTGTAATGAGCTTTGAAGAGGATTTAAGTAGTATGGATCTATTGCTGGGGCCATTATATCCGGGACCAATTGAAGCGCTAAAAGTGATCTCAAAGAAGTATCAAATCAACATGATCAGTCCGTTAACTAGCAACAGTTCGTATGCAGATGGGAACCCATTTGCATTTTTAGCTAAACCTAGCTATGAGACGATGGCAAGACATTTGGCTGATTACGTTCTAAAACAAAATCATAAAAAAACTGCATTTATCTATTTTTCAAAGGACAGCCGCGATTCTCTTTTTGCAGAAGCCTACAAAGAACAGATTCAAGACAGTATATTCATTTGGGATTTCCAGTCGGTGGATGATTTAATAGCTAAGCGCCTGTTAGATTCTCTCACCGAACAGTATGAATATTATTACCCCAAGAGTGTTGCAGATTCAATAGCTGAAATAGAAGGCAGATATATAAAGTTTCGATCGCTTAGAGAAGAAGAAAAGGAAAATGAACAATTGGATTCTTTAGCATTTTTTGAGCTAAATGAGAATGGCAACATCGCCGATCCTGATGAGCCAAATAGGCTATTAGCTTATGAAATGAAGTTTAGGATGCCTTTGGATACGGTAGGGCATATCTTGATTGCTTCTAGGTCAATGAGCCATTATAATAATTTTGTGAGTGCTAAAGCAGCTCGTCAGGATAGTATAGGTATTTATGGATATTCTAATTGGTTCGATAATCGTTTGGTGAATTATGAATTAATGGACGAGGTCGATGCTACAGTAGCCGTTGCAGGTTATTATAAAAAGGATAGCTATGCTTTCGAAGAATTTTCGAAGAAAGTAATGAATCGGTATCTTAAACCTGCTTCAGATTATCATGTGCAGGGGTATGATTTGATGATGTACCTCGGAAACCTTCTTAGTAAAAATGGTAAATATTTTCAGTTTGGCGCCTTTGAGGAAGGTTACAATAAGGGATACTTGACTGAAGGCTATGATTTTTCTGGAACCCCAGATAATCAAGCAGTGCCCTTGCTGATAATTGAGGAATTTAAAATACAAAAGGCCAATTAAACTACTTGATGAATATTTTGAAAAGTCAACAGCTTTTTAGTCAAGCTAAAAAGACGATACCTGGAGGTGTCAACTCACCTGTTCGTGCATTTAAAGCTGTGGGAGGGGATCCGATCTTTTTTCAGTCAGCCAAAGGTGCTTACATGACAGATGAAGACGGCAATCAATACATTGACATGATCAATAGCTGGGGGCCCATGATCTTAGGTCATGCGCATCCAAAGGTAGAGGCAGCTGTGATATCAGCCGTAAAGAATTCATCTTCTTTTGGAGCGCCTGGTAGATTGGAAGTAGAGATTGCAGAGTTGATCGTTGAGATGGTTCCATCCATTGAAAAGGTCAGAATGGTAAACTCAGGCACTGAAGCAACCATGTCTGCAATTAGAGTTGCAAGAGGTTTTACTGGAAAAGACAAATACATCAAGTTTGAGGGTAATTATCACGGCCATGGTGATTCTTTTCTAATTGCAGCCGGCAGCGGGGCGATGACAATGGGTAGTCCTGATAGCCCGGGAGTAACCAAGGGTACTGCTCAGGATACACTGCTTGCTAAGTACAATAACTTAGAAAGTGTAGTCCGCATGGTGGAGGCAAATAAAGGTGAGATTGCTGCGATCATATTAGAGCCTGTTGCAGGTAATATGGGCTGTGTGCCGCCAAAGCCCGGTTTTCTGGAAGGGCTAAGATCACTATGCACGGATAATGGTATTGTGTTGATTTTTGATGAGGTAATGACAGGCTTTAGATTGTCTAAAGGTGGGGCTCAAGAGCTATTCGGCGTTACACCAGATATGACAACCTTAGGAAAGATCATTGGTGGTGGAATGCCTGTAGGAGCCTATGGAGGAATAGCTGAAATAATGGATTTCGTATCTCCACAAGGACCTGTTTATCAGGCCGGAACACTTTCTGGTAACCCTGTTGCAATGGCGTCAGGACTCACCCTGCTAAGGATGCTGAACGAGAACCCTCACATATATAAAATCATAGAATCTGCTACAAAAAATATAGTCGAAGGATTTAAGCAAAGCCTGAGTTTGCTGAACCTAGATTATACTTTAAATCAGATTGGGTCCATGTATAGTCTGTTTTTTTCGTCAGAGCAAGTAATTGATTTTGATACCGCTAAGAATTGTGATATCAATCTATTTGGAAAATATTTCAAAGAGATGCTAAGTAGAGGCATATACCTAGCACCGAGTCAATTTGAATCACTCTTTATTTCTACTGCAATTGAAGAGAACGAACAAATGAGGATTCTAGAGGCTAATGAGCAGAGTTTAAAAGCTATCCATGACTTATAAAAACCAGTAATCCCGACCTTCCTTGAGTGAGTTCGAGAACGCTTTTTTTATGTAAAGTCTAATATTTTCACGCTCTTTTAGAGAAGGGAATACATTGATTAAAATGAGTGGATTTACACTCTCTAAACTGTCATGAACATTTTTCATATTGAAAGCATTTACATGAACGTTCTGTTTTTTGAAGATTCTTTCGGTCAGTTTCGTTTTCTGGTTTTTTCCCCATAGAATGACCTTTCTATTGGGATTGTAATGTGTTTTAATCCAGTGGTTGATTTTTAACTGGAAGAAGGCTGACTGATGATAACCTTCATCTAGTAGTGACATGCGCTCCGGGTGTTGTCTCCATTTGAGTGTCACAACCGGTATACCCACGAATTGAATATTATGCTCATAGCAGTTTAAAGCGTGAGCGTAATCTTCAGGGTAGGCCAGTTTGTTAAACCCACCGATTGCCAGCAAATCTTTTGTTTTCATCATCCAATTTGGAGAGGCAAATACGCATTCTCGATACATCCATTGCAGATGTGTTTGTTGTTGTTGAATTTGGTTTAGCCAATGCTCATAAGTTTTGTAGCCATCAGATATTTCTTGGGGGGAAATATACGCTACTTGCCCACATACGATGGAAGGAGAGGTGGTAGAAATGATGGTTTCGTGCATGATTTTTAGTCTCTCAGGAGTCATCAGGTCGTCACCGTCCATCCTGGTGATATAAGTTCCTGATGTATGCTTTAATCCAGTAATGAGGGCGTCGATTAGACCATTCCCTTCGTTTTCGAAAAGCTTACATTTGTCTTGTTTAGCAATTCTATTTTTCTGGATTAGGTCACGTGTTTCATCAGTCGAATGATCATCCACTATTACCAGTTCCCAATCAGTATAAGTTTGATTTTGTATGCTAGTAAGACATTCTTCAATGTATTTTGATTCATCCTTTACAGGCAATAAAATGCTAATCATTACATAAGAAGCATGGAGATCAAAATGCCGAGTAGTAATACTATTGTTGCAGCAAAAGAGTAGAGAAAGCCAGTAGCAAACATCTTAAATATCAGCGTTACCCAGCGTTGAGAATACACTCTGCGAAAAGAAAGTAAGACAAAAATAGTGGTAAGCGAAAAACTAATGCCAAGTCCAATTTCAGGGGAAGTATCAAATAGAAAGGATGACATCCACGAAAACGACAGAACAATAAATAGGAATGAGTGTATATGAATGGAATGAATAAGGTGTTTGATGTAGTATCCTTGGTGGAAGAAAAAGAATTTTAGTAGCAATGCATAGACAGGAAGTATGAAGAATACGATCATTGGTATTTTATCCAAGATGTAACTATTGATCTCAACTTTTGAACTATTGCCACTTTTTATCACCATGGTATAAATCAATCGCTCTGCGAAATCTTTATTATCTATTAGTAAGGAGTCATATATCTCAGCATTGGTATAGTTCTCAGAAAGAATTAATTGTTTCATCAAAACATCCTCATAATCTTCACTATATGTTGTATAGTTTGTGGATGAATCATACTTTAATTCGTATGGAACTGAAACGAGGGAGTCAAGCTGTTCTTGTGAAAAGACTACTTCATCATCATTCCCAAAGTCGACAATTTTTCCTTGCGATTCTTCATTGTTTTCAGAACTCTGATACAGACTGAAAAGAAGGAATTGAACCAGGCTAATAACTAGATACCAGCGAATAGGATGCGCAAATTTCAGTCGTTTACCTTTTAAGAATTCAACGGTAACCTTACCTGGTTTAAACAGGAAAGGGTAAAAAGTTCGTATAAAGCGACTATCAAGAGAGAGGTAATTATTGGAAAACTCTGATAATAAAGTTCTAGTAGATACGTAGTGATCGGTGTTCTCTTGTCCGCAGTTTGGACAATAGTTGAAATCACTATCGTATCCTGTCCCACAGTTGAGGCAGCGATCACTCTTGCGATTGATCTTCTTCATCCTTAAGTTTTCTATTTACAAAATAGGTGATACCCCACATACCGATAGCTGCAACCGTGAGTTCTATCTGTATGTCTACTAATCGTAGAGAAAACCAAAACAAAAGCATAACTGCTGCCATCATTCCCGAGACAATTTTATTTCTATGTTTACTTAGTTCCAAAGAGCTTTAATTTTTCAAGATCCTCAGGTGTATCTACACTTATGCTTTCATGCTGCGTTTCGGCGAGCTTGATCTTATACCCATTTTCTATCCATCTAAGCTGTTCCAATGACTCGGCAGTTTCCAATGGTGTAGTATCAAGCTGCACTATTTCATTGAGTACATCTGCCCTATAAGCATAAATGCCAATATGCTTAAAAAAGTTGTACTTGGACAACCACTGATCTTTTGGAAAGTCTCTTACATATGGGATGCATTGCCGACTGAAATAGATTGCCTCGAAATATTGATTGATGAGAACTTTCATGGTTGTAGGATCGTCTAGCTGCTCACTGTTCTGAATTCGCTTCACCAACGTTCCCAGTTGAACCTCACCATCTAGGATTTTACATAGGGAGGTAATTGCTTCAGGAGATATGTAAGGTTCATCTCCCTGAATATTGATGAAGTAGTCGCTCTCGATTGTTTGCGCAACTTCCTGACATCTCTCCGTTCCATTTCGATGCTCTTCCGATGTCATAATTGCTTGACCGTTATTCTCCAGCACCTCGTCGTAGATACGTGAGTCGTCTGTGGCGACTATTACATTAGTAAGCAGTTTTACTTTATTCGCCTGCTCGTAAACCCTGATAATCATGGATTTACCTGCAATTTCGACAAGTGGTTTGCCTGGAAATCGGCTAGACCCAAATCGGGCAGGTATGATCCCGGTTATACTAATTTTTCGACTCAACTTTTTTCACTTTAAGGGAAGTGCCTTCGTTACTTATGACGATGATTTGATCTCCTTTTTGGATGTATTCACCTCGGGTATAAGCATCATAGATTTCATCTCCAATTTCTACTTTACCTGAAGGTCTCAAAATAGTAAACGCTGTGCCTGCTTTTCCGATTAAGCTCTTTTTATAGACTGTGGAGGTAAAACCACTACCAGTGTCTTGGGTGTCTTCCAATGCTATACGTTGAATGACTTTACTATTTGCCAGCCTTACACCTCCAAAAAACATAATAATAATCGATCCCATCATCCCTGCAAGAGTTGTGGCAATTGCCTGAAATAACTTATCGGGGTCTATAAATTGAAAATCGAAACCGTCGTTATTCACCATAACAAGGGTCAGGGCGCCGATGGTACCTATAACTCCCAGTACACCGGCTACTCCAAAGCCTGGAATTACAAATATCTCTAAGGCAAGTAGCACTACTCCCACAATAAACATGATGATTTCCCAATTTTCAGCTAGTCCATTGAGGTAGTAAGGGGTGAAGTATAGTACAGCAGCTATGATTGCAGCTATGATGGGAAATCCAATACCAGGAGTTTGTAACTCAAAATAAATTCCTCCGACTATGACTAGTATCAGGATCCCACTAACAAATGGATTTAAGAATAAGGAAATAATTTTCTCGGCATTACCTAGTTCATACGGTAATATTTCATAGTCCTGGTACCCAGCATTCTCTATGATGTCGTCAATGTTATCATACTGACCTTCGCAGAAACCGTTTTCAATTGCTTCTGAAACTGAGAAAGTCAGTACTTTACCCTCAGTAGCAATAGAGTCAAGGTTAATGTCCTCATCAACCATTGCTTCTGCGATTTTTGGATTTCGACCGGTTGCTTCTGCAGTACTTCGCATAATTGATCTCATATACGATTGATATTTATCCGGTGCTTGAGTACCATCGCCGGTTACGACTGTTGCTGCCCCAATACTAGACCCTTTTGCCATGTATATGGAATCGCAGGCGATTGAAATTAACGCACCAGCAGAGGCCGCATCCTTATTGATGAACGAATAGATCGGAATTTCGAGATTTAAGATTCTCGTACGGATCTCATCTGCATCGTTCAATGCTCCACCGTAGGTGTCCAACTCCAGTATTACCAAATCAGCTTCGACTTCTTGTGCATACTCCAGTCCTAGTTCAGTATACCTATTGGTTCTGGGATCTATATTATCTTGAACCTTGAGGTGTACGATCTTAGCAGTGCTGTCTTGTGCATTGACCCTGAATGCGGTAGATAGAAACACAATTAAAAAAGAATACTTTGCCAATTTTGCCAACATAACATTAATTTCAAATGGTAAGCTAAAATTAACAGTACTCGATTGAATATCTCGTCAACACTTCATTATTCACGTTCTTTTTCTGGTTTTGTCTGGAGAATCAAGCTAGATGAAGTCACATGTAAGCTGTGGCTTGAAGTAAGAGACGAGTCAACGTTTGAGATTAGTCTCTTTTGGGTTGATCTAAAAAATGGGGAAGAAGGACAGTTCCCATCCAATGGGTCGTTAGGTTGGTGGGACAGTATCGTCCATGCATATGACGATATCTTGTGTATACAGCACATGAAGGATACAACGAATCCTGGGCCGGTAGATTTAAAGATTATAAATGCAAGAAATACCACGGAATCAAGAATTTTTTCGGACTTAATAATAGAGGTATTACATGCTAACCATCTAGAGGTAGTCATTGAAGGCGATAAGCAAATCATTGAATTATGTGAGTTTAAAGATTTACATAGCGATAAGCTCTTGATGCCTCAAGTATACCCTGAAGGTCATCAATACCATGAAATCGT
Source organism: Flammeovirgaceae bacterium (assembly GCA_038129245.1). GTDB lineage: Bacteria > Bacteroidota > Bacteroidia > Cytophagales > Cyclobacteriaceae > JAYPLE01. The sequence continues at coordinate 149,268 of JAYPLE010000004.1, read as the reverse complement.
CAAGGGCTTTCTTGCTGATAAAAGAGAAGGCAACATATCAGGCCCCATCATGTATCTGGAAGATGAAAGTATTTTTATTGTTTATCATGTCAAGCAAAATGACATCATTAGTAGAAGATTAGTTTGTATTAAAAATGATAAAATAGTACTTGAAGAACTCATAGATGAAAAAATGACCGGATATAGTAATGAAAGCTTTTTTACCTTTAGCAATTACCTCATCTTTATAGAAAATAGGCGTACCGTGAAGGTTTATTCAAAGTAAAATGTTTAAGAAGAAAACTCGTTCAATATTTATGCAGCTCCTCAAGCCTCTATTCTCTGTCGCCATTCTGATCTTGAGCATAAGTAGTGCTAAAGGCAATGATTCATTGAGAATTGAAGAAATCAATGGAAAGCGGTTTGTAATTCATGAAATAGATCAAGGAGAGACCTTGTACGCTCTTAGCAGACGATACAATGCAAGCGTTGAGGATATTTCACAACAAAATGAGCTGCAAAACTATGCGATCTCTGTAGGTCAAATTCTTAGGATCCCATTAAAGGAATACAAGATTTCGGGAATACTTCACACTGTAGATCAAGGGGAAACCTTATATCGTATCTCAAAAGCATATGATGTCTCTGTGGTGGACCTGAAAAGGTGGAATAATCTAGTAGATAACAATATATCGGTAGGACAAAAGCTTTCGATAGGGTCTCAAATGCCTGATGATGCTCCATTGTATCAAGACGAACTCGACAATTCTAAACCCTTTGTCGAGGAGGATTTAGATCTTATGGAAGAGGATGTCAAATTAAGAAAGGTTGGTACCAACTACTATGTACAAGCCGGAGAGTCTCTTGCTAGCATTGCCAATAAGTTTAATGTAAGCGCGGACAGCATCCAGTACTGGAATAACATGAGGAGCCGCAAGGTAAAAATTGGTCAATTACTAGTCTTTCCTTTTGAAGTAAATATGGATAGCATCGCGTTGGCAGAGAAGAAACCGGATTATAGAGAGACTGCCTATGGGTCAAAATATAAGATTGAAAAAGACGGAGGTGTGAGTAAACTTTACGAGGAGGGTATTGCTAAGGCAACCAATAAACAATTCAATACTTCAAAATATTTAGCATTACATAGAACACTTTCAGTAGGTACAGTTTTTCAAGTTAAAAACTTGATGAATAATCAAACGATCTATGTGAGAGTAGTGGGAAAATTACCAAATACAGGTATCAACGAAGGGATTATGATTCGACTAACTCCAAAAGCTTTCGAGCGGCTTGGTATCATAGACGAAAAAGCGCTCGTTGGTATTACCTATTTTGACGAGTAAAGGGTTGAAAAACTCAGAAGTAAGAGATTTTCTTGAGCTGAAGGTAATAGAATACAATCGTCCCGGTTTTATTCAAAATGATCCAATATCTATTCCTCACCGCTTTTCAAAACTGCAGGATATCGAGATAGCTGGCCTTTTTGCGGCAGTTCTTGCATGGGGTCAGCGAAAAACGATACTAATCAAATGTGGTGAGCTGCTTCAGATGATGGACAATACTCCTCATGACTTTGTCCTTAATTATACGGAATCAGACTTGAAGCCATTTGTTGATTTTAAGCATAGAACATTTAACGCAACAGACACCTTGTATTTCATGCATTGGCTCAAGTGGTATTACAATCATTATGAAAGTTTAGAAGAAGCATTTAAAGCAGAAGGATCTTTTGATGAACCTATTGCAAATAGAATTTCTAATTTCTATGCCCTATTTTTTTCTTTGTCTGATTATCCTTCAAGAACCAAAAAACATATTCAGACTCCTAAAAGAAGATCAGCGTGCAAGAGAATGAATATGTTCTTACGATGGATGGTACGAAAGGATGCTGCAGGAGTAGATTTTGGTGTTTGGAGAGAAATTTCCGCAAGAGAACTTATCTGCCCGTTAGACCTGCACGTAGATAGAGTAGCCAGAAAGCTAGGTCTAATAAAAAGAAAACAGACTGATTGGCAGGCAGCAGTGGAGCTGACGGGCGTATTAAGAAGCTTTGATGCAACAGATCCTGTAAAATATGACTTTGCACTTTTTGGGTTAGGGGTTGAGGAAAAGTTCTAGCCCCAACTGGACGGATCGGCTCGCCAGGTCGACAGTGCGTCCAGTGTGCTATTTGAAATTATTTTCTGTGATAGTGCTTCCTGTAATAGCAGCGAGTATTCGCTTAGGTAAACGAGGCTGACATCAGAATCAGCAAAGTTTCTTTCTGCTAAAGGAAATCCATAGGTAAAGATACTAGCCATGCCCAGTACCTTGATAGCTGCATTTTGCAAGGCTGTTACAGCTGCAAGTGAGCTTCCTCCGGTGGATACTAAATCTTCAATAACTACGACTTTCTGTTCTTTAATTACTTTCCCTTCAATTTGATTTATCAAACCATGGCCTTTTGATTTTGACCTTACGTAAATAAAAGGTAAGCCCATTTCCTCAGCAACTAAAGCACCTTGAGGAATTCCAGCGGTCGCAACTCCTGCAATAGCCTCCACTTGAGGATACCTGGATTTAATAGCTTCAACTAGCAGAAGCTTTATTTCAGTTCGTATTCGAGGATATGATAAGCTTACACGGTTGTCACAGTAAATAGGACTTTTCCATCCTGAAGCCCAAGTAAAGGGTTCTTTTGGACTTAATCTTATTGCTTCAGCTTCTAATAATAATCCAGCAACTTTTTTGCCTTTTATGAGATCGTAACAAGTGTACTCAGCCATAATGATGTTTTTGTAATTTTTAGCTTTCGAATTTTGCAAAATTGAATCTATCGCTTGATAATTACATCCTAATCATGAAGAATTTCTTTTGAAGATTTTCATAAACGATATACCTGTCTACCTGCTGAGAAATGAAGATGCTAAGGAAGCTGACCAATATCATAATATTCTGAATGGTCAGAAGCATCACATTATTCCAAAACAACTAAAGGATGATGTGCTGATTAAGAACGCAACCCGGGAAAATGTGGAGGAGCTTTTACAGCTTATGACAGATAAGAAGTTTAAGGAAGTCGATAGCATCACCTTCGTTACCGACGAACTAGGATCCCTGAAGAAATTTATTAAGGCAACCTTTAAAGTGATAGAAGCTGCTGGTGGAGTAGTGCAGAAAGACGATAAATACTTGCTCATTTATCGAAAAGGTAAGTGGGACTTACCTAAGGGTAAAAAGGAAAAAGGCGAAACCAATAAAGAATCTGCTGTCAGAGAGGTAGAAGAAGAGACAGGTGTAAAGGTTAAAATTGAGCGTAAGATTTGCCATACATGGCATACATACGTTCATAATCAAAAATTTGTGCTAAAGAAAACGCACTGGTTTTTAATGCAATGTTTGGATGACACAAATATGTATCCTCAGCAGGAAGAGGATATTGATGAAGTGATGTGGAAAAACCTGTCTGAAATGCGTAGTGCATTGTACGGTTCATATCGATCTATAAGAAGTGTCATCCACCAGTACCATAAAACGTTAAAAATGTAGCTTACAGCTTAAAGGGGATGAAATTCGAGATATCACCCCCGTATTTATGTACTTCCCTAATAATTGTGCTGCTGATGTGAGCAAATTCAGGAGAAGTAATTAGAAAAACTGTCTCTAGCTTTTCATTTAAATACTTATTGATTTGCGCGATAGAATTCTCGTATTCAAAATCCGTTGTATTTCTTAGACCTCTTACTAGATACCTGGCATTATATGTCTTAGCTAGGTTAGCTGTTAGCTCATTGTAGGTGACCACTTCAACGTTTTCATAATTTGTAAAAGTATTTTCAATGTATTTGATCATTTGATCGACCTGGAAATACCTTGCTTTCTTACTGTTGTAACCGATGGCTATCACAACTTTATCAAAGATTTGAAGTGACCTGATGACGATGTCTTCATGGCCTCTGGTAAAGGGATCAAAAGATCCTGGGAAAATTGCTACTTTTTCCATCACTCGCAGAGATAGACATTCATCAGATCAAAGTATTGATGCTCTGGTATCTCATCGAATTGAAAGACATAGCTTAAGTAGGAGGGTCTGCTTCCGAATGAAATGTTTCGAATGTATTTTTTTAGATATGCGACATGCTTGGAATTTACTTTCAGATTACCCCAAAGTATTAATTTACTTTGTTTTTGACTCAAGCCAAGCTCCTTGAAGACCAACATAATGTATTTCAAATAATCTTCCAGTGCTTTAATTGCAAATTGATTGTAATAGATCAAATGCCGGTTTTCCGTCGAAATAGCATGAAGTATTCCTCTATCAAAATAGCAAAATAGCGTTCGATTTGCTGAGTGGTCGTCATACTTCAATACGCCTTCTATGAGTGCGCTTCCTTGATGCGTGATTGTGACCTTTTTGTTTGGGTATACTGACTCAATCCATTGAATCAATCGTGCATCTGTAGCAAAGACCGTCACGGCATCGGCGATACTGTGTGGGTAATAGTGAACCTGCTCCATATGTTGATTTATGTCGCAGTGAACCAAGAGAAAATCTTTTGCTGACTCTTTTACGAAATGGTCTGTTGGTACTTGCGTGAACTTATGTGTCTTGACTGCAAGTCGGATTGACTTCCAAAAGCCAGCTTGCAGTAGGTGGTGATTTTCAAATATTGCTTTCAGAGCAGCAACCCTTTCATTGACAGTTCTTATTCCGTCAATCTTGTAATCTTCAAGAAGTAAAAGTTGGCTATTTTGACTCGTTATACATAATTGAAAATCCCTGATGCCAACCATCAGGGATAATGTGTAATCATGCAACTCATCAATATTGAATGATGGGTCTTTTACTCTTCTTGTAAGCTTATGTGAGCTGGCCAAAAGTCTAGGGTTGCTATTATTCCCAATTTCCTGCAGTGGTGACACTTGTTCTTGACCCAAAACGAAGCGGTTTTTTCGAGTTAAATTCGCTTTCCTCGTCGCGGTCAGGGTCGATAGGTTTTGGATTCCATACTTCTACTGCATCTACAAGCAGTCCTGCTTTTGTAATTTTATCTGCCCACATGTTAAAAGCCACTGGTGGATTGATTCCAGGAACATATTTGAGCGTTGACAGATCAAATTTCGGATAGCGTGCGGCCGAATAAACAGAGTCTTTTACCAATACAGTACCTAATGTATCGATCTCGACATAGGTACTGTCAGCTCCATAATCAAGCGTGATAATCGTTTCAGTTCTCTGCGTAATGTGAAAAGAGCCCGTATCTACAAAAGACAGCAACTTTTCCCAATCACTCGTGTAAGATCCATTGACAGCTTTGAATGCAATTTGAGCTTCTCTTATCATTTTTAGCTGCTCAATGATTGCATTTTCCATTCTTTCGATTCTTTTGGTCTCTTGGATACTGCTGTTGATAGAGTAAAAGAGATAATAAGCTAATCCAATGGAAGTGAGTGCGAAAACGATGGTTAGGATTTTGGTAGTGCTCATCTGTTAATTTTTTTGCAATGATAATGATTTTCGATTGTAGAACTAGATAGCGAGTTTATCAAATATTATTAAAAAAGTAAAACCCTTTTAGCTCCAGAAGGGCTGAAATTTGATTAGCATGGTCAAATATGCTGTGTTTGTTCTCGCTCGAAATCTTATTTAGATCAGGTTGTGAGAAGAATTGAACGTCAGTTATGATCTGCTCTGCTCCTGAAAGCTCAGGGTCATGTCCGATAGTAGGCTTTTTTGAAGATGATGACACATGAAAAAATAACTCAATTGCGTGGTGCCTGTCATCCATATATTCATTCGTAAACAAATATTTTTCTACTTTAATTATCAAATTGACCTCCTCTTTGAATTCTCTGATAAGGGCGTCTTTGGCAGATTCATCAAATTGAACTCCACCACCTGGAGGGGACCATAAAAAGCCTGCTTTTCCTATTCCTTCATGTTTTAGTAATAGAATACGATCATTTTCGATGAGTAAACCACAGACTCTGACTCTTACTTTATGCTGAAATTGAGCTGTATCCTGATTATCTTGCATATAAAATTTAAAGGATTAATCTTCGTTCTAATTTAGAAATCGTTTAGTGATGAAACAATTTATGATAGCTTTCTGTGTTTTGGCAGTTTATTCTTTGACAGCTCAAGATGCTACTGTTTTTGAAATGCCTGAAAACGGACCAAAGATCCAGTTTGTGGAATCATCTTTTGATTTTGGAGACATTGAGCAGGGTGACGTCGTAGAACATACTTTTGCCTTTGAGAACATTGGAAATCAGCCGTTGGTGATTAGTAATGTTATGACGACATGCGGGTGCACGGCCCCATCTTGGCCGAGGGAGCCCCTGGCACCCGGTCAAGAATCCGAGTTAACTGTGAAGTTTAATAGTCGTGGAAAAATTGGTATCCAAAACAAGGTTATTACCATTGTGTCCAATGGTGTCAATCAGCGAGAAAGAATAAAAATAACTACGAATGTAAAGATGCCTCAGACTTAAAGCCTAAGTTTTGTAGGCTTGCCAGCCAAGCAAAGTCCATCCTAAAATAAAAGCTGCACCACCAACAGGTGCTACAGCTCCCAACCAATTTACATTGGTGATGGCAAGAGTGTAAAGGCTACCACTGAAGCAGAATATACCAATCGTGAAAGATAGGGCTATTGCTTTCTTCTTTTTAATGTCAGCGACGCCCACTATGAGCAGTCCTATTCCATGAACAAAATGGTAAAGTACTGCTGTTTCAAAGGTATGTACCCTGTTGTTTTCTATTAAAATGGCTTTAAGTCCATGTGCTCCAAATGCACCTAAACCGACACCAAGTGCAAGGAATAGACTGCCAATGGTGACGATTTTATTAACTGGCATAGTTTCTGGATCCGAAGATTGAACTTCCTATTCTAATCATAGTGGAACCTTCTTCAAGTGCAATTTTATAGTCTCCGCTCATGCCCATTGATATGGTATCCATGTTAGATAATACTTTATGTTCTGACTTGAGTTTCTCAAATGAATCCTTCAGTCCTTTGAACTCAGAGCGAATAAGACTCTTATTTTCTGTATTTGTGGCCATCCCCATTAATCCAGATATTTTCACATTAGAGTAGGATTTAAAGCTAGGAGAATTAATTAATTCATCGATTTCGTTTACTGTAAATCCAGATTTAGTATCCTCCTCTGCTATGTGAATTTGAAGAAGAACATTGATCGTACGTCCTACTTTTCGGGCTTGTTTATCAATCGCTGCCAGTAGGCGCTCTGAGTCCACACTATGGATGAGGTATACAAAGTTGGCGATGAACTTTATCTTATTTCGCTGCAAATGGCCTACCATATGCCATTTAATATCTTTCGGAAGCCTTTCAAATTTCCCGCTTAGCTCTTGAACTTTGTTTTCACCAAAATGTCTTTGCCCGGACTCATAAGCAATTATAATGTCCTCATCGGGTTTAGTTTTAGAAATGGCTATGAGTTGTGCCTCAAATTTTGAGACCTCTGAATTGTAGTGGTGAATTTGTTTTTGAATATTTATCATTCTGCTAATTCCGATAAGCTGATAACGGCTAATATTTCACATTAGTTTGGAATAGTAAGCTAAGAGAAGTCTGGGGCAATATTAAAGAGTTCACTGAAGAAAGGAGGCATGCTTGAAAGGGGAAGTCTTGAGATACCTAAACGCTCAGATTATGCCTAAACATGAGTTTTGTTGCTGTATGAAGAAGTTGGGGAAAGCTAGGGCCCTAAAGTTTGGAGGAGTATTGAAAGTAGATGAATCTAAACAAGAGCTAAGTTTTACGAGGGATTGGTAAACAGCTTTGACTTAATCTAGTTTTATATCAAAGCTTTCACATGATCAATCAAAGAGTTTTCTGGAGTCTACTGTTTTTGCTGTTTATGATGAGCCTGCAGGCCCAGACTGATCTTGAAATTCTAGATCTTAATCGGATGGAAATCCAAAAGAAAGGAATGATTGTGCTTGGGTCATGGGCGACGATCAATGTGCTTTCAAGTGTGGCCTTGAACCATAGGCTGAAGGGATCCAATAGATACTTCAATCAAATGAATGGTTTCTGGAATTCTGTGAATATGGCTATAGCTGTAGGAGGTTATTTTACATCAAAAGCTTCTGATCCCTTAACCATTGGAACTGTACTAATAGAGCAGTCTTCTATGGAAAAAATACTCCTCTTTAATGCTGCATTAGATATTGGATACATGGTAGGAGGTGTTTATTTGATTGAGCGGAGCAAAAACATTTCAGAGAATGCAAAACGACTTAAAGGTTTCGGCCAATCCATTATTTTGCAAGGAGGATTTCTTCTTGCTTTTGATTTTATAATGTATGGCGTAATGCACAGTAATTATCTAAAAATGATTGATTTAGTCGATGGCAAGAGTCTGTCAATTCTTCCTATCGGAATAACCTATACGTTTTGAAAAAAAAGTCAGCAAGCCACTATTACCAAAGATGGTTAATTCAATCACCAGTTGCCCTGTTACTCATTGGGTTTGGGGTTTGCCTGGTCTCTGAAGCTGCTATGATTAAAGCAAGTGGAGCAGAAACCTGGAGTTGGTTTAGCTCTGGAACTATTGCCCTGATTGTTTTAAATACAGGTATTTCACTATTTGGAGATGCCGTTTTGCATCGCGTTCGATACGAGCGAATGCGGGAGAAATGCGACTAATTATTTTAAGTCTCTCTTCACAAGGTATTGGTAGATAGCCCACTGAAATACTCCAAGCCAAGTCGTGCTTATCACCAACGCTTTCCATGGGATGTTATCCGTGATTTCTCTAAAGATGTATTTTGGGTAGGGGACGGGAATCAATCCGTTCATTGCTGTAATTGGAAAAAAATCAGCAACCTGTGCCCATATTGTATCTCTTGTCCATTCCGACTCTCTTAGGATAAGTGTCAGTATTGGTTCAAACATTAAACTATATAGAAAGAGGAGGACTATGGCGAAACCCGCTTTCTTAATCAAGAGAGACAAAATCAATCCAAAAGAGCAGAAAATCACAATATCGTAGAAATAGGCAAACAAAAATTCAAGCTCATCAAAAATGTATCCTGTACCCCAAACGTGCGAGTAGATACTCCCATTAATTAGTCCAAAGAAAAAGAGAGATATAGTACTAAAACTTGCTAAAAAAAGAATTAATGCAATTTTGCTTAGCAAAAATTCCTTCTTGGAAATACCATCAATGATATTCTGGCGCATTGTAAGGTAGCTGATATCATTTGTGACGGTAATGATGACAATAAATGCTAATAAGATTTTCACAAATGAGGCAAGGTAGGTTATGTTTTGCCAAATATCTGGGAAGTCGTATATGGGCAAGAGCGTTGGGTCAATCCCGTCAAAATCTGCGCCCTGTCTTTTTAACCACTCAAGAAAAAATACACCGAATGTGCAGATGATAAATAGGGCCAGCAAGTACATTCCTAACAAAATCCAAAAAAATCGATAATGCTTGAGTTTGAGCCATTCAAGCTTAAAAGCTCTCCGCATATTATTAGTTTTCGTTGAGTATTTTGAGAAATTCTTCTTCCAATGATCGTGTCATTGTCAGCACTTTTGTTAGCGTACTGCCTTGCTCAAAGCAAAATTGATTGATATCTTCTGCGCTTCCTTGCTCGTTTAATTCTACAAGTAGATCGGTCCCTTTTTGAATTACTGATTTAGCACCAGGGTACTTTTTGATCACATTATGCAGCTGACTGAGATGATTTGCTGAGATCAGAATTTCATCTTTATCTCCCAATATGTCGTTGACTTTTCCTTCGTGCAGTTTTATACCGTTTCTAAGTATAATAAAATCTGAGCATACTTTCTGTACCTCGTCCAGCAGGTGAGAGGCTATTAATATTGTTTTGCCATTTGATGCGATGTCTTTGATTAGCCTTCTCACTTCAGCAATCCCTTGCGGATCCAAACCGTTTGTTGGTTCGTCAAGAATGAGAACAGGTGGATCTGCAAGCAAGGCGGCAGCAATAGAAAGACGTTGCTTCATTCCTAAACTGAATCCTTTAAACTTATCACCCTTTCGATCAAACAAATTGACTGTTTTAAGAACTTTTGGGATTCTGGATTCGTCGCATTTCTTAATATGCGAGACGATACGAAGGTTTTGTTCAGCATTAAGATAAGGGTAGAAGCAGGGAGTCTCTAATATACTGCCAATTCGCTTACGACTGTCCACATTGTTTTGCCCTGAAAACCAACGATAACTGCCCTCAGAAGGAGCAACTACATCCAAAATCATTCCCAATGTGGTTGTTTTCCCACTGCCATTTGGTCCTAGGATACCAAATATTTGACCTTGATAAATTTTCAGATCCAATTGGTTGACAGCGGTCAACTTTCCGAACCTCTTGGTTAGGCCTTCAATATGAAGTACTTTATTAGTCCCAGTTTCCGCCATTATTACCAAGATCCACTAAGGTAAATAAATCGTTTTCTTGTATCGAATTCATGAGATGAGGGATTTTTTGCCAGTTTACTGCTCCAATGAGATAGAAGGCAAATGCTTCATCGCCTTGCTTGAGGACTCCCACCCATTCCCGTACTTTTCTTTCTTTACCAAGAACATGTATGTCGAACTTGCCTCCATATACTTGAGCATAATCCTCGTATCCTTCTTGGGTGTAAGCATCCAATACATATCGGTACTCTTTCGATGCAATACTTGATGAATCAAGACTGTATAGAAGCAATTTCTCAATTGGAGCGATCATTTCATTGAATGCTGGATCTTGCTGAAGGTTCACCATCCTTAATGTGCTGGGGTAGAAACAAAATTTTCTTTTGTTGCTGTTCTCCACAAACTCCTTCAGAATGCTTTCCTGTGCAAAAAGCGGCTGAGATATCAACCTCATCATGAGAATAATTAGTGGAAATTTAGATCGGTTAGTTACCACCTTCCTCACTTAGCTTCTCCAATTTATCCAGACCATTTACCTTCATACTTCTTGCAATTTTTGAGATGTTATTTAGGTCAATCTCGCCATATAGACTCATGACTATAAATTGCTTCTTTCCTCCGGCAACCATTATCAATTCGGAGATAATACCACCTTTTTCTTTGATGCTGAACTGAAAGTTTTCATCTGCGTCTGTGACCATCATCAGTTCTTCAAATCCAGCTTTTTGGACGTCAATCAGCGCCTCTTTATAAAGCGCTGCACCATTTGAAATGCTGTCTCCTACGACCATTTTCATTCCCTTTAATTTGCTGACTGCTTTCAAGAACTCTTCTTCTTCAGGACTACCTGCTTCCAGCTCTGTGAATAAAGAGAACATTTTACTACTTACAGACACTTTTACGAATTCTTCATTATCCGAGAATTTGTCAAAATATTTTGAAACAACATTTTCTTGTGCCATTGATGTAGATGCTACTCCTAGCATTAAAGCCATCATCATTAGATACTTTTTCATTACTTCTTGTTTTTCGTTTCTTTAATTAATTCTTGTGCTTTATTGATCTTTGTTAAAGGTTCGGAATAAGAGGCACCTTTATTCAAAGTAGTCGATACCACAAAAAGGGCTTTTCTAGTCATCTCATAAGCTTCTTGAGGGTCTTCAATAACATACTCATATTGCTTTTGAGCATCTTTGAGTACCCAAAACGCCACTGAAACTCCCAGCGTTATACTTGCGGCAATGGAGAGCCAAGTCCGTCTCTGCTTCTTGCCAGGATGTCTGAAGACTTTGTTTGGTTCCATTTGACTAGATTCGTGCAGTGCAGTTGCATAGTGAGCTAAGGGTGTTCCTTGCTGATGCTTCTGCAGGTATTCCTTCACCTCCTTTTCTTCTTGAAGTGAAGTGTTTCCAGCCCAATACTTCTCAAGTAGTGCTTCAATTCGCAATTCCATAGGATTCAATTTTTTGCATGCTCGCACGTACCTTTTGTCTTGCTCTGTACAGATAAACCTTCACCTCATTGACCGATAAAGACATGGTTTCCGCAATTTCCTGATAGCTGAATGATTCGATTTCTCTAAGATGAAAAATCTCACTTTGAGCTTCAGGTAATAAGGTTAATGTTTTTATCAACCAGCCTCTTTGATCTTTAAATAATAAATCATGATCAGCTGACCGGTCCTCTACACGTTGATCTGAATCTAAATCGACCATCATTCGATTGCTTGTCTTCACCCAATCATAGCATTGATTACGCACGATTCTCATGGCCCACGCTTCATGATTTTCAATTTTGTGGAGCATGCTTCTTTTATTCCAAATCTTAGTCAGGCATTCTTGAACTATATCTTGTGCGCTGTCTTCATCTTTGAGTATTGACCATGCAAATCGATACATCTTGGATGAAGTTGGAAGTATATTACTTTCGAATAATCCTGGCATTACGAAAAGAAGACGAAACATGCAGCTGAATGTTACAGTCAACAATAGAAATTAACAAAAAACTTGATGAATAAGCTTTTAAGCATTATACTATTGTTGCAAATTTTATTTCAACTGCGGCTTAGAAATGCCGTTGAGCTTTCACATATAATTATACTCAATCAAATAGTCAAAGCATCTAGTTGTATACAATGAGGCATAGGGTTAACCCAGCTTGACAGCTGATATGATTCAATCAGTGAGGGCATTTGATACAAAAGTTGACTTTAAGAATAGCCAAAGAAGAAATAAGGACATTGCCCATTTTAAATAAATGACATAGTAGTCTGTAGTATCCTTGTATCTGGTTTCCTTAATTTCGGCTTTTTCTAATTCATCAATTTCTCCAAAAACGGCCGCTAAAGCCTGCTTATCTGAAACCCGGTAGAACTTCCCACTACCAATCGTAGCAATTTCTCTTAAATTCGTTTCATCGAGTGTGTTTTCGACATATCGTGTTCTACCAAAAAAGTCTGTTCCAAATGGCACCTTGCCTTCTTTTCCAATCGCAATGGTGTAGATCGTGATCTCATAGGCTGAGGCAAGTTTTGCTGCGGTAATAGGATCAATGTTTCCGGCGGTGTTATCACCATCACTTAAAAGAATTAATACTTTGGATTTACTGTCTGATTCTCTTAAGCGATTGGTTGCAACTGCTAACGCACTACCTATTGCGGTGCCACGATTCTCTATCAAGTCAAAATCAATATCATCAATATAGGTATTGAGTAGCTCATAGTCCGTTGTAAGAGGAGTCCTACTGTAAGCATCGCCTGAAAACACCACAAGTCCAATCCGGTCTTGAAACCGACCGTCTACAAAATCACGCGCTACATCTTTTGCAGCTTCTAAACGGTTTGGTTGGAAATCCTGAATCTGCATGGATTCAGAAATATCTATCACCATCATGATATCTATTCCTTCACTCCATTGTTCTACCTGCTCATTCGTGGTTTGTGGTCGGGCTAATGCAATAAATACCAAGGTCACCAACACTATCATTATAAGGTACGGGATGTACCTCAGGATAGCCAATGGATCATTTTTAATATCCTTTTTTGTTAATGCAACTGGTAATTTCTGTCTGGACTTTACGGATAGGAGCCACCTAATGATGAGAATCAATGGGAGTGCTAGAATGCCATATAGCCACATAGGGTTTTGCCATTCAAACGCTACCAAAATATCCGGATTGAACCAGCGAGAAGAAAACCAAGAGATGTTACTGCTGAGTTGATCCGCCATCTTTAAGTTTGTTGATTCTTAGTTGATACCTATATTGTGTAAAGTCCTCAATTGACTGAAAGCACTTGTATATGGTGTCTGAGGCCTTCCTCCCATAGACCATTTTGTCAATGCTTTTTAGCGTGTCTGTTATTTCATTGTTCCCTTTATCTTCGAGAATTTCAGCTGTTGTAAGTTTTGAGTAAGGCTGCTTCTCGAGTTTTTCCATGAAAACTTTCCAATCAATCAGTGCATGTTCAGCTAGATAAACCTCAGGTTTGGTTTTTAGAGTTTTGATTTGTTCTGTCAAGCGATCATTGAATTTTTTATAATCTTTTCGTAACCTTCTTATGTGTAGAGCAGCACGGATTCTTTTCCCAAAAAGAACCAGAGTGATAATCGCGGTAAATGTCACGATCCCGAGCACAATCCAAAGCATGGGATAGTTAAAGGCTAATGGAACGTTTATGTATCTACTGTTGGTGATGAGCGCAGTAGAATCGGTGATTAAAGTCACAAGATCTCTGTAGGCTATTGAATCTAAGGGACTCATCATACTTATTGAATCTTCCTCTTCCAAAATGATGATAGGTAATTGAAGAAACTGAAAAGATTCAATTTCGAATGACTGCAGTGTGTAAACTGCCGAATCAAATAATAAACCCTCTTTCAAAGAAGTAGGCTGATAATATTTTCCTACATATTCATAGGGAGAAAAATCATACAAGCTGTCGGGGAAGATAGCCTCCAAGTAATTTGGATACTGAGTAGTAATCCAAAAATGAACTTCTTCGCCTACCTCCAGTGAATCTTCTACAAAACCACTATTAATTTTTAGCTCCTGAGCAGAAGAAACAGAGATGCCAAGAAAGATTGTGATTACGATTTGTAAAAGCCTAACGTACACGCTGTGCAGATTTTTTATTTCTGTATTTGAATAGTTTGATTAATTCTGGAACATAATCACTTCGTGTATCGATCGGTAAGTAGTTCACATCAGATCTTCTACAGAAGTCCGCAAGTTCTGTCGTGTTTTTACGATAGGTTCTATCAAGCGTAGACCGAAATTTGCTAGATGAAGTGTTAACCCAGATGTTTTTCCCCGACTCTTTTTCGTACAGGGGTACAATTCCAAGATCAGGAAAGAGTGATTCTCTTAGATCAAATAGTTGAATAACGATGAGGTCGTGCTTTTTCGCCATTCCTTTGAGGCTTTGAAAATAATTTTCGTCAACAAAGTCAGATATGAGGAAGATGATACTTTTTCTTTTAAGGAGGTTCAATACGTACTTGATAGCACTCGTAAGGTCTGTTTTTTTAGAAACTGGCTTTAGATTGAATAAGCCATCCATAATCTCATAGGAGTGCCTACTGCCTTTTGCAGGTTTTATATATTTTTCCAGTCGATCTGAATAGCAAACCATTCCAACCTGGCTACTTTCTTTTATAGCTGAAATGGATAGTAGAGCTGTGATCTCTTTTCCTATGTCAATTTTTTGCTGTCCATCTTTTCCAATTTCCTGCGAAGCAGATACGTCAAGAATGAAAAATACTGTCTGTTCTTTTTCTTCTTTAAAAGTTTTAACAAAAGTGCCATGACCCTTTGCACTAGTATTCCAGTCGATTGTTCTGATGTCATCGCCGTACTGATACAGCCTAACATCATCAAACTCTAAACCTGAACCTTTGAATATAGATTGGAAGTCACCTTGCATTTGCGAGTTGATCGCTTTTCTGACCCTGATTTCGTATTTCCTTAATTTTTTGAGGATCTCCTTCATCCACTCTAATTTTAAACTTCAAAAGTATACGAACAGAAAATTTTAAGGATGCGCAGACTATTTTTTCTTATTATAATTATTTCAGCGGCATGCTCTGGTAAAAATGAAACTCCTGAAGACATCTATTCAAAAGAAAAAATGGTAGATGTACTCATTGAAATACATCTCCTTGAACAAAAATTGGATCAGTTAGGTATTTCCTACGATAGTCAAAAGGTAATGTATAATCATTTTGAAGCTTTGATTTTTGATAAGTACCAGATAGACACTGTTCAGTATAGGAAAAGCATCAATTTCTATTTCGAAAATGTGCAGGACTTAGAAACCATTTACGAAGTAATAGTTGATAGTTTGTCTGTCAGAGAAAAGACGAGGACCATACGCTAATGAATGTATACCCGCATGATATAGAAAGAAAGCTTGAAGTTGACCAGGTTAGGGAACTTATTAAGAAGGAATGCCAAACCATCAGTGCTGAAAAATATGTAATTCAGGCAAGACCACTTAACAAGCATGATAAACTTTCTGTCACTCTTGCTCAAACCTCGGAGTGTATTCAGATCTTTTCAAGAGGGGAGGACAAGCCCTTAGGTGATTTTGAGGATTTGTCTGTTTATTTTAAGAAGCTTGAGACCTCAGGAACCTATCTGTTTGGGGAAGACTTTGCCGTAATAAAATCAGGTCTAAAGACAATGATCGTATGGTTACAGTACCTGAAGAAGTATAAGGAGCATTTTCCAAAGCTTTATGATCTTACTTTAGGTTATGTAGTCGATAATGAATTAGTTAAAGACATTGATCAAATCATCGATGAAAAGGGTGAGATCAAAAACAATGCAAGTTCGGAGCTGATTTATATCCGGTCTACTATAGTAAAAGCAGAGCAGAAAGTACGTAAATCAATCAAGTCAATACTGGAGAGGTCGAAGAAAGATAAGTACAGCGATGATGATAGTGAGGTTACGATCAGAGAGGGGCGATTAGTCATTCCTGTCAAATCTGAATTCAAGCGTAATATTGCAGGGTTTGTTCACGATGAATCATCGACGGGTCAAACGGTTTACATGGAACCCTCACAAGTGCTGGCCTTGAATAATGAGGTAAAGGAACTACACTATCAAGAGAAGCGAGAAATTGAAAGAATTCTAACAGCTTTATCTGAAAAGATTCGCTATCAGTTGGAAGACCTAAAGAAAGGTGCCGGTTTTATGGTGCTATTAGATTTTATTTCAGCTAAGGCAAAATTTGCTCTTAAAAACGAGGCGATCATTCCAAAATCGTCCAAAACGCCAGGAATCAAATTAGAAGTTGCTTTTCATCCTTTATTGAAAAAGTTAAACAGTGAGCAAAAGAAGCCGACTGTTCCTTTAAGTATAGAACTAAACCATACTAATCGGCGTATGGCTGTTATTTCAGGGCCAAATGCGGGGGGTAAATCTGTGGCGATGAAAACGGTAGGGATTATTCAGTATTTATTTCAATGTGGATTTCCCGTGCCGGTCGGCGAATCCTCAGAATTAGGTGTATTTAGTCAAATCTTTATCGATATTGGGGATTCACAATCACTAGAGAATGACTTAAGCACGTACAGTAGTCGATTGAAAGCTATGAAGTATTTCACTGATATGGCGGATAAAAGGTCATTGGTACTCATGGATGAATTTGGCTCAGGAACAGAACCGCAATTTGGAGGAGCACTTGCTGAGGCAATTTTGAAAGAGCTAGGAAGCCTAAAGTGCTATGGAGTAGTCACGACTCACTACGCCAATATTAAAAAGTTTGCGGAGGAAAACAATGGAATGATCAACGCTGCCATGCGCTATGATACCGATAAACTAGAGCCCCTTTTTCAGCTAGATATGGGTCGTCCGGGTAGCTCTTTTGCATTAGAAATTGCCAAGAAGACAGGAGTAAACCAACAATTATTGTCTTATGCAAAAAAGCAGATAGGTAGTTCTCATGTAGAGTTTGAACGTTTACTTTCCGAAATAGAAAATGATAAAGTAAAGCTTAATCAAAAGTTGGTTGATGTTAAGCGTAAAGAGCGGGAAGTTCAGGACCTAAGAAAAGATTATGAGTCTTTAAAATCCATGCTAGAGTCTGAGAAGAAGGCCACAATTAAAAAAGCCAAGCAAGAAGCAGCGGCTATTATTTCCAATGCTAACAAGGAAGTCGAACGAACCATCAGGCATATTAAGGAGTCTAAAGCGGATAAAGAAAAGACAAAAGTTGCGAGAGAGAGGTTGCAGCGCCGAAAAATGGAGTTAGGTGCGCCAAAGAATAGTATGGAAAAGAAGACATTAACGTCGTTTGAGATAGGTGATTGGGTTAAGATTGAAGGGCAGGAGGGCGTAGGTCAGATTTCGCGGATTAATAAGAAACAAGCCCAGGTAACATTGGGAAGTTTAAAGTCATTTATTTCGATTGATCGATTGGAAAAAGTCAGTAAGAGCGTAGCAAGAAAACAGGTTCGTAGGACAGTTGCAGGAATTGATATGAACGATAAGATGACACAGTTTTCATCGGAACTTGACGTAAGGGGAAAACGGGCAGAAGAGACCCTTCCAGTATTGGAGGAATGGTTGGATCAAGCTTTGTTGCTGGGAATGCACGAACTAAAAGTAATTCACGGTAAAGGGCATGGTATACTGCGGGAGCTCATCAGAACAGAACTGAAGAATCATCCCAGTGTTGCAAACTTCGAAGATGAACATGAGGACCGCGGAGGGGCAGGCACAACTATTGTATATTTGAACTGATGCTAAAATCGTTCAATCGGCAGCAACTAGCACTCAGAAATGGACAAGACAGGGAAGAAATCTGGGTAGCTTACAGAGGGGAAATTTATGATGTAAGCAGAAGCCGTCTCTGGAAGAATGGAAGGCACTATGAGCATTGGGCTGGACAGGATTTGACTGAAGAGCTCGACCATGATGCACCCCACTTAGCATCAGTATTTGAGAAGTTTGAAAAAGTGGGGCAATTAGAATGATAATCATAGGAGATGCAGGTGGTACCAGTACCTATTGGAGAGTAATAGATGCTGATCAGAAAATAGATCAGTTTCAAACCAGGGGGTTAAACCTCATGCACCATGATCCATTAGATTTCTTAGCTTCAATTTCTTCGTCTTTAGAACCATACTACCACTCTGCTAAGGTGTTTTTCTATGTGGCAGGTTATTTCTTAGGTTCTCAGAGGGGGAATGACTTAATGAGGGCGTTTCAAAATCATTTTTTAACTCAAGACATTGAAATCAACAATGATTTAATTGCAGCTGCTCGGTCCTTGTGCGGTCATCAAAGGGGCTGGGTGGGTATCCTGGGAACAGGTGCCAATGTGGCCTACTATGATGGCAAATCAATAAAAGAACAGGTTCCACCTTTAGGATACTTATTGGGAGATGAGGGAAGCGGAGCGGATCTCGGAAAGAATTTTATCATACACTTTTTCAGGGGAGAACTTCACCAAGACATAAAGGACGATTTGCTTTTGAGATACTCAGTAACGTCTCAGGAATTGTTGAGTTGCATCTATGAGCAGGAAGATCCAAAGCGTTTTCTTTCTTCTTTTTCATCCTTTATAGCTGAGCATAAGAATAATCCTTCAGTGTACCAGATGATCTACGATACATTTTCCACACACTTCGAAGTATTTCTTAGACATAAGTTAGATAACCTTCCAGTCCATTACACGGGTTCGGTAGCTTACCATTTTAGTGATATATTGAGACAGGTGGGGGTAGACAAAGGGATCTCAGTTGGACAAATTACGCAAAACCCTATCGCCGGTTTAGCACTTTTTCATCAAAACAGTTTATAACATGTCAATTACCGAATCTTCTTCCAAACATTACGATTTACACTTAATGTCAAGTTTGGAACTGCTGAACCGCATTAACGAAGAAGATCATACTGTTGCCAGATCAGTGGAATTAGCCATTCCTCAGATCGAAAAACTGATTGAGGCGTTTTATGCTCGATTAAAAGAGGGTGGTAGACTCTTTTACATTGGTGCTGGTACAAGCGGACGACTAGGGATAGTAGATGCAAGTGAATGTCCGCCAACCTTTGGGGTAGATCATGGAAAAGTAATAGGCCTGATCGCAGGAGGTGATCAAGCAATAAGGAAAGCTGTAGAGTTTGCAGAAGACGATGAGGATCAGGCTTGGCAAGATCTGGACAGTTATGAGATAAATACAAATGATTGCCTAATTGGAATTGCTGCATCCGGAAGAACTCCGTATGTGATAGGTGGTCTTAAGGCCGCTTTGAAAAATGGAATTACAACAGGGTGTATCACTTGTAATCCGGGTTCATCGCTAGTAGAATATTGCGATTTCCCAATCGAGGTAGTGGTGGGTGCAGAGTTTGTAACGGGTAGTACAAGGATGAAAGCCGGAACAGCTCAAAAGATGGTTTTAAATATGATCTCTACTGTATTAATGATAAAGCTTGGGCATGTGGTAGGTAATCAAATGGTTGACATGCAACTGTCAAATAACAAGCTAGTTGAACGCGGTACAAAAATGGTAAGTGAATCTTTGAATATTCATATTGGGCAAGCCAGGGAGATGCTTTTGAAACATGGTTCTGTGAGAGAGGCAATCGAGAACTATAGAAAAGATATTTCCTAAAAGTTAATTATCATGCATTTAGGTAACATTTAGGTAACATTTATATAACAACTCAAAATGTTGTTTTTGACCATAGCTACAACTTTTTACGATTTGTCGATACATATTTGCATCCTTCTGGTATTTGTGTGTTTACTATATATTAATTACTGTTAATATCGGTTAAAAAAAACTTAATTCAACACCAATGCACAGCACGCATCAACGGCCTATTTTTACCACCATAAACCATTAAATCAATTTTGCAAATGAGAAAATCTTTACTTTCATTGGTGACACTCTTAGCTGGGGTAGTGTTGTATGCACAATCTATCACGGGGACAGTAGTAGACAAGAATTCCGGAGAAGGTCTTCCGGGTGCTTCAGTCACGAAAAAGGGGACATCTCAAGGTACGATTACCGATATTGACGGTAGTTTCACTTTGGACGTTTCTGAAGGAACAACGCTGGTTGTTTCATTTGTGGGCTTTGAGTCTCTTGAGACCACTGCTTCCGCAAGCATGAAAATCGAATTAAGTCCTGGAACGAGTATTCTGGGAGAAGTAGTGATCACATCGAATGTGATTGACGTGGCAAAAACAAGAGAAACACCTGTGGCAGTTTCTTCTATCTCTCCAGCTGATATTCAGTTGAAAGTAGGAAATATGGAGTTTCCGGAGATCATGAACAGAACTCCGGGCGTGTATGCTACCAAACAAGGAGGTGGATACGGCGATTCAAGGCTTTCATTGAGAGGTTTTGATCAAAGTAATACGTCATTTCTTATCAATGGTCAACCCGTTAACGATATGGAGAACGGTTGGGTATACTGGTCAAACTGGCAGGGACTTACTGATGTTGCCTCTGGTATTCAAATTCAAAGGGGACTCGGTGCCTCCAGGCTAGCGGTGCCTTCTGTTGGAGGAACAGTTTCTATCTTCACAAAGGCAGCTGATCTTGAGCAGAGCACCAATATTTCTCAAACAGTAGGTAATGACGGATATTTAAAAACAGGTTTTAGTTACTCTACAGGTAAAAATGAGAATGGATGGGCATCGTCTTTTTTGTTAAGTAGATGGCAAGGAAATGGTTATATTGACGCAACTGCTGGAGAAGGTTGGACTTATTTTGGCGCAGTTGGTTACGAGCCGGAAGGATCTAAGCACGCTTTAAATTTATCAGTTCTAGGGGCCGGTCAGTGGCACCACCAGAGAAGTACATGGGTTTCTATAAGAGACTTCCAGAATTTTGGGGATGACCACAAAGACGAGATAGACAGAAGATGGAACAGTAATGGAGGTACTTTGGATGGTGAAGAGTTTAACATCAGAAGAAACTTCTACAATAAGCCACTTGCAACCTTTAACTGGGATTGGGATATATCAGAAAATCTCAAATTAGCTACTTCCCTGTATGGCTCTGCCGGTAGAGGTGGGGGAACAGGACCAAGAGGTCAGTATTTCCGTGCGGGAGATTTTGATCCATACCCATTTAGAGAAGATTTAACAGAACATAATCTGGAAGATGGTGATGGTACAAGTGCTAGAAATGCTGACGGTACTATCAACTTTGACGCCATCGTAAACAATAACAGAAATTCAACTGATCCTTACGACGGTGCTATTGATCGAGGCTATGAAGGTAAACTGATAGGATCTAATGGTTTCAGGGATAACGGTGTGAACCGAGCAGTTCTAATTAGAAGGGCATCGATGAACTCACATAACTGGATTGGTGGTATTTCTTCACTTGATTATACTTCAGGAAATTTTAGATATTCATTAGGTGTTGACCTGAGAAAGTATGTAGGCTATCATTACAGAGTCCTTAACAACTTGATGGGACTAGACGGATACCTCTCAACAGGTAACGATAATTCAGCTGGTCAAATCATTGAAACCACTATTGAGGCTTCACCATTCAGAAATACCGGCTTGACAGGTCCAAAAATCGATTATTATAACATTGGCTATGTCGGTTGGCAAGGTGTAAACGGATTGGTTGAATTCAATAATGAATCAACAATAACTGCTGTATTACAAGGGGGGCTTTCTAACCAGTCTTTCCAAAGAGAAGATTTCTTTGATCAAGTAGGAAATCCTTTATCAGAGCAACAAAATCAACTTGGTGGATATATCAAAGGGGGTGCAAACTACAATGTTTCTGATAAGATGAATGTATTCTTTAACGCAGGTTACATATCGCGTCAGCCTTTGTTTGATGCTGTATTCCCGGGATTTGCCAATGATATTAATCCTGATCTTCAGAATGAAATCATCCAATCTATTGAATTAGGTTATGGATATTTTGGAAGATTTTTCACATTGAACGTAAACGCTTACTCTACAAGCTGGGGTAACAGATTCATCTCTCAAGGTGTGCCTGTAAGCGATACAGAATTCGGTACCGCTCAGTTTAGTGATGTTGACGTTCTTCACCAAGGAGTTGAGCTGGAGTCTACCTACAGACCTCTTGACAACCTCAAGCTTCGTGGTATGCTTTCCTTAGGAAACTGGAGATATACAAAAGATTTCACTGCTAAAGTATTCGATGACAACCAAAACTTAATTCCGGGTCAGTCTTTGACTATTTACGCAAACGGCGCAAAAGTTGGGGATGCAGCTCAAACTACTGCATATGTAGAAGCTGATTACAGAGTGGCTAAAGCGCTTAGCATTGATCTTGGCTACCGATTTGTGGGTGGTTTATACGCAGATTACGGAATTGACGATTCTGCATTCCTAGAAGAGGATAATGACGGTGCACTTCAACTTCCTAATTATGGATTAGTGAATTTAGGTCTAACTTCACGATTCAGTCTGTTTGGTGCGTACAGCACTTTCAGATTGAACATGAACAATGTATTCGATACTGTTTACATCATGGAATCCAACACTAATATCCACGCTGCTGATGGTGATGATGTTTGGAACGGCATCTCAACAGCTAATAGTGTATGGTTTGGGTTTGGTAGAACTTGGAATGCCTCACTTAGCTTCAATTTTTAATAGAAGTTTACAGTATAAAAAAAGCCATCCGGTTAGGATGGCTTTTTTATTGCTTTGTTACCAGAAAAGGTTATTTCTGTGACTTGGAGATACTTACTGAAAACTAAATAAAGCAGCCACTGGACGATGGTCGGAAATGGATTGGCTGTAAGATGGAATGCAATTGTCTAGTAGTACGGTAGCGGCAGTATCAATCATGGAAAAAAGTGGTTGATTTATAAGAATATGATCGATATCACTTGGCCAGCTTGGAAAGCTGAAGTTGACCGATTCTCCATACGAGATGTGTTCATCAGCATATCTAAAATTCACTGTGTCAAGTAAAAAGGGTAGAATGCTTTCTTCTTCTATTTCATCATTAAAATCTCCAAGTACAATTATGGGCACATCGGGTTGCTCTAAGATATATTCTTGAATTTTTCGCGTTGCATCCAAACGGTCTTCTACTCCATCACCACAACATTTTAGATGGAGATTCATTAAGTTGATGACATTATCTTCAAATGAAGCTGACCAAAAAGAAGGAGGTCTGGGCCAGATATCATCAAGAATAATTATTGGGTCCGCTAAAGATTTAACGGTACAAGTATTGTAAGCAAAAGCCAGATCCAGACTACCAGATACATTTACAACCCAGCCTTCGTATAGAGGCATTGCATCAATTACCTCTAACATGTCGGAACGATTATTTATTTCTTGAAATGCAATAATGTCTGGCTGGTAGTACTCTATTACATTGATAACGGATTGCTGAGTTGTCCCATCTTGAGGGAAAAAGCGTAAGTTCCAAGTCCAAATCTCCAATTGCTCATTTGATTTTTCAATATCGCAGTAGGTCAGTGATTCATTTGTGATCGTCTGAGTGCAGGTTAGAAGCATGCTTTCTAGTCCTGGTTCATCATCAGGGACAGTGATGGGTGGTTCATCACATCCTTGGGGTATGGACAGACTGGTAAGTACGAACAATAGATAGAATATCTTTTTCATTATGTAAAAGTCTACCATCACAATTAATCCTCAAACTAAACTTGAACTATTAACAGTTAATTATTATTTCAAACTATACTTTCGAGTATGCATCAGATAGCGCCGTTTTATCGCTGGTTGAAATATTACGATCAGGAACAAGATGTTTTCTCTCCCTTTCATGGAAAGGAGTATAACTACGATTTGTATTCTGAAACAATTTATGGTTATTATATCGATCCGGGATGGGACTTTATGGGATCAGAGACCTTGTACCTAAAAGTGATTTTTGTGGACTATCATAATGGAATAGTCGTAATTGAAATGATTGGTGAATGGAACGATGCGATCACAAATGACATCATGCATTTCAAGAGAAATATTGTAGAACATTTTCTCCATCATCAAGTAAATAAATTTATTCTGATTGGGGAAAACGTATTTAATTTTCATGGGAGCGATGACGAATATTATGCTGAGTGGTTTGATGAACTAGAGGAAGGTTGGGTCGTCGGAGTCAACTTCATGGATTTTGTTCAGGAGGAGATGAAGCATTATAATTTGGATATGTATATCAATTTTGGAGGTCAATTAGATGTAGCAAACTGGAGGACACTACCACCAATGAAATTGTATCACCAAATAGATCAGCTGATACAGCGAAGATTAAACTAGCCCACTATAGGTATGACCTCTGCGAGCTGATTTATCAGGTATTTTCGATTTGTAGTCGTTTGCTTACACACCATTCGGGTCCGCTTCCTCTCCAGGTAGATGTATTCCTTATCGTTAAAACTAAATTTTTCTCCCACCTGAAGTGACTTAAGGAAAACCTTATCGGATTTTGGATCATACCTTTTTAAGAGTTCGTATAGTATGGGATCTGAGCAGCTGGACGCCTTAGGGTTAGACAGGTAGGTGATTACCCGACTTTTAATCTCCTCTGGAAATACGGTTTGTCTTATCATAGGAGCGGAAACGGCTTTGAATTCATTTTTCCATTCGACCCCATGAGGAGCTATATTGTTACCATATGCTTGGAATGTCTGAAGGTGGGCGACTTCATGTAGATAAGTTATCAGAAAAGCGTAGGGGTTCAAGTCATTGTTGATCGTGATCGTTTGATGACCCGTTTGTCTATCTAGTCGATAGTCACCGAACTTTGTTCTTCGTGCTTTCTTTATTTTAAAATCAAAGTTGAGGATTTGATACAAGTGAACACAGTAGTCTACTGCTTTTTCAGGAACAAATCGTTGGAAGACCTCTACTGGTTGCAATTAGCAATTATTTCTTTCGCATCACGACTTTTACAGGCACCCCCTCAAGTGCAAAATGACTTCGTAGTTTGTTGGTCAAATATCGTTGATAGGCTTCTTTGACATCTTTGGGGTGATTGCAGAAAAAGGCAAAAGTTGGACTTTGAGTCGGTAACTGGGTGATGTATTTGATCTTAATATACTTACCTCGTACTGCTGGAGGTGGATAATGCTCAATTTCGGGAAGCATCTTCTCGTTTAGCTGTGAAGTAGAAATTTTCCTTCCCCTGTTATCGTGAACTTCCAATGCTTTCTCAATTACTTGCAGAATTCTTTGTTTGTTTAATACACTACTATAGATAATGGGGGCATACGATAAAGGTCCTAGCTTATCATTAATTTCGTTGGTGAGGTCTCTGGCAGTATTCGTCTCTTTTTTAATAAGATCCCATTTGTTGATCATGATTACTACGCCCTTTTTATATTTATTCGCAAGGGCAAGAATGTTCATATCTTGCGATTCAAGGCCTCTGGTTGCGTCGATCATGATAACGCAAACATCACTGTCCTGAAGTGCCTGTATTGCTCTGAGAACAGAGTAAAATTCTATGTCTTCGTGGACTTTAGCTTTTTTTCGAATCCCTGCAGTATCTGTTAAAATGAAATCCTTTCCAAACTGATTATAACGGGTATTCACCGTATCACGTGTGGTGCCTGCAATATCGGTTACGATGCTTCGATCCGTTCCTATTAATGCATTCAAAAAGGAGGATTTTCCGACATTGGGTCGTCCGAGAATAGCTATCCTAGGAAGGCCATCGTTTGTTTCAGGTTCTTCGTCTTCAAACTCTTTTACTACTTCATCGAGAAGGTCACCCGTACCAGAGCCGGATACGGAAGAAACAGCAAAAATATCTGCTTCCATTCCTAAGTTATAGAACTCATGCGCACCCATTGCCCTTTCAGGGTTATCCGATTTATTGGCAACAATGAAAATAGGCTTGTTTATTTCTCTAAGCACTCGGGCAAACTCCTCATCTAGCGGATGTACGCCTACGTGTGCATCTACCATGTAAAGTATTGCACTGGCCTCTTCCAGCGCTTCTTTGACTTGGGTTCTAATGGCTTCTTCGAAGATGTCATCGGAACCTACAACATATCCTCCCGTATCAATTACAGTGAATTTTTTACCGTTCCATTCTGCTACACCGTAATGTCTATCTCTCGTCACGCCGGATTCGTCGTCCATGATCGCCTCTTTTCTTTCGATTAATCGATTAAAAAGGGTTGATTTACCCACATTAGGTCTTCCTACAATTGCCAGAATATTTGCCATTATTCTCTATTATGCTGCAAAGATGCCAAATCAGTTCAAATAGCCGAATTGCTTCAACGAACGATCCGCCTTTCTCCAATCCTTCTCAACTTTTACAAATATTTCTAAATGAACTTTTTTCTGAAAGAAATCTTCCATGTCCAGCCTGGCCTCGGTACCTACTTTTTTTAGTGATTGTCCGCCTTTGCCTATTAGGATTCCCTTTTGTGTATTTCTTTCCACATAAATCAATGCACCGATTCTAATAATCGTTTCCTCTTCCTTGAAAGACTCGATGACGACTTCACAGCTATATGGAATTTCCTGTTTGTAGTTGAGAAAAATCTTCTCTCGTAGTATTTCACTAGCAAAAAAGCGTTCCGTCTTATCTGTTAATGTATCAGCAGGAAAATAGGGTGGATGATACGGCAGTAACCCTACGATTCTTTCAAATAGGGCATCTGTATTTGTCTTTTCTAGTGCAGATACTGTATGAATTTCAACTTCAGGGTATTTCTCTCTCCAAAACTGCTCTTTATCGTGTGCCTGGCTTCCTTTGCTCTGATCCGATTTATTGATAACCAATAGGGTAGGAGTATTTGACTTTAATGCTTCTTCAAGAATCGGCATATTGACTTCTTTTTCGCCCAGCTCCATCACTAAAAGAATAAGGTCAGCATCTTCCAAAGAGCTTTTGACGAATTTCATCATACTTTCCTGAAGTTTGTAGCTTGCTTCAATCACTCCGGGCGTATCACTATATATCATTTGAAATTCTTCTGTTGTGAGAATTCCAAAAATCCTATGTCGTGTCGTCTGGGCTTTATTAGTTATAATCGAAAGCTTTTCACCCACTAAGGCATTCATCAAGGTAGATTTACCAACGTTTGGTTTTCCTATTATTGAGATGAAACCTGATTTGAAAGCTTTTTCAGACATATAGAGCGCATCTAAAATAAAAAACCCTGACAATCAGAAGATGTCAGGGTTATCTAGTAGCGGGAGCAGGACTCGAACCTGCGACCTTCGGGTTATGAGCCCGACGAGCTACCAACTGCTCCACCCCGCGATTTGTAAATACAAAACTATATTGCTCAGCCAACATCACAAAGCATGTAACCGAATTATTCTGCAAAAACCACTTGATAAGATTGATAAAATAATAGCAGGTAATAAACTAATCAGTTAATCCGGAATCGTGGAGATACATTTCTACGTTCAAGATCCATGATTCTCAATTTAATGTTGTAATCATATTAAGAAGATGGAATAATGTAAGTATTCTGTGATCCACACCGTTTATGGGTTTAGATAAAGAAGCATGTCTTAATAATTATAAATATTTGACTTGAAATAGATAACTTCTCAAGTCAATCAGAACTGACCCAATAATAAGATATGAAGATTATTGTAAAAATCATTTGGCTTCTTTTACTTTCTCCATGTGTGCTTACAGCTCAGACTGTTGCACTTGTAGGAGGTACCTTAATCGACGGTTTCGGGTCTAATCCTATTAAAAATAGCGTAATAATCATCGAAGGCGAGCGCATCAAATCAATTGGGCAGGTGGGTCAGATCACTATTCCAGAAGAAGCAGATATTATCAGCACGGAAGGTATGAGTGTTTTACCCGGGTTGTGGGACATGCATGTTCATTTAATGATCAATGGACATGCAGATTATGGGTATTGGGATAAGACCTATCCACCACTATTTGAGAATGTCATCATGCCTGCATCTGCACATCAATTGCTAATGGCAGGGGTAACCAGTGCCAGAGACTTAGGAGGCCCTTTGAAGGAAAGCATACGAGTTCGAGACAGAATTAAAAAAGGAGAAATTCCGGGTCCAACAATGTATGTTTCCGGACCTTTCCTTCAGAAGGCACCTTATCCGGGCACTGAGCAATTTAGGTGGGGGGTAACGAGCCCTAAAGATGCTAGAGAAAAGGTAAAAAAGTTAGCAGATGCTGGTGTTGACTGTATTAAGTTGATTGATCAGGATCAGCTTACACAGGAGGAAGTTAATACTATCGTAGACGAGGCTCATTTGAATGGCTTGACTGTAGTAGCACATGCACATAGACCAGAAGAAATTAGGAAAGGGTTAATTGCCGGTGTAGATTGTTTTGAGCACACGGGGTTGTCTAGCGCTCCCGAATATCCCGACGATGTAATGGAGATGATTAAGGAGCGTACGGCTCAAATGAATCTAGGACCTTTATACTGGACACCTACTGTTGAAGGTTTATATAACTACGAGTACACGCGAGATAATCCGGAAAAATTGGATAATTCAGATTGGCATCTAGGTCTACCGGATACTGTTGTTGCAGATATAAAAACGTCCTTTAGGCATCCAGAGCGCTTACCTTATTTTCAATTAACTCCTGTTCGCAGACCGACGCTGGAAACAAAAATTAATCAACTGAAGGATGCAGGAGTAGTACTCATGATTGGAACTGATAGTGGGATTCCTATGAAGTTTCATATTCAATCTACTTGGAATGAATTGGATGTGTGGGTCAATGAGTTTGACTTTGATCCCATGTATGCCATACGAGCAGGTACTTACTGGCCTGCAAAAATCATGGGAGTAGAGGATGAATATGGAACCGTGTCAGAAGGGAAATACGCGGACATCATAGCGGTTAAGGGAGATGTACTAAGGTACATCTCACTGCTTCAAGATGTTGATATGGTCATCAAACATGGGAAGCGAGTGAAATAAAAAAGGCTCCTGCAGGAGCCTTTCTTTATTCTTTGATGCCTTCAAGTTTCATGAAGAAGGCATATTCCATCGCAGTCTCTTTGTACCGTCTGAACCTACCACTGGCACCACCGTGACCCGCTTCCATGTTTGTATAAAAGAGTAATAGGTTATCATCTGTCTTTTTATCTCGTAGTTTTGCCACCCATTTAGCTGGCTCCCAATATTGTACTTGCGAATCAAAATATCCGGTTGTTACCATTAGATTAGGGTAGTCTTGTGCTTTTACCTGATCGTAAGGTGAGTAGGAGAGCATGTATTCGTATGATTCAAGGTCTTTCGGATTACCCCATTCATCGAATTCTCCGGTAGTCAGTGGTATGCTTTCATCAAGCATGGTTGAAACTACATCCACAAAAGGAACAGCAGCGATCACGCCATTGTAAAGCTCTGGTGCTTGGTTGACCACAGCTCCCATAAGAAGACCACCGGCACTACCACCCATCGCGTATAAATGTTCTGTTGAGGTGTAGTTTTCATTTATCAAGAATCGGCTGACGTCTACAAAATCATTGAAAGTGTTCTTCTTCTTGAACATTTTCCCGTCCTCGTACCATTGGCGCCCCATTTCCTGTCCACCTCTGATATGGGCAATTGCATAAATAAAACCTCGGTCAAGCAAGCTCAATCGTACGCTACTAAACCTGGGATCCATGGATGCCCCATAAGAGCCGTATCCGTATTGCAGTAGTGGATTAGTTCCGTCGATTTTCAACCCCTTTTTGTAGACGATGGAGACAGGGATTTGTACTCCATCCCGTGCTTCAGCAAATACTCGTTCTGTTACATAAGTATTTGGATCATGTCCGCCTACAACCTCATTTTGCTTCATTAGCTCTTTTTCTCTTGTGCGCATGTTGTAGTCATAGGTAGAGCCAGGTGTCGTGAGGGAAGAATAACCAAATCGAAGTATCTCCGTACTGAATTCAGGGTTTATGCTAGAATAAACTACATATGCTGGTTCATCAAAAGCTATGTAATGCTCTTCTTGCGTTTTTTGATTGATGACTCTTAATTTAGTTAAGGCATTTGAGCGCTCCTGCAGTACTAGCCAATTGTCAAAGATTTCAATGTCGCTAATAAGCACATCTTCACGATGTGCAATGACTTCTTTCCATGAGGATTGCTCAGTCGATGCTTGATCTGTCTCCATCAATCTGAAGTTCTTTGCTTCCCAATTTGTTAAGACATAAAACTTATCTTGGTAATGAAAGATTGAATATTTCAATTTTTCTGTTCGAGGTGTAAATTGCTGGAAGTCACCCTGGGAATGATCGGCATCCAATATCCAGTAATCGTCCGTTTCGGTGCTAGATTCTCCAATGGTTATGTATTTTCCAGACTTAGAACGAGATACTCCGATGTAAAAAGATGGGTCTTCCTCGAAGAACATCATTTTATCTTGCTCCTGCTCTGTTCCTAGAGAGTGCCTCCAAATCTTTTCTGAAAGTAGGGTTACTTTATTTTTGGTCGTGTAAAAAAATGTAGCATTGTCATTTGCCCATGCTCCACCAGGTTCTGCATTTGAAACGACATCCTTTAAGAATTCATTTGTTGTCAGATCAATGAAGCGGTAGCTGTAAACTCTCCTCGATAGCGTATCTTCTGCAAAGGCAAGAATCTTATTATCAGGACTAACGCGCAACCCTCTTGCGGAATAATAATCATAACCCTCTGCGAGTGAGTTTACGTTTAAAAGGATTTGTTCTGTAGCCTCTAGTGTTTTTTCTTTTCTGCAGTAGATTGGATATTCTTTTCCCTCTTCGAATCTGCTGTAATACCAGTAACCATTGTCGAAGTAAGGTACCGATTCATCCTTTTGAGAGATTCTTCCAACAATCTCGTTGTAAAGTTTTTCCTGAAGAGCTTCTGTTTCTTTCAGTTGCTTTTTGTTGTATGCATTTTCAGCTGTCAGATAATCCACTACTTTTTGTGTTTGCCTATCTGGATTTTTTGCGATTTTCTGGCTGTCACTTAGTCTCATCCAGAAGTAGGGATCTACTCTCGTATCTCCATGTATGGTCATAGAGGAATCTATCTTTTCAGCTATGGGGGCAGTTTGCTTGTCTGTGGCAGCCATTGTATTCTCGCTTGTTTTGGGTTCACATGCAAAGATCATTAGGATGCATGCCAGTATGGATATATTCTTCATTAGCAATGGTTGATATAAAGAAAGCCCCGAGTAGGAGCTTAATGATTTCATAAATTTAGGCTATCGTGGACTGGAAACGAATGATCCCTGCATCACACCGTAATGGCCCGGGAAACTACATATGAACGTGTAATAGCCCGCTTTAGGTGCTTCGAAAGTGATGCTTGTTTCTTCACCACCGCCAATTGTTTCAGTATATGCAATAACTTCTTCAGTCATGTTTTGAGGGATATACCCTGTTGCTTTCGCAGCAACAGCAGCACTTCCAAAAGTGGCTACATCAGTGCCTGTTGCTAAAAGTACCCAATTATGCCCCATAACATCCACTGACATTTGTCCAGTATGCTTTAAAGTTAAAGTAACAGTCTGTCCTTCGATTACTTCCAATTTGTCTAGGTTGAATTGCATCAGGTCATTACTCTCGATCTCTAAGGAGACGGTTGTGGGAATGGCAACTTTCTCAATGGTTTCTTCTACGTTACTGGCACCGTTCTTTTTAGAGGAAGTACTTGAGCTTCCTCCTCCACAACTTGTCATTACCAGAATGATAGAAAGCAGTGAAAGATAGGATGTGTGTTTTATCATGATTTAGGCATTATATGTTACAGCATGCACTGCATCGATTGTTCTTTTTACACTAGGTAGAATCTCATCTATGAGAGTGGGGGCATACGGAAGAGGTAAGTCCCTACTGTTGATTCTATGAATGGGTGCATCTAAATAATCGAAGGCATTACGCTGCACCACATGACTAATTTCAGTTGCAATGGAGGATAGTGGCCACGCTTCTTCCACCACCACAAGTCTGTTGGTCTTTTTCACTGAGTTGATTACGGTCTCGTAATCAATTGGTCGAACAGACATGAGGTCAATGATTTCGCAAGAGACTCCGTTTTTCGCTAACTCATTCGCAGCTTCTTGCGCGACTTTAATGATCTTGCCAAAAGAAACAATGGTGACATCGCTTCCTTCTCGATCGATTCTTGCCTGGCCAATAGGGAGTAGGTATTCTTCTTCAGGCACAGGTCCTTTCTCTCCATACATCAGTTCCGACTCCATGAATATTACTGGATCTTCATCACGGATGGATGTTTTCAATAAGCCTTTTGCATCATGTGGGTTTGATGGCACGACAACTTTCAAACCCGGCGTATTTGCATACCAGTTTTCAAAGTTCTGAGAATGCTGAGAACTCAATTGACCAGCATTACCTGTCGGCCCTCGAAATACCATGGGAACATTGTACTGTCCACCCGACATTGACATCATTTTGGCAGCACTATTGATTACCTGATCAATGGCAACAAGGGAAAAGTTAAAAGTCATAAATTCGATTATAGGACGGACCCCATTCATTGCAGCACCTACTCCGATTCCCGCAAATCCTAACTCTGTAATGGGCGTGTCGATTACTCGATCAGGCCCGAACTCATCAAGCATACCTTGTGACACCTTATAAGCTCCATTATATTCAGCTACCTCTTCTCCCATGAGAAAGACATTTTGATCTCTTCTCATTTCTTCTTGCATTGCTTCTCGTAAAGCTTCTCTAAACTGTATTTCCCTCATTTTTTTGACTATTCAAAAGAGCTGCTAAATTAATTCAATCGTGATTATTCAGCCCATTATGAAATAAAAAAAGCTCCTCTAGAAGGAGGAGCTTTTTAGTATAAATTTTATCTCAGATTTGTTATCTCAAACTTTGAGCTACTGCATCTGCAAAATTGACGAACTCAAGATCATTTAAAGCTCTCTTTTTCAATGCTTTATCTCTAGAGATAGCCTCTTTCAAACTACTGATTACTTCTTTTGCATTTTTTCCTCTTGCAGAAGAAACAGCACTGTAATAATATGCATCGGCTGCTATGGATGACTTGTAAGCACCAGAGAAAGAATTAACCGCTCCATCGTAATCTCCAGTAAGTAAGTTTACAAGACCTCTGTTGAACTGCACCGTTTCACTATTTCTAGCTGCTACCAGGCTTGCTTTTGCTTTGTCGTACTCCGCCATTCTAATTTCGATTGAACCTTTTAAAGCATTCAAATCTGATTTTAGATCGTTTCCAGCACCTGCTTCTGCCTTAGAAATCGCATCGTAAGATTTCTCATACTCCATTTGCATCATATAAGCAGAACTCATATTGGCGTGAACTTCAGGGGCACTTTTCTTATTAGCTGCAATTTCAAGTTGCGTCAATGCATCTTCGACTAATCTATTTTTATTGTCAGCATCTCCTCTTGCCATATCTAGGTATACCGCAGCAAGGTTGTTGTGAGCAATCCAACTCCCATCTCTTTTTGTCGCTGCCGAATAGATGGCAGCTTTTTCATCAAGCGATGGAGTCAAAGAGGCAGCGTATAAAAACTCTTCATTTGAAAGCGTATCTGCATTGGCAGAACCGTCAAGAATTTGTTTAGCAAGAACTGCTATCTCGGCAGGTGTCTTTTTCTCTTTCACAGTAAGAATTTCAGTTTTAGCAGAACGAAGGTCGGGATACAGCTCATCAAATACGGTCTTGTAACCTTCCACTTTTCTAAGCTCTTTCTCTTTATCTTCAAAAGAACCAGATCCGTCAATGATT
This sequence comes from Flammeovirgaceae bacterium, assembly GCA_038129245.1. Classification (GTDB taxonomy): domain Bacteria; phylum Bacteroidota; class Bacteroidia; order Cytophagales; family Cyclobacteriaceae; genus JAYPLE01. The sequence continues at coordinate 115,241 of JAYPLE010000004.1, read as the reverse complement.
CTCTGCATCTGTACGATGTTGCTAGATGAAATACCATTATATCCTCTCAGTGCAGTTCGGAGTGCGCTCCAATCTTCTACCACAGGTTTAAGAATAAACTTAATGCTATCAGCCATTCCTTTGTAATCATAGCGTCTCATTTGACGTCTGTAGTAGCCTTCTATTCTTTCAGCTCTTTCGTTAGAGAGTCTGTTGTTAATCCTTTCTTCTCCCTCAGGTGAGTGTGTACCAGTAATAGTGACTGTTCTTGTTACGTTTCTGTCTGCAATGAAAGCGGATAAATCTCTCTGCTTATCTCTGTTGCTTGTACCGTCTGTCTTGATACTTGGTGACAAATAAGAGCTGCCTTGTGCAAAGTAGAAGTTGATATTCGTTGGGATCAATTCTTCTTGATCATTGTAACCATGATCTGCATAAGAAGCTAAATAAGCATCTTTCACTGCTGAAGAGGTGGTGATTACACCTACGGCCACTTCTAGTTTGGGAGTGCTGGCAGATTTGCCGTTGCGCGGATCCAGTGCTTCACCCATCACCACCAACTTACCTGGGGTCATATCCTCAGAAAAGTTAAAGGTAAAATCAGCACTTTTTCTACTAGGAGTGGTGCTGCTTGAAGGGAAATCGTCAGCTTTGAACTCTACAGATCCTACTTCAATCTCTTTACCACCGTATCGGTAGAAGTTTTTTACGGTATATACTTTCCCCGCTGGAAGCATTTTGGGCGGAAGGACAACCGACATGTTAAAAGGAACTTCTCCTCCGTGTAATTCAAGAGGGTTTGGTGATACTGTAAGTTCCTGATCTGCAGCCAGTTTAATCATTTTGCTCAGCGTACAGCCTGAAAAAACCGCAGCAGCAACGAATGTCACTAGTGCAAGCTTTAGGTTTTTCATTTTGATCATGATATTAATTTGCTTTCTCGAAAATGTTATTTGTGCAATAATAGCCAAAAAATAATATTAGATAGAGGGCTACGAAAACAAAAAACAACCGTTTATGTTATCTTTACTCATCTTTTCTAAAGGTTTGATAATGCAACGAATCATAGAAAATTACGCGTTCGGGGTTTGTACACGACTAGGTGAGAAGTACAATATCCCTACTTACAGCATAAGACTTTACTTCATTTATGCTTCATTTCTGACTTTTGGATCACCAATAGTCTTATACTTGGCTTTGGCTTTTGTTCTTAATTTCAGAAAGCTGTATCGAAGAAGACATAATTCGCTTTGGTACTATTGATGAAGATCTGAAAACTTCCGCATTCTGCCTACAAATCTTTGCCATACTATTGATCGTAAGGGTTTTGCTTGTATGCTTTTCAGCACGTAGTATGAGCCGGATCTTTTTCTGTATTCCCTATTAAAAAGTTTAAAGAATGCACCATGCGCTTTCAATACTGCAATGGAGTGACTAGGACTTCCTTCCAATGTGAATTTCAATGCTGCCACCCAATCAAGTACTATTCTTAAAAAGAGCTTATAATATTCCGCTCGTGTGAGGTTCTTTACAAGTAGAAATAGTCCATTTCGAAAGTTCAAAAACGTTTTTCTGGGGTTGAGTGAAGAAAGTGTTCCTCCTCCGACATGATAAACCGTACTTTCAGAGATGCAGAATAGCTTCCAATTGGACCTCTTTAAGCGCCAGCAAAGATCAATCTCTTCCATATGTGCAAAAAAGTCTACGTCAAATCCTCCGATGTCTTCAAAAGGAAGCTTTCTTATTACAAAACATGCTCCACTTGTCCAAAAGACTTCAGTCTGCTTGTCGTATTGTCCTTCATCTTTTTCAATGTGCTCGAAGATACGTCCCCTACAATACGGATATCCAAATCCATCTAAAAACCCTCCTGCAGCACCTGCATATTCAAAGAGCTCTTTATTATGGTAGCTTTTTATTTTCGGCTGCACTGCAACGCAATCTTTATTTTCATCTAAAAAGAACAATAGCGGGTCCAACCAGTCCTTAGTCACTTCAATATCTGAATTGACCATGGCAATGTATTCCGCATCGATCGACATAACGCCAGCATTGTACCCACCAGCATAGCCCAGATTTCTTCCGAGTTGAATGACTTGTACAGTCGGGAACTCGTTTTCCAAAATGTCTAAAGAGCTGTCAGTTGAGCAATTATCGATGACGTAAATCGGGGCGTTTATGGTATGTTCAAGGAGGGAGGGTAGAAACTGTTTTATGTAGCTTTCTCCATTGTAATTTAAAATGGCTACCGCTACTTTGTTCATTAACCTAATCCAGTAAGATCCATGCCTGGTATGTTAGGCATCATTCCTTGCGTGGCTTGTTGCAGATGGTGCTTGGCCTTGTCTTCAGCTTCGCTAATTGCCTTATTAGCGGCAGCTATAATCAGATCTTTTAGTATGTCCTGGTCCTCCTCTTTGATTAAGCCTGGATCAATATCCAGCGAAATGAGTTCCTTATTGCCATTTGCTACTGCTTTGACCATACCTCCACCTGATTCTCCTTCCGCTGTTATACCGTGCAGCTCTTGCTGGGCTGACTTTATTTTCTCCTGCACTTCTTTGACCTTCCCCATCATTTTCATCATATCAAACATATCGACTGAGCTTTAATCCCGAATAAGTGCAAAACTACCTTGCTGCGTAAATATTTCCCCAAGAGAGTTGTAAAAATTAAGTCTGTAAACATATGTTCCTTCTACAATATGCCCATTTACAAGCCTACCATTCCAGAATTCATTCTGGTCAGAGGTCTGGAAAACTTTTTCACCCCAGCGGTTGAAAACTTTAAATGTAAATTTCTCCGTAGGTAATCCGTACAATTCAAGTCGGTCGTTTACACCGTCATTGTTTGGAGTGAAAGCCTCAGGAATGTATACATAAAACTCGTAAGCTAAAGTTTTGGTATTGCTAAAAAGTTTAATGGAATCGATGGTCTCAATCGATAATAGCTGTTGATTATTTCCCATTGCCAAGGATAATCTTAGTTCATCGTTCGTATTGCTAAACACATTGGTGTCCGAATTACCAATCAACAACGATTCCATTGTGGAATTTCGGTTCTCAAGAAATAGGAATTCACTAGGCGAATAGGTAATGGTATAATGATTGATCCCGATTCTATTTGCTTTAACAAAAGGGGGAGCAATGTTATAGGAGATTGAGTCCTGGGGACATTCAGAATTAAAAGAAATGGTATAGGCAGGAGGTGTGTTAGAGATGTAAGGCAGGGTGATGAGGTTATCGTTGATTTTGTGGATGATGCTATTCCCATCTTCTGTTTGACTTGTTAAGCTTAGGTTACTGATTGCACCCTGATCCAGGTGGATGTCGATGGAGTCTCCGTTAAATGAGGCAAAGGCATACGCAACAGGAGTGTTTAGTAAGTCAGTAGGGTAACACAACTCACGAGTTTCAAAAACGGTGGAATCACAACCTGAAATCGCATCTATTATCAGACAGAGTTGTTCTGTGTCCTCATTAACCTTTATTGAGTCGATTGTAATCGATTTTGAACTCCCGGAAATAAAATCGGTTCTTATTGCTGCGCCATTCTCATCGGAAAAAGAAAGCTGATATAATTGATCTTCATTGCCTTCAAAAGAGATATTGGCCAGGAAATTGTTCGAGCATACAAAATCATAGTCTACTGATGGTTGTATGATAGGGCCGGTATCGGTTCTGGTAATTAGTGTGTCGATCATCTGACAGTTAGGTGCAGCATTAGTGTAGAACCCTTGAATATTAAGCTGAAGTGAATTTTGAAATGAAACCAGATTTCTGAAATCTGAAGTGGAATCAGACTGGAAAATGCGACTGCCAACTTCTATTTGGAAGTAATCGTAGCTAGGTTCGGGAAAAGATAGCATTGCCTGCGTGGGATCACATTTGAATACATTGAAATCGATTGCTTGGTTCTCGAGCACTTCAATAACAAGTGTATCAGTCTTTGGAATGATGTCTTCCCCTAGCAGTTGAATGATCTCAAAGGTCCCCGGAGTTTGGTAGGTGTAAAAAGTATCAGAGGTAGAAACCCCATCTTTTTCATACGTATAAGTCCTAGATATATCGCCCAAGCTATCTATTTCTGAAATATTTATTGTAAAAGGAGCGCAGCCACGAGCAAATGCAGTCTCCATTCTCTCAGAGCTGCTTCGAACCTGACAGGTGCCAGCGGTAGCAACTAGAGAAAACACTAGGAAGTGTATGCTTATTTGGATGAGGGATCGCATCTGTTAACGTCTAACGACACTTAACATATGAAACACTCAAATATGTGAAAATTTATTAATTATTTCATCTTCAGACAGGCTTTCTTGTTTACCGCTTGAAAGTTCCTTTAAACTGTACTTGCCTGTCTGCATTTCCTTATCGCCGATCACTAATACGAACGGAATGCTGTTTTTATCAGCATACTGAAACTGTTTCTTGATTTTTGAACTTTCAGCGTATAATTCAGATGATATATTATGTGCCCTCAAGTTTTGAACCAACTTCATACCATGCTGCATATTTTCGGTATTGAAGTGCGTAATCAGAACTTTGGTGCTGGCTTTAGATGTAGCAGGAAATAACCCGAGTTCTTGAATCACATCGTAGATCCTATCTAACCCAAATGAAATACCGATACCCGAAACATTTGAAAGTCCAAAAACACTTGTTAAGTTATCGTATCTGCCTCCACCACTTATCGAGCCCATATCGACAGATGTGGGTTTGACCTCAAAGATGATCCCGGTGTAGTAGGATAGGCCTCTTGCAAGACTAAAATCCAGAATGACTTTTTCAGTATCGGGTAGGTTTTGAAAATACGTGCTTAATTCATTGAAGCCTTTCTCCGACGTTGAGATTAGATTCTTTAAATCTGAAAGCAAGCTTGGTATGCTTTTTTTACCAGTAATGACATCCAGAATGCTGCCTAGTTTTTCCAAATTTCCACCATGCGCTGCAACTTCTTGCAAAACAGCCTCCATACCAATTTTATCCAGCTTATCGAGGGCTACACAGAATGGGATTTCCTGACCCTTCATTCCTACATAATCAGCAATGCCGAACAATACGTCTCTGTGGTTCACCTTGATCTCAAAATCCTTAAGTCTAAGCCTTCCAAAAACCTCTTTTATAAGGAGTGTTAATTCCACCTCTTTCCAGCCTTGCTGAAATTCTGCTTGAGTACCAACAATATCTGCATCACATTGATAGAACTCTCTGTATCGGCCTTTTTGAGGACGATCTGCTCTCCAAACAGGCTGTATTTGATACCTTTTAAATGGAAAGGTGATTTCATTTTGGTTCATTACGACATAGCGAGCGAAAGGGACGGTAAGGTCATACCTTAAACCTTTTTCTGCGATTTTGGGGAGCAGTGATTGACTTCCACTATCGAAATCTCTTTGCTCAGACTTCTTTAAGAAATCGCCAGAGTTAATTATTTTAAACAACAGTTGGTCTCCTTCGTCTCCGTATTTTCCGGTAAGAACCGATAAATTCTCCATCGCAGGCGTTTCCAAAGGATTAAAAGCGTATAATCTAAAGACCTCTTCAATCGTTTTGATGATATATTTTCTTTTGGCGGTTACTTCGGGGCCAAAGTCTCTTGTTCCTTTTGGAATACTTGGTTTCTGCACTTATCTATCAATTTGTTTGGCAAAGCTATAAAATGATTTAATTTTGCCGCCTTTAAAAGATGAGATACAATAATGGCGGTAACTAGATTAGAAAGAAAAGGAAGAAAAAATAAGGCTGTTGCTAAAAAGCGTGTCAATACGATGAAGCAGCTAAATTCACTTCCTTCTATTAAAAATATTGACATTGAGGCCATTAAGGCTGAGTTTGCTAAGAAGAAAGAAAAGCCAGTAAAAAAAGAAAAGCCAAAAGCCGAAAGAAAAGTTGAGGAGACCACCGGACAAGTTGAAGCAGAGGTAAAAGAGGAGAAGCCAAAAAAGAAAGCTCCGGCTAAGAAGCCTGCTGCTAAGAAGAAAGCAGCACCTAAAAAAGGAGAAAAAGAAGATTGATTCTTCTAGATTGAAATAAAGGAAGCCTGTCGAAGTTCGTCAGGCTTTTTTCATGTAAACCCTTTGAGCCTATAATAAACCATTCCAAACCATTCATGAAGTAAGGTTTCCCAGCAAAAAATAGCGGAAGTAGAAGGCACAAAGCTGTAAATGGAGAAATCAAGTTTGGCTGCTCTAAAATCAGTAGGGAACCCATAAGACTCAACCCCCTGCTTTTCAAAGCATTTTAAAGCTCTATTCATGTGAAAAGATGAGGTAATGATTAGGCATTTTTCTACTTCCAGAGAGTCAAGTAAGGGTTTGGTGAAGAGCGCATTTTCATACGTATTTCTGGATCTTGTTTCCAGGATTAACACTGAGTCTGGAACCCCATATTTACCTGCCAGGTCTGCAAGCAAAGGAGCTTCGGTGAATTCTTGATTACCGATCAACCCACTTCCCCCCGTAATGATGATCCTTTCGATAACATTTGTTTTATAAAGCGCCAGCGTTTCTGTGAATCTATCTGCACCAGATTCAAAATGAATTCCGGGTTTATCGATTAGTGCGCATGTCATACCTGTAAGGAGGATGCCTACTCGGTTGGTATTGGAAGAATCCAGGGCAACGGGGTCAGCCTCTTGTAGACTCATGATCCAGTTACTTAAAAGGGGATTTGAGAAAACAAGGAATAGAATCAGCGCAGCTCGAAGCAAGTAGATTCTATTTCTTTGAATGAATAATCCAAGAACTAGGAGTGTCCCTATCCAAATTAGTGGATTTAGTAAAAATCCAAGCAGCTTAGATAAAATAAACATCCTGCGTTAGAACGATTCCTTACCTGATATTAAGCGTTTGAAAACATCGAAATACAGCGTCAAGATGAGTAAAAAGGACATTAACCAAATGATAAAGACGTTGAACGACAACGTTTCAAAATGGTTACCTGCAAAATATTTAGTAGGGGAATAAAATTGTGTTCTGAAATCCAGAAAATGCCTTGGTAAGGGATCATTGTAAATTGGGTAAATCTTTTGGATTAACTGGTTATTATTTTCCAGTATCCTTGCTTTGGTCGCCGTATTACGCACAAGCGATCGGATAGCTTCGTTCTCATTAGCATTACGATATTCTGTAAGTGCTTCTTGAGAACCACTTATGGTAGTTAATTCAGCCATTAGCTTTGTCTTAGCCTGATATGCTTTTTTTGACTTCAGATTGTAGTATGACTTTAAATTATCGATGAATTCTTTTGTGTCAGAATACAACAATTTATCAAAGTTTTGCAGCGCTAATCGGTCAACCTGTAGAAACTTGTCTTTGCCTATTTTGGCCAGCTCCTTATTTAGCTCATTTTTGATGGTCATCAATCTGTCTTCGCTGCCTGCCGCATCATCTGTTTTATTATCCTTGACATACTCAAGATCTTTCAATAAACGAGGTATAAAGTAAATGGTCTTAAATTCAGATTGTGCAATGATTTTCTCATGCGGATAGAGTTCTTTAAAAAAAGAGTTGGATTTATATTGATCTACCGCCATCGCTTCGTAAGCCCATCTGGAAGCCATCAATTCACCAATGAGAGGTACTTTATCTTCTGCAGTTATGGAGGGATTTAGTTTATCAAAATTGACTACGACACCACTCAATATCAATTGAGGAATGATTAAAAGAGGTATCAAAACATATACTGTAACGGCTGATTTAAAGGCTGCTGAGACATTCAATCCTAATATATTTGCAAAGCTGGAAACTGAAAAAAGCACCAGCCACATACTCAGCGTCATACCTTGCACCTCAAGGATCATGTTTCCTATGACAACGAATGAAAATGTTTGCACGGCTGATATTAACAGCATCAAACTCACCTTGCTTGCTAAGTAGCTAAATTTGCTTAGGTTTAGGAAAGACTCTCTCTTGAGGATTTTACGATCTCTGATGATCTCCTCAGCGCTGACGGTAAGCCCCATAAATAAGGCCACGATTACGCTCATGAAAAAATATACCGGGAGGTTTAGGTTCTCTTTAAAAATATAGGTAGAGGTGTCTTCCGGAACATATCGAATGATAAAGGCCAGGATGATGGCTAGGATGGGGGCTTCAAATAAATTAACTAAGAGATATTGCTTATTGGAAATCTTAGCGCTAACGTCACGTTGCATGAAGATCAAAAATTGCTTTATCCTACCAGGGATATTCAACGTCTTCTCTGGTATTTCATTGTTCTCCGTTACTTTAGGGAGAATGATCTTCTCCTTGAAGGATTTATTCCATTCCTCTGGTTTTGTTTTTCGTTGACCGGTAATAGACCCGAATTCATCCACCACTTTTGCCTCAAGGATGTTAAAAATTTGCTCGGGATTAGCAGAAGCCCTATTGTCCAGTGCTCCAGTTAGTTCTTTGAAATAATAGATACCCTCTACTGGATTACCGTAGTATACTTGGTACCCACCGACATCTAGCAAAATTAGTTTATCGAACATTTTATAGATGTCCTCACTTGGCTGGTGAATCACCACAAAAATCATCTTGCCTTTTAATGAGAGGTCTTTGAGAAGCTCCATGATATTCTCCGAGTCTCTGGATGAAAGACCTGAGGTAGGCTCATCCACAAAAAGAACAGAAGGTTCGCGAAGCAGCTCTAGTCCAATGTTCAACCGCTTTCGTTGACCTCCGCTTATCGACTTGTCAAGTGGACTCCCTACTTTCAGCCCTTTGGCGGCAAGTAAGCCTAAGGCCTCCAACGTTTTAGTGACCAAAGCGTCTAGCTCTTTTTGATTTTTTTCCTTGAAGCAAAGTTTGGCAGCGTAGTACATATTGTCATATACACTCAATTCTTCTACAAGTAGATCGTCTTGAGGGATATAACCAATGATACCTTCGATATTATTATGATATTTATGAATATCGATGGAGTTGATTCTAACAGAACCATTGCTTGGGGATTCGTTTCCGTTCAATACATTCAGGAGGGTGGATTTACCGGCACCACTACCACCCATGAGCGCAATGAGCTTTCCCCCTTGCTCCTGGATGTTAATGTTTCGCAATCCTATGTTTCCATTTTTGAACTTAAAGCTCAGGTCTTCCGCTACGAAACTGAGTTCAACCGCATCATTTTCCTGTCTGAAAGTACCGATTACATCCGTATAGTAAACAGGAGCGGCTTGTGAGAACTTGATAATACTACCGAGAGGAAAAACGAAAACTTGATTATGCTTCATCCTCACCTTGTTGAGCGTAACCATTTCTGAACCAATGTACTTGGCGAAGTACATGTTTATTTCAGGAATTCTAAGAATGAAGACGAAACCTGAGATAGCATCGCGGCTTATACGAAAGCAGTTTTCAGGTACATCACCTTCACCATCGTCAAGAATTAGAAGTTTTGAAGACTTTATCTTCCTCTTGTCCTGGAAGATGACAAAGGCTTTAATTAGGTCAGCAACTTTTGAGTTGATGTTTAACTTTTTAGTGATATAGTATAGCAGTTCGGTTTCTCTGTCTGACACTGTACCATCTGCCGCAATTAATTCAACCAACTTTAGAATGATGACGATCTTCTGAGGGTTTGTCTGGGACTGATTAATTTGTTTGACAATAAGGTCTATTTCATCTTCATCCGATCTTACTAGTTTTTTGTCGATCAGAGACTCAAAAAAGTCGTAGTGCTTTTTGGCGTCGTCCTTGGTGAAGTTGTCGTATAGAAACTGGAGTACCGTAGACTTTTCGTCGAGCGTAACTTCATCATCCTCTTTGGCCACTATTACCAATAATCTGATGATGGCTTTCAGTATACTTTCACTCATACAGGCTTAATAGATCAGGTTTACAAAAGAAAAAAGCACCAATAAGAGTTTAAAAGGTGCCTTAAATAAGATAGGTTGATTCATTTAACAATGCTGTTTCGAATTCTTGTTACTTCAAGGTTGATGTCGAATAGCATTTCCTCTGTAATGACCAGATTGGGATCCTCTTCCATTTGCTTTTCAATTTCAGCCAGATCACCATCGTATAGCAGTTTCAAGATATTAAGTTCCGCTATGATTCCATTTAGGTTCTGATTTGGTGGTATGTCTTTTAGGAAGGTGATGATGTCAATCAATGCTTGTTCCTGCTCGAGTACAAGCTTAACAAGGGGCTCTAATAGTTTGTCTGCCTCGGCACCTCTGTGAGTGGTATGGTAGTTTTCGATTACAGTAACCGCTAAGAATAAACCTTCCAAAAAGGAGCCCGTCAAAACTAGTCCTGCGTTTTCTAATTGGTCACTATCTCCTAGTCTCTTTTCAGCGCTGATAATTGTCTCATTAAGCACCTCGATTAACTTATCATGATCATCCATCGCCTCTTCAAACTGGTGGATTACTTGAAGGTCAAACGCTCCCCCAACTCCAAGATTTTCGGCAATTATTTGGCAAGCTGTTATATGGTCCACGGATTCTTGCACTTTGTCGTAGGCTATAAGGTATCCAATATCTGCTGCATAGACACCCAGATTGAGAGCGGCTTTATGTGATTCTGTCAGGTAATCATCTAGTCTATCCAAACTGTTAGGAATATTTTCATCGTATTTTGCACCTAAAGCCTGCATCGTTGTAGGAACTGCAGATGGAAGAGGTAAGTCTTCAATGATTTTGGAAATGTCTTCAAAGATTTTCTCCTCTGCTTCAGTAAATAGCTTTCCCTCAGAATTGGATGAATTAGCTGCTTCTCCACCACACGCAGAAATTAAAATAGGTGTTGATAAGATGGCGGCAAATAAAAATTTGGTTGGTAATCTCACTATCATATACTTGTTACTAAAGCTTCCTTCCAATTTTAACATATTTTTGAATGTGGTTGAAATTTTAGTTCAGATTAATTTGAGATATGTCTGGTTTGGCTGTCAGTAGCTTAAGAGTAGGAGAGAGGTATCGCGTCACCAACTATGGGGATGTATATGAGGTTGAACTTGTAGATATCCTTTCGAATGGTAATTGTGTATTCAAAGACCTTTTTACACTCGAAAAAGTGTTACTGGAGGATATTTTACAGTTTGGAAAAGGAAAGGATTGGGAAATAATAGAGCATCAGGAGAGCTGATACTCCGAAATATTCTTAGCCGGAAGCTTCGACTCTTGCGATAAATAAGCATCCAGTTTTCTTGCAGCTTCTCTTCCCTCTGAAATTGCCCAAACGACCAGTGATTGTCCTCTACGCATGTCACCGGCCACAAATACGCTTGGAACCTTGGTCTGGTAATCTTTAGCAAGCGTATTTCCTTTGCTATCTAAGTCTAGATTAAGCTGGTTGATTAATCCCTCATGCTGCGTATGGTTAAAGCCTATTGCTAATAATACCAAATCACAGGGATATACTTTTTCAGTGCCTTCAATTTCTTCAAATTTCCCGTTTCGCCATTCGATTTCGACAGTTTCAATACCCGTAACTTCTCCTTTTTCGTTTCCGAGGAATTGTTTCGTGAGGATTGACCAATGTCGATCGCACCCTTCCTCATGAGAAGACGATGTTCTTAGAATTAGTGGCCATTCTGGCCAAGGGTTGGTATTTTTTCGATCAGTAGGGGGCTTTTCAAGTAATTCGAACTGCACGATGGATTTTGCTCCCTGCCGATTGGAAGTGCCGATGCAATCTGATCCTGTGTCCCCACCTCCAATTACGATGACGTTTTTATCTTGTGCCCATATAGCCTCTTCGGCTACCTTCAGGCCTGAAACTCTTTGGTTTTGTTGTGTGAGGAAATCCATGGCAAAATGAATTCCCTCAAATTCCCTTCCTCTAATTTCGAGGTCTCGTGGTACGGTAGAACCAGTAGCCAAGAGGATCGCATTGTAGTCTATAAACAGTTCACTTGAATTAATGTCTTTACCTACTTCCATTTTTAACTTAAATCGAACGCCTTCCTCTTCCATAAGCGAAACCCTTCGATCCACTACCCATTTGTCGAGTTTAAAGTCGGGGATACCAAAACGAAGTAATCCACCCGGTTTTTCATCACGTTCGAATACAGTGACTTCATAACCCGCTTTATTGAGCTGATCTGCTCCTGCAAGACCCGCAGGGCCGGACCCGATGATAGCTACTTTCTTGCCATTTCTTTTGATGTTTTTATCAGCCTGTATAAACCCATTGACAAATGCTTTTTCAATGATTGATTTCTCGATATGTTCAATTGCTACAGGGGGTTTGTTAATACCTAACACACAAGATCCCTCGCAGGGAGCAGGGCATATACGTCCTGTAAATTCCGGGAAATTATTAGTTGATAATAGTAGTTTGGCTGCTTCCTCCCACTGCTCTTGGTAGACCGCGTCATTGAAGTCTGGGATAAGGTTTCCCAATGGACATCCGTTGTGACAGAAGGGAACACCGCAGTCCATACATCGTGCTGCCTGATTTGTAGTCAAGCTTTCATCGTGAGGCTTGTAAAATTCTTTATAATTTTTAACTCTATCTTCAGGTTGCTCGGTTTCAGGGAGCTCCCTATTTATCTTGATAAATCCTTCTTTACTACCCATATTACGCTACTTTACTCTTCTCTTTATTCATTTGCAATACCCTTTTCAAATCATTTGGCATCACCTTTTTGAATTGTATCTTGGCTACATTCCAATTAGCCAATAGATCCTTTGCTTTTGGACTTCCTGTAAATTCCAGGTGCTGTTGAATCTTGTGGTGAATAATTTCCAGGTCTTTTTGTTCCGGCACTTCCAATTCAATCATTTCCTGGTTAATGTTTTGCTCTAGTTTATCTGAGTCATCCAATAAGTAGGCGATACCACCACTCATACCTGCTCCGAAGTTGGCGCCGATTGCTCCAAGTACAATGACTTCACCACCCGTCATATACTCACATCCATGGTCTCCGATGCCTTCAACTACGGCTTTGGCACCACTGTTTCTTACTGCAAACCGCTCGCCTGCCTGCCCGTTGACAAAAAGGGTGCCTCCGGTTGCGCCGTACAATGAAACATTGCCTATGATAATGTTTTCTTGCGGTATTAGTGTGGACTTTGGACTAGGCTTAATGATTATTTCACCACCTGACAGTCCTTTCCCGACATAATCGTTTGCTTCACCGGATAAGGTGAAACTCAGATGCGAGGAGAGAAAAGCTCCGAAACTCTGACCAGCAGATCCGTTGAAATCAATATTGATCCTTTCTCCAAGATGGGTCTTTTTCTTCGTCAAATAGGAGGATAGTAAGGTACCAGTACTTCGATCTGTATTCTTAATGAGGTAGTGCAGCGTTTGGGTAAGATCAGATTTTTTAAGGTCTTTTATGATCTTGTTGTCCAGTGCTTTATCAAGATGATGGTTTTGGTCAATTTGTTTGAATTCGCCTACATGCGATGGTGGCTGCGAATAGTTTATAACGGGAGTTAGGTCAAGTTTTTCTGCCTTCCAGTGGTTTAGATTGTTTTTGACTTTTAGCGCATGTGCTTGTCCTACCATTTCATTGATAGTTCTAAAGCCAAGTTCTGCCATGATTTCTCTCAATTCCATCACTAACATATTAAAGAAATTGACTACGTGATCTGGATCTCCCGTAAACAATTTACGCAGTTCTTCTTTTTGTGTAGCGATGCCTACGGGGCACGTGTTGAGATGACATTTTCGCATCATGATACAGCCTTCTACAATCAAAGCAGCTGTACTGATTCCATATTCCTCCGCTCCCAATAAGGTAGCAATTGCCAGGTCGCGCCCTGTCATGATTTTACCATCGGTCTGAAGTACAACACGACTCCTTAGGTTGTTCATTACAAGGGTTTGATGCGCTTCTGCTAAACCCATTTCCCATGGTAAACCTGCGTGCCGAATGGAACTTAGCGGACTGGCACCCGTTCCTCCATCTGCTCCGGATACCAAAATCACATCTGCTTTTGCTTTTGCTACGCCTGCAGCGATGGTTCCTACTCCGGCTTCAGAAACTAGCTTTACATTTATTCTAGCAGCTGGATTCGAATTCTTAAGATCCGAGATTAACTGCTTTAAATCTTCAATCGAATAAATATCATGGTGTGGAGGAGGTGAGATCAATCCAACTCCTGGCGTACTGTGTCGCACCTTTGCTATCCACTCGTCTACTTTGTGCCCGGGAAGTTGACCACCTTCCCCAGGTTTTGCTCCCTGTGCAATTTTTATTTGAAGTTCCTCTGCTTCGTTAAGGTATTCGATGGTAACACCGAACCTCCCGGACGCCACTTGTTTGATGGCGGATCTTTCCCAGTCTCCATTGGCTTTTTTCTCAAATCGAACAGGATCTTCGCCACCCTCGCCACTATTACTTTTCGCACCCAGTCTGTTCATGGCTACAGCAAGCGTAGAATGCGCTTCATGTGAAATTGACCCAAAAGACATGGCTCCCGTTGCGAATCGTGTGACGATGTTCTCAACTGGTTCCACCTCTTCAATGGGCACAGATTGACGTTGTTTGAACTCGATTAGATCTCGCAGGTTTATGAGATGATTTTCTGATTCTCTGATGGACCTGGTGTATTCTTTAAATAGCTGGTAATCATTTGATTGCGTTGCTTTTTGAAGCAAATGGATAGTGCGTGGATTCAATAAATGCTTTTCACCTCTTTGTTTCCACTGGAAGATACCACCTGTTTCAAGTAACGATTTATTTTCATTGCTGTATGCAGCTTTATGCTTTATTATAACTTCTCGCTCAAGGTCTGAGAAACTAAGACCATCCAACCTGCTGATGGTGCCATTGAAGCAAGTTGAAATAACCTCTTGCCCCAATCCAACGCATTCAAATATCTGAGCAGACTGGTAGGATTGTAGCGTACTGATACCCATCTTGGAAAGTATTTTCAGCAAGCCTTTGCCTATACCTTTGATGTAGTTGGCTTTATAGTCGTCGAGCTTAGTCTCCTTGTCTAGCTCTCCTTTTTCGTGCGCATACTGTATCGCATCGTAGGTCAGGTAGGGGTAGATGCCACTGGCTCCATAACCAATCATCGTGGCGAAATGATGGGTTTCCCATGCATCGCTCGCCTCTATGATTAAGCCAGCTTTTGTTCTCAGCTTGTTTGCAACCAAATGATGGTGAACAGCTCCAATGGCAAGTAGAGAAGGAATAGGAATTCTTTTGCTTGACTCTTTCCTATTTGAGATAATCAATATGGTGTGACCGTCCTTGATCGCATCTGCGCCTTCTTCGGCAATTCTGGCAATTGCAAGCTGCAATGTTTCTTTACCTGTTGCATCAAAAGTTGCATCTATTATCTTGTGCGTAAAACCCTCATTTTCCAATGCTTTAATTCTGTAATAGTCATCTCTGGAAAGTACTGGTTGCGAAATGTGCACCTGACGAGTATGCTCAGGTGTTTCGTCAAGCAGGTTCTGAGAATTACCAATTCGGGTAAAAAGACTCATCACCAATCGTTCACGAATTGGGTCAATAGGAGGGTTACTTACCTGAGCAAAGTACTGTTTAAAATAATTAGAGACATGCTGGCTTTGCCTTGAAAGTACTGCCAATGGAACGTCTGCACCCATGGATCCCAATGGCTCCGTGCCATTTTCGGCAAAAGGAAGTATCGTTAGTTTGACATCTTCGGCACTTACTCCACTTGAAATCTGTCGGGTAAGTAGCCTTTGGGGTTCGATAATTTTCTTTTCAAGTACAGGGATCGGCATGGACTTTAGTTTTAATCTTTTTTGCTCGATCCAATTAAGGTACGGTTTGTTTTTGCAAACCATTTCTTTTATTTCTTCGTCCTTCAATAAGGTGCCATTTTCGGTATCTACCAGCAGCATTTTACCGGGCTGTAACCTACCTTTTTCGACGATTTTTTCTTCTGCGACATGCACTGCTCCTGCCTCTGAAGCCATAATGAGTCGCTGATCAGACGTAACGCAGTACCTAACGGGTCTCAATCCATTTCTATCTAGTGTGGCACCTATCTGCGCACCATTGGTGAAGAATAAGGCTGCCGGTCCATCCCAAGGTTCCATCATCGCTGCATGGTATTTGTAGAAAGCCTTGCGTTCAGGGTCCATGTGAGGATTATCCTGCCAGGCTTCCGGCACCAACATCATGAGCACATGCGGTAGATCTCTTCCGGAAATAGTTAATAGCTCTACTAAGGCATCCAGATTGGAAGAATCTGAATTTCTTTTATCTGTGACGGGAAGGAGCCATTTGAGTTCCTCTTCGGTGTAGAGATTAGATTTCATCAGCGCTTCCTTTGATTGCATCTTAATCACATTCCCTCTAATGGTATTAATTTCTCCATTATGCGCGATGTATCGAAAAGGTTGTGCAAGCTTCCAGTTAGGAAAAGTATTGGTGCTAAATCGAGAGTGAACTAACGCTATGGCAGTTTTTACTTCAGCTTGCTTAAGGTCAAGAAAGTATTTTTCGACCTGATCTGTCTTTAGTTGACCTTTATAAATTACTGTTCTGGATGAAAGGCTTGAAAAGTAGAATTCATTGTTGACACTTTTGATGAGGTTGTTGATGGAATGGGTAATGAAATGACGAAGAACAAACAATTTTCTTTCCAGGTCATCGCCCACGATGTTTGGATCCTTATGTTGAATGAATACCTGTTCGATATATGGCTCCACGGATTTGGATTCGTGACCGGGTACGGTGCTGTCCACAGGCACCAAACGATATCCTATCAATTGAAAGCCCATTTTCTTCATGAGCTGATTCATGATGGATCTACACTCTTTCCTTGTAGCATAATGTTGTGGATAAAATACCATTCCCAGTCCATAATGTCCGGCATCAGGAAGGTTTAGTCCAAACTCTCTTAATTCGCTTTTGAAATAGCTATGCGGGATTTGTAATAATATACCGGCTCCGTCTCCCGTGTCCGGGTCAGCACCGGTAGCGCCTCTGTGTTCCATGTTCTTCAACATGGTAAGTGCGTCCTTTAATGTTTTATGGGATTTTCGTCCGTTTATATTTGCGATACAACCAACTCCGCACGCATCTTTTTCATTTTCAGCAACATAAAGCGATTTAACATCCATAATATTCTATATTTCAACGCTCGAAAATACCGTAGGTCTACTAGTTTAAAGAAGGATGTTCTGTAAAATGTTGGGTATTGAGTTGATTATTTCAATCTCCTAAAATGCAATAAGTATAAAAGCAGATATATTATGATATTTTCAATTTTATTATCAAATGATGTGATAATTACATTGTTCTGAAAACAGGTATATAAAATTGGTAACTGAGATAGGTGAGTGTGACGAATTCGGAATAATCATAATTGTTTATCTAATAGCGCTTGAAATATTGCCCAAATCATGAATTTGGGCTAAAATTGCGCTCCAATTTATTTGGCCTATAGCTCAGACTGGCCGTCCGCGCTGGTTAGGGCACTTGACTGGGATGCATAATCTAGTGACAAGGGGTTTTAGCGGACATTATAGTTGCAAAACTATGGGCCTATAGCTCAGCTGGTTAGAGCACTTGACTCATAATCAAGGGGTCCCTGGTTCGAGCCCAGGTGGGCCCACCCTAAAGCCTCTCAGTGTATCTGAGGGGCTTTTTATCATTCTACCGCAGAAACATTCGTGGAAAACTCGATTATGTAGGCCATCTGTTGACCAAATTCACTTTTATTGCCTAGAAGTAATCTTCTGTACGAGTGAATAATGTCTGATCCAATTTAATACCTTTACGTGCAAAATTGAATCATAACTCTTTCTATTCCTTACTTCTTTGCGTTCGGTTATTTACTTCGGTTTACTTCTTAGTTTTTTTTCAAGCGTTTCTCAGAAAGAGTCGGTTGAGGAACTGGTTTCAACCAGTGAAATCAGACTATTTGCAGCAGATTTTGCTGAGTCCATTATTTTAATTGATTCGGCTATTCAGTTAGCAAGGGAAGCAAAGTCAACTGATCTACACTTCCAATTGATGAACCAGAAGGGTCATATTATGACGCGTATGGGTAGCTATGATTCGAGTGCTAGTCTTCATCAGCAGGCACTAACGCACAGCATCGAAACAAGAAATACATCGCTTGAGTTTGAAACACGCTATTACATCGGGGTACTTAAGTTGTTCATGTCAGAGTTTGAAGAGGCTGAAAAGCTTTTTTTAGAAGTCACAGATTTTTTTGGTGTCGATGTAAACCATGACGGCTATCTGATTGCTAGATCCCTAAGCAATCTTGCCTTTCTAGCCTTTCAAAAAAGAAATTACAAGGAGGCAAATGAACTGATCCAACGGTCTTTCAAGTATTATGTTGACGATCCCACTTCCATTTATGCCGCAGCAAATTACAACCTTAAAGGGCTGATTGCGAAAAGCTTAGGAGATTACGATATTGCAATAGGTGACTATCTAAAGTCACTTGAAATCTATCAACTTCACAATCGTCACCTCAATTTATGTGGTTTATACTTGAATCTAGCTGGTGCATATGCTGGTAAATCAGATTTGGTATCAGCTGAACAGAAGATAGCAGTAGCCCTTGAAGCTGCAGAAAGAAAACGAATTCCTTCCGATTTGATTGCTGTTTACGGATTTCTATATCAGTATAACTATGATCAAGGCAGTTATAAATCTGCGCTAGACTTTCTGATGAAGAAAAATACCCTAGAGGACAGCCTAAGAAATAGTGAGACTGTGCTGGAAGTCGCTTCTCTGGAGATTCGTTTCGCTGAAAAACTCGATAGTTTACAAACACCATTTTTACAAGAAAAGCTTTCCGCTGAAAAGAAGATCATTGAGGCTCAGCGAATCAGCATGTTGACTGTGGTGCTAGTATTACTGTTTATAATTTTTCTAATTTTTGTGTACCGACGACTTATCAGAGATAAAAACAATTTTGAGAATGAGTTGATTATTAAGAATAATCAGCTTGAAGAGAAAACTAAGCAAATTGCTAAAGCTCAGAATCTTTTGATTCAATCGGAAAAAATGGCGTTGCTAGGTCGAATCAGTGCAGGCATAGTGGATGAAATCAGTAAGCCTATCAGTGCAATCAATGGAAACTTAGAGTTGATTTCAAACCTTCAGGAACTTGAGTTAGAAAAATTAAATGCATTTAGTGGTATTTCTCTAACAGAAAAGCAGGTTAGCTCTACTTTTCTATTAATTAAAGAATCATTCAGAAATACGCATCAGCCCGAGGCCTTCGACAATGTCTCCAATCGAAAAAAAGCAGTTACAAACTTTTTTTCTAATGTAGAAATCCCTCGGAAGGAGCAGGTTATTGATTATTTCATTGAGCTTAATGTTGATTCAGAAATCCATCGGTTTGATGGTGTTTATGGTAGCAAGCATAATACTGATTTACTGGAAGTGGTTTCGCATGTAGTAAATCGAGTAAAGGCTGTTAAGACCGCTTCTGCAGCTACTGTGCAGGCCTCAAAAATTCTAAAATCATTTAAAACGTATAGTTTCAAGAGGGGTTGGAAAAATGTGACGAATGTGGATTTGTCGTCAAGTATCGACGTGATGTTAGATCTTTACAAGAATGACCTCAAGAACATAGAAATCATTAAATCTGTGGAGGGTGATTCTAAAGTAGAGGGAATTGACGATGAATTAGATCAGGTTTGGACCAACTTGATTTCTAATGCTCTATATGCTATGTCTTCGCAGGGCGTACTACGAATTTCTGTAAAGGGTCTTTCGGATGCGGTATCGGTTTCCATACAAGATACCGGCGGTGGGGTATATTTTGCAGAGGGGAATGATATATTCGAGCCTTTTTACACGACCAAACCTGAAGGTGAGGGGAGTGGTCTTGGACTTGATATTTGCAAGCAAATCATAAAGAATCACTTTGGTTCTATCAGTTGGAAAAATACCGACAATGGTGCCAATTTTACAGTAGTACTCCCTAGAATTTTTGATAAATCGCATGTCTTGAATAGATGAACAAAGAGGCACGCTTGGTAGAAGGGGTGATAATTCGTAACTGGATTAGGCAGCTAAAGGCCAAATCAGCAAGTCCTATTTTTATTACCTGGAAGGGTAGATGGAATGCTTCTAAAGATCTAGTAAAAAGGTTTGCAAGCAGTTGGAACGGTCGAAATACCTCTGGAAAATAATCAGTTAATGAATCAAACCAAGAAGATACTTGACGTAGATGAGATATACAGGTAGTAAAGCAGTCAATACATTGATTTTTGACTTAGGCAATGTCATCGTTGACCTAAATGAAGAACGGGTGCTGAACAGCTTTGCACTTTATACTTCCCGAGGTAAGGATGAAATCAAACAACTCATCATTGGTAATCGTGACTTATTTAATTATGAAGTGGGAAATATCTCAACTTCAGAATTCATTTTATCGATTAAAAAGGATTTGAATATGGACATCTCCGACAACCAGTTTGAGGAGATATGGAACAGTATGTTGAAAGATATTCCGTCAGGTAAACTAGAATTGCTTAAAAAATGCTCGATCAACTATCAAACGATGATCATGAGCAATACGAACGACATGCACGAGCGTGCATTTGATAGGATGGTAGCTGAACGCTCACAGGGTAACATAATGCTTGATTTTGTGGATACTGCCTACTATTCCCACAAAATGAGGCTTAGAAAGCCCGACGTTACGATATTTAAGTCAATTGTAGAAACCCATAGTCTTGCTCCATCTGAAATTGCCTTTTTCGATGATAAGATAGAAAACATTGAAGCAGCTAAACAAATCGGAATAGAGGCAGTGTTGATAGAAAGTCCATCCGACCTATACAACCATTTTATATGAAAAACAATCATCTTCTGGCACAACTTGGACTCTTTGTGGTCACTTTTCTCACGACTACTTTGGCCGGTGCCGAATGGATGTTTGGTCGATTTGTTTTTTGGGGAGAAGAACGAGCATCTATAGATGATTTAATAGCTGCTCTTCAGTTTAGTGTACCCTTTCTCACTATTCTATCATTCCATGAGTTTGCCCATTACTTTACTGCAAAGTATCATCATATTAAGACGACACTGCCCTATTATATTCCCTTGTGGACTGGTTTTATTCTGATGCCCTCCTTTGGTACGATGGGGGCTTTTATTCGCATTAAATCTTTGATTCACAGTAGGAGAGAGTATTTTGATGTAGGAGTATCAGGCCCATTGGCAGGCTTTCTTGTTGCATTGGGGGTGATATGGTACGGTTTTACTTATTTACCCGAGCCTGAATACATTTTTCAGGTCCATCCGGAATACGAAGAATATGGTTTAGAATACGCTGAGTATGTATATGATGAAGGTGAAAATATAACCTTTCAATTCGGTGATAATTTGATTTATTGGTGGTTCAAAAACTACTACGTCAAGGATAAGGACAGGTTACCACACCCCAACGAAATGATCCATTATCCCTTCTTGCTAGCTGGTTACCTTTCGTTGTTTTTCACTGCTTTAAACCTACTTCCAATTGGTCAATTGGATGGAGGGCATGTGTTATTTGCATTGTTTGGGGAGAAAATAAGTATTTGGATAAACAGGGTCGCCTTCACTTTATTCATTTTCTATGCAGGGTTAGGCTGGGTGAATGGCTCAATGCTGGCGGACCTTACCACCGAATCTTCCCTCAGCTTTTTGTTTATCATCGCGGCCTACATCTACTTCTTGTATATGGTGGTCTCGAGGATGTTTGAAACACGAAAGGAGCGCTTCATGTTTGCAGGCATTATGTTTTCAGTTCAATACCTGATTTCTGATTTGATGCAGGTAGAGGGGTATTCTGGGTGGTTATTTTTCTCCTTTATATTGGGAAGATTTTTAGGTGTTTATCATCCTAAGGTGTCGGACAACCGGCCTTTAGATTCGAAAAGAATCGTAGTAGGAATTATTGCCATCGTTGTGTTTGTACTTTGCTTTAGTCCAAAGCCATTTATTATTGTATGATCAATTGCTCTGTGTAGCGGGATCCGTCCATGATTAATGAAATGAGGTATATCCCCGGCTCGAGAAGGAACAGATCTATGCCGGTGCAATGTTGGCATTTGGTGATTATTTTACCTGATAGCGTTTGTATAAAAGCCTCTGATACAGTTGCAGAAAAGCCAATATGACTAGTGGTCGGATTGGGGAAGATTGTAAGTGAGTTTGATTTACTTGGAGCGGAAAGTACATACTCGGCTGCACTTCTAAAAACAGGTCTAATCATCAATGATCCCGCTATCCGATCGTTTTGGACCCATTCACGATTGGTGTTAGAGTAGATATTTGGACTTCCTCCAATGTTGTTCTTATCAAGGCCAATACCAATGTAGTTATCCGTGAATTGCTGATAGCCAATGAAAAAGGTATCTCTAACGATGACAGGTGTTGCTAAGCTAAAACGTTGGAATGAATTTTTTTCAGTGGCTTCTATTACACCTCCAAACTCCCGAGTCAATGCAAGAATGTCCAATTCACTCCATACACGTAGTGTAATGGATTCTCCAATGGTAGATGGAAAAATAGGAGGAAAGTATATCAAAATATCTGTAAGTGTGTCTGGTGAGGATACGTAATATCTTACCGCCAGCTGACCCTGATTAAGGTTTATGCCAGCTGCTAACTCTGCGGTACCATCGTCATAAGCCAGATAATTGTGTAAGGTGTACCTGGTTCTTAAGGTATCATTTGATTTTAGGTCCGGTGCCAGGAATAGGGTGTCACCAGAAGGAGTCACCTCTTCAAATAATCGCTTATCACCAGTCAAATATGTAATTTCAGTCTCAATGACCATCGAATCGATTACGCTCAGTCCTGGTATTTCTACACTTGGAGCTAGCTCTGTTCTACCTATTTCAAGGGGTCTCATATCTACAGGCGTAATAAATGAAACCTCTGAATCATTTCCAGTCGTAAGATTCTTTACTTGATAACTGTATCGTGCAGGATGTGGAGAATTGTCAAGATTAGATAGAACGAAGCTTTCTTGACTAACCCAATCATTGTTAATATCTGCTTGTTCAATAGGAAAAGAGGTGTAAGGGTAGAAAAGACTATTTTCCAGATTGGAGAGGGATCGGTCAAAATGTAGTAGATCATTACTGGACCGATTACTGTTAAGATAAATATAGTCGATGTGCCAAGCATCGTAGATTCCGTTAAGACTTGTAAAACTTTCAAATTTAAACTGGAAGCCTTCGTGAATAAATGAATCCGTAATAGCCACCACAACTTGAGTAAAGGCTTGAATGGAATCCTCATCAAAAATGAGTTTGCTGAGGCCTCCTGCTAATGATTTTAAATCTGGGTCAGGATTGATGTTTTGCGTTATCCATTCACCATATTTATTTTTAAACTGAAGCCTGAGTGAATCCTCTTCGTTGGGTAAATCACCTCTACCTTTCATTTGCCAATAGAAACTGAGATAGATGGTGTTACGGTCTTCTTTTTCAACCAATGTTAAATCGATTGCCTGACTTACCAGGCTATCACTTGCTCCATTGAACTCACTTTCTATCAGATGTGGATAGCCGACTTGGTTCAAACCATCAAAAGAGGCCACATTTTTCGTTGGAGCTTGTATGGCAAGTGTATTGTTGATAAACGTATCAAAACCAAATATCCAAAGAGAAGTATCCAGCTGATTGCTTTTGGAAAAATCATCCCAAAAAGGTAGGCTTATCGTATCAAGTAGGGGTGATTCAATTCTCGAATCTTGACTATCCGATGAAAGTGGGATGTATTCTACCTGAGCATGCGCTGCAACTGTTAGAAAAAAGAAAATGCAGAGATATATTAGACGCATTATTGGTCTAAAATCGAGGGTTCTGTGTTAATTGAATCTGGTTTGTATATCCATAAATCTACCTTTTGGCTTATTCTCATGGGTCTTCCGATTATTGGTCGTTGTTTGACAACGTCTCCAGGTCCTACGTATTGTTCTATCGGATCCTCTCCTGCGATGTCATTTTCAAGAAAGGCCAGGTTGTCATTCTGATAGTTGATTTGACCCAGCTCCAGTCCTGATCCTATGATAGCAAAAATGGCACTTTCCTGATCCAGGCCAATTAAGCTTGGGGATTCCAAATCCACACTTCCTCTGCCGTCCCCAATCTCTAAATCGATAGTAGATCCTTTGGGGATCATAGTGCCCTTCTCGATTGCTTCTCCTTCAATGCTTTGCTTCAAAACGGTATTAAAGAATGGATCTGGTACGTAGGTTCTTTTCCCCAGCTTAAGATCATATGTCTTTAGCACCATTTGTGCATTCTTTAAACTTCCTTCGATCAAATCAGGCATCCGCACCATGGGTGGAGTTGCTGAGTTTAACGTTAGGTAAATCTTTCTTTCTTCTTTCACATTGGAAAAAGGAGCAGGAAACTGTTGAAGTACTGTTAAAGGTGGGTAAGTTGCTGAGTATCCAGAATCTTCTGTGATAATGTAATGAAGATTTCTTTTAGTCAGATGTATGTCCAATTCATCAAGAGGTATTCCGATTACATCAGGCACCGTAATGGTTTCACCATGATTTGTTTTGATAGGAAGGATGACATAGAAGAATATGGTCGTTACACTGGTACCGATCACAACTATATAAAATAAATGTTTCAGTATGTCGTACCATTTACTTGCTCCGAACCAATTCATATAGTTTTTACCTGCGAATTTATACGATTACAATCATTACTTATCGAAAGCTTCTCAACAATTGATGTGACTTTTGCTGTCTTTCAAGGCAGAGGTCAATGATCGTTTCAATCAGGCTTGAAAAATCAAGGCCCATATTCTTCCATAGCATGGGAAACATGCTCACATCGGTAAACCCCGGAATCGTATTGATTTCGTTGATAATGATTTCATCATCTTTTGTTAGAAAGAGGTCTACACGTCCATAGTCTTTGCAGTGCGCAACCTCAAAAGCTTTGATACAAAGCGATTGGATCTTCTCAGTTGTACGGTCATCCGTTTTTGCAGGTATGCTGATTTCAATGGCATCCTCGTCTTCGTACTTGGCTTCATAAGTGTAAAAAGCGTAATCCTTTTTTAATATAACTTCACCAGGAACAGTGCTCTTTAGCTCATGATTTCCCAATACTGCACATTCCAATTCCCTTCCTACTACAAAACTTTCTGCCAGTATGTGATGGCTGAATTTTAAACTCTCAGTTCTGGCAATTTCAAAATCTTCAGCATTAGATACTTTGTTGACCCCAACACTTGATCCAAGATTACCTGCTTTGAGCATAAAAGGACTGCCGAGTTCAGTGGCTAATTCATTGTATGAAGTTTTCAACAAAGTTTCCCGATCGATGGATATGAATTTTGCCACAGGAATACCGGCCTGTTCCCATAGTTGTTTACAGACCACCTTATCCATTGCTACAGCAGACCCTAGCACATCACTGCCTACCACGGGAATGTTCAAAACCTTGAATAATCCTTGAATGCCTCCGTCTTCACCGTCCGTACCATGAACAACTGGGAAAACCAGGTCTACTAAAATTTCCTTTTCGTTACTAATGAAAGCAGCCTTATCCTGAGACATTTTCAGTGTGATGGGGTCTCCTTCCTCAATTAGACTCGTAACCGATTCGGTAAGAAACCAATCACCTTTCTTACTGATGCCAATCAAGTGAAGCTGGTGTCGGCGCTTGTCAATGTTTTCGAATATGTTTCGAGCAGATCGTACTGAGATTTCATGTTCAACCGATCTGCCTCCGTAAATCAGAGCTAGCTGCATGTGACGTTTAGATTTGTTCAAAAATACTCGAGCAAAAGATAAACCCTAGTTGTTTACGACAATCATTTTTGAACCAGTCGTTGATTCTGATTCCCATGTCAATAGATAGCTTCCAACCAGACCACTGGTTTCAATTCGAATGGCTTGATTCAATGCATTGGTTACTCTTTTGCTTCTAATAATTCTACCTGATAGGTCGACTAATCTAACCATTGCGGCCTGATTAGAAGGCAAGTTTAAATGAAGGTTGATGTGGGAAGTGGCAGGGTTAGGGAAAACGGTAACCAGTTCTTCGAATCGAGGTAGCGAAGGGTTACTGCTTTGGTAGAATTCAATATTGTCCAGGTATAAATCATTTCCATTTCCATTTTCAAAAACAAAGGCTAATCTCAATTGGCTACTTTCTGCATATGGTGAAAGGTCTACAAACTCAGTGATCCAAGCATCTTCGTTTTGAGGAATGTATTTTTCATTACTAGCAGAAACGGATAGATCTGAAGATAATTTGCTGTATAATAGATCAGTGAAATTTGCACCACAATTTGGTGAGGCATAGATTGATAAACGATCGTTCCGATTGATTCTTTCAGCATAAGCATAGTCAAATGTCATGCTGGCACTGTCTAGGTCACTTAAATCCAATATAGGACTTATAAACCAATGTTCGAACCCCAGCTTATCGCTCTCAAAGGCATTGGCTCGTAGTACTTGATTGTCATTCAGAGATGTATATTCCCATATACAACTATCGAGTGGCGTATTAATGATCCAATTTGAAACAGATTCAAAATCATTTTTTGAAGGTATAACGGAACTACTCTCATCTATGAAAAAGGTGTAAGTGGATGTATTATTCGAAGGTTCCTGGTCGAGCGAATCATTTGGTTGGGTTACGCTAAATCTAATGCTATATTCACCCTGAGTCAATCTGCTTATAGGAAAGAATAGATCGGACTCGCCTCCTGGGACTAAGCCTAGGTTATCCTCAGTTACAGATTCCGAGATATTACCGTATTGGTAATCTATTTGAACTTTCTCGATCGTCTCGAATCCATAATTTCGTATCGTCAGTGCGGGAATGACAGAGGTAAAACAGGAGACGACTGGAAGGTTACTCAGACCTCTGATGCCAATATCATAAGCCTTTAGACTAGATGATTCTAATGAGAGACTGTCGATGTAAAGCGCACCCCCAGACCCATGTATCCCCGAAAACGCAAACCGTACTTCTTCGTATCCTGTGAATTGCGTGATGTTTAGATTGACCTCTTCCCAATCATCAGGACCTTTAGGTAATCCGGCTGAAGTGATTAAGGCATTTCCTGACCGTTGAAAAATGGGTTGTTGTCTTAAAAAGGTCTGCCCACAATCTAAAGAGACATACACACTGAAAAGGTCGTTAGTAGGAATAAGCTGATTCACCGAATAACTGTAGTGGAAGTTAAGCTCTGCAGAATTCAACGAAGACAGATCAAATACCGGACTAAAAAACATATCTTCAGAACCTATTTTAAGAGTGGGATCAAAATTTATCCCTACAGCTGTATTTGTGACGTTTTGAAATGGGACTTCTGTAATTTGCCATGAATTGTCTTCAGTAACTAGATCCTTTTTGATCAACGACGGCATATTTGAGAAAGAGTTCAAGTAGGGGAGTGTGCCTGACACAAATCGAATAGGTGTAGTGGCTACACTGTCATTCTCATTGTTATCATCTTCAACACCATTAACAGCATCTATTTTAAATGAAAATGTGTAGCTACTTGAATCTAAGATAACTATAGGACTGAAATTAAGTATTTGTGTTTGGAGACTGGCCAGCTGTGAAGAAAGTTCTATAGTTTCAATGAACACGCCATTTCCAAACAGGGTAATGGTCCCACTGTTTATCATATCCGATCCGTAGTTTCTAATTTCCACTGCTGGAAAAAGTTCATTCTCACAAGGTGAATTTTTTGGGGAGACGATAGACCTGATGCCAAGGTCGTTCGCTACTTGTATTGCTGGTAATAAGGCGGGTGAATGTAATAGCTTACCTATTCTGGGACTATTGGCAATAACTGTCCTCATGCGTTGTTTTTGGCACTGCGTGAAAATATTCATGCACGCGTCGTTGGTGTAGTTTAAATAGTTTGAATACATGTCAGAAGTGCCGCAGGAGGACGAGGGAGTGTCAGGACATAATGTGTTAAATGTTGAGGATTGCTCCGGAGTGTCGTCACAAAAATCGTCTTGCTCACATGGGGATCGATCTCCCCATATATGCCTTAAGCCGAGATAATGTCCCATTTCATGTGTCAAGGTTCGTCCATAACTTTCAAAACTTCCTCCAGTTGAAGGGTTGACTCCAAAATAGTTATAGTCGACCACGACACCGTCCAGAAAGGGATTATAATTTGGGTTTTCAATACCTTCTAAATGGACAAAAGGGAATTGGGCGTAGCCGATAAAACCATTTAGGATATCGGTTACATAGATATTCAGGTATTGATCTGTAGGCCATTGACTTTCACTTTTAAGGGTGTATTCATCGCTTTGGCTTTCGATATCACTGTATCTATACCCATTAAGGCTGCCTTGCTTTCTGACTATTCCTGATGTCGGTAAACCTTCAGGATCTCTCTTGGCAAGAATAAATTCTATTTCCGTATCCGCAGCGACACTTAGAAATTCAGCAGGAGTTAGTGAGGTATCAGCATTGGTCCTTCGGAAATCTTGATTAAGAATATCAATCTGTTCTAAAATTCTTTCTTCGCTAATGTTCAGTCCTGTACCTACCGTTTCTCCCTGGTGGATAATATGAACAACAATTGGAATCTGGTAGATCTTTTCATTTTGGGTTGGCGGAACGGATAAGGCCGTAGGGGTTATCTTCTTTTCAATTAACCATTTTTCAAATTGTAGTTCACCTTGCGTGTGATGCTCGAAATAGCGACGATCAACACCACATCGATTCTGACCAGTCATGTAAAAAGAGGGACTTAGTAACAGAATCGATAGTATCCATTTCATGTTATCCCATATTTGGAGGTAGCTGCGCATTAGGATCATCGGGGCTGGTGATATTAACGGCTCTCACCATTTTGATTTCTGGTACAGCACGAATAATGGCCTCTTCGACACCTGCCTTGAGGGTCATAGCAGACATAGGACAGGAGCTGCAATTTCCTAATAGCTCTAGTAGCAATGTATTTTCTTCTTCTAATCCCAAAATTTTAACATCACCACCGTCTGCTTTGAGATAGGGTCTGATACTTTCCAATGCGTGTTCCACCTTATGCTTTAACTCCTCGGTCATGGCTTACATTGTTTTAATCTCAACTATTTGTGTTTTTTCTTTTTCAGCATTGCGGATCGCCACCTGCCTAGCCAGAGATTCTGCTAATTCTTTGTAAGCAGTTGAGTTAACATCGTCTTTCATAACAGCAGGGTAACCGTTATCTCCACTTTCTCTTATTGACTGAACTAGTGGGATTTGGCCGAGAAAAGGGATTTCGCATTTCTTTGCCAAAGACGCACCACCATCTTTACCAAAGATATAGTATTTATTATCAGGTAGTTCTGCTGGTGTGAAGTATGCCATGTTTTCAACGAGGCCTAAAATTGGTACCTTTATCTGACCCTGATTGAACATAGCTACTCCTTTCTGAGCATCTGCAAGTGCTACCTTTTGTGGTGTAGTGACAATTACTGCGCCGGTTACGGGTACAGTTTGTACCATGGTTAAGTGAATGTCACTTGTGCCCGGTGGCAGGTCGATCAATAAGTAATCTAGCGCTCCCCATTTGGTGTCGGTAAGAAATTGCTTTAACGCAGAACTTGCCATTGGACCTCTCCAGACAACAGCGTCTTCTGGATTTGCCAAGAAACCTATCGATATTAATTTGACTCCATACTGCTGTATCGGGACAATGTAATTTTTACCATCTTCATTGGTGACAGAAGGCTGCTCGAATTCAGCATTAAACATGGTAGGTATCGAAGGACCGAAAATATCCGCGTCTATTAAACCAACCTCAGCGCCGGACTTAGCTAACGCAACCGCTAGATTTGCTGCTGTAGTTGATTTACCAACTCCACCTTTACCAGAAGCAACGGCAATAATATTTTTCACATGCGGGAGTACGGGCGCGTTACTTATTCTAGATGAAGTAACATTCGATGTCATGTTAATTTTAAAGAAAGTAACAGCACCAAAATGTTTTTCTAATGCATTTTCACAGTCCTTTTTGATTATTTCTTTGAGAGGGCATGCCGGGGTAGTGAGTACAACATCAAATGATGCACCTGCCTCTTTAATCTCAATATTTTGAATCATCCCTAGCTTTACCAGGTCTTTTTTTAGATCCGGATCCATGACTTCACTCATGGCGTTTAGTATCTTCTCTTTCGTTACTTCCATTCCTGTATTTTACCCTAGTTGCAAGTTTAGGTAAGCTGCCAATACCAACAAATAAACTGAAGAATAAGTTAGATTTGTGTGCAGAATTACCTATGATGAATCAAGCCACCATCGATGAAATAAAGAACCAGATGGACATCGTCGAAGTGGTGGGTGATTACGTGACGCTTAAAAAGTCCGGATCAAGTTACAAGGCCCTCAGTCCTTTCACCAACGAAAAGACCCCCAGTTTCTATGTGGTACCTTCTAAGGGTATTTTCAAAGACTTTAGCTCAGGAAAGGGTGGGGATTGCATTGCCTTTCTTATGGAGATAGATGGGCTAAGCTATCCGGAGGCTTTGAGGTTCCTCGCAGCAAAATACGGAATAGAAATCCAGGAAGAAGTACAGTCTGATGAAGTTCAAGAGGATCAGAATAAGCGTGAAAGTCTATATATCGTATTAAACTTTGCGGCAGAGTATTTCAAGCAATTATTGCATGAACATGAAGAGGGCAAGTCGATTGGACTCTCTTATTTCAAAGAAAGAGGGTTTGAGGATGAAACGATATCTGCATACAACTTAGGGTATAGCCTTAATCTGTGGGATCATATCTATAACGAAGGTTTAAAGAAAGGTCATACTGAGGAGCTACTAATCGAATCAGGTCTCATAGTAAAGAAAGAGGACGGTAAGGTTTATGATCGCTTCAGAAATCGTGTTATTTTCCCCATTCAAAATGTCAGTGGTAAAGTAATTGCCTTCGGCGCGAGAATACTGCTAAATGATAAAAAACAACCAAAGTACTTAAACAGTCCTGAGACAGAGCTATACAACAAAAGCAAGGTACTCTACGGTATTTTTCAGGCGAAGCAACACATACGAAAAGAGGATAATTGTTATTTGGTTGAAGGTTATACCGATGTAATATCACTACATCAATTAGGTGTCAAAAACGTGGTTTCTTCAAGTGGAACTGCTTTGACTTCAGATCAATCCAAACTGATCAAAAGGTACTCAAAGAACGTCACCGTACTGTTTGACGGCGATGCGGCGGGTATTCGGGCTAGCTTTAGAGGGATTAATATTCTGCTCGAGGAAGGGTTGAATGTGATGGCTGTGCCCTTGCCGGAAGGAGAAGATCCGGACAGCTATGCCAAAGTACTGGGTACTTCTGCGTTTAAGAATTACCTTGAAATGAAGTCTGTTGATTTCATTAAGTTTAAAACGCAACTACTGCTAAGTGAAACAGAAAATGATCCTATAAAGAAAGCCGGCGTTGTCCACGAGATCATCGATAGTATTGTCAAAGTACAAGATGGTATCCAGCGTGCTTTGTACATCAAGACTTGTAGTAGTTTGCTAGACATCAGTGAGGCAGTTCTGATCACAGAGTTAAACAAACAGCTAAGAAAGGAGCAGAAATCACAACCTAGGAATATCAGTGCTATCAGGCAGGATTTCCCGTCAGATGAGGTGGAAATAATTCCGGTTGAAGATGAACAGATCGCCTCGCTGGATTTGCAAAAAATAATTGCGTTTCAAGAGCAGGAAAGTATCAGAGTTCTCCTTAATTACGGGGAGATGATGATGAATAATGAAGAGGCGGAGATATCTGTGACCAATTTTTTTCTAAGGGAATTGGAGGGGATTCAGTTCAGTCATCCAGTCTTTCAGAAAATACTCCACATCATTCAGGAGAGAGCCGCCAGAGGCGAATCAACTGATATTGCGTACTTGTTATCTCTTAATGAAAAGGATATTTCGGAGGTAGTCGTTGACTTGAGCACTCCTAAATATGAAATTTCACCTGAGTGGAAATCAAAATATGAAATCCAGGTTCCAAAGGAAGAGGAAAACTTACATGCAGTGAGTTTTAGTAATGTTTTGAGATTGAAGTTCCGTATGATTCAATATCAGATCAGGGAAGAACACAAGAAACTAATGGAAGCAAGTGATGAGCAAGTTGACGAGATACTTGATGAAATTGATGGATTGAAGCAGATAGAAGTTGAAATTGCACAAATACTTGGAAATGTTACAACAAAATAGTCTTTAAAACATTTTTCAATACATGAATAACGACATTTTCCTCGACCCAATAGAAGAGGCCATCGAAGCAATTAAGAATGGTGAGATAGTCATTGTAGTCGATGATGAGGACAGAGAAAACGAAGGAGATTTTATATGCGCAGCTGAAAAAGTTACGCCTGAGATCGTCAATTTTATGGCAAAGGAGGGAAGAGGGCTTATTTGTGCCTCTTTGGTAGAATCAAGATGTGAGGAGTTAGGGCTTGAATTAATGGTTGGTAAGAATACTGCAGCCTATGAAACTCCTTTTACTGTATCAGTTGACTTAATTGGATACGGCACTACAACCGGTATTTCGACTTCAGATCGAGCAAAGACCATTCAGGCGCTTGTTAATCCAAATACACTTCCGGAAGAATTGGGCAAGCCGGGACATATTTTCCCACTAAAAGCTAAAGAGGGCGGTGTACTGCGACGTACGGGACATACCGAGGCAGCAGTCGATTTATCTCGACTTGCAGGTCTACAGCCTGCGGGTGTTCTTGTTGAAATTTTGAATGAAGATGGCGCAATGGCCCGACTACCTGACTTACGCGTTATAGCTGATAAATTCAATTTAAAGCTGATTTCCATCGAAGATTTAATCGAGTATCGTTTACAGCATGAGTCTTTGGTAAGAGAAGTGGTGGAGGTTGATATGCCTACCGAACACGGTGATTTCAAATTAAAGGCTTTCGAGCAGATTACCACGGGAGAGACACATCTTGTACTTTTTAAGGGAGAATGGGAGGAAGATGAGCCCATATTAGTACGGGTACATTCATCTTGTGTGACGGGTGATATATTCAATAGTTATCGCTGTGACTGTGGTACCCAATTGCATAATGCTATGGCAATGGTGGAGAGGGAAGGAAAGGGTATGGTAGTTTACATGAACCAGGAAGGCCGTGGTATAGGGATAAAAAATAAACTGAAGGCATATAAATTGCAGCAGGAAGGCATGGATACTGTTGAAGCCAATCTTCACCTCGGGTTTAAGATGGATGAACGGGATTACGGAGTGGGGGCTCAAATTATTAGAAATATGGGCTCAAAGAAGCTGAAGCTGATCACAAATAATCCTAAGAAAAGAGCCGGTCTATTAGGCTATGGCCTGGAAATTGTGGAAAATGTACCTATTGAGGTTTTTCCAAATAAACATAATCAGAAGTACCTTGAAGCCAAACGTGATCGAATGGGGCATGAAATTCTAAAAGGCTAATGTTAAGAAGTATCGTTTACTTTCAACTATTGCTGGTTTATCACATAGGTGTCGGACAATTATCCAAAGAATCCTGGCATGATGGTTTTCTTGTAACAGTGCAACAAGATACACTTACAGGTCAGGTGAATTATGATATGGAGACCAATATGGTGCAGATTGCTAATGGTAACAGCATTAAAGCATATAGTGCCTACAAAGCTTTTTACTTTGAGATTTTCGACAACGTTTATCATAGTTACAGGCAGTTTTACACAATTCCTTACAACCTGAGGAGCAGTTATGAGACTCCTGTTATATTCGAATTATTGTATGAAGGAGGTTTATCTTTATTAGCCAGAGAAAAGATTGTTCAAGAGACGGTTACCAGTTCAAACCCTTTTTGGGCTGGAGGTCCTAGAATCGTTCAAAATTCAGTAGACTACAACTTTTTTTTCTTGGACAAGAAAGGTAATATCACCTATTTCGGAGGGTCAAAAAATGACCTGCTGCAGGTTATGCATTCGAAAAAAGAAAAGGTAAAGGAATTCATGCGCTCGAATAGACTGCAAACGAATGAACTAAAGGATCTCATTCGAATCACAAGTTTTTATAACTCGATTTAGTTATGCCAAAACCACTCATTCTCGTCACAAATGATGATGGAGTTAGCTCAAGAGGAATTCGAAAACTGATCGATTTGATGAAAGAAATAGGTGAGGTGGTGGTGGTTGCACCAGATGGCCCTCAGTCTGGAATGGGACACGCTATTACCGTCGGAAATACACTTAGGCTAAATAGGAGATCACTTTTCGAAGGGGTAGAAGCTTACGAATGTAGTGGCACACCAGCCGACTGTGTTAAGCTGGCACGACATCATGTATTCAAGGATAGAAAAATTGATCTGGTAGTTAGTGGTATTAACCATGGTAGTAATACCTCTATAAGCGTTTTGTATAGTGGCACTATGAGTGCTGCAATTGAAGGTGCCATGGAAGGAACTCCTTCCATAGGGTATTCGCTTTGTGATTACAGTCATCAGGCGGATATGTCTCACGTTGATGAGTACGTGACTAACGTTGCCAGGCAGGTTCTAGCTAAAGGTATTCCCAGAGGTGTTGCATTAAATGTAAACATGCCACCCATTCAAAATGAAAAAATAAAGGGGTACAAAATTTGCAGGCAAGCAAATGCCAATTGGCAAGAAGATTTTGACCGCAGATTAGACCCGTATGGTAGAGAGTATTTCTGGATGACCGGTAATTTTATCAATCATGATAAGGAAGAGGATAATGATGAGTGGGCAATAGCCAATAATTATGTTTCCATAGTTCCTTGTCACTTTGACATGACAGCTCACTTTGCAATAAGCCAACTCAATCAAGATTGGACGCTATAAAGTAGCTCTTATGAAGAAATTGAGTGCAGTCAGATTATTGGATTCGGCACGTCCGTATCCAGGTATTGCATAAATCGGTGGAATGGTTTCTGTTTTTGATGATGAAATAAGCATACGATACCGGATTTTCAATCCAATCGACAACAGTCGGTTCGCCCAATGTTCAGGAGTCGACTTTATCAGGGTAAGGTATCGCTGCGAAACCAAGTTGATTTCGGTCCAGGTGGCCTCAAAATCCTCTCTGCTGAAATTTCTTAGATAGTCTGTATTGTATCCGGAAGTGGTAGCATATACAATATCACCTGAATCCTGATAATTAGCAAAAGCATATCTAGCCTCCAAACCAAGTTTGTTCCTTGGATCTATGCTGGCAAGGTACCCAATGCCAAGTCTAAAGTAGGACCCTTTGGCAGTATAATCGATGTTCTCAAATGCATTTCTAGGGTTTAAGGTAGCTAGTCCATACTCTGCAGATAAATCAATCCTTTCAAATAGCAAAACCCCCGCTCCAATTTCTGTCTTTTTTTCAAAATTGGTCCATAGTGTAGCAGTTTTACCGTAGTCCCAGTACAGTTGAGGTGTCAACAGTTTACGCTTGTAAATGGTGGTATCCTGAGCTGCTAATGCAGTGGTTGCCATGAGGCTAGTAATAGCAAATAATCTTCGTACCATTGGTTGAACACTTATCGTTAGTGCAAGAAAGAGAGACGCTGTCAAAATTCGAATGGTATACCATTAGCTGGTCGATTCCGATTTTAACACCTAAGTCAGCGGTAATAAACTCCTTGTTTTCATGGGTTAAACTGAGGGAATACTCCTTTGATGAAATACCGATAATGTATCTGCTGATAGTATCTGTAGTGTTTAACGGTAAGATATATGCATTCATACTATCCGTGAATGTTTCAATGTAAGAAACTCCAAACTGTGGTGCTACGAAATCAAGTAGAATAAAGCCTTCATTTAAGCCTGATTGAATGCTTGCTATTGAATCCATAGATAATTGATAATCAGTAATTAATATCTTAATATTTAATAAATAAATTGAATCATTAGTGTAACGTACGTTTAATTCTGATCTGATATTATTGAAGCTATTGTTTCCACTGTCTATGGCGATCTCTATGGCAGTGATACTATCCGTTATTGCAATCAAGCTACTGTCAAGAGATATTTGTAATTGTTTAAGTAGTAAAATACTGTCTTCACTCTTGTTATTTATTAGTTGCAATTGATATATACTGTCCGCATCTATGAACTGATAAGTAACTACTGGATCTTCATAGCTTTTAAATTCAAATGCTTCTTCGCATGCGATCAACCCAAAAAAGAAGAAAAAAATATAGTGGACTGTGTTCCTCATTAAACCGGATCCACGTCGAAATGGATGAGAACTGATTTGAATTCGGGCAAAGCTAACAAGGCTTGCTTTGATCCCGATAGATATTCCTTGATTGATTGCAGGTTTTTAACATTCTTTTCGACCTTTAATATAAGTTCTTGGATGTAAAGATTTCTGATTCTATTGATCATTGGTTCAATAGGGCCGAGGAGTCGATCCTCTCCAATCACTTTTCTAATCATTGCATTGTATCTACTTGAAGCTTGTTGGGCCGTCACTGGATCCTTATGTCTGAAGATGACTTTGATGATACGGTGGTAGGGTGGATATTTAAAGTCTCTACGTTCGTACATTTCTTGTGTATAGAATAAATCAAGATGTCCTTCTTTGATATGTTGTAATATTGGTTGTGATATGTCAGCGCTTTGGATAATCACTTGACCTCTTTCGGACTTTCGTCCGGAGCGTCCACTTACTTGTGTAATTAACTGAAATGCTCGCTCATGAGAGCGGAAATCAGGGAAATGGATGATTCTATCTGCGTCAAAAATCCCTACTAGTTTCACATGCTCAAAATCAAGCCCCTTACTTACCATTTGGGTGCCAATTAGAACATCCATTTCTCTATTAGAAAATGAATCTATAATGTCCTGATAGGCATATTTACTTCTCGTCGTATCCAGATCCATGCGTTTTATTCTCAGGCCTGGTAACATGAGAGCAAGTTCTTCTTCAATCATTTCTGTTCCTGCGCCCATCGTTTTTAAACCATTATTACCACAAGACGAGCAGTTTGTCTCCATGAATTGTTTGTATCCGCAATAGTGGCAGATTAATTGATTTTGGTAGATATGGTAGGTAAGACTTACGGCACAATTTGGGCATTTTGGTATATGGGCGCAGTTGGTACATTGGATAAAAGGGGCGTAGCCTCGTTGATTTTGAAATAAAATCACTTGATTGCCCTGTTCTACCGTTTGGTTGATTGCATGTAGCAATTCATTTGAAAAATGACCTTTTACTTCCTTTTTATGCCGGGCTTTTTTGAGGTCTATAATACGTATGGAAGGTAATGGCTGATCACCAAATCGATACGCCAGATTCACATATCCATACTTCTTATCAAGAGCATTCTTGTAAGTTTCTAAAGAAGGAGTGGCACTTCCCAGCAGTACTTTCGCTTTATGCAAATGAGCTAAATAAATAGCAGCATCTCTTGCATGATAGCGTGGTGCCGGGTCATATTGTTTGTATGAATACTCATGCTCCTCATCTACAATAATCATCCCCAATTTTTGAAAGGGAAGAAAAACGGCACTTCTAACACCTATGATAAAAGGATATTTACCTTTTAGACAACCTTTGAAAATATCTGCTCTTTCATTATCGGACATTCTCGAGTGATAAACTCCAAAATCATTTCCAAATACCTTTCTAAAGCGGCTGATAATCTGAGTTGTAAGTGCTATTTCAGGGAGCAATAGAAGTGCTTCATTTCCAATTTGAAGTTGCTCAGTTAGCAGTTTCATGTAGATTTCTGTCTTTCCACTGCCAGTGACTCCTCGAAGTAGCACAGTTTGTTTTGCTTCAAACTGCTCAAGTATAGAATCGTAGGCTTTTTTTTTGAACATGCGATAATGAGGGTAATTCTTGCAAGAATGATTCCTTGATGTTAAATCGATCCACTATATGATCCCATTCTTCAAGCACTCCTTTTTTTACTAAAGTTTTAATGGAACTATCACTGCATCTGCTCGCTAGTATTTTCTTTGCAACCCCTAATTCATTCAAGGATGGGTGACTTAAAACATCAACAGTTGTCAGGTACTGAATTACTACATCCAGCTGTTTTTGTGATCTGCATAACTCATCCTGCAGTTGATCCAGCTGTTTTTCAGATGTAAACCCTGCAGAGAGTCGTAGCCTCTTCTCAGTCTTAGGTGTGTACTTGTCTTTAACTCGTTCGTACAGATATACAATCTTCCGTTCAGCCAGGGAATTTATGATAGGTTGAGGTTGAGTGATATTGAGGTATTTTCTTAACTCTTGTATGGTTTGTTCACCC
This sequence comes from Flammeovirgaceae bacterium, assembly GCA_038129245.1. Lineage (GTDB taxonomy): Bacteria > Bacteroidota > Bacteroidia > Cytophagales > Cyclobacteriaceae > JAYPLE01. The sequence continues at coordinate 77,188 of JAYPLE010000004.1, read as the reverse complement.
GATGTCAGCACCTGAACAAGCTGTTCCTCTTTTTGAGATAATTCTAGATCAAAAGGATCTACACCTGGAAGTAATGAAACGTAGGACTCGCTGCTTAGCTTTAAGTGGGAGGGTAGTGCTGCATTGAAGACCTCACCTAGTGTGCACATGTAGTAGGAGGATAACCAATCCATATACAGCAGCTGTTTTTGGGTAACAATGGGACGGTCATCTAGGACCTCTGAGATTTTTTTAAGTGAATAATTGGATGATGATTCTTCAGGAGTGGATTCTCTGAGTATCAACCCTGTGTAGGACTTCTTTCTTCCAAAAGGTACAACGACGCGATGTCCAATAATTGAGTTTAGGCATTCTTTTGATGCAATAGCATATGTGAAAGTCCCCTGTACAGGAAGAGGTAGAATTACCTGAAAATAGACAAGATGGTTACCTTTGGACACATTGCGAAGCTATGCAAAGAAGGCCATTTAAGGGAATCCCTTGCCTTGAACCTTTTTGCCTAAAACATCATTGAGTATTTCCTGATATGCTTTAAGTTTCTGCAGCAGTGATTCGTACTTTTTGATAACTTCTTTTATCTCGGATAAGGTAATGACTGGCTCATCTTTAACTAAACTCTTGAAATTAGCTATATACTCCTTTTCATTATCCAGATTATCCTTCATGCTTTTTATTTCGAAAATAATTTGCTATCTCAATTTTGGAATTGATTTTTAGATTAATAGCAATAAATCTTCGATAAACTGTATGAGATTGTGCGGCAGCTGTTTTTTTAAGAAGAGAGTATAATGATAGATTTACTGTATCTGAGATCTAAAATAGGCTACTTCCTTGGAAGTGTCTACCTGAGTTTTCATAGCCATTAGTTTTTGAATCATACTCTCGCAAAACTGCTTATGCACGGTTGAATCAGGGTACAATGCTCTGTGATTAAGTGCATGTTTGATAGGGGTCCAATTAGTGATAAATGATTTTAGGTCTTTTGAAAACCATTTATCAATCAATAATTCCCAGATGTAGTCCACTGCTTGATCATTAGGATGAATCCCATCGCGTTTATAGAAGCGATAGTCTCTCAGCTGATCAGTAATGATTTCGTAGGATGGGAAATAATGGACGTTACTCGCCTGCGAAAGCGTAGCTGCTACTTCCAGTAGCCTTCCCTTTGAAATATGATTTTCTCGTAGTCCATCTCGAACATGTCTAACCGGACTTACGGTATAGAGAAACCTAATTGTAGGATTGATCTTTTCTATTGCAGTTTGCATAGATCGCTGTTTTTCCAACATCTCGCTAACGCTTGATATTTGTTTTTGAAAATGAGATTCGGACAGTTTATGGCAGTTAGCAACAGGTTTATTGCGGTCTATGAGCTTATATTCGTACGAGCTGCCGATGGTAATGATTATCCAGCTTGAACGGGCTAATTCTCTTTGAACTGTCTTTATAGCTTTATCATATTTTGCATTTAACTCTTCAGGGGTATTTCCCCATAATCGGGAGTGAGCGTTCCAATGAAAATATAAACCTTGATGTGTGATTACATCATCTAAAGAGAATGAACCTTCAGTGACCATTAAGGATCTTGCAATGGCATTGGGATGGTACAATGTGCCGAATGGATGTTGCAAACATGAAAGTTTATTAGCAGTCAGTCTTGTTGCAATATGTTCTGAAAAACAGGATCCGACTGCAATCAATCGATTTGCTAAATCAAGCTTTTGCTGTAACGGAGTAGGAGTAAAGGCAATCTGAAAATCCATAAACGAAAAAACCCTGACAGATTTGTCAGGGTTTTAATCTTAGTCAATGTATACTTATTCAGCAACTACATTTAACTTAATTTCATGATGAACTTCTTTGTGCAGATCAATTACTGCAGAATGCTCACCTATCTCTTTGATATTTTTGGGTAGAATGATCTTCTTTCTGTCAAAATTAAAGCCTTTAGATGCAAGAGCATCCGCAACTTGCAATGCGGTAATCGCCCCAAATATCTTTCCGGATTCACCAGCTTTTGTTTTGATTTCAATGACAATCTCGCCCATTTTCTCAGCCATCGCCTTCGCGTCTTTCAGCGCTTTTTCAGCTTTGTGAGCAGCTTGTCTAACGTTTTCCTCTATCATCTTTCGGTTAGAGGTATTCGCAAGAATCGCCATTCCCTGAGGAATAAGGTAGTTTCTACCGTACCCCGGCTTTACCGCTACAATATCGTTTTTGTAACCTAAACCTTTAATGTCTTCTCTTAAGATAACTTCCATGTCAGTAATTATTTTAAAGAGTCAGCCACATAAGGAAGTAAAGCAATGTGTCTAGCACGCTTCACTGCTTGAGCTACTTTTCTCTGATATTTCAAACTAGTTCCAGTGATACGACGAGGAAGGATCTTACCTTGCTCGTTTACAAACTTCAGGAGAAAGTCAGGATTCTTGTAATCAATATACTTGATACCGTTTTTCTTGAATCGACAGTACTTCTCTAGTTTTTGATCTCTGTTGATCGGTTCGTTTTGTAATGTCATGATGCGGCCTCCTCTTTTTCTGCTTTTTTGTTAAATGCTCCTTTTCTACGTCTTTCGTTGTAGATCACTGCATGCTTATCAAGAGCAGTGGTAAGGAATCTCATCACCTTTTCATCCCTTCTAAATTCTGTCTCTAACTTGTCGATTACAGAAGGCTCTGCTTTGTATTCAAGTAACTGATAAAAACCAGTCGATTTGTGCATAATAGGGTATGCAAGCTTCTTCAGTCCCCAGTTTTCTTGGTTCACCATTTCAGCTCCAGCGTCTACCAGCACACCTTTGAATTTTTCAACAGCATCCTTCATCTGAGGTTCAGACAAAACGGGAGTCAAAATGAATACTGTTTCGTAATCTCGTTTCATTGTGTGTTTAATAAAATTTGCGGTGCAAAATTAGCTATTTATCAGCTAGAATCAAATGGATATCAGAAAGATATGATTATTTTACCACGAAAGATCCTTTGCCCATCAGGTATTGATCCGTGTAGACTTCTACTTCATGTCTTCCTACGGCAAACTCTGACCCTTTATCGTAATTAAGTGTAACTAACTGAGCGGAACGATCGAACAAAATCTCTTTCTGAGCGGTAAAGAATTGCTCTCTTCCCTCAAAAATGAAAGTTCCTGAACCTCTGGTTACATCAAATAATACATTACCATCTGGAGCAACGATTCGTAGTAATAAGGCTTTCCCTTCAATCGGAGCAACCAAGTTCTCACCAACAGTAAACTGTATTTTTAGTTCATCAATGTGACGATTACGAAATTCATTTGCTCTTTCCTTGTCTTCCTTTAATGCATAAACCGTCATGGCCTCGATTCTAAGCCTAGAAACCATGGCGATTTGCCCTTGCAGCTGTTGTTTTTCTTTGTTAATATTCTTGATAGACTTATTCAATTCTGAGGTCTCCACCTTCAGATCAGAGTTTTCTGACAATAGCTTTTCGTTGATCGCAGTCAATTGATTGATTTCTTCATCTTTTATTAGCAAGAGCTCCTGATAGCCTTCGACCTTATCCTGTAGGGTAGCAATGCTTTGCTTACTTCTTTCTTGTCTATCAAGCAATAGCTTTTTTTCTGTTTCTAGTTGCGATTTGATTGATAGTAACGTATCAATTTCACCACCCAGTTTAGAAATAGTAAGAATGCGCTCGTCCAGCTCATTTGATAACGAGTCTAGTTGCACAAATGCCTGATTCAGAGCTAATTCCTTTTCTTGGTTTTGTCTTTCAAGATCTATTTTCTGCATCACCAAAAAGGTGATAACAGCTATGAGAAATACGCCAATAACAATAAGTCTCTTGTTTGACTTTTGATTTTGAGCCTTCATTGTTTCTCCTGACCTTTTTTCGTTCATCTTTTGCTGAAAATTCTTTGGGACTGCAAAAGTAATTGATACTTAGTCAAGGGTGAAATAACGCTAAAATTTCAATCGAAATTGTTGATTAGGAGTTTCGATATTTGGAAATAATAGACCTGCTTGGAAAATATCAGCCGCTATTGGAAATTTTTTGCTGTGTCTCTTCCAGGTTGAGTACATATCTTTTGACCAATAAATGTCGTGAATGATGATTGCTTTCACAGTTTCCATCACTGGCTTTAAGGCTTCCAAATAAAAATCTATCGTATTTCCTCTATGATCTGCATCTAAAAAGACTAATTGTGGCTTTATTTTTTTTATCAAATTGGGGTAGAGATGGTGTACATCGCCAACATGAAATTTGATTTTATCAAATGTACCAAAATGGCTTTTTGCGATATCTGAAATACTTTGATTACCCTCGATCGTATCTATGGAAATTACCGAATGGGCTTTCGAAAGGTAAGCAGCACTGATTCCGAACGAGGTGCCTGCCTCCAAAACATTTTTTACTTCCAATTCCTCACACAACAGCTTGAGCAGACTTCTGAACTTTAAGCTGCTTGTGGATTGTGATGCTTGCTTTGCTACAGATTTTGTATCAACATTGCCAGTTTTGAAGTCTATCACTTCTATTAGAGTAGGATTTTTTTTGAGCTTTTTGAGTTGGACTTCAATAGCGGTGATCGGTTGAGCATTTCGAGCCTTTGGTATTATTTGCTCAGCAAGGTTGTACACAAAGGGTGAATGCGTGCCATGGCGTCCTTTGGCTTTCAACAAATACTGGATGTAGCTGGTTAATCTGAAAAGAAGTGAAGTCAACGACTAGTTGAGGAAGATGGGTGCTACCATGTTAAACTCAGGAATCTTTACATCGAAAGTCCTACCGCTTCCTAGTAATTCCATTGTATAATAGCCTATCATTTTACCAATTCCTGACTTTAGGTTACAGCCGGACACATACTGATGCGATGTGCCGGGCTCTAAGGTGGGCTTTTTTCCTACCACACCTTCGCCGGTAACTTTTCTTTTTTTGTATGTAGCATCGTATATCTCCCAATGTCGTGTCATTAGACGGATCGTTTTATCACCTAAGTTTTCAATAATAATACGATAAGTGAAGACGTAATGCTGCTGTGCAGGAGAAGAGTACTCCGATTGATACTCTGTTTCAACAGAAACTTTTATACCGCTAGTAATATCAGTTACCATCAAGATACAGTCTTTAACAAAGTAATTTATCAATTTAGAATTAATTTGAAAGTACATACAATTCAAATTTCGTTTACATGAAAGTGAAAATAGAGGAAAGTTGGCGTCAAATGCTACAAACACAATTTGATTCTCCTTACTTCAAACAATTAACCTCATTTGTGAAGTCTGAGTATAGTCAATATAGAATTTTCCCTCCGGGCTCGCAGATCTTCAGTGCCTTCGATCGTTGTACATTTGATAATACACGGGTAATAATCTTAGGTCAAGATCCCTATCACGGACCTAATCAAGCCCATGGGCTATGTTTTTCCGTTAATGAGGGAATTCCAATGCCCCCCTCGTTATTAAATATTTTCAAAGAAATAAAAGCAGATGTAGGAAAGGATATCCCACCTCATGGATGTTTGGTAAGATGGGCTAAACAAGGCGTACTGTTGCTAAATGCGACACTTTCCGTAAGAGCTCATCAAGCAGGATCACATCAAAAGAAAGGATGGGAGAGATTTACTGACTCAGTCATTCAAATAGTATCAGAGAACAAAAAAAACATCGTGTTTTTACTTTGGGGCTCTTACGCCCAAAAGAAGAGTGAATTGATTGATGCCAATAATCACCTTATTCTAAAAGCCCCACATCCATCTCCCTTGTCTGCACACAGAGGGTTTTTTGGATGTCAACATTTCAGTAAAACCAATGATTACCTGTCTGCAAAAGGGTTACCCACAATAAATTGGTAATATTAACAGATACTGATGAGCTGGTTTTATAGCAAACAAGAATCTGTACAAGAGAGAAAATACATGTTCAAGGGCTTTCTCTCTATGTTAGGGATTGCCTTGCTAATTGTGGCCATAATAGCTTTCCTTGTATTTTTCGCAGCCATCTACCGTACACATCCAGAGTATTTCGAATCTCAAGAAGTATTACTTGATGCCCTTAAAAATTCTACCCCATCGGATCTTACTTAGTAGACGCTCTCTCTCATTCAATGACATCCAAATGAAAGACGCTTCCCCGACAATAAAATCCTCCGATACAAATCCCCAATAACGAGAATCTAGCGAATTATGTCGGTTGTCACCCATCATGAAATAGTAGTCCTTTTTAAAGGTGTAGGAAGAGACTACTTCTCCATTGATTATTAGCTCATCAACCTTGATCCTTACATCTCCTGCGTCTTCATAATCTCTGATAGTTGATCCGTATTTGGCCAAAGTGTACTCGTCAATTACTATGGTCATTCCTTCTGCAGGAACCTTCAGCGGTCCGTAATGATCTGCATTCCATCTGAAATACCGGGCATCAGGAAAGGTGTTTTGTTCTACGTCGTCTTTATCAGAAATTTCCAGCGTTACCGAGTTAATGAAATTGAGTTTCTCAAGCTTTCTTACCTCCTCTTCTGTACTTAATACAATGTACCCTTTGGTACCTAATCGGTTGATCGCTTGATAATATTCCCAAATACCATATTCATCAAACACACGCTCACGAATCATTTGCTCTGTTTCGACAAAATATCTTTTTTGCATCATTTCTGGATCAGTCATGCGTTTGTCATTGACATAGACATCTGAGGCTTTTACTTCAATAATGTCTCCCGGAGTACCGATACACCTTTTAACATAATGTGTTCTTAGATCTATTGGATGCTCAAACTCAGGTGGATAGTTGAATACTACTACATCTCCGCCTTCCACTTTGCCGGAAGAGGGAAGTCTAAAATGTGGAAATTGAATAAATTCTAGATAAGAGGGTATCTCAGTACCCCATATTTTAGCGTGTGTCAGCGGTACCTGAATAGGAGTTTTAGGTGTTCTTGGTCCATATTCTATTTTACTAACAAAAAGAAAATCTCCCACCAACAGCGAACGTTCCATGGAAGGAGTAGGTATTACGTACGCTTCCATGAAGACCCATCTTATGAAGGTGGCTGCAAAGACTGCAAAAACGATTGCTTCAAACCATTCTTTTACTGGCCCTTTTGCCACTTTAGGCATCTCAGTTGCCTTACCCTCATATTTTGTAGGACCATAGGCCACGTATAGCATGTAGGCTGGCGCAAGGATCACACCGAAGGCCTGATCAAAATAGGTATACTTTCCAAAAGATTTCAGAAGGTCTAAATGTATGGTTAGTGCTACGAAAAAATTAATAACAGGAACAAATAAGAGAAGCACCCACCAAGTAGGTCTTCCTATAATCTTCATGTGCACGTAGTAATTGTAAAACGGCACAAATCCAATCCAGGAAGGTTCCTCAGCCTTTTCGAAAAATTTATAATAAGCCACAGCCTGACATGCATACCAGCCAATCACGAAGATTAAAACTGAGGTTAAACTAAAATCATTGAAATACATAGTTTGCTAAAAATTTAGAAAGTCATCCATCGTAAATACTCCTTTTTTTCCTTTGATCCATTCAGCAACTTCAATGGCACCCAATGCAAAACCTGTACGGTCGTAAGCGGTATGCTGTATAGTTAGTTCATCTATCCCGGATTGATAGCTTACTGAATGTGTTCCTGCCACCTCATCTTTACGGTGCGAAAATAGCGGGAGTTTGTTTTTTTTATCAGCGGTATCAAGAGACCATCCATCATATCGAGCTATTTTGTCAATTATGGTCTCTGCAAGCGTAAGTGCAGTACCACTAGGTTTGTCTTCCTTGTGTACGTGATGCACTTCATCTAATCTGACTTGATAAGCAGTGTACTTACCCATTGTGTCAGCTAGCCACTTATTCAGTTTGAAAAAGATGTTTACCCCTAAGCTAAAATTACTTGTGTAGAACAAGGTGCCGTTATGTCCTGCTACATAATCTTTTATTTCTTCAAGCTGACCCAGCCATCCAGTAGTTCCAACGATGATGGGTATTCCCTTGTCAATGCTTTGTTTAATATTTGTGACAGCTGTTTTAGGAGTTGTGAATTCTATCGTTGCGTCAAGTTGACCACCGTATTCTTCGAATAAGTGCTGATTATCTTTGTCTATAATCAGTGGTATTTTATGACCTCGCTCTAAGGCTAGCTTTTCAATAACTTGCCCCATCTTTCCATAACCTAAGATTCCTATATGCATCAAAAAGTAAGCGTTAGGGCTAAACCTCCCGATTGCGAAAATACTTGATGGTTTTGAATTACAGGACGCATTTTAACTGAAAGCTCGTCGTTGATATCAAATTCCTTCAAATGAGCGGCAATATGTGCTTCAGCTATATTTAATAGATAAAATACACCAGCAAGTATCATCATGTAATCGCGATCCCTTCTGTAGCGTTCTGTGTTCCTGTCGATCGCAGAGCTCGAATAAACGCCAGGAGCATGGGGTTCAAAAGGGTTGGTTGCCAACGCAGAACCGGTACCAGACAATGCAAGTTTGGCAGATCTAAATTGATTGTAAAATCGATGGTTTTGTCTAATCAAATGAAAAAAGGCAATCCCACCTCCATAAATCAATGGAATCTTCCAGTACTGGCCATTATAGGCCTGTCCCAAACCGGGAAGGATGGCAGAATATAAGGCTGCTTTTAAAGGATCAATTTGAAACTGTGAATCAAAGAAAACTGACGTATCAGGCATGAAAAGGAACGTCGAATCCACGACTAAATCTTCTTCCTTCGTTTGAGCACTAAGTATTTGACTTGATAAAAGGAAAAGTAGAAGAAGTGGACTAAACTTCAAGTATTTCAAGAATCCTATTGAGGTCTCCCGTTGAGGCGAAGGGAATACTAATTTCACCCTTTTCATTTTTACCTGATTTAATCTTAATTTTTGTCCCAAAATGAGTCGACAGTTGATCCTGTAATCTCGCTAAGTCTTCATTTAAGGTATGAAGATTACCAGAGTTTGTGGACTTTGGTTTGCTCATACTTCGAACATATTCCTCGACCTTGCGTACCGATAATCCCTCCGCTACAATCTTTTTAAAAATACCTAGCTGCAAGCCCACGTCTTCAACAGTAATCAAGGCCCTTGCATGTCCCATCGATATAACGCTGTCTCTAAGTGCAACTTGTATATCTGGTGGCAGCTTTAATAATCTTAAATAATTGTTAACAGTCGTTCTATTCTTACCAACGCGGTCGCCCAATTCTTCTTGTTTAAGTTCACATTCATCCAATAAACGTTGATAACTAAGTGCAATTTCAATGGCATTTAAATTCTCTCGTTGAATATTTTCAATGAGTGCCATCTCTAACATCTGCTGGTCGTTAGCTACGCGGATGTAAGCAGGAATCATTTTTAAACCGGCTCTTTTGGAGGCTTGAAATCTTCGTTCTCCAGATATTAACTGATACGACTTTTCATTCAGCTTCCTTACCGTGATGGGTTGGATGATGCCCTGAACGCTTATTGATTCTGCTAGTTCCTTGAGTGAGTCTTCATTAAAATCAGTTCTGGGCTGAAAAGGATTCACCTCTATAGAATTAACCGGAATCTCAGCTATAGTACCTTCAAGCGTTGCTCCGGAACTGCTTAGATTTTTTTTGCCAACGTTTTCCTCGTTCGAATCACTTAGTAATGCAGACAAGCCTTTCCCCAGACCTGATTTTCTAGCTTTTGCAGACATAGACGATTAAGCGGCTTTTACTTGGTTTCTTTTGAGAATCTCTCTGGCTAAATTGAGATAACTTATAGTTCCTTTACTCTCAGCATCATGAGCTATCGCAGGGACTCCAAAGCTCGGAGATTCACTCAGTTTAATGTTTCTGGGAATTATGCTATCAAAGACAATGGATTTGAAGTGCGTTTGCACTTCTTCAACTACTTGATTAGAAAGATTGAGGCGTGTATCATACATCGTTAGTAAGATACCTTCAATTTCTAAATCGGGATTAAGTCTGGTTTGAATGATTTTAATTGTATTCAAGAGTTTGCCAAGACCTTCCAATGCAAAGTATTCGCACTGGACTGGTACAATAACAGAGTCTGACGCAGTCAAGGAATTAACGGTAATCAGACCAAGAGAGGGTGAGCAATCGATTATAATGTAGTCATAAAGGTCCTTGATACCAGAAAGAGCCTTTTTCATCTTACTTTCTCTATTTTCAATATTGACCATTTCGACTTCGGCACCAACTAAATCAATGTGAGAAGGAAGAATATCTAAGTACTTAATTGGTGTTTTCTGAATGCTTGACTTGACATCTGCATTCTCTACCATACATTCATATACGCTTATCTCTACCTCTTTAGGATCTAATCCTACCCCTGAAGTTGCATTTGCCTGAGGATCAGCATCAACGATCAAAGTTTTTAATTCCAATGCCGCTAAGCTTGCAGCTAAATTAATGGCTGTTGTGGTTTTTCCTACTCCTCCTTTTTGATTAGCTATAGAGATTATTTTGCCCATGAAGATGATGAATTTAAGGTCTTTTCGAATATCGAAAAGGACACAAATATATCAATCATGATCACAAGATCGACACTCAAATTCAAAAGAAAAGGTCTCCAAGAAAAGAGACCTTTCATAGCGTATTAGTAATCAATGAATTAGACGATCATCATTGATCATTCAGTTAAATCATTTTTTCTTATTCTTCTTCTGGGCCTCCTGACTAGCCTTCATAGCTTCTTCCAATCTTGACTGAAATTTTGACTTTTTCTTATTCGCATTTTTCTTTTTATTCTCTTGCATTATGCGGTGTATCTTATCCTCATCAACAAACCTTCTAAATAAAGCGATCTGTCCAAATGAAACGATGTTAGATACAAAATAGTAGTACGATAGACCTGATGGGTAGCTGTTGAAAAAGAATAAAAGCATTACAGGCATCATGTATTGAATGGTCTTCATGGGTCCCTGAACTGAAGTAGTCTGCGCATTGACCATGGTAGTCAGCACCGTTGAACCAGCCATCAGTAACGTAAATAAACTTACATGTGAGCCATAGAAAGGGATACTAAATGGTAAGTCGAGGATGCTGTCGAACGAGGACATGTCTTCAGCCCAAAGGAATGGGACTAATCTCAGTTCTATGGCATTCGGTATAAAGTAAAAAAGAGAAACCAATATTGGGAATTGCAACAGAACTGGAATACATCCACTCAGAGGATTAATACCAGCCTTTCGATAAAGATCCATTTGAGCAGTCTGCTGCTTTTGCATATCATCTCCAATTTCCTCTTTTAACTCATCCAGTTCCGGTTTGAGCACTCTCATTTTTGCCATAGAAATATGGGATTTATAGGTCAGAGGGCTCAAAATCACTCGAATGATAAGTACCATAACGATGATGATTAGACCATAATTTGGAAGAAACATCTCCAGGAAATTAAAAATTGGGATGATTAAAAATTTGTTGATTGCAGGCAGAAAGAACCACCCTAATTCCAGGTTATTTTCAAAACCTTCCGTTACTGCCTTTAGTACCTGGTAATCATTTGGTCCAAAATAGAATGAGAAGCTTGTTTGGCTATTCGCCAAGTCAGTATAAGGTATCTCCAAGGTGGCACTGACATTCTTTACCACTTGGTCATCTGCAGGGATATCTTGTGTGACGAAAGCATTACTAAAAGATTTCTTAGCGATCACGGCAGAGGTGAAAAACTTTTGATTAAAGCTCACCCAATGCAATGGTTCAGTTAAAGCGTCTTCTTCGTGACTAGTTGCGGTTTTACTCAGGTTATCACCTTCTCCTTTTTTGTAGTAGTAAACTACCGAAGTTCTTCTTCTGGTATCTTCAAGCTCTCGCTCAAGCTTAGCTAGTGAGGCTCCCCAAAACAGGGTAGGGTTCTTTGCGTCAATAACTTTCTCAAAACCATTGGATACGATCTCAAAATCCACTAAAAATCCAGACGGTCCGATCTTGTACTTGAAATCAAGCTGAGCAACCGAAGAATTAAGTGAGAAATCTAATAGTATGGTGTCAGCAAGCTTTTTTAGAGTAGGGGTGAAGTGTAGTTCAGAAATATCTACTCTACGCCCTTGATGATCTACATAGAAATTTAGTTTATGTTGATTGTTGAATAAAATCAAAGGAGTGCCTCCATAGGATTCAAAGTTTTTAAGTTCAACCTGTTGAATGAGTCCACCCTTAGATGAAAAATCTATTTTAAGATCTTCATTCTCCACAGTAATAATCTCAGAAGTCCCTTCAGCAGCCTCCCAAAATTGACCGTATTTAATTGTCCAGAGGGCTATTTTAGCAGAATCAGAAGTGTTGGCTTCTGTTAATTCACTGGTTCCTGATATTGCTTCGGCAGGATCAGCAGCCTCATCTCCTATTTGAAATGGAGCATTATCGACAACGGGTGTCTCTTCTAAAGGATTAGGCGCAAAAAACTGAAAATAAACTGTGATCAATACTAGCATCAGTATTAATCCTATGAATTGATTTTTATCCATTCCGTTTAGTAAAAATTAAAAATTATTTGAGTTTTTGTGTGTGAGCGCAGCCTTGACGAACTTAACGAATAAAGGATGTGGGTTTAGAACGGTTGACTTTAATTCAGGGTGGAATTGTGTCCCAATGAACCATGGGTGATCTTGAATTTCCATTATTTCAACTAAGTTGGTATCGGGGTTTGTACCTGAAGCGATCATACCATTCTGCTCGAATTGTTCCAGAAATTCGTTGTTGAATTCATATCTATGCCTATGTCGCTCACTGATTTTCAGAGAGCTGTAGACACTGTTAGCTTTAGAGGCTTTTTTAACAGAACAGCTGTATGCGCCAAGACGCATGGTGCCACCATAATTAGTGACACCTTTTTGATTTTCCATGAGATCTATAACAGGGTACTTCGTTTTTGGATTCATTTCTGTTGAATTTGCTTTTTTGAGCTTTAGCACATTTCTGGCAAATTCAATCACTGCGCATTGAAGACCCAAGCATATTCCAAAAAAGGGTACTTTATTTTCTCTCGCAAACCTAACCGCTTCGATTTTTCCTTCAAGCCCTCTTTCACCAAACCCGGGAGCTACAAGTATAGCAGAAAGACTCATCAAAGTTCTCTGAACATTTTCTTCTGAGAGCTCTTCAGATTGGATCCATTTTACATTGACTTTACATTCGTTCTCTGCGCCTGCGTGAATGAAGGCTTCAGCAATAGATTTATAAGCATCCTTTAATTCAACGTATTTCCCAATTAGACCAATTTCTACTTCATCAGTTGGGTTTTTAAGTTTTCCTAAGTACTCCTTCCAATGATCAATTGCGGGTTCCTTTTTATGCTTTAGCTTCAACTTCGTCAACACACGTTGGTCAAGCTTCTCTTTTCGCATCAATAGTGGAACATCATAGATAGTCTCTGCGTCAATGCTTTCCACTACATGGTTAACAGGCACATTGCAAAATAATGCCAGTTTCCTGCGGATATCTTGTGTTAAATGGTGTTCTGTTCTACAGACTAGTACATCTGGTTGAATTCCCGCCTCGAGTAATTCTTTTACAGAATGCTGAGTTGGTTTGGTTTTTAGTTCGCCGGCAGCTTTCAGATAAGGGATTAAAGTCAGGTGTATTGCTACGGCATTCGATGGCCCTAATTCAAATCTAGCTTGTCTTACAGCTTCAATGAAGGGTAAAGACTCTATATCTCCAACGCAACCACCTATTTCTGTGATGACAATATCATACTTCCCTGTCTCTCCCAGCTTGTAGAAATTATTTTTAATTTCATCAGTAATGTGCGGCACCACTTGAACAGTTTTGCCTAAAAAGTCGCCAGCTCTTTCTCGCTGTATAACATCAAAATATATCCTTCCAGTTGTAACGTTATTGTCTTGCGAGGTGGGGATGTTTAGAAATCTTTCATAGTGGCCAAGATCTAAATCTGTTTCCGCACCATCATCGGTGACATAACATTCTCCATGCTCGTATGGGTTCAGAGTACCCGGATCAACATTGATGTAGGGATCAAATTTTTGGATTGTCACAGAAAAACCCCTTGCTTGCAAAAGGTTACCCAGGGATGCAGCAATAATACCTTTACCTAAAGACGAGGTAACACCTCCCGTAACAAAAATATACTTGGCTTTGGGCATGAATGAATAATTGTATTCTCCTAGTTACGGGACGTAAAGCTAGGCTTTATCTAGCTTAATAACTAGCGCGACCCTGAACTAATCTGGAATTGATAGCTCAAAGAGGAGGTGAAGTAGGAAAGGGGATCCAGTTCAAAATTTTCACCGGGCAAAGAGATGGGAATGGAGTACGAATATGCAATCATCCAACGCCATTTATTGATTTGAAAAGTTACTGGAAATGAAAGTGAATAATTCATTATACCGTACTGATCGGTTGTCTGATCGAGTTTAGTGTAGATGTATTCTTGAATATCAGGATTACTGAGCAGAAGTAATGTGATTCGTTGTTTTTTTTCCTGTCGATTGAGCTCATCGTTTTGATTGATTTGCGTAATTCTGTTTCGATCAGCATCTGTTAAGAAAATCTCTAATTTTCCTCTCCCTAACTCATTGAATAAGGTTTTTTCATTTCTGAAAGCATCAATGAGAGAGCCATTATAATAGATAGTGATCTCATCATTGCCGTAGACCATGTTTAAGTTCGGAAGTATGGATATTCGATCAAATATCCATTTATTTTTTAATTGTAAAGTTCCTCCTAGCGTTCCAATAATCCTGTTAACCTGTCTAGCAGAATTAAACAGATAGGCATAATCTAAGCCAACAAAAAAGCCCCTAATGTCATAGGAAGCAAAACCGCCAATGCTGTTCTTTAAGCCATCTGATAGCTCTGATAGGTTGGGGTTATACATCCATCTTTCATAGTTGATCGAATAGCTTAGCTTGTTTCTAAATGCACCTAAATATCCAAATGATGCCATACTTACAGTATACTGCGGGCGGTAGTCACTGTTCCAGTAGCTTGAAAGATCAAGATAAAGCCCTTTTCGATGATAGAAAGATGCACCTGTATTATATCCGTACTGATCTACGCCGTAGTTTCTACCTGCATTTACTGTATTACTGGAGAATCCTGCTCTAATACTCAGTTCAGAAGGTATACTGATGGAGCTACTAATGACGCTGTCTAGAAGTGAGAATATACTAAGCGAATCTAGCTCTGCTTCCAATTGTGCAAGTTCTGCTGCGTAGTCTCTCTTTTCTTGGGCAAGGGCAAGAAGAGAAATAAACATTGCAATGAGAAATGCGGGAAATTTCCTCATTATTCTGGATCTAATTATTTCGTTGCTGCCGGACTCTTTCTTCGTTTTTCAATCTTTGCTTCTGATTTTGTCGATTCTGATTATTGTTTCGGACCCGATCTATTAGCATTTTACGGAAATCAGATTCGGCTTTACGAAGTTCTATCATTTGCCTGCTGGTTATTACGTTTAGCATCCTCGTTGAATAGTCTTTCTCTAGTTGCAGTTGCTGTTCCTTTATTTTTAAACCTAACGCTAATAATTGCTTGTTTTGATCATCTGAGGCAGTTCTTGGATCAACGCCTTTTTTAGCTTCTAAATAAGTAGAGCGAATGGCTTTCTGTTGATCGTAGAAGTCATTGTAAATCGGCCAAAATTGCTGAGCTTGTTCTGAGGTCAAATCAAGTCTTTTTGTTATTAAAGCAATCTTTGCATTTTCAATTTTTTGAAGAACTTGATCTTGGTTCTGGGCTATACAATTTCCAAAAATGAATAGCCCTAGTAGATAAATGGAAATCTTTTTCATACTCATATAGTTTCACTGAGACCGAATTCTAAATACAAATTATCAATAATCGTATTTCCCAGGTCCATCTCATTTAATAATTGATCTTCATCATTAACCCATTCCATATTGTCATCTATGGTTTCGATAAGTTCCATTTCATCCATTTCGTAATAGTCCAGATAGAAAAGAATCTCATCATTGGATATATCAGCAAGAACGTTAGTATCTAATGTTGCCCGATTATTTTGAAAGAGCAGGGTAATTGAAAGCAATACTGTTGCCGCTGCCGCTACGCCAAACCACAAATTATTACCAGTGTTTGGATTGAGCCTACGTGTTTTTTCTTCATCAATATTATCCAGTATTCTATCACTGAGTTGATCAAAATAAAGGTCTGGCACAGAGAATGGATTTTTCACATTACTGCTCTTAATCACATTCGATAAATTTTCTGAATTCTCAACAACTTTAGCTTTTAACTCATCAAAATATCCATTAGGCACCTTGAATGGATGGGTAAATCGTTCTTTATTTAGATCAAATTGGTTCATCTCTCTTCTTAGACAAGCTAGTTATTCAAAGGTTTAATTCCCCTTCATGAATTCTTCAATCTTTTTTACAGCATGATGATAACTTGCTTTCAAAGCACCTTCGCTAGTATCAGTAATCTCTGCGATTTGCTTGAATGTTAGATCATCAAAATATTTCATATTAAATACAAGCCGTTGCTTTTCGGGTAGACTAAGGATGGCATGCTGTAACATTAGTTGTATCTTATCGCCGGATACCAATTCATCAGCTGTCAAACTACTAGCTAATTCAACTTCTAGCTCTCCACCTATAATGGTCCGTTTTTTTTTATTCAGAAAGTTCAAGGATTCATTGGTTGCGATTCTATAGATCCATGTAAACAAGCCGCTATCACCGCGAAATTTGGACCTATTAGTCCAAACTTTTAGAAAGGCTTCTTGAGTTACATCATCTGCATCATCATGATCTATTACTATTTTACGTACATGCCAATAAACTCTTTGACTGTATTTACGAGTAAGTTGCTCGAAGCCATTACGTTCTGTTTCTGGATTTAGAAAAAGCGATTTGATTTCCTGATCTTCCAAAATAGTGGGTTTTGCAGGTAAGACTTCAAATATTTCAAAAGGTTTAATTAAGCCAAAATTATTTTTTTTATTTACATTCTCTATCGGGAAGATGTATATGAGTAGGATTGAGGACGATATTCAACAGGAGATATTCAACGATAACTTTTCTAAAGCGATCGTAAACCTTGTTTACACGAGCAATTATTTAGTGCAATTGATGCAAAGTTTATTTAAGCCACATGAATTGACCTTACCTCAATTTAATATTTTGAGAATACTAAGAGGCCAATATCCAAAAGCGGCCACAATAAATCTCCTCATCGAAAGGATGCTTGATAAAAGTAGTAATGCATCACGAATTGTGGATAGATTGGAAGCGAAAGGCTTGGTAACGAGAAAGCAATGCAACGACGATAGGAGGGCGGTGGATGTACTAATTACAGCACAAGGACTCAAAATGCTTTCAACTATAGATGATGAAATGATCATATGGGAAGAAAGCATCAATAAACTATCTGAAACGGAAATAAGTCAGCTCAACCACTTGCTCGACAAAATAAGGGGTTGAATTACAACTCTTTCAAGTATTCGACAAGCCCGGCTGTTTTTCCCTTAGGTCTTACCACCATGATTGGCAATTCTGAATCAAGTTGAATAAGTTTCTCAGCACTGCTGCCTATGAAAATAGCTGTCGTAGCGTTTCTTCCTTTTGCACCAATTATGACCATGTCGGCCTTTTGGGATCTAGCTTCCTTTACTATGGTGAAAATAACATCTTCGTCTTGCTCTAAAGAATAAATCACGTTAAGTGCAATGCCATCAAGGTCGACATGACTTGTAAATGTTTGGTAATCTTTTTGAGCGTGATTTTTCATGATCTCCCCAAATTCTTGGAAAGATTTTCCAGTATAGTGGTATCCCGAAGGAACTTGAAATACATTTTGAATATTGATAGTAGGAGTTCCGTCAACTCTCCTTGCAATCTCCACACTCTTCTCCAGAGCCATCTTAGAATAACCGGAGAAATCACTAGGCACCCAAATATTTTGGAGGTTTAGATTGGTGTTTTTGGGTACTACAAGTAATGAACAGGAAGCCCTTCTGGCAAGTCTGTTGATAATGATGCCACCTCCGGGTTTTTCGCTCTTTCTGCCTATTACTACAAGGTCTAAATCAAGCTCGCTGACAAGCTTCATTAGGTACCTTGTGGGCTTTCCTTGCTCTACCACATAATGAATACTTACTTCAGCGCAGTCAAAATTCTTATCGACGGCTCTCTTGATTTGTTCTTTTCTTTCACTTAATGCCTTGTCAATTATGTCAGGGAATTCTTCAAGTAACGATTGGGGATAATCAAACTCCTTGACAATGTTTGTGAAGTAGATATCAGTAGACCCTGAAAGTTTGCAAATTCGACATGCAGCTTTAATCAGCTGGACGTCCATTGCAGAGTTATCTAATCCGACTAAAATTTTGTTGAATGTATACATGACAAAAAATCTGATACAAAATTAGTAATTTTTAATATATGTAGATCCTTGATTACATTCAATAAACAAAAAATAATTCTTTAATCTAAGCAATTACGACACTTACTACTGATTTTACTGAATATTTATTTGAATATAAAATTTAATTTGGACGACATGCTTTTAGTAGATCAGAGAGGTATTCCACTTGTTCTTTTGAGTGGGTGGGAAAATTAGCAATTCTAATGTGGTCATTTTTGTACTCTCCGTACCCTTCTCCAAGTATGAAGCCCATTTTTTCAAATTGTTGTAATAGCCAGTGGTTTTTACCCTTCACTTTAGCGATACATACTGTTTTTGACCTATTGATGCTGCTTTGTATAAAGGGACTCAAATTTGGATTTTCTTCAACAGCTTGGTATAGCAAAGCTGATTTATATGCCGTATCTCTATGCATCATTTCTTTACCTTTTTGTAGCATATCATGGGCTACTTTACCTAAGAGGTAGATGCCTAGTACATTCGGTGTTTCTGGAGTTTGATTCTTTTTTGATGACGTTAATAAAGACGTCAGTGAATGATAGCTTCCCTGGTATTGCGTTGTAAGATTAGCGGCCTTGTCTAAAGCACGTCTGTTTACAATCCAAACACCCAGACCAGAGGGTAGACCGAAGCATTTTTGAACAGATAGGTAAGCAGTATCTACAAGATTGAAATCAATTGGAACAGCAGGTGCTACACTTACAACGTCTAAGGCAATCAAAGCTTGAGGGTATTTTTTTCTGAGTTGCTCTAAATGTGTATTATCAAATTGAAATCCAGCGGAAGTCTCGTTATAGGTAACACTTATAAGCTCGTTCTCTTTTGAGATTTCTGTTAATTCAAAAGGTTTTCCAAACCCGGGGTTATTAATAGTAACGTTGATCTTATTCTGCCTGGCAATCTGAGTGAACTTATCTGCAAAGGACCCATTTACAAAATGATAAGAATGCTTTTCTATCAGATTTTGTGAAATCCTTTCCCAGACTTCGGTAGCAGAAGACGTAAAGAAAATATGGTATTGGTCTGATAGTCCTAGCAGTGATTTTATGTAAGATGTAGTCTCACTGAATATGTGAGAAAATTGACTGCTTCTGTGAGAGACACTTGGGATATCCTCTCTCATAGCATTTTTCAGGTGTTGCTCAACGCTAAAATATAGTTGAGATGGGCCGGGAGTAAAGTAAATAGTAT
Source organism: Flammeovirgaceae bacterium (assembly GCA_038129245.1). Taxonomy (GTDB): domain Bacteria; phylum Bacteroidota; class Bacteroidia; order Cytophagales; family Cyclobacteriaceae; genus JAYPLE01. Next base: position 57,675 of record JAYPLE010000004.1, on the reverse strand, counting down.
TCGACATGTACAAAAAAAAGTAGCACTTGGCTACTTGGTTTCAAATTATTTTAGACTGTACGTTTTTAGGCTCTCGATTCCATCCATTTAAAAGTGCGATTGATGATTTTCAAGGCTATTTTGATCTTCTTTACATTGATCATCTGGTGTGATTCATCGTACATGGTCACGCCATCTGCGAATAGTAAAACTTGTGGGTACTCATTGTCAACTCCAGCTGTGTCGATGAGAGTTGAAATAAAATCGGGATTATTGTGGTCTTGAACCAAATATAGATCAAGAAGATCTTCATCAATAGCCCATTGCGACTCAAATCGCTTTTTTACGCTAATACTTTCAGGTGATGTGGACCGATGTTTAAAGATAAGGGCAGGTTTGACACGAGATCGTTCAAGTACTTCATCGAATTCTGCCACACTATCTAACTTTTTCCAATTTGGTGACTCTTGTTGGTCCATGTTAAAAAGAACTCCTGAATTCTGACTTCTTGTAAAATTTCATTGTTTCAAGAATAAATATAGCACTAATATAATACCCTAAAACGAATCGTAGATTTTATTTTCTTAAGTGTGCTGATCACAGAATCATCATAATTTTTATTGATATCAGTGATAACATAACCGATCAAGTCGTTCGTTTTCAAATATTGACCAACAATATTGATAGAATGTTCAGCTAAAACCTGATTTATTTCTGCGAGTACTCCTGGTTCATTATGATGGACGTGGATAAAACGATGGGCATTTTGTAGAGAAGGTAATACCAAGTTGGGGAAATTCACACTCCCGGATGTAGAACCAGAATTCATGTAATCCATGATTCTGTTTGGTACAAAATTCGCGATATTCCGTTGTGCTTCTTCTGTACTACCACCGATATGTGGAGTCATGATGATATTTGGCAATCCTCTGAGTTCTGATCTGAATTCATCTTGATTACTCATCGGCTCCTCAGGAAATACATCCACACCAACTCCTCTTATTGTTCCGTTTTCAATGTACTTTTTTAAAGCTGTGATCTCTACCACTTTTCCTCTACTGAGATTGATAAGGATTGTTCCTTTCTTCATTTTTGAAAAAATGTCTTCATTGAAGATATGGGTATTCTCAGGTCTGCCATCCACGTGCAAAGAAACTACTTCGCTGAGCTCCAATAGTTCTTCCAGGCTGTCGCATCGTGTAGCATTTCCCAACGCAAGTTTTTCTTCCAGATCGTAATAAAAAACTCGCATTCCCATCGTTTCGGCAATGACAGAAAGTTGGGATCCTATGCTTCCGTAGCCAACAATACCCAGAGATTTACCACGAATTTCATTGCTACTTTTTGCTGATTTAGTCCAGACTCCATTATGCATTTCGTTTAATCGATCAGGAAGGTTTCTCATCAATAGGATGATCTCACCGATAGCAAGTTCTACCACCGATCTGGTGTTACTGTAGGGTGCATTGAAAACTGCTACACCTTGTTCCTGGCAAGCTATCAAATCAATCTGATTGGTTCCAATACAAAATGCACCAACAGACATCAGTCTTTTAGCCTTCTCAAGTACTTTTCGTGTAATCTGCGTTTTACTTCTTATTCCAATGATTGAAACATCCTGAATAGCCTCGCATAATTCATCCTCTGACATTCCCGCAGGGTAAACTTCCACTTGGTATCCTTCTTCTTTTAGCTTGTCTATACCTTGTGCATGTATGTTTTCCAATAAAAGCACCTTGATTTTACTCTTCGGGTAGGATAGGGCTCTTTTCATGTCCACGGCATATAAAAATTCATCAAAGCTCTTAGCTTCATCATCTGCTAAAGCGAGTACTTTTTCTCTTCTGATATTCTCAGTGAAAGCATAGAACTTTTTTGCAAATCCCGCTTTCTTTATTTCGTAATCCGTAAACCCATCTCCGAGAACGTACACTTCCCCTTCTAATTTCAATCGTTCTATCTGAGTGGGCTTTCCATTATTAGATGATAAGACGTTAGTACGATCAAAATCCACAATATTTCCCTCTGCATCATAAATGAAGTCATTTGCAAAAACATTTCCTGCAGCAATGCCATAGTCAGCCACTACGGGAACTATAAAATCTTTGAACCCATTGGATAGAATGTAAAACTGATCGGAGTACTCAATCAAAAACTCTTTATTTCTCTTAAAGGATGCGGATACCTTCGTTTTAAGAATTCTGATAAGCTCCGGAAGATGTGATTTATTTCCTTTTAGGATTTTGATTCTACTTTCTAGTGATTCTCTAAAAGTGATCTTACCTTCCATGCCTTTATCCGTAATTTCTTTAATCTTACGAATTGAAATTTCTTTTTCATTATGCTCTTTTAAAGCAATTTCTCCAAGAATATCGAGGGCTTCGACCTTTGAAAAAGTAGAATCAAAATCAATGATAAAATGTCTTTTTTCTTGCATATGTTTCTCTGGACAACCCAAAAATAATGTCAATGAATTCTAAACAGTCGCTTCTTATCAGTTTAATGCTTATTGGGATACTCTATTTAGGAAATTCGCAAAACCTGGCAAAAAGAGAGCAGGTATTTTCACAAATTGACAGTGTTATTACTGATGCCATTAAGCATAAAGCATTTCCTGGTGCTGTTCTGTTGATAGCAAGTAAGGACTCTATTTTACTGTATCAGGCGTATGGGTACCATACGTACGATAGTATTCGTCAAGTTCAAAAGTATCATCTATTCGATTTAGCTTCTGTGACTAAGGTTACCGCTGGAACACTAGCTTTGATGAAACTGTACGATCAGGGTTTACTAGATATCGATCAGCCCATTAAAGAATACATACAAGGCTTTGATTTTAACAAAAGGGGTAAAACCACTGTGAGAAGATTACTTTCACATTCATCTGGTTGGCAGTCTTGGGTTCCTTACTATAAGAAAATGATCAAAAGTCCAGGTGTTTACAAGAAGAAATATTTTGCCACCAGTCTTTCCGATAAATATCCAGTCGAAATAGCAGACAGTTTATACTTCACAGTAAAAGGGTACGATGTGATCAAGAGAAGCATAAAAAAGGCTACTCTCAAAGAACCTAAAGAGTATGTTTATTCAGGGCTCTTTTCCTACTTGATACCGGAGCTTGTAGAGAATGTAGCCAAGGTGCCTTTTGAAAACTTCTTAAAGAGTAATTTTTATGAGGCAGTAAATGCCGAAAGTCTTGGATTTAATCCGCTGAAAAGCTTTCCTGATTCTTTGATACTTCCTACAGAAATTGATACCTTCTTTCGAATGCAAGCCATACACGGGAAAGTGCACGATGAAGGAGCTATACTAATGGGTGGAATTTCGGCTAACGCAGGTCTTTTTGGCTCAGCTCTGGATGTCCACAATGTTTGGCAAATTTTTCTTAACGATGGCCTAATCGATTCTTCCTATTTTCTTAGCAAGGGGACTGTTGATTTGTTCACTACAGTCCAATACCCTAACGAAGAAAACAGGAGAGGACTTGGATTTGATAAACCCCTACTGAGATTTGATAGTGTAAAAAGTAGTGTAGCACAAAGAGCTAGTCATTTAAGCTTCGGTCATAGTGGTTATACAGGTCCTTTAGTGTGGGCAGATCCCAAAGAGGATGTATTGTTCATCTTTTTATGTAATCGAGTGTTTCCCAATAGGTTACAAAGACAGATATATGATTTAAATGTTAGACCTACTCTTCATGCATTTTCCTATCTACTGAGAGATTTCTACCCTTAATTTTATTTAGAATGAATCTAAATAGAGTGTAATTTGGTACTCATCTTTTATCTAACTGACTGATATTCAATCAATACCTATCTGCATCATTATTGATGCCCGATTTTCTCATTCACCTGTGAGGATTCTGGTTTGAAAAACCCACCCCCGATGTTAGTTTTGTGGCCTGTGAATCTCAATGGGTTTAAATAGATGCTGAAAACGAACCTCCCCAATCTCAAGAAGCCAATACGGCTGATCTCCTTTTTATCTTTTTCCTTTCTCACAGTTACCTTTTCAATAGCACAAGATGCTGAAGATGGAATACCTACGGATGAAGCACTGGTAGCTGCTGGAGAAAAGCTGTATAATGCGAACTGTACACAATGCCATGCAATTAATGAAGTGGTCATCGGACCCGCTTTGAAAGATGTACATGAAAGACAATCGAAAGATTGGTTGATTGCCTGGATCAGGAACTCGCAGAAAGTGATCCAAAGTGGTGATGAATACGCCAACGAAATCTACGAGCAGTACAACAAAACTGCGATGCCCGTGTACCCATTTTCTGATGAAGAGATCACTTCTATTTTAGCTTACATAAAGGTTGAGTCTGATAAAGAGCCAGTTGCTGAAGTGACAGTTGCTGAGGGTGGAAGCGTTGGATCGCAGGCTTCCGGACCAGTGGTATCGGAGAGTTACATCACGGCTATCCTGATCGTATTAGTCGTTGTTTTGGTTCTGATCCTCTTGGTTCTTGGGTTGATCGTAAATGTGCTAACCAAATACATCAAGGACCAAAAAGAGTTAGATGAAGCAGACGCAGAGATTGTAAATCAGAAAGTCGACTTACTTGCTTTTGTAAAAAGTGACTTTGTAATAGGTTCTGTCATTTTCATCTTTACTGCAATTGCTCTGAAGACGGTGATAGACGGTGTTTTTACAATTGGAGTCCAGCAAGGGTATCAGCCGACTCAGCCAATTGCTTTTTCACACGAAATCCATGCAGGTCAGTACGAAATAGAGTGTCAGTATTGCCATACCGGAGTGACGCTGGGAAAATCAGCAAATATTCCTTCTGCCAACATTTGTATGAATTGTCATACAGCAATTAAGACAGAATCACCTGAGATCCAAAAGATCTACGCTGCTATCGATTATAATGCCTCTACGGGAGAATACGGTGAGAATACGAAACCTATAGAGTGGGTGAGAATACACAATCTACCAGATTTAGCCTACTTCAATCATGCACAACACGTAAAAGTAGGAGGCCTTGAGTGTCAAGATTGCCACGGCCCAATTGAGGAAATGGAAGTTGTTTATCAGCATGCTGAGCTTACGATGGGGTGGTGTATAAACTGCCATAGAGAAACGGAGGTCAATTCGAAAGGAAATGCCTACTATGATAAGCTAGTGAAGCTGCATAAGGAAAATAGCAAAGAGCCTATGACTGTTGAAGATATCGGCGGGCTGGAATGTGCAAAATGTCATTATTAATCATTTAAGCGTAGTACACCTTAATTATGAGTCAAAATAAAAAATACTGGAAAGGTCTCGAGCAGCTGAATAAAACTCCTGAGTTTGAAAGGCATGCAAATAAAGAATTCGCCGAAGAGCTGCCATTGCATGACACTGAAGAGCCTACCAGACGAGACTTTTTGAAGATGATGGGATTTGGGGTTGCTGCAGTGTCCCTTGCTGCGTGCGAGACTCCGGTGAAGAAAGCAATTCCTTATGTTAAAAAGCCTACTACTGTAGATCCTTCTGTTCCCAATTATTATGCGACTACTTTCGTGAATGGTAGTGATGCGCTGAATGTTGTTGTTAAAACAAGAGAAGGTAGACCTATCAAAGTCGAAGGTAATAAGTTATCTATGACTTCAGGGGGTGGAACAACTGCTCAAGCGGAAGCATCCGTTCTCTCTCTTTACGATAAGGAAAGAAAAAAAGGACCCTCTATAGAAAACAAAGAGGTTTCCTGGGATGAGGTTGATAATGCGGTGAAAGCCGGATTGGCTTCTTCTTCCAAAGTTTATTTGGTTAGCAACACCATCGCAAGCCCTTCTACAAAAAAGGCTATAGATGTATTAAGAAATAGGTACATTAACATACAACATGTTACTTACGATCAGGTTTCAGTTGCTGGTCAACTTGACGCTAATGAGAAATCCTTTGGAAAGCGAGTACTTCCACAATTGCATTTCGATAAATGTAAAACAATCGTTTCCTTTGGAAAAGACTTCTTAGGATCAGGAGTTAACAGTGGTATCAATAATAAGAAATTTGCTGCTTCCAGAAAATTAGATGACAAGAAAAAGGATATGTCAAGGCTTTACAGTTTTGAATCCAACTTGTCTTTAACCGGTGCAAATGCAGATTACAGAACTCCTATTAAGGCTTCAGAAGAAGGTGCTTACCTCCTTAATCTTTTCAACGTCATTGCCATGGCAAATGGAGCTCCGCAAGTAAGTGCCCCAACGATTGAAGATACTGTCAACTTAGGTAGAGCAGCCAGAGATTTACTGAATGCAAAAGGCAAGTCGATTGTCTTAGCAGGATCTAATGACGTTAGCATACAGTATGTGACCAATGCAATCAATGGTTTGCTTGGTAACATCGGATCAACGATTGATTTTGACAATCACTACAATACGCGCTCAGGTGACGATGCTGCGTTTTCGGCATTTGTTAATGATTTTAGCAAAGGCTCGGCCGGAGTTATATTCTATAATTGTAATCCTGTATATGATCACCCAATGGGTGGAGAATTGGCTAGTGGTTTAGCCAGTGCTAGTTTTTCTGTTTCTACAAGCGATAGAAGTGACGAAACAGCCTCTCTCACTAAAATATCTGCTCCCGATAGTCACTACCTCGAATCATGGAATGATTTTGAAATTGTCAAGGGTAGTTTAAGTTTATCTCAGCCGACAATTTCAAATATTTTTAACACCAGACAAGCTCAAGACAGCTTTTTGACTTGGGCTGACGAGGGAATATCTTATTTTGACTTAATAAAATCTAATTGGAAAAATGGGCCCTTTTCTGAGATTGACACAAGTTCCTACTATAATTTTCAGGCATTCTGGGATAAATCACTACACGATGGAGTGCTGGATGTATCTAGAGAGGACATCAGCATCAAGGGAGCTGAGGTGGCAGAAATTGTAAGCCTTGCTGCCAACATAGATTCAACTGGATCTGATCTTGAATTAGTGGTCTACAACAATGCAAGTGTTGCCGAAGGAATTCAAGCCAACAACCCTTGGTTGCAGGAAATGCCAGATCCGATCACAAAAGCATGTTGGGAGAACTACATCACGGTAGCCCCTAAGCAGTTGAATGATTGGGGACTGGAATTGGGTGACATGACTACTCAGCTTGTAACGCTTTCCATCAATGGTAAAGAGGTAACATTACCTGCTTTGCCTCAACCTGGCCAAAAGTATGGAACGATTGGGCTTGCTTTAGGATATGGTAGAACGAAAGCAGGTAAAGTCGCAAATGGTTTAGGGGTTAATGCCTATGATCTACTCTCGATGAGAAATGGATATGTATCCTACAACCAGCTAAACGCTTCGGTCTCTGTATCCGGGGAGTCTTACAGAGTGGCACAGACCCAAACTAGTCAAACGTATATGGGACGTGAGACGGTCGTGCAGGAATCTGTATTATCAGAATTTCAAAAAGATCCTCAAGCCGGTCGTCATTTCCCTAAGATCGCCACATCAGAAGGATTTAAGAAGCCATATGCCGTGTCACTTTGGAAAGGGCACGAGTATGCAAATCATCATTGGGGGCTTGCAATTGACTTAAATTCTTGCACTGGTTGCGGAACTTGTACTATTGCTTGCCAAACTGAGAATAATATACCTGTCGTAGGCAAGCAAGAAGTCTTGAATCGACGTGAGATGCATTGGATACGAATTGATCGCTACTATTCACACACGGAGGATGCTGAAAGCCTCTCAGGAATTGCACAGGCAAGAAGAATGGAAGATCCTTCTGAGAATCCTGAAGTGGTTTTCCAACCCATGATGTGTCAGCAGTGTAATAATGCGCCTTGTGAGACGGTATGTCCCGTTGCAGCCACTACCCACAGCTCAGAAGGACTGAACCAAATGACTTATAATAGATGTATTGGTACTAGATATTGTGCAAACAACTGTCCATACAAGGTAAGAAGATTCAACTGGTTCAAATATCATGATAATGACAAGTTTGATAAGAACCTGGCAATGAATAACGACCTGGGTAAGATGGTATTAAACCCTGATGTTACGGTGAGATCAAGGGGAGTAATGGAGAAGTGTACGTTTTGTGTGCAGAGAATCCAGGCCGGTAAGCTGGAAGCAAAAAAAGAGGGAAGAAGAACAAATGATGATGATGTAACAACTGCATGTGTTTCATCCTGTCCTTCTGAGGCATTGGTATTTGGAGACATGAAAGATCCAAATAGTGGTATTTCAAAGACCCTTAAGCTTCAAACAAGCGAAAAGGGTGTTGAAGCGCAAGAACCAAGAGCGTACCATGTGCTTGAGGAGTTGAGAGTCATGCCAAATGTTTGGTACTTAACCAAGATTCGTAATAAAGAACAAACTAAATCTAAAACAGCAGCTGCTCATTCATAATTTATAACCTATGACTCCTGAATCAGTAATAAGGCAACCTCTGGTAACAAATGGGAAGACTGTCCATGATGTTACGGAAGATATTTGTAAAAGGGTAGAGGAAAAGCCCGCACCATTATGGTTATTATCCCTTGCCGTTGCACTGGGGCTATTAGCTGTAGGAGGTTACACGGTAGCGATTACCTTATGGGAAGGTATCGGAATGTGGGGACTTAACAAGACGGTAGGATGGGCATGGGATATTACCAATTTCGTTTGGTGGGTAGGTATCGGTCATGCAGGCACCTTGATCTCTGCCATACTGCTCCTATTTAGACAGCGGTGGAGAATGTCGATCAATAGAGCGGCAGAGGCAATGACTATTTTTGCCGTTATCTGTGCATTACTGTTTCCGATTTTGCACATGGGAAGGCCGTGGATAGGTGCAATTTGGGCACTACCATTACCAAACACTTATGGATCTCTTTGGGTGAACTTTAACAGCCCGCTACTTTGGGACGTATTTGCGATCACCACCTATTTCTCGGTTTCGTTGGTATTTTGGTACATCGGATTAATTCCCGACTTTGCTACCATCAGAGATCGAGCAACTAATAAGATTTCAAAAGCTATTTACGGAGCATTGAGTTTTGGATGGGATGGTGCAGCAAAGACGTGGAGTCGATATGAGACGGTAGCCTTGGTATTAGCTGGATTAGCTACACCGCTGGTCTTATCAGTGCATACCATCGTATCATTTGACTTTGCTACTTCTGTAATCCCCGGTTGGCACACGACAATATTTCCTCCGTACTTCGTGGCAGGTGCAATATTTTCAGGTTTTGCGATGGTACTTACACTGCTTATCATAACCAGAAAAGTCTTTAAGTTGGAGGATTACATCACAATCCAACATTTGGAGATGATGAACATTGTCATCATCATCACTGGTTCGATAGTAGGTATTGCATACATCACGGAGCTATTTATGGCTTGGTACTCTGGAGTCGAGGCAGAGCAATATGCGTTCCTGAATAGGGCTACAGGTCCCTATTGGTGGGCTTACTGGTCAATGATGACATGTAATGTAATATCACCACAACTATTTTGGTTTAGGAAAATCAGAACCAACATCGCTGCCACTTTCATATTATCAATCATAGTGAATATTGGAATGTGGTTTGAGCGATTTGTAATCATAGTCACATCGTTACACAGAGATTTTATTCCATCAAGCTGGGGAATGTTTTATCCTACTTTATATGATGTAGGGTTGTATACCTTCACTTTTGGATTGTTCTTCACCTTATTTTTCTTATTTGCTAAGTTTTTCCCAGTGATCAACATGGCAGAGGTAAAAAGTATTGTGAAATCTACAGGAGAAAAAATAGAGAAATAATGAGTCAAGGATCAGACTTTTTAGTAGGAATTTACGATGACGAGGATGTCTTGTTAAAAGGGATCAAAGGTATAAGAGATGGTGGTGTAAAAATTCATGAGGTTTACAGCCCATTTCCCGTACATGGCATTGACGACGCGCTGGGATATAGGAGATCTCGTCTTTCTATTGCCGCGTTCCTTTTTGGACTGCTAGGTACATCTTTAGCACTTACCATGCAAATTGGTATGATGACGGTGGATTGGCCGATGATTATTGGCGGTAAGGACTATCTGCCACTGCCTTCCTTTATCCCGGTTACTTTTGAACTTACAGTTTTACTTGCAGCCTTTGGAATGGTAGGAACCTTCTTAGTGATAAGTAACCTGAAGCCTTGGGCCAAAGCCAAGCTTTTTGATATAAGAGTCACAGATGATAAGCACGTGATGGCAATTGATTTGTCTAAAAATGATCTTGACGAAAAAGCTATAAATAAACTGTTAGTCTCTAATGGAGCGACTGAAGTCAATAAGAAAAATTTTGATGAGCTATAAAATGAAAGTCAATAGTAGGATATTTTTCATCTGTACCGGAGTTTTTTTAGCATCCTGTGCAGCAGGTCCAGACAAAACAGGTGTAGAATATGCTCCTCAAATGTATCATTCTGTGCCTTACGAACAGTTGTCTCAAGTGACTGATCCTGAGGCCGGCAGATGGTTGACTTCAACAGATGAGGAGGAGCATGCGGAATTCTACAATTCAAACCCCTACAATGCACACGGCATGACCATGAGGGAACCTGTGGAGGGCACAGTGAAAAGAGGTAAATACCTTCCAAATAGAATTCCAGCAGACGATTATGAAGCTGCTGCTGTCATGCTCAGTAATCCAACAGATTCAACTACGGAAGTTTTGAAAGAGGGAAAGGCTCTTTATAATACCTTTTGTGAGCACTGTCATGGAACTAAAGGAATGGGTGATGGTCTTGTGGGTAAGGAATATAAAGGCGTGACAGCTTACACCTCGGCATCAGTGATCGATAAACCCGGGGGCCATATTTTTCATGTTATCACGCATGGGAAGGGTCGAATGGGTGCGCATGGTTCTCAAATTTCTGAAGACGATCGATGGAAAATCGTCCGGTACGTTCAAGTATTACAACAACAATAATTACCATTAATAATCATGGTCGAAGAAAGATTTGAATTTAGATCAAGTACAAAGAACAATCTCCTAAAATTCATAGTAGCGGGACTGGTTCTTTCGGTTATTGGCGTTGTACTAATGAACCTCGGTGGGGCTCATGCCGAACATGAAGCAGTTGCTGAAGGGCACCACGGATTTGCTTGGTACAAGAGACTATATACCAATATTTGGATTAACAATGTTTACTTCACCGGTGTAGCGGTTGTAGGTGTCTTCTTCTTTGCTTTACAGTATGTGGCCCAGGCGGGTTGGTCGGTAGGAATTAAAAGAATTGCAATGTCATTTGGTTCTTGGCTACCCATCGCAGGTATATTAATGCTGGTTTCTTTCTTAGCCTTCAGTCATGATATTTTCCACTGGACACATCACAGTTTATATGAACAAGGTCCGGATTACGATGCCATAATAGACGGAAAATCAGGTTTCTTCTTTTGGCCACTACATGCAGGAGGGTTCCCACTATTCTTTATTCTTAGAATGGTGGCATTTTTTGGACTTTGGTATTGGCTATTCAGAATTTTACAGAAGTACATGTTAGCAGAGGATATTGAAGGAGGAACGCAGTATTGGTATACGATGAGAAAATACTCGGCTATCTTCCTTGTTATTTTTGCTGTGTCTTCGTCAATTGCGGCCTGGGATTGGGTAATGTCCATCGATACTCACTGGTTCAGTACAATGTTTGGTTGGTACATGTTTGCTAGTTGGTGGGTAACCACATTGGCTTTGATTGGTTTTATAACAATTCTTTTGAAAGATGCGGGTTACTTATCCATTGTGAACAGCAACCACCTTCACGATCTGGGTAAATTCATCTTTGCTTTTAGTATTTTCTGGACGTATATCTGGTTCTCCCAGTTCTTATTGATTTATTATGCAAATATCCCGGAAGAGACTGTTTACTTCTTTGAAAGATGGCAAGGGGGGCATTACACACCGTTATTCTTTTTCAATTTGATCATTAACTTCCTACTTCCATTCCTGTTGTTGATGACAAGGGACTCTAAAAGGCATTCGAGATTTTTAAAGGTGGTTGCTCCAATCGTGATCGTAGGTCATTGGTTGGATTTTTACCTAATGATCACTCCAGGTGTATTGAAAGACAATGGTAACTATGGTTTACTTGAATTGGGACTATTTATGACCTATGCTGGAGCTTTTATATTCGTTGTGCTTAGACAGTTAAGCAAGGCTCCATTATTTGCTAAGAATCATCCAATGCTTGAAGAGAGTATTCACCATCATGTATAATACAATAAACTAGTATCGATAACTCATGTTAAATACGATCATAATAGTAGCCTCAGTCCTGATCATCGGAATACTCCTTTCGATTTTTCGTGTGACGACCTTAGTAGGTGTGATAAAAGGAGAGGGGAAATCTAATGTAGGCTCTGGAAATAAGACGCAGGCAACACTAATGATGCTTTTCTTGATTTCGGGAATAATTGGTTTCTTTTATTTCTCATTTGGTGGTCTCGATGAAAGCTATGTACAACCGATTGCTTCTAAGCATGGAGTGGTTACTGAGAGGCTTTTTTGGATTACGATGGGCATTACCTGCACGGTATTTATTTTGACTCAAATCTTCCTTTTCTATTTTGCTTTTAAGTATCAGCATTCAACTGATAGAAAAGCATATTTCTTTCCTCACAATAACAAGCTCGAGCTATTTTGGACTGGTGTACCGGCGATCGTGCTTGCAGTATTGATCATCTCAGGTTGGAGAGCATGGGTAGACATTACGGCTATTGCCCCCGACAACGCCGAAGTAGTAGAAATTATGGGCTATCAATATGCATGGGCGGTACGATACCCAGGCGCTGATAAGAAATTAGGAGATTATGATTATAAAGAAATTGATGCTACTAATCAGCTCGGAATAGACTTTTCTGATAGAAACGCATTTGACGACTTTGTTCCAAGAGAAATCCATATCCCAAAAGGTAAACCGGTTGAATTCAAGATAAGAGCCAGAGATGTAATACACAGTGTATATGCACCCCATTTTAGGTTGCAGATGAACGCTGTACCCGGCATGCCCACTAGGTTCTGGTTTGAGCCGACTAAAAGTACGGCTGATATGAGAGAAGAGACTGGTAATCCAGATTTCAACTACGAACTGGTATGCAACAAGATCTGTGGTAAAGGACATTTCGCTATGAAATACATAATAGTAGTAGACGAGCCAGCGGAATACGAAGAGTGGTATGCTGCTCAGGATCCATGGTTGAAGGTTAATGCTGATTATCTGAGTCAGGTACCGGAAAACTTAAAAGAAGCTGCAAAGATTGCTTCTAAAATTGAAAACATCGACGAAATACAATCTGTTGACGGATTATCTATTGGAAGTTTTAAATAACAAAGAAAATTATGTCTGTAACTGACATTCAAATAACTGAAGATCTGGCACATGATGACCACCATGAGGAGCATCATGAGCAAAGTTTTATCGAAAAATATATATTTTCAACGGATCATAAGACGATAGCAAAGCAATTCTTAATCACGGGTATTCTGTGGGCTATAATCGGGGGCGGTTTGTCTATCATTTTTAGGCTTCAGCTTGGATTTCCAGAAATGAGCCTAGAATGGTTACGTCCTGTTTTAGGCAAGTGGATAACCGCCACTGGTAAGCTTGATTCAGAGTTCTACCTGGCTTTAGTAACAATGCATGGGACCATTATGGTATTCTTCGTTTTGACGGCTGGCCTCAGCGGTACCTTTAGTAATTTCCTTATTCCGTTACAAATAGGCGCTAGGGACATGGCATCTGGCTTTATGAACATGCTTTCATATTGGTTTTTCTTTCTATCAAGTGTGGTTATGTTCGTTTCTCTTTTTATTGAGACAGGGCCAGCATCGGGAGGGTGGACGGTATATCCTCCGTTGAGTGCATTACCTCAAGCTATCCAGGGTAGTGCAGCTGGAATGACCTTATGGTTAGTTTCGATGGTCTTCTTTATTGCTTCTACTTTGTTAGGAGGGATCAATTACATCACAACGGTAATAAATCTTAGAACAGAAGGTATGTCCTTCTCCAGACTTCCATTAACCATATGGGCATTCTTTATCACTGCAGTTATTGGACTGCTTTCCTTCCCTGTTTTATTTGCAGCTGCTTTACTTCTGGTATTTGACAGGTCTTTTGGTACGAGCTTTTACTTGTCGGAGATTTACATAGGTGGGGAAGCACTTCCGAATATGGGAGGTAGTCCGATTCTTTATCAGCACTTATTCTGGTTTCTAGGTCATCCGGAAGTATACATTGTGTTATTACCGGCACTTGGTATCACTTCAGAAATAATTGCTACTAATTCAAGAAAACCAATATTTGGCTACAAGGCAATGATTGGTTCGATGTTAGCCATTGCTTTCTTATCTTTCATCGTATGGGCCCATCATATGTTTATTTCAGGATTGAATCCATTTCTGGGTAGTGTTTTCATGTTTCTGACACTCATCATTGCTGTCCCATCCGCAGTGAAAGCTTTCAATTACATTACCACACTTTGGAAGGGTAACATCGTGTTTACTCCTGGTATGTTATTTTCCATTGGATTGGTAAGTTTCTTTATCTCTGGAGGTTTAACAGGAATTTTCTTGGGTAACTCCGCGCTGGATATAAACCTACACGATACTTACTTCGTTGTTGCGCACTTCCATCTTGTAATGGGTAGTGCTTCATTTTTTGGTTTGATGGCCGGTGTTTATCATTGGTTCCCTAAGATGTTTGGTAGATTGATGGATGAAAGATTAGGCTACATACACTTTTGGATGACATTCGTTGGTGTTTACTTAGTGTTCTTCCCGCTCCATTACATTGGTATTGCAGGATTTCCCAGAAGATATTATTCCTTCACCAATTTTGATGCCTTTAGTTCCTTTACGGACCTTAATGCTTTTGTTTCGATTGCAGCTATTTTGACCTTTGCAGCACAATTTATCTTCTTGTTTAACTTTTTTTACAGTATGTATAGAGGGAGAAGAACCCCTTTAAACCCCTGGAAATCTACAACATTGGAATGGACTACGCCTATCGATCCTGGTCACGGAAATTGGCCTGGCGCAATACCTAAAGTATATAGATGGGCTTACGATTATTCTAAACCAGGAGCAGAAGATGACTTCATTCCACAGCACATTCCGTTATCATCAACTCCTGAATCTAATTTAGATCATGAGAAAGAGTTAGCTAAATCCGAAGGAGTGGCTGACAAAAAATCTTAATGCCAACAGCGCTACAAAGTTTTAATCGACTAGTCCTTCTTACCAGCACTGCCGTCTACTTTTTGATCTTAGTAGGCGGCATTGTTCGTAATACGAGTTCAGGTATGGGATGTCCAGATTGGCCCAAGTGCTTCGGTTCCTATGTTCCACCTACAAGTGAGGATGGCTTACCTGCTGATTATCAGGGTTTCTACTTAGAAAGCAGATTGGCAAAAACGGACAGGTTAGTAAATACACTAAAAAGATTTGGTTTTCATAAGACTGCTGAAAAGATAGAAAATGATCCTTACCTTGAACGGGAAGAAAGATTTGATGCAACCACAGCCTGGATTGAATACATCAATCGTCTTATTGGTGTGGTAATTGGATTTCTTGTCTTGCTCACTACCTATAAATCCTTCAAGTTTTGGAAGACAAAGAAGCTCATTACGATTGTTGCGGTTTTGGGACTGGTATTGATCCTTTTTCAAGGGTGGTTTGGTTCATTAGTGGTGGCAACTAATCTTATCCCTGCTTTTGTTTCTGTGCACATGGTGTTAGCTTTTTTACAAATACTCCTACTGATGTATCTGATTTTCCTGTCTTCAAGTCATTCACAACATCCAGAAACTCCGGTATGGGTTAGAAGCTGGGTAACTGCATTATTCGTGTTGTTTATTCCGCAAGTATTATTAGGCACACAAGTCAGACATATCGTGGATTTAGCAGTTTTTGAAGGGTATGGTCGAGCAGATTGGCTCTTGAATATAGATTGGAAGTTCTATTTTCATCGAAGCTATTCCCTGGTATTCCTAATTTCACTACTGATCTTATTTGTGAGGATTAGAATGTTACATGTTTCTGGGGTTCTGATGAAGTTCATATCATGGTGTCTGGTACTGGTAATTTTTGAATCCGTTTCGGGTGCAGTTATGTATTATTTTAACTTCCCATTTGGGCTTCAACCGCTACATCTTTTGTTAGCCTCTCTTATCTTTGGCTTTCTGTTTTATTTAACACTGGTAAGTAGAGTTCAAATCGTTAAATGAGCGTAAATTCAACAACTTCTCATGTCTTTACTCAAAGCAAGGCAAAAGCATTGGTCGAATTACTAAAGCTAAGGTTATCATTGCTGGTAACTTTTTCCTCTGCATTTGGGTACCTATTAGCCCACAGAGGTGTATTTGATTTGGAGCAGTTCATGATGTTCTGTTTTGGTGGTTTTTTGATTACAGGGGCTTCCGTTACAATAAATCAAATTAAAGAAATTAAGTATGATGCTGTCATGAGCAGGACAGTAGGCCGTCCTTTACCCACCAATAGGATAGCGCCCGCTGAAGCACAAGTCTACAGTATTATTTTGACGGTAGTTGGAACCATCGTCTTACTAGTTTTTACAAATATTCTCACGGCAGTTATTGCATTGACATCACTTATCCTTTACGCCTATGTCTATACACCATTGAAAAGAGTGGGACCAATAGCAGTTTTTGTGGGTGCAATTCCAGGGGCCTTACCTCCATTGATTGGATGGGTCGCAGCGAGTGGGACCATCTCTCACGAGGCGTTAATCATATTTGGTATACAGTTTATTTGGCAGTTTCCCCATTTTTGGGCCATTGCCTGGGTCTCTGATGATGATTACAAAAAAGCCGGATTCAAGTTATTACCTGCAGATGGTAGAAAAGACCTAAATACTGCCATCAACATCATGGTATACACCTTGTTTTTATTGCCACTGGGCTTATTACCAACCTATTTTGGACTTACCGGAATCACAAGTGGGGTCATCGCAACAATATTTGGTGTGCTCTTTCTTAGCCAAACCTTTTTACTGATGAAAGACTATTCTCGAAAATCAGCTTTAAAAATTATGTTTAGTTCTTTCATTTATTTACCAATTGTCCAGATAGCTTATCTGGTAGATAAACTTTAATATGGAAAATACAAACGGACTTTCTATACCTAATGCATATGCCAGGGTTCGCGCCATGAATCCTAAGAAGTTTGCCTTGTGGCTTTTTATCATTTCAGTTACAATGATATTTGCTTCGCTAACCAGTGCCTATATCGTGAAGAAGTCAGAGGGAAATTGGTTGATCTTTCAGTTTCCTGTGAGCTTCATATACACTTCTATCATCATCGTAGTAAGTAGTATCTCAATGCATATCGCTTATTTAGGAGCTAAACGCAACAATCTCTTAGCATTAAGAGGTGCACTTATTGCAACGGCTGTTCTTGCTATTTCATTTACAATCGGTCAATTCTTGTCGTGGAATGAACTGGTTGCGCAAGATGTATTTTTCGTAGGAAACCCTGCTGGATCGTTTATTTACATATTCACTGGGTTGCACGTTGCTCACTTGGCAGGAGGCCTGATCTACTTGATCATAGTGCTGTTCAGTTCGTTCAAATATAAAGTCCATTCCAAAAGTCTACTTACAATTGAAATGTGTGCTACTTATTGGCATTTTCTTGGTGGACTTTGGTTGTATTTATATGTATTTTTAATCCTTAATAATTAATCTAATTTATGTCTAACACAGCTATTGTAATTGAAGAGGGAGCTGAAACTATGTGGTCTGGTGGAACTGCACCAATGAAAGCCAGTTATGGAAAACTAATGATGTGGTTTTTCCTTCTTTCGGATGCTTTTTCTTTCTCAGCATTACTGATTGCTTACGGTCTTATCAGATTCAGTCATCCCGCCTATGATGGAGCTTTGGAAGATTTCATTTTTTCACAATCTTATTGGCCGGTACCTGAGATGGTTTTTGAGGCTGTGCCTTTTTTGCATGGCGTCCACCTACCCTTGGTATTTGTGGGAATCATGACGTTTATCCTGATTTTGAGTAGTGTCACCATGGTGTTAGCCGTGGAGGCAGGACATCGTATGGATAGAAAAGGAGTGGAAAAATGGATGTTATGGACGATCGTTGGAGGCTTTACTTTCCTTGGATGCCAAGCCTGGGAGTGGTCGCATTTTATTCACGGGACCGATGAAGGGGGAAGACTTTTAGATGGATCTATTTTCTTCGGAGCTAATTTATCTATGAACCAGTATGGCCCATCGAATTTTGCGGCGCTATTTTTCTTCATTACCGGATTTCATGGTTTCCATGTGTTCAGTGGGGTGATGTTGAATTTTGCGATTTTTTATCAAACGGTGACTGGTAAGCTGGAGCGTGTTGGTCATTACGAGATGGTAGAAAAAGTGGGTCTATACTGGCACTTTGTAGATTTGGTGTGGGTATTTGTATTTACCTTCTTTTACCTTATCTGAGGAAAATAATGAGTATCATCAATATTGAAACAATGGAAGAAACATCACAAGTAGTAGCTCAACCGGTAGACAAGGAAAAGATTAAAAAAATCTGGAAAGTTGCGGCTATATTGGCGATCGTAACACTAATAGAATTTGTTATTGCATTTACACTTGATCCAAGTGGAGCCAAAGCCTTCTTATTCATTGCATTGACAATAGTAAAAGCCTTTTACATAGTGGCTGAATTTATGCATTTAGGACATGAGAGAAGGTCTTTAATAATGTCTATACTATTACCTATTACTTTTATAATTTTCTTGATATTCATTTTATGGTATCAAGGGTCTGCCATATTTGATTTACTCTATCCTTGATGAGTAGAAGGGTTTTTAAAGTAACGATATTACTAGTCATATTTGGGGTGCCAGTTCTCTGGTACCTTTTTTTACAGTTTTTTGGTGAGAACAAATTTGAATTGACTCCGATTCGGACGATAGATACCCTATGTTCAATTTCTCCGGCTCAAGTTTATTTAGCAAAGAGGCCCATTAATATACATGAAGAAAATCAACTTAATAGGCTTATGTCGCATTTGGAAAAGAGGCAAGTGCTACTTGATTCTTCTTACTTAAGTTGTCTTTCAGATACTGCTAGGTTTTCTCTTTTTCTCATTGACGACGAACAATATTTAAGAGGTTACTATGATCTAACCATTTTGGAAGTGGACAGGTTAATCGTAGAAATAGATTTAATAAACCAATTGAATGATGGAACAAATTCTTACTAGCAATAAAAATTACCTAAACTTCATTAAAACTGTTTCGATATTAATTCCTGTCGCAGTGGCGATACTTATCTATTTACCAGGTAAGTTGGAAGTAGGAGAGTGGGTGAGAAATTTACCCTACATAAACGCTTTGATAAATTCATTGACTTCTATCTTCTTAATTTCAGCACTCATTGCAGTGAAGAAACAAAAAATTAGCTTACATAAGAATTTAATGATGTCGAGTTTGATACTCGGTACATTGTTCCTTTTAAGCTATGTCACGTATCATGCCTCAGTTCCCTCTGTCATATTTGGCGATGCGAATTTTAACGGTGTGCTTTCTGCTGACGAATTGGAATTAATCGGGAATACCAGAACTATCTACCTATTTGTATTGCTTTCACATATTGGGCTTAGTATTGTGGTTATTCCATTTGTTCTGTTTAGTTTCTATTATTCTCTTACTGCTCAAGTAGGGAAACATAAAAAGGTAGTAAAGTTCTCATTTCCCATATGGCTTTATGTTTCTGTAACAGGTGTTATTGTTTACCTCATGATTAGTCCCTACTATGTTTAAGAAGTTTATACTGACAGGGAATGTCGTTTTTTTGACTTCTATGACAGCATTAGCACAATGTGCAATGTGCAGGACCCAGGTGGTAAATAATGTTAGCGCCGGTGAAACTTCATTTGCGGCAGGAATAAACACAGGTATTCTTTATTTATTTTTTACGCCATATGTATTAATAGCATGCATTGTTTTTTTCTGGTTTAGGTACAGCAGAGTAAATGAAAGAAAAAGGGATTTATCTAGCATTATTAGAGGGAAATTGTCCTAGGTGTCGTAAAGGGACGTTATTTACGCATGGCCCACTCCACTTATCCAAACTCAATAGCACAAGGAAATCATGCGAGCAATGTGGTTTGGTATATGAGAAAGAACCAGGATTCTTTTATGGCGCCATGTACATTAGTTACGCATTTTCAGTTGGGATCATGCTTACAGTATCATTTTTAGTATACTTATTTTTTAATAATCCTCCGGCGCTATATTATATTGTCGCAGTTACTTTGATGTCTCTTTTACTATATCCATTGAATTTTCGATATTCTCGTATTGTTTTTCTTTATTTATTTGGTGGTAGTTCCTATCAACCTGATTTAAAAAAGAAATAACTTTTAGGCGTCATTTTTGATGTAATGGCACTATGACTCGAAAGACCGGTGCATATCTCTTTGTATTAATATCAGTCCTGGCGCTGTTATCTCAAATAGTTGATTTCACAGTTAATCATACTAACTATAAGGTTGAGAAAATACAAAGACAGCTTGCAGGCCATATTGAGGAACAAGCCCTTTCATTACAAGAGTTAGAGCAGCATTTATCCGAAAATAGTAACCCACTGCAGTTCAATCCAATCGGATACAGAGGTAGTTTACGAGCATTTGATAATGGCAAACTCATATATTGGAATGATAATAAGTTTATACCGCAATATTCAGTATTAAGAAGATTAGGAGAAGTTTACGTTGTATACAGTGAAGAGGATATCTACCTCGTATCTAGATTGGAAAGACGCTATGGTGATCGTGGGCTGCTTGAATATTACGCCGTTTCTCCTCTTCTTTTACAGTATCCGATTAGCAACGAATATTTGACTAAGTTTCTGAGTCCGGAAATATTTGGCAGTTATAATGTTTTCTTTTCTGATCAGTATTTAATTAAATACAATTCAGAGACTTTGTTTGGAGTCTCGTTTTCATCCTCACAAAGGCACATAAAAAATACATACACCGACGTCATTTTTATCCTTGTGTGTATTCTGCTTCTCCTATATCTAGCTTTCCCAAATGATAAATGGACGTCAATGTTTTTGACATTCCTGCTAGCGGCCCGGTTAATAAAACTTCTTTTTCTCCCAGACGCGCATTTGCTCCATTCGGGATTGAATGACTCTACTTTCTATTTTGATAGTTGGTGGTTACCGTCGATGGGTGACTTGTTACTTAATCAAGTACTTCTTGCCCTATGGGTTTACCATACAATGACTTTTTTAAAAAAGTGGTACTTGCAAAGAAAGTTAGTGATCCTCTCAGTAGGAAATTTGAGATGGTTTGTTATTCTATTGAGCTCCTTCCTTTTGTTTGGAAGTTTTAAGCTTTTTTTCGACTTGATATGGAGCATGAATAATAGCACTGTGTTAGACCTGGACATTTCTTCGTCTTTTGCTCTGAGCTCCAACAAGTTGGCTCTATTTGGAGCTGTTTTTTTACAGTCCTTAATTGTGTTTTTTTCAATACATCTCCCGGTCATTATCCTGAAGGATATTTCCGTCTTTGGGGAAAGAATCGCAGCTGCAGTAGTAGTCGGTCTTTTTGCCTGGATGCTGATTCCTAATTATGTGCTTATAAACTGGCTGATTACATCTCTAGCAGTAGTGGCAATTCATCTAGTATCTGATCGAATTTCACATACCTACCTTTTCCGACAGTCCTTGGGCTACTTATTTATCGTAGGGGCATCATTATCTGTCATCATTGCATATGCCAATTATGAATACAATCAAAAAATACTCCGATTCAAAAAGGAGAAGTTTGCATCCTCCATCCTGTTGGGGCATGACGTAGTAGGAGAGTTGTACATTGATGAGCTATCAAATAAGATCAAGAATGACCCTTTTATCAGGTCAAGATTTCTTAACACAGTACTGGCACAACAAAATATCAAGGTCAGAGTCAATACATTAATTCCCGTGTACCTGGATAAATATGAGGTAACCATTCATACCTATGACAGTACTGGAGCTCCGTACGGTTTAACTGAGGATACAGACCTTGAGTACTGGAGGCGTCACTTTGCCCATCCTGAGGGAGAAACAGGTTACGAAAATATCTATTTGACAAATTTAGAAACAGGGAAAAAGAAATATGTTTCCTTCATTCCAATCGATTTCTATTCGAGACCCCTTGGTCATATAGTATTGGAAATCACTCAGAAGAAATTTTTAAATCAATCAGTGTTTCCATCTCTTCTTGTAGAAAGAAATCCATTTGCACCGGATCAAGAATTTGACCATGCTATTTATGAGCAGGGAGCTCTTATCTATGCTCAAGGAAAATACGATTTTGAGACCCAAATAGATCACCAAAAGTTTCTTGAAATGTCTTCAGATAATGAGGTATTACTTTTGGGTGCAGGTCATCTTCTTGTAGAAATAATGCAAGACGACAAGCTGCTTTTTATAGCATCGGAAACGTATAAACCCATTCAATTTCTATCCAATGTTGCTTTCTATATTCTGAATTATGTAATATTTATTTCATTACTATATAGCATACACCGCGCTACATCCAAAACTGAATCCGATAGTCTTTCACGAAAGATTCAGCTTTTTATTGGTACCATTTTCTTGATTCCTATCCTAGTGGTTATTGTCAGTTTATTGCAAATACTTAATGGAATATACCTTCAGAGATTAACGCATGGTTATGAACAGCAGGCAATGAATATGGCAGAGCAGATTTCTAGTGCTACTAAAAGTTTCGAGAGTAATAGTATAAACAGAGATCAATACTTTTTCGAATTGAAGAAAGCCGGTGGTTATGGCCAAACAGATATCATCGTTTATGATCGAAATGGTAGAATGATGGCCACAAGTAGATCAGAAGTTTTTAAACTTAATCTGATTGATGAGAGAATCAATCCTTTAGCATTTAATAAAATGGGACCAAGAAAAAATCAACTTGTAGTGCTAGACGAGAGGATTGGTAATTTGAAATACAAAAATGTATATACCGGAATCTATGACCCTGAAACAGGAAAGAACATAGGTTATCTTAGCTTGCCTTTTTTTAATTTTCAAAAGGATCTCGCACTACAGCAAAGAACGGTCTTTCAAAATTTAATTATCCTGGTAATTAGTATCCTTGGACTTACTTTAGTCGTAAGTCAATACAGTTTGCAGCGAATTATACAGCCCATTAAAACAATTGCTGCCCGGTTAAGAGATACAAGCTATTTGTCAGCAAATACTCCGGTATTGACTTACAACTCAAAGGATGAAATTGGCCAGCTGGTTACTCAATACAATCAAATGGTAAGTAAACTTGCTGAGAGTAAAAAAGAGCTGGTTGCCATACAGAAAGAGTCAGCCTGGAAGGAGATTGCTCGCCAAGTTGCACATGAAATAAAGAATCCACTGACACCTATGAGGTTGAAGATACAACAGTTACAAGCTCATTTTGATCAAGATTCACGCCAATATCAAAGCCTCGACTCCCTTTTTGCTCAAGTAGATGCATTGGCATTAATCGCTGATTCCTTTTCGGAATTTGCAAAGATGCCCGCGCCACAAAATGAAGTATTTGACCTGTCGATGATTCTCAAAAAAGCGACAGCACTCTTTCAATCTGACGATGTTCTACTGGAAACAACCCTTGAGGAAGGAATCAAAGTAAATGCAGACCCCAAAATTCTCAGTCAAATCTTTAATAACTTGATTCTAAATGGTATTCAGTCGCACGATAAGGGGGAAAAAGTGGTGAATGTTTCATTGAAAAGAGATCATGATAAGGTAGTCGTACGTATTAAAGACAATGGATCCGGCATTAGTGAAGATCTCAAGGAAAAAATATTTAAGCCGTATTTTAGTACTAAGAGTACCGGGAGTGGTATTGGATTAGCTTTAGCTAAGAAAGGAGTAGAGCAAGCAAATGGTGCGATCTGGTTCGATAGTAAGGAGGGAGAAGGGACAACTTTCTTCATTTCGCTCCCTATTTATGGGACAGTATAGTAGATCCTTACTAGGTATTTTATTCCTTTATGGTGCCTTTTATGGGGAGATAAATGCTCAGACCTCAGTTGGGCGAATACATACAGACACTATATATTCATATCAATATAAACTTGATTCCCTTGCATTACTTACATCCATAGAATTCTTAAGTAAGGTAAATTTTCAAATAAAGAATGAGTTTCCGGTTATCATTGAGATTGACTCTGTTCATTCACTACCTGTAATTATTCGCTATCAAGTTGCAGCAAGACAGTTTTTTGATGTAGAAGGTGTACGTGATCGTCGTTTATATGAACCCCGCATAATCGATGAAGAGAAGATTCGGGAACGATTGAGTAAATCAAACAGCAGCTCCAGCCTATTAAGTAGTTACCCCTCTTTATACAAGGCAGGGTCTATTTCTCGAGGCGTCACAGTAGGTAATCAGCAAAACTTATTTGTAAACAGCTCACTTAATCTTCAATTACAAGGGGAAATAGGTGACGACCTTAGTGTCACAGCGGTAATTACGGATCAAAATATTCCTTTCCAGCCCGAGGGAAATACACAGCAATTAAGAGACTTTGATAATGTCTATTTATCTCTTGCCTCTAAGAAAAGTAGGATTACAGCAGGTGATATCGTAGTAGATAATTCTGATAAATCCTATTTCCTTAAGTATTATAAAAATCAGCAAGGTTTCAAGTTAGAAGATGTGAGAACATTTAAAAATGATTGGAAATCCACTTCTAATGTAAGTGTAGGAATAGCAAAAGGGCGGTTTGCTTCTATTCGATTAGACCCTCAAGAAGGTGTTAACGGACCCTACCGGTTAAGAGGTGCGAATAATGAACGATTCATTATTGTTATTGCTAATTCTGAGCAAATATTCTTAGATGGGGCTAAAC
>JAYPLE010000004.1:0-32852 GCA_038129245.1 Flammeovirgaceae bacterium | reverse complement strand
CAAAAGGGGATTTAATGAAGACTATATCATTGATTACAACCTGGGAGAGATCACCTTTACTAGCAGGGTATTGATTACACGATTTAGCAGATTGAGAGTGGATTTTGAATATACTAATCAGAGCTACTTAAGATCAAATACACAGTTCTATCAATCTGTATCGAACGATAAAAACCAGTTTTTCATAGAATATTTCCAGTCTTCTGACAACCCTAATCGATCGCTACAGCTACAATTTAATGACTCGACGAGAGCACTTCTTTCCGATGTCACCCAAACCACAGAAAGTCAATTTCTAGTAAACCAGATTAGTCAGGCACCGAGTGCCGAACCGGGAAATTACTATATCGAAAAGGATACGATAATAGCTGGTAAGCTCTATACCATTTTTGAGTATCAACGTAAGGGAAATGACCTTCTCAATGTAACTTTTACGGAAACTGCACAAGGTGACTATGTAGTTGCCGGCCAAAATGCATTTGGTAGAATCTTTCAGTTTATTCCACCCCAAAATGGGGTTTCACAAGGCGATTATCAGGCTGGTGTGATTCTTTCGTTGCCCCAACGTCAATCTATGGTTACCCTCGGACATAGCACAGAAATTAGAAAAGGAATAAAATTCTCCCACCAGGTGGCATTGAATCATCATGATGAGAACTTGTTTAATTCTAATGATAAAAAGAATGGACTTGCTTGGGTGGGTGAATTTTCTTACGAGAAAGACTTTAATACCAAGACAGTGCTAAATATGAGCATGAAAGGAGAGTACAATTCTACGGATTTCAGCCCAGTTGATCGCTTTAGAACGGTTGAATTCGACAGAGATTGGAACTATCCATTTCCAGGTGATTCTGTCGGAAATCGGGAATTGCTGTTATATTCGGATATATCATTAACATCTGTTAATCATAATCTTAGTTACAGAAATGTGATAAGAGACCGCTATGCGACCCTCTCGGGCATGCAACAGTGGCTTTCCAACAAACATAGATTTGGCGTATTGCACTACTCCGGCTCTCATTTCTTGATGCAAAACAAGCAGCAATTGATAGATTCTGAATGGTTGAGGAGCTTCAATGAAGTGTACGTTGAATCACCATTCGGTGAGCTGGGATTTTTCAGAAACCTCGACCAAAATTTACTATTTAGTGCTGACTCCGTAATGTTCGTGAGAGGATCTGCCATGTACTATACGGAAACAGGTTTCTTTTTTCGCAAGAATGGCGGTAAACAGCTAATAACTGAAATAAAGCTACTTGATCGAGAAGATGAGCGTCCTGTAAATGGAGAGAGAATACCTTATACATCAGTAAAACAGGCAGATTTGAAACTGGATTGGATCAGCAAATCAAAAAGCCATAAAGTGATGCTGACGTCAATTTTTCGTAATACTAATCGAACGGATTCAGTTTCTCTTCCAAATGATGAGGTTGCGCAGGGTGGATTACAGGTTATAAACAAGTTATTATCAGGTGCAATCACAAGTAAGCTTAACTATATGTCTCAAAATAGCATGGAATTAAGACGAGATTTCATTTATACACAAGTAGGAGCAGGGCAGGGAACTCATACCTGGCGTGATGAAAATGACAATGGGATTCCAGAACTGAACGAATTTTACGAGGCGATTAATCAGGATGAGAAAAATTACATTAGATTATTTGTTCCAACAGATGATTACCAGCAAGCCTATTCTGTAAACTATCAACATACTATAAATTGGAAAGTCCCGAGTAATTTAGAATTGCCGTTTATACTTAAGTCCTTAGATAAACTCAGCGGATTATTTAGCTGGAATATAAACTCCAAAAGTTCAAATGCAACAATTGAATACAGGTTGAATCCCTTTATCGATCCAACAATGCAATCCTTGATCATGAAGAGAGATTACCGATCTCACGCAGTCTTTTATAACCGAAATAAACCTGGGCTTGGTCTTTCCCTGAATAAAACGAGCAGTGCCAGAAAACAATTGAATGTTAATGGTTTTGAATTAGACGATAAAAAAACGTTTTCTTATGCTGTAAGGTATTTGTTTGCACGTAAGATTCAGTTTGAGCTTAGGTATTCAGATGGACAACACGAACATGATGCTGACTTTTTGAAAGGACGGCAATTTCTACTGAATCAGCGTGACTTTTCAATTGAAAATAGCTGGCTACCCACTGCCAAGACAAGAATTAGTATTGGATATCATTTCAAGAAAAATGAAAACATACTGCAAGAGTTTTCTACGGAGTTTATAAAGAGTCGGGAGTTTACGACGAATTTTTCGTTCATTGTCTCCGGAAAGAGGAATTTTAATTCTCTGTTTTCATATATAGACAACCAGTTTGAGGGAACAGTAAATAGCTTTTTGGGCTACACATTATTGAATGGTTTACAACCTGGAAGAAATTTTAAAATACAGGTAAATGTCAATCAAAAACTAAATAATGGGTTACAGCTAAGCTTAAATTACTTCGGTAGAAAGTCTGAAAGCCAGCGAATTATAAACTCAGGATCACTAAATGTAACAGCATTTTTTTAATGTTTTATGCGTTGCATTAAGCGAGTTGCAAATACAAAGTTATTAAGCTCCTGTACTTCTGTGTTCATAATGTGCTCATTGGAACCTTCCCATAACTTCTCACCCTTGAAAAGGAATATAATATGATCACCAATCTCCATCACCGAATTCATGTCGTGCGTAACAACCACTGTCGTGATGTTATATTCATCCGTGATTTCCTTGATCAGATTATCAATCTTAATACTTGTTTGAGGATCAAGTCCAGAGTTAGGCTCATCGCAGAAAAGATACCTGGGATTGTTTACAATTGCTCTGGCAATTCCAACCCTTTTCTTCATTCCACCGCTGATTTCTGAAGGCATTTTACTATTGACATTTGCTAAGCCAACCCTTTCCAGACAAAAATTAACTCTATCCTTCTTTTCATCGGGATCCATCTTCGTTAGAATGTCCAAAGGAAACATGACATTCTCTTCGACATTTTTACTATCAAATAATGCACTGCCCTGAAAAAGCATGCCGATTTCGCGCCGGATCTCTGTCTTAATGTTTTTACTCCCTGTGGTAAAGTTCCTTCCATCATATAAAACCTCTCCCTGATCAGGTTGAGTCAAACCAACCATATTTTTTAATAAAACAGATTTTCCTGTCCCACTGCTACCGATGATGAGGTTGCAGTTTCCTCTATCAAGCTGACCGCTAATATCAAATAGGACCTGCTTTTGATTAAATGACTTCGATACTCGATTAATAGATATCATCCTAGTAGTAGTTGAGCTAATCCATAATCAGCACAAAGAATCGCAATACAACTACTCGTGACCGCTGCTGTAGATGATTGGCCGACTTCCAATGCACCACCCCTTGTATAGAACCCTTTATATGAGCTAATAGAAGCTACCAAGAAGGCAAAAACAAATGCTTTGATCATTGCAAATGCTACGTTGAATTGCAAAAATTCGAATCGGATTCCATATAGATAGTCAGTTTGGCTGATAACGCCTGTTAATGATCCTGCCAGATACCCGCCATATAGTGTTAAAAACATACTGATAACCACCAACATAGGATACATAATTAAGGACGCGACTACTTTAGGAAGTACTAGATAAGAAGCAGCATTGATACCCATAACCTCCAATGCATCAATTTGCTCGGTGATTCTCATAGTACCTAATTCGCCTGCAATATTAGATCCTACTTTGCCAGCATAGATAATCGCAATGATGGTTGGGGATAGCTCTAATAAGGTCATGTCTCTCACTACAAGACTTATGACGTAATCAGGAATAAATGGACTAACTAGGTTGTAAGCAGTTTGGATGGTCGTCACCGCACCCATAAACAAGGAAACAATTGCAACAATGAAAATTGAATTGTATCCTACTTTAATGCACTCCTCAAAGATGAGGTTTATATAGGTACTAAAGCGCTCTCTTCTTGTAAAGAGTTGCCCCAAAAATTGTAAGTATTTCCCTAGTCTCTTCATTTATTTCGGCAATGAAACAATTATCTGTTCTTAATGTTGAATCGAAATTAACAAATAACCAATAGTCTGTCATTCGAATTGGGATTTGATGAAATTTTAATCTGTTTTGCATACTCAAAGCCAACACCATGGATAAGCCATTAGCCGTTATTACAGGAGGTACAAAAGGAATAGGAAAGGCACTCATTGAATCCTTTGCAGCTAAAGGGTTTCAAATAGCTACCTGTGCCAGGGATGAAGAAGATCTTGCCGAGTTGAAGCAAGATATATTGAGAAAGTATGAGTTTAGCATTCACACGTTAGCTTGCGATCTAAGTATCCGATCCCAGCTGAGAGATTTCGTTGAATTTGTCCAGTTGATTGGTCATCCTGTGGAAGTATTGATCAACAATACCGGTCGGTTTATTCCGGGTGAAATACTTAAGGAAGAAGATGGAGCACTAGAAGATATGATCAATACTAATTTATATAGTGCTTATCATGTTACCAGGGGGATTGTTCCCCTGATGAAAGGTCATCGAAAGGGATACATTTTTAATATGTGTTCTATTGCTAGCTTTATGGCGTATCCAAATGGAGGGTCTTATGCAATCACAAAATTTGCCTTATTGGGTATGTCGAAGGTTCTTCGAGAAGAATTGAAGGAATCGGGAATACGTGTATCATCGGTAATGCCAGGGGCAACTTACACACCCAGTTGGGAAGGTGCCGGAGTAGAGGAAAGTAGAATCATGCAAGCAAGTGATATTGCAACTATCATTACAAGTAGTTATGATTTATCTGCCCAAAGTGTTGTTGAAGAAATAATTCTAAGACCTCAGCTTGGCGATTTGTAAGTAGAGACAACTTTTCCCATTATCAATTGTTATTTGAGCATATCCAGTCACAATGAATCATTCAGTTTCAATGCTTGCAAACGGTTATTCACAAAGTCTTACCAGCTATCATCGAAGGAAAACGAGAGTAGTGAAAATTGGAGATCTAGGGATAGGAGGGAACAATCCTATTCGTGTTCAGTCCATGACAACTGTCGATACGATGAACACAATAGGCTCAATCGAGCAAAGTATACGAATGATCGAAGCAGGCTGCGAGTTGGTTCGAATTACGGCACCAAGCATTAAGGAGGCTCAGAACCTGGAGAACATACGGAAAGGATTAAATGAAAGGGGCTATCATACCCCCTTGGTTGCTGATATTCATTTTACACCCAATGCTGCTGAATTAGCTGCAAGGATCGTAGAAAAGGTTCGAATAAATCCTGGAAATTATGCCGACAAGAAGAAATTCGAAGTCATCGAATACAATGACAACCAATATGAAACCGAGTTAGAAAGGATTCGAGAAAAATTCTCTCCGTTGGTTCAGATTTGTAAGGAGCATGGGACTGCAATGAGAATAGGTACCAACCACGGTTCTTTATCCGATAGGATTATGAGCCGTTATGGCGATACACCCATCGGAATGGTAGAATCTGCTTTGGAATTTTTAAGAATATGTGAGGATATGAACTACTATGATATTGTACTTTCAATGAAGTCCAGTAATCCACAGGTAATGGTTCAAGCCTATCGCCTTTTAGTTCAAAAGCTTGACGAAGAAGGGTTACATCCTTATCCACTTCACTTGGGTGTCACCGAAGCAGGTGAAGCGGAAGACGGAAGGATAAAATCAGCAGTGGGAATCGGGACTTTACTAGAGGATGGAATTGGGGATACAGTGCGAGTGTCTCTTACTGAAGAACCAGAAGCCGAAGCTCCTGTTGCAAAAAAACTGATAGATAGATTAATTGGAAGAAAGAAGCATAAAGAGATTGAGACCATACAAGAAATTCCCATTAATCCTTACCATTACACACGAAGAAAAACAAATGAGGTAGCCAATTTTGGACACCAAAATGTGCCCCGCGTAATTGCAGATCTTTCCGAAGCAAATATTACAGATTTGAAGGGCTTAAAGCCTGTCGGACATTTCTACCTTCCAGAGCTCGATAAATGGTCTATGAATGACCTGGGGGTAGATTACATCTACACAGGGACCAACCCTATCCCGTTTATGCTGCCAAATGGGTTAAAAGAGATCGTTGACTTAAATGTCTGGGAACGTTTAAAGGTAAAAGAGAACAAATACCCGCTACTTTCGATTGATCACATACCGTCTTTTGGTGGGGAGACGATTTCGTTTTTAAGACTTTCTGACAAAGAGTTAATCGAAAATCTTGACCTGGTCGATCGACTAACGAAAACGGTGCTTTGGATCCATACAGATAATCTACATGCGATGCCTGCTTTAAGAGCAGGCATATTTAAGTTACAATTAAAGGAATGCGAACTACCTATTGTGATTGAGAGAACATACGATACCAGTGATCCGGATCAGCTTATGATAGACGCCGGGACTGAGATTGGAGGTTTGTTGATTGACGGTTTAGGGGATGGGGTAGTGCTTAAAGGCGATTTGAAGGATGGCTTATCTTCAGAAGGCATAAAACGTCTAAATGAAACTGCTTTTGGTGTTCTACAAGCTGCTAGAACTAGAATAACCAAAACAGAGTACATATCATGTCCTTCATGTGGTCGCACACTCTTTGATTTGCAGGAGACGACTGCAATGATCAGAAAGAGAACGGATCATCTTAAAGGAATTAAGATTGGCATCATGGGCTGCATAGTAAACGGACCGGGCGAAATGGCCGATGCTGATTACGGATATGTGGGTTCAGGGAAAGGAAAGATCACACTTTACAAAGGACAAGAAGTTATGAAAAGAGGAGTGCCCACAGAGAATGCCTTGGACGAATTGATAGATTTAATAAAAGACGACGGCAACTGGACAGAACCAGCTGCAGCTCATTCATAATTATGGAGGAAGAAAAACAAAAAGCAGAAAGAAAAACAGGAGGCTACTTTGATTTTCGTGAAGTTGCCACGTACTTCTTTAGAAAAAAGGATCCTGATAGACCTTCAAATTTTAATTTAAAAATGATGCATGGAATAAATAAGATTTCAATCATCATGTTTTTAATCTGTTTGATTGTAATTGTTTCTAGGTATATAAGCAGAGCTATGTAGTACCCTATGAATATTGAAGACTATAGGACCTACTGCATTTCTAAAGAAGGTGTTACTGAATCTTTTCCTTTCGACGTAAGCACTTTAGTCTTCAAAGTATATGGAAAAATGTTTGCATTGACCGACGTAGATAAGTTTTCATACATAAACCTGAAACAAGATCCGGGAAAATCAGAATTACTCAGGGATCAATATAGGGGGATCAAAGAGGGCTATCATATGAATAAAAAGCATTGGAATAGTGTATATCTTCAAGAAGATGTGCCTGAACAATTGATTTACGAACAGATCGAAGATTCCTACACAATTGTATTGAACTCCATCCCAGTAAAAAAAAGAACAATCTAAAATCGTTTGATCTGTGAATAATAATCAGCATCTATTTATCATTTTATTGTCGTGTACTTTTCTTGTAGCTTGCACAGGAGAATCAGATATGAAAAAGAGGGCATCACCCACACTAGATTCATTGTCTTATTTAGCATTGGGGGATTCCTATACTATTGGCGAAAGTGTGTCATTATCTGAGCGATACCCTGTTCAAATTAAAGACTTGATTAATGCTGATAGTTCTTTACAACCGATGGGTGAACCATTGATCATCGCTACTACTGGGTGGACTACAAATGAACTTCAGGAAGGAATCGCCAAAGCTGAAATTGAAGGTAATGCATACGATTACGTTTCTCTTTTGATAGGTGTCAATAACCAATACAGGGGTTACACCATTGATCAATATGTGAAAGAGTTTGAAGAACTGTTGCAAAATGCCTTGGCTTTCGCAAAAAATGATACAGGCCGGGCAGTGGTTATATCGATACCAGATTATGGAGTTACACCATATGGGAGGAGAGGAGACCAGGATAAGATTGCCACCGAACTTAATCAATACAATCAGATAGCTGAGGCGATCGCAGCGCGCTACGGTGTAGATTTCCTTAACATCACAGGAATTTCCAGGGAAGCCGAAACTGATTCAGCCCTTATTGCGTCAGACCAACTTCATCCATCAGGATTGCAATACAAAAGATGGGTGGACGAATTGATTTATCCATGGTTTCTAGAAAAAATAGACCCATAATTCCTACTAATACACCCTAACTTTGCGTTATTCTTTAATAATCCTAATTTAGAGGGTAGTTCTAGGTGTCCATGCGCAACAGCTTTTTTGTTTCTTTTATAATGCTGCTGAGTTTCTCATGCAGGGATAAGATTGCCTGTCCGACATTTCAAAGTACCTATATTCTGGATGATAGCACCAGAATGGCCTTTTACAGCTATGCATGGAAACTAGATAAGGAAACCAGAGAGCAATTTTTAGCCTCTGCTTATGGTGATTCGATGGCTGTTGGATCCTCGGGTACGCTTAGGTATTATGATTATGTTGAGGATATCGTTCAACCTAGGGAACAAGTAAGGAGAAGTAAATACGGTATTGTCAAATACGAACCGATGTGGTTAAAAAACTATAAACTTAAAACTGCACCAAAAGAGAATATTTTAGGTCCTGAGCCCCTTGAGCGTAAATCCGTAGAACCAATTGATGTTGGTGAATTCATTGCCTCTGATTTTACAGACAGCCTTTCTAACGATAGTTCACTGCTATCAATAGTAGATTCTGCCGTTGCTGTGAGTGATCCGGTGATGTTAGCATTAGATAAGAATCCAAAACCAGAGAAAAAAGAAATCAAGTACTTGTATAGATATGATCCTGATACACTGAACAATGTTGAGCAGGAATACTATAATAAGTATTACGGGGAGTTTTTGATTGATTATGCCGCTCAAAAGAGAGAACAACAGGAGCGTCTAAATAGAGCCACAGCAGCAAAACAGCGGGCGGAAGCTAGTACAATGACGGCTGATTCAACGCAAAATAGAGGCGAAGTAGACAAAAGGAAGTTCTCTCTCAGAAAAGATAAAGGAGAAGCAAAAGAGCAGTTACAGGATAACGATTCGGAATCCGAGAAACCTTTACAGGAAGAAGGAAGCGAAGAAGGTAATGGAAACTAATATAGTAGTTACACCACCAAGTTGATAATTCTCTGTGGTACCACAATGATCTTTTTTGGTGATTTTCCATCTAACCATTTCTTGATCACGTCATTCTCCAATACATCCCGCTGGATCTCAGGAATTGGCTTATCAATAGGATATTTAATTTTAACCCTCATCTTCCCATTCACAGAAACCGGATATTCAAATATATCCTCCTGGAGATAGCGCTCATCAAACTCTGGATAAGTTGCCATCACAACACTTCCTTCATTTCCGAGAACATGCCAGAGTTCTTCAGCAAGGTACGGTGCAAAAGGCGCAATGGCTATCACTAATGGCTGTAGTATCTCTCTTTTATTACACTTTAAAGAAGTGAATTCATTTACAGCAATCATAAAAGAGCTCACAGATGTGTTCAATGAAAGTGATGTCACATCCTCTTCAATCTTTTTAAGTAATCCATGAATAATCTTTAATTCCTTCTTAGATGGTGCTTCATCTGAAATGGATACCTTGCCATTATTAAAGAATAAAGTATGTAACCTCTTAAGAAATTTAAACACACCTTCAATACCGTTCGTGTTCCACGGTTTACTTTGCTCAATAGGGCCCAGGAACATCTCATACATTCTCAAGGTATCCGCACCGTATTTTTGAACCAGATCATCCGGATTTACCACGTTGTATTTTGACTTTGACATTTTTTCTACTTCCCAACCGCAGTGGTATTTTCCATCTTCAAGCAAAAATTCAGCTTGGACAGCATCCGGACGAAATTTTCTAAAAGCGTCAATGTCCATTACATCGTCTTTAACAATGTTGACGTCCACATGAATAGGGGTGGTCTCAAACTGACTTCTAAGTCCTTTGGAAACGTACTTATTTTCACCATTTACTCTATATGCGAAATTAGAACGACCCTGAATCATGCCTTGGTTGATTAGTTTATCCGCATACTCTTCAACTTCAATATAACCCAGATCGTACAAGAACTTGGTCCAAAATCGTGAATACAGCAAATGTCCTGTGGCATGCTCTGAACCACCAGTGTATAAGTCTACTGACTTCCAATATTTTAAGGCTTCTCTTGAAGCAAACGTCTCCTGATTAGCAGGATCCATGTAACGGAAAAAATACCATGAAGAACCCGCCCAGCCCGGCATTGTCGTCCATTCATAGTCGTATTCACCTTCATATTTCCAATCCTCAGCGCGTGCCAGTGGTGGTTCACCGTCTTCCGTAGGTAAATACTTGTCAACTTCCGGAAGTACCACAGGTAATTTTGAATCATCAATTAATTCGGGTACACCTTCTTTGAAATATACCGGAAACGGTTCACCCCAATATCTCTGTCGGCCGAAGATGGCGTCTCTCAATCTGAAATTTATTTTCCGCTCTCCCATCTTATTTTCAATCAAATAGGTGATAGCTTTTTCAGTTGCATCCTTGTAGCCAAGCCCATTCAGCACTCCGCTATTGATCATCTTACCTTCTTTTGTCGGATCAGCCGCCTCTTCGATGTTCATGTTATCATAAACCGGCGTAATTGGAAGATTAAAATGCTTGGCAAAATCGTAATCTCTCTGATCACCGGACGGTACTGCCATGACCGCTCCCGTTCCGTACCCAGCCAATACATAATCTGCAATCCAGATTGGAACTCGCTCCTGATTGAATGGGTTAATCGCGTATGCTCCGGTAAATGCTCCCGTGACATGCTTTACATCGCTCATTCTTTCTCTTTCTGAACGATTGACAGCCTCCGTTACGTAAGCATCAACTTCACTTCTCTTATCCTCTGTAGTGATCTTTTTGACTAATTCACTTTCTGGAGCTAGAACAAGAAAAGTTACTCCATAAATAGTGTCAATTCGAGTAGTAAACACCTTGATATCAGCATCGTGACCATCTACCTGGAAGGACATTTCCGCACCAACCGATTTTCCTATCCAATTTCGCTGCATTTCTTTGATCGGCTCAGGCCAATCAATGGTATCAAGGCCTGAGAGTAACCGATCTGCATACGCCGTAATTCGCATAGACCATTGAGGCATAAGTTTTTTAACCACCGGATGCCCACCTCTCTCACTGAAACCGTCCTTTACTTCATCATTGGATAGTACAGTACCTAATGCCGGGCACCAGTTCACACTAGTTTCCGACAAATAAGTCAGTCTGTATTTCTGTAAAATTTCAGCTTTTTGTTTTTCTGAAAATTCAGCCCAATCCTTTTGGTCGAAGAGATCAATGTCTTCATCGGCATGAGCATTTACAGTACCATTTCCATTCTCTGAAAATTCTTTGATCAAATTATCTATGTGCTCGGCTCTATCTGTATCCAGGTTATACCACGAGTTGAATAATTTCTTAAATATCCACTGCGTCCATTTGTAGTACGAAGGATCACTGGTTCTAATTTCTCTTTCCCAATCATAACTAAACCCTAATTCACGTAATTGCTCTTTGTATCTAGAAATATTCGCTTCAGTGGTTACGGCAGGATGTTGGCCTGTTTGAATAGCATATTGCTCTGCCGGAAGACCAAAAGAGTCGAAACCCATGGGGTGCAGTACATTGTAGCCCTTTAGACGCTTGAATCTGGAGAGGATATCCGTAGCGATATAACCTAAAGGGTGTCCTACGTGCAGTCCTGCACCTGACGGATAAGGAAACATATCCAAGACGTAGTATTTGGGCTTATCAGGATCTATATCAACTTTATAAATATTGTTTTCTTCCCAATATTTCTGCCATCGTTGTTGAATCCCTGAAAAGTTGTATTCTGCCATTTTTAATGCTATTTTCGACAAGTCGACAAAGGTATTTAAACCCCTATTCAATTTCATTTATCAAGTAAGAAACCTTTCTTTTCACATTTGTGGGAAACCTTGCGGAAGTGTCCACGTCTTTAGACCAAATGCTTTGAAACTCAAAACAATCAAATCAATGAGAAGCACATTATTTATGATCAGTATGTTGGGATTATTCACCTTCTCACATGCACAGCAAAGTGACTCTACTAAAACAGAACCTGTGGTGCCTCCAACACAAGTACCTGATACAGTGAAAACAGGAACTCCTGCACCTTCGATGGAGCCACAGCAGTCAACCCCAGCAACCTCTCCAGAGACGTCTTCAGAAAACGAATCAAATAAACCTAGAATCATCTATTATTTGTCTGAAAAATGGAAAGATACTAGGGATGGCTACCAAAGAAGATATAGCTCTAGGCAAAATAGAAAACAAGACATTAAGACTCTTGCAGGCAGTAGAAACCACAATGGGGGATTTGGAGCTTTGTCTTTTAGGATGACTGATTTTGAAGAGCAGACGATGGTATTAGCAGGAATTAGAGCCGGCTGGATCATAAATAGAACGGTCGGCATTGGTTTTGAAGGGCATGGGATTATCCCAACGGCTCAATTAAGCAATATTGATCCAACACAGGATGTGGTAGCTCTCGGTGGATATGGTGGTATGTTTATGGAGTTTATCATACTTTCAAATCAAGTGGTGCACTTAACATTCCCAGCATCTGCGGGTGCAGGATGGTTAGGTTACTCTACAGACTGGGAAATCGACTACGGTTGGCCTTCAACTTTCATAGACGAAGACATTTTTTGGTACGTCGAACCAGGAGCAAATATTGAAATGAACGTTTCAAGAAACTTAAGGTTAGCATTTGGTGTCAGCAAACGATTTACCCAAGATCTTGAGATGATAAACACAAGCAACAATGCTTTTGATCAGCTCAATTATTATGTGACGTTGAAAATAGGTGGATTCTGATATATTAGAATTATCAACGTTTATTTTAGCCGGCCCCTGCCGGCTTTTTTAGTTTATATGGTTATTTGATTTAGATAGAAAAAATCTGATAGTTAAAACAAGAAAGGCTGTTAAATTTGCTTAGCTCAGCTCACTTAAATACACTGCACTGATGAAGCAATACCATGACCTATTAAATCACATATTAGAAACCGGAGTTGAGAAGGGAGATAGAACGGGTACTGGTACAACTAGTGTGTTTGGCTATCAGATGAGGTTTGATTTAAATAAAGGGTTTCCTTTAGTTACAACAAAGAAGATCCACACTCGGTCTGTTATCCACGAACTGCTCTGGTTTTTGAAGGGGGATCAAAACATAGCTTACCTAAAGGAAAATGGTGTTTCCATTTGGGACGAGTGGGCAAATGAGCAGGGAGATTTAGGACCTGTTTACGGTGTGCAATGGAGAAGCTGGCCATCAAAAAACGGTGATTCCATTGATCAGATTACTCAGCTTGTAGATCAAATTAAAAACAACCCTAATTCCAGGAGATTAATTGTAAGTGCTTGGAACGTATCTGATATACCCAATATGGCATTGCCACCTTGTCATGCGTTTTTTCAGTTTTACGTAGCCGATGGAAAACTCTCTTGTCAATTATATCAACGGAGTGCGGACGTGTTCCTAGGCGTTCCTTTTAACATTGCTTCCTATGCTTTACTCACTATGATGATCGCACAGATCACAGGTTTAGGCCTTGGAGATTTTGTGCACACGTTAGGTGATGCACATTTATATAGTAATCATATCGAGCAGGCAAAACTTCAGCTCTCTAGAGAACCAAAACAGCTACCAACCATGAAGTTAAACCCAGATGTGAATAACTTATTTGATTTCACGTACGAGGATTTTGAATTAGTCGATTACGATCCTCATCCTCATATAAAAGCTGCTGTTGCTATTTAGACCATAATTAATTGAACACTTTTTTAACTACTACGTATTAGCTAAAGTAATGGCAGAAAACTCATCCGTATTTGATATGGTCGGACCTGTAATGATCGGTCCAAGCAGTTCACATACTGCAGGAGTGGTCAGAATAGGAAGAGTTGCCAATAGACTATTTGGCGGGGCACCGTCCTACGTTAAAATCACCTTTTACAATTCCTTTGCAAGGACATTTGAAGGTCACGGAAGTGATCGAGCGATTTTAGCCGGACTTATGGATCTAAAGACCGATGACCCCAATATTAAGAAAGCACTTCAACTAGCTGAAGAAAGAGATCTAGCATATGACATAAAACCGGTAGGAAATGCGTTGACCATGCATCCCAATACGGTGAGGGTAGAGTTAGATAAGGGGGAGAGAAAGTTATCCGTGACGGGAGAGAGTAGGGGTGGCGGCATCATACGTATTAAAGAAGTAAATGGGTTCGATTGCAACTTTACTGCCAGTTCGCATACACTTATTATTGAAGCTGATGACGTACCTGGAAGTATAGCCTTCCTATCAAATGTACTATCTCAGGATCATTGTAATATAGCTACCATGAGTGTTTCCAGACAGGGTAAGAACCAGTTAGCTTGTCAAGTGATTGAAATTGACTCAGGAGTAAAACCAATAACTCTAGAATACCTAAAACAACTCGACTGGGTACACAGTGTCCTGTACATCCCAGATATTGACAATTAATATGAAATTTAAAAACTCAGTCTTATTGCTATTCTTGTTAACTGTGACGGGCCATACCTGGGCACAGGGAAGAGTACTCAATCTACAGGAATGCATCGACATTGCTCTGCAAAATAACCTCACAGTCAAAAGAGGGAATTTAACGTTAGAGGGTGCTCTTATTGATAGATCACAAGCGCGATTTAATCAACTTCCGAATTTGAATCTTAATGCAAATTCAGGATACAATTATGGTAGGTCAATTGATCCTACTTCCAATGACTTCATCAACCAGCAGATCTCTTTTACGGGTTTCAGTGGAAGCTCTAATGTGATCTTATTCAATGGGTTAAGATTAGCAAATATTGTCAAACAGTCACAGGTGAACCTTGAGTCAACAGAATTTGATCTAGAAAATGTAAAGAATAATGTAACTATCAATATTGTTACTTTCTATTTGAATGTAATTTTTAACAGAGAGCTTTTACAGAATGCAGCATTTCAGTTGCAGTCGAGTCAAGAGCAATTGGATAGAACCAGAAAGTTGGTGACTTCAGGTGCTCTTCCCTTGACTAATGAACTTGAGTTGGTTTCTCAAGTTGCTACCAATGAGGTAAATCTCGTGAATGCTCAAAATAATTTAAACCTTGCGTTGTTGAGCTTGAAGCAAGCAATGTTACTACCTGCATCGGAGGAAATTGATATTGTTGTTCCCGAGGTTGAGCCAGAAGCAGAAGCGTTGAATTTCACCGTTCAGGAGGTTTATTCGACTGCAGAGGGTATCATGCCTGAAATTAAAAGTGCAAACTTGGGATTAGAAAGTGCTCAGTTGGGAATCAAGATCGCCAAGGCAAACGGATTACCAAGTTTGAGCTTTGGTGGAAGTTTCAGTACCAATTACTCAGATGCTTTTCAAAGAGCTGTTATTGGAGAACCTATTGTTACGGAACAAACAGTAATTTTCGACGGAAATCCTGTTACTATTGGATTTCCAGGGGTAGATATTACACGTGAGGATGTTCCTTTTGTCGACCAAATAGAACAAAATCTATCAAGAAGTATTGGTTTAAACTTGTCAATTCCCGTTTTCAATCGTTTTAGTGTTAGAAATAACGTGCAGCGTTCACGGATACAGTTACAGCAAGCTGAGATCACTGTGCAAGAGATACAAAATACACTTCGGCAACAGATTGAGTCGGCTTACAATGATGCTCAGGCTGCTTTAAAAACATACGAAGCGAACGAAAAGCAAGTGGATGCTTTAGAAGAAACGTTTCGCGCTGTTGAGAATCAGTATAACCTGGGTGGCGCAAATTTCACTGATTATCAAGTAGCCAGTAATAACCTGTATAGATCGAAATCTGATTTCGTACGTGCTAAATACGATTTTATCTTCAAATACAAAATTTTAGATTTTTATAAAGGAAACTCATTAACCATAGACTAAGTAATACCATATCATGGCCAAGAAAAAGAAGAAATCAAATAATAAGTTGCTCTACATACTGCTTGGAGCGGTC
This sequence comes from Flammeovirgaceae bacterium, assembly GCA_038129245.1. Classification (GTDB taxonomy): domain Bacteria; phylum Bacteroidota; class Bacteroidia; order Cytophagales; family Cyclobacteriaceae; genus JAYPLE01. The sequence continues at coordinate 16,821 of JAYPLE010000004.1, read as the reverse complement.
GCAGTTATTATTGTTGTTTTGATCATTGGAAAATCGCAAGGATGGGTTGGGCAGAAGCCGAAGATGGCGGTTGACGTTTCTCCTGTGGAGTTAGCTACCATCGTGGAGAAGGTGAGTGCCTCGGGAATGGTTCAGCCTGTTGTTGAGGTAAAAATTAGTCCTGAAGTCTCAGGTGAAATCATAGAACTACAAATTGAAGAAGGGGATTCAGTGGAAAATGGTGATTTTTTGTTAAAAATCAGACCAGATAATTTTGTTTCTATTTTGGAAAGAACTCGAGCTAACTTAAATCAGCAAAGAGCCAACCTTTCTTCTACAAAAGCATCACTTGCAAGAGCCGAAGCTTCCTTCACTAGGAGTAAGCTTGACTTCAACCGTCAAAATGACTTATACGACCAAAAAGTCATTTCTAGTGCAGATTTTGAATTAGCCGAAGCCAATTATAAGATTGCTATGCAAGATCTAGAGTCTGCAAAACAGTCTGTAGAAGCAGCCAAATTTGTTGTAAGAAGCGCTGAAGCTAGTGTTAGAGAAGCTGAAGAAAATCTAAGGCTTACAGAGATCACAGCTCCGATGACTGGAATTGTTTCAAAGCTAGGAGTAGAACTAGGAGAGACGGTGTTGGGAACTTCACAAATGCAAGGGACTGAGATGTTAAGAATAGCCGACCTTTCTAATATGGAAGTTCGCGTGAACGTGAACGAAAATGATATTATCCGGATAGCAGTTGGGGATACCGCAATCATAGATGTTGACTCTTACAGCTATATGGATAAGACGTTTGAAGGAGTTGTCACGCAAATAGCGAATACTGCAAACGATAAGGTTTCAACAGATGCAGTTACTGAATTTGAAGTAAGAGTTAGGATATTGAATAATTCTTACAGAGATCTGATCAAAGAGCAGGGCATGGTTTATCCTTTTCGACCCGGGATGACTGCCAGCGTCGATATCATCACTGAAGTAAAAAGAGACATCCTTTCAGTACCTCTAGCGGCAGTGACTACAAGACGACCCGGAAGTGAGAAGGAAGAAGAAGATAATGAAGAGGATGATAATGATGATGTAGATTCAAACTTATTGAATGAGGATGTGGAAGAGGTAGTCTTCTTGTATGTCGAAGGTAAAGCGCTTAAGACGCAGGTCGCAACCGGAATCAGTGACTTTGAAAGGATCGAAATCACAGAGGGTCTTGCAGTGGGGCAGCGAGTGATTTCAGGTCCGTTTCTTGCTGTATCTAAAAGATTGGAAGACGGTCAAGATGTAGATTCTGGTGAAGATGAGGACTCAGGAGAAGAAGAGAATGAAGAGGCTAGCGAGGAATAACACCAAAGTCCTCCTTTAAAACTCTATAGAGTTCAAATAGTGGGATTCCAACTACGTTGTAGTAAGAACCCACTATTTTCTGTACACCAATCATACCGATCCATTCCTGAATTCCATAGGCTCCAGCTTTATCAAAAGGGCTGAATTTTGAGATGTAATAATCAATTTCTTCAGTGGACAGATTTGCAAAATGAACGTCCGTTGTAACTGAAAATGATCTTAATTTCGATCCTTTGCTGACGCATACACCAGAGATAACTTGATGCATATTACCCGATAACGACTTCAACATTTCCGTTGCTGCTTTAGTCGTGCTCGCCTTCTCTAGAAGCATTTGACCACAAATCACAGTAGTATCGGCTGTTACGATGACTTCATCTTTGAAAAGCGTACGATAAGCATCATTCTTTTTTTCAGCTAAGTATTTAGCTACTTCCTCAAGAGCTATATCCAATGGATAATCTTCTTCGATCTGCAAACTTGCAGTTTTGAATTCATAACCAGCTTCTTGTAATAGCTGTTTTCTTCGTGGTGAATTGGAGGCTAAAATCAATTTATTTAACTAACGTGATTTTGATCTTTGTTTCCAGGCAGAAGTTGAATGTCTTTGAATAGATGTTTTTCGACGTTGTTCACTGGTATTTTCTGATAGATATACTGCAATTGCGGCCAATGCCTCACTTTCATCAATTTCTTCTTTAAGGTATACTGCTTTAAAGTGCTCATCAACAAATTTGGTGGTAAACGTTCCGTCTCTAAAACTTTTATGCTGCATTACAAAATTACAGAACGGTAATGTCGTCTTTATACCTACTATACAGTAGTCTTGAATCGCACGTATCATTCTATCCATTGCCTCGGTTCTAGTTTGACCGAAAGTCACCAACTTGGCAATCATTGGGTCATAGTAAATCGGAATGTTCATGCCCTCTTCAAAGGCGTCATCCAAGCGCACTCCATTTCCTAATGGGGGTTTGTAGACTTGTAGCTTTCCAATATCCGGGAGAAATTCATTTTCTGGATCCTCGGCATAAACTCTGACTTCGATGCTATGTCCTTGAATCTTAATGTCCTCTTGCTTGTAGCTTAAAGGTTTTCCCTCTGCCACCCTTATCTGCTCCTTAACCAAGTCAACACCAGTAATCATTTCAGTCACCGGATGTTCTACTTGCAACCGGGTATTCATTTCCAGAAAATAAAAGTTTAGGTCACTGTCAGCAATAAATTCAACTGTCCCTGCACCGTAATAATCACATGCCTTAGCCACATTTACCGCCGCTCTCGTTATTTTATCTCGAATTTCTGATGTCATTAAAGCACACGGAGCTTCTTCAATTACTTTTTGATTCCTCCTCTGAATACTGCACTCTCTTTCAAAAAAGTGTATGACGTCACCATGTCGGTCTCCCATGACCTGTACTTCAATGTGCTTAGGAGAAGAAATAAACTTTTCTATGAACACAGCATCATCACCAAATGAGTTTTTGGCTTCACTTATTGCTCGCTCCATCTGATCTTCAAAATCAACAGGATCGCTTACAATCCGCATTCCTTTTCCACCGCCACCAGCCCTGGCCTTAATCATAATAGGATATCCTATATCCTCGGCAACGCGCTTTGCTTCCTGCAAGTTGGTAATTGACTCTTCCATTCCGGGAACTAAAGGAACATCAAAACCTCTTACAGCCTGTTTTGAAACCAGTTTATCTCCCATTACACGTATCGCATCTGGTGATGGCCCGATAAAGATCAGCCCTTCATCAGCGATCCTTTGTGAAAATTCAGAATTTTCTGACAAAAATCCGTATCCGGGATGAACAGCGTCAGCTCCCGTCTTTTTACACGCTTCTATGATCCTATCAATGGCGAGGTAAGACTGATTAGATGCCGGTGGTCCAATTAGCACTGCTTCATCAGCATACTTTACATGCAAAGCGCTTTCATCAGCTTCACTGTAAATAGCTACTGTTGCTATGCCTAAATCTTTCGCAGTTCTCATCACCCTGATGGCAATTTCACCTCGATTTGCGATCAAGATTTTAGTGATATTTTTTATCATTTTTTTTGAACTTGCAATTTCCTCATGTGGTATTGTACAATTTAAATCAAATTGAATAAGGTGCATTTACTGTGAACCTTTTATTATTAGATTTGCGGCTGTAATAACAGGCATAGTTTATATCTATTTATGGATTTATTTGAAAAATTACTTCAGGACAAAGGGTCACTAGGTAATCATTCTGATATTGATGATAATTTTTACATGTTTCCAAAACTCGAAGGTGAAATTTCACCGAGAATGCAGTTTAAAGGAAATACGGTGTTAACATGGAGTCTCAATAATTATTTAGGACTTGCTAATCATCCGGAGGTAAGGAAAGCAGATGCTGATGCGGCAGCACAGTGGGGTTTAGGATATCCTATGGGAGCCAGAATGATGACTGGTAACACTGTTTATCACGAACAATTAGAAAATGAACTCGCAGAGTTTGTTTCGAAGCAATCCGGGATGCTTCTCAATTATGGTTATCAGGGAATCATGTCGGTAATTGATGCTTTAGTTGACAGAAAAGATGTTATCGTCTACGATGCTGAGTCTCATGCATGTATCATAGATGGTTTGAGGATGCACATGGGTAAACGTTTTGTTTATCCACATAATGATATTGATAACCTTCAAAGGCAACTTGTAAGAGCAGAAAAAATCACCAAAGAAACAGGTGGTGGTATTTTGGTGATTACCGAAGGCGTTTTTGGAATGTCAGGAAACATGGGTAACCTGAAAGATATTGTAAACCTTAAAGATAAATTCAACTTTAGGTTATTAGTAGATGATGCACATGGTTTTGGTACGATGGGCAAAACCGGTGCTGGAGCAGGGGAAGAGCAGGGAGTTCAGGATGGTATTGACATATACTTTAGCACATTCGCAAAATCAATGGCGAGTATCGGTGCTTTTATTGCAGGCGATCACGATATAATTGATCATCTGAAATATAACGTAAGATCTCAGATCTTCGCTAAGTCACTACCAATGCCGATCACAATTGGTAACCTCAAACGACTGGAATTACTCCGGTCTGAACCAGAGCATAAAGAGAAGCTTTGGACGATTGTAAACGCGATCCAGAATGGATTTAAAGAGAATGGATTCAACATTGGTACTACGAAATCGCCGGTGACGCCTGTGATCCTAAGTGGTGGGGTGTACGAAGGGACAAATATGGTAAGGGACCTACGCATGAATTACAATATCTTTTGTTCTATTGTTGTATATCCCGTTGTTCCAAAGGACATGATTATCCTAAGGATCATTCCGACAGCAATGCACAGTCTTGATGATGTGGAAGAGACGATCGCAGCGTTTCGCGCTATTAAAGGTAAATTGGATAGTGGGGAGTATGCCAAGGCAGGAAAAGAGGGATCATATGTAAATAAATAAGCTTATTTGGCTTATTTATTGGTTTTTATGCCTTTTTTTACATTAAATTACTTATGCTTAAATTATTAACAGTAACCTTAAAACAACATATTTGATATGAAAAGATTTGAAGAACTTAAAGAATTGGTAATGTCACTAGAGGGTGATTTTGGAAAGTTCTATGACAAAGATAATTCTGCTGCAGGTACGCGTGTTAGAAAAGGAATGCAAGACTTGAAGAATCTCGCTCAAGAGATCAGAGTAGAAGTGCAAGACATGAAGAATAAAGGATAAGAAAAATTCACTAACAGATATCAGGGAGCTAAATCAAGTTCCCTTTTTTTTTAAATTTTTGAAGCAATTTTTCCGATCCGGGAATAAGAGGTAGACGAACATTTCTATCTATTAATTGAATTGCTTGCAGCGCCGTTTTTACAGATGTTGGGTTCCCTTCTGCCATCAACAGCTGATAATCTTGCTTTAGTTTAGCATTTCCAATTACTGCTTTAGAGATCTGGTTCTGAAGAGCAGCACCAACCATTTCACAAAACTGCTTAGGCTTATAATTGGCAATCACAGATATAACTCCATCTGCGCCAAGTTTGATCATATCCAGCGTCATTGAATCCTCCCCACTTAATACATAGAAACCTTCAGCACTATGGCTTATTATTTTCTTTGCTTTCTCTAGACTGCCTGAGGCTTCTTTAATTCCAATGATATTGCCATGATTTGAGAGGTGTAACGTTGTGCTCACTTCGAGGTTTACTGCAGTTCTTGCGGGAACATTGTATAAGATCAAAGGAACAGGACTATTATCTGCAAGCATTTGATAATGCTCTATTAACCCTTGTTGCGAGGGTCTGTTGTAATAGGGGGTGACCGATAATAACGCTTTCACCCTTCTGTTTTGTAATAGGTCTAGCTCATCTATTAACTGCTGCGTATTGTTACCACCATGACCAACAATTAATGGTTTATCACTGCTAGCATTAATGAATTTAAGAATTGACTGCTTCTCTTTTCTTGATAGAGTAGAGATTTCTCCCGTGGTTCCCAAAGCCACCAAGTAGTCCACATTACCTCTTTCTACATGCTTGATGACCCTTCCAAGGGCATCGTAATCAATTTTTAGCTGTTTGTTAAATGGTGTGATCAAAGCAACACCAGTTCCTCTTAGGAATTTCATTTAGCAACGTTTGTTAAGAGTATCTTTTAAGATAATTTTCTGGCATATCGCAACATATCCTCTAGCTCTTGACTCTTGCCAGATTTGATTTGCAAATCTGCAATTTCATTACCGCCTTCGTAATAAAAACTGATATTGGCCTTACTTTCCGCCTTTACTGTAATAAAATCAATAAAAAGAGAGGGTTCTTTATTTAAAACAAAGACATAATCGAATGAAGGCGTAATAAAATTTAAAATTTTATCTGACTTGATCTGTCCAAAAAAATTGAAGTCAGTAGGGGAGAAGTCTTTCTTTTCAGAACCTGGCTTTTCAATGGACTTAGTGAAGTATATGGTGTGTAACTCGTCGTGATCCTTTTCTAATTCGCTCAAAAAATTATTCAAACCATCCCAACTATAGTCATTATTTATAATGACTCCAATGCACTTGGCCTTCTGATAACTTAAGGGCGAAGTGTCACCTCGATTTTTGATCATCTTCCGTATTTGGAAAGTTAGTACACGACGCTTCATTCTGCTGAGATCATTTCTCTGAATTCTTTTTCTGACAGCAATTTTACCTCCATTTTTGCTGCTTTTTCTAATTTACTTGGCCCCACTTTATCTCCAGCGAGTAAATAATTTGTACTCTTTGAAATAGAAGAAACTGTTTTACCTCCAATTGATTTGATGAGTGACTTTAATTCGTCTCTTTCGTAATGCTCAAAAACTCCAGAAATTACAAAACTTAAACCTGTTAGTATTTGCTCTCGGGTCTCATTCGTATCAAATTCCTCTCCTTTAAGGCATACTCCAAAATCAGATAATCGCTGAACCAACTCAAGATTATGATCATTCTTAAAATAGTTGATTAGACTTTCTGCAATTCTATCACCTATTTCAGGCACCTCAACTAGAGCTTCGAAGTTAGCTTTCTTGAGATTCTCTAAATTAAAGAAATGTTCCACGAGTTTTTCAGCTACCGTTTTCCCAACATATCGAATACCTAAGGCAAACAATACGCGGCGAAAGGGGACATTTTTGGATTTCTCAATAGAAGCGATAATGTTCTTTGCAGATTTTTCCTGAATAGACCTCTTCTTCAGTTCACCAATTTGCTCTTCAGTAAATTCAAATTGCAAGCCATTGAGTTGATCAAAACTCAAGCCATATAAGTCTGCAGGATTCTTCACAAGACCTTTCTTAATTAGTCCTTCGATTGTCTTTGGTCCCAAGTGCTCAATATCCATTGCATTTCTGCTTATGAAGTGCTCTATACGGCCGAGTACTTGTGGGGGGCATGTCCTCTCGTTTGGACAATAATGAACAGCTTCACCTTCTTTTCTGACTAAATGAGCTCCGCACTCCGGGCAGTCCTCTATGTATTTTACAGGAGTAGCATTAGGAACTCTTTTACTTGTATTTACAGATATGATTTTTGGAATAATTTCACCACCTTTTTCAACCCATACGATGTCACCTTCATGGAGATCCAGACGCTTAATTTCATTGCTATTATGAAGGCTAGCTCTTTTTACTGTGGTACCTGCTAGCTGTACAGGGGCTAGATTGGCTACTGGTGTGATTGCGCCTGTTCTGCCTACCTGATAAGTTATACTGTTCAACCTTGATTCTGCACTTTCTGACTTGTACTTATAGGCAATGGCCCACCTCGGGCTCTTAGCTGTAAACCCTAAAATTTCCTGATTTTCCAGACCATTGACTTTAATGACAATTCCATCCGTTTCCAGGGGAAGGTCATGACGCTTTGCTTCCCATTCATCGATAAATGAAAATACGCTTTCAATGGAGTTACATTTTCTAAATGTATTAGATACATTAAAGCCCATTTCCATCATCTTAGTTAATCCCTCTTCATGTGATTTAAATTTCATATCACTCGTGGTAATCGCATAAAGAAAGCAGTCCATCTCTCTGGAAGCAACCACAGCGGAATTCTGCATTTTCATGGTTCCTGAAGCAGTATTGCGTGGATTAGCCAGTGTCGGTTTTGTTTTTTTTCCGAGAGCTTCAAGCTGTAGATTTTCTTCGATTATCGCGCTATTTAATCGATTGAATACTTTAATGGGCATGAATACTTCTCCTCTTACCTCAAAGTATGCAGGAAAATCCTCACTTTGAACTCTTAGAGGAAGGGAGCGAATTGTTTTTGCATTAATTGTTATATCATCACCCTGCACACCGTCACCACGAGTGGCGGCCCTAATCAATAATCCATCTTCGTAAAGTAGACTAATGGCAAGTCCATCAAATTTCAATTCACAGATATATTCAACTTGGTCCTGCTCAAGCCCTTTCTTTACTCTTTCATGAAACTCTAGTAATTCCTCCTTTGAATAAGTATTTCCCAGTGATAGCATGGGATATTTGTGTTGAACTGATTCGAATTTCTTTGTTATTGCCCCTCCTACACGCTGTGTAGGTGACTCTGGCAATGCAAAGTTTGGGAAATTTTTCTCCAGTGTTTCTAGTTCTTTCAGCAATTGATCAAACTCGAAATCTGTTATTTCACTCTTATCCTGTTGATAATATAGGTGATTATGGTAGTTGATCAATCGAGTCAGCTCCGCTATTCTTTTTTCAGCTTTATCTGCCTTCATTCACCAGGTATTTTAGGGTCACATTTATGTAGTTTTGCAATTTATTCATTCTTCCTTGTCAGTGAATAATGATTGTACATAAACGAATTGACATTTGTTTATCTCTACGAAAAATCGCTTAAACATTAGATGAAATCAGACTTTCGTGAGAAACTTGAAAAGCACCTTGTCTTAGTAGACATTGGCCATGAGGCCGATCAACTAGGGCTTGAATGTTACGTGATTGGTGGATTTGTTAGAGATTACCTTCTTTACGGTCAGCCCAAAAATGATTTTGATATTGTAGTGGTCGGTAGTGGGATTGCGTTAGCAAAAAAAATGAAAGAAAGATTGGGAGATGACTGTAGTCTAGCGGTTTACAAGAATTTTGGTACTGCGGCATTAAAGTTTAGAGATCAAGAATTTGAATTTGTAGGCGCCAGGAAAGAATCATATAGGAGGGACAGCAGAAAGCCTACAGTAGAGGATGGTACTCTTGAAGATGATCAAAACAGGAGAGACTTCACTATCAATGCGCTAGCAGTTTCACTTAATAGGCAAAGCCTAGGTCAATTATTAGACCCTTTTGATGGTCTTAATGATTTAAGGAGAAAGGTCATCAGAACACCGTTAGAGCCAAAAGCCACTTTCTCTGATGATCCCCTGAGAATCATGAGAGCGATTCGTTTTGCGTGTCAACATAAATTAGACATAGATCCTGATACTTTTTCAGCGATGGTAGATATGAAAGATCGACTGGAGATCGTTTCTCAGGAAAGGATTACAGAAGAGTTGAATAAGATCATTTTATCTAAGCAACCGAGTTACGGTTTCAAGCTTTTGTTTGCCTGTGGAATTCTAGGTGTCATATTTCCACAAATGGAGAGACTACAGGGTATTAAGGTTAAGAATGGAAAGAGACATAAGGATAATTTTTATCATACGCTTCAAGTACTAGATAATACTTCAGCGGTTAGTGATAATCTTTGGTTACGGTGGGCAGCTATTCTTCATGATATAGCAAAACCAGCAACACAAAGGTTTCACCCTAAGGCAGGATGGACTTTTCATGGTCATGAGGATTTAGGTTCTAAGTGGGTGCCGGGAATCTTTAAAAAACTAAAACTTCCTCTTAACGAGAAAATGCTTTACGTAAAAAAGCTGGTAAAGCTGCACCTGCGACCTATTGCACTGGTAAAGGAAGAGGTGACTGATTCAGCAGTTCGTCGATTGCTATATGAAGCCGGAGATGATATAGATGACTTGATGATGTTGTGTAAAGCAGATATCACCTCTAAAAATCATAATAAAGTCAAAGAATATTTATCAAACTTTAAGAAAGTGGAGCGGAAGTTGCAGGAAGTAGAAGAGAAAGATCAGGTGAGAAATTTTCAATATCCCGTCACCGGCAAGGATATCATGACTTTGTATAATCTACCCCCTGGTCAATTAATTGGTAAAGCAAAAGAGCTTGTTAAAGAAGCAATACTTGACGGTGAAATACCAAATGAAAAAGTAGCAGCAATGGATCTTATTGCTCGCTTTATGCATGAAAATGGTATACAATCAGATACGTAATGCATTAATAGTATATTTGCCGCTTTAATTTGAAATATAAATTGAGATGAGAAAATTATTGATTTTGTCACTGGCCATTGCGAGTATTTTGAACGTTTTAAATGCTCAGGATACGTCTGTGAATGATTCATTACCACCAATAGACATGCAAAGACAAATGTTCATATATAGTCTTGCAAAAAAGTACAACGACCCACTACTTGCTAAAAATGCATTATATAATATATTGGCACAGAATCCAGGCAATACAACGGTGATGGACTCACTTGCAGTTCTCTACTATCAAGGTCAAAATTATGTGCCAGCTGCTCTTATAAGTCAGGATATTCTTAAATTAAATCCAAACGATCTTTTAGCCACCGAAATTGGCGCTTACAGCTTTGAAAACCTGGGTGTGTATGCCAAGGCAATACCTCTATACGAGAAAATGTACTTGAGTAATAACAACATCGAACTCTTGTACCAAATAGCCTTTTTACAAATGAATGCAAAAAGATATGAGGAAGCTACACTGAACATAGAAACTTTACTTGCTGATCCCGAAGTAGAAAAAAGACCACTTCTTTTCTCATTAAAGGACGGACGCAACCAGCAGGTCCCAATGAATGCTGCTGTCTATAGATTAAAAGGAATGCTTGAAGAAGACAGAGGCAATACCTCTGAGGCTAAAGCGGCGTATGAGAAAGCGTTAGAAATTACACCAACCTTTGAATCAGTCAAAGAATTATTATCCGAGCTGGAGTAGTGGAATAATACACTGGTAACAAACCTTTTCGTTGCTTAATAAGTTTTTGATGTTATGGAATACGCTACTTTTGCAGCCGGATGTTTTTGGTGTACTGAAGCATTTTTTACTCGACTGAAAGGTGTAAGTAATGTTAAATCAGGATATAGTGGCGGTCATGTCAAAAAACCAACATACAGAGAAATTTGCGGTGGATTAACAGGTCATGCTGAGGTGATTCATTTTGAATATGACCCTAAGGTAATTTCTTACAAAGAGCTTCTTGAAGTTTTTTGGAGCACACATGATCCTACCACATTAAATAGACAAGGAAATGATATCGGAACGCAGTACAGGTCTGCTATCTTTTATCATGATCAAGTGCAGAAAGAAGAGGCCTTAAAGTACAAAAGGATATTAGATGAGACAGGTATTTGGTCTGATGCTATAGTAACGCAAATAGCTCCTTTTGATTGTTTCTATGAAGCTGAGGATTACCATCAGGAGTATTATGACAATAACAGGGACCAGCCTTATTGCAGTTTTATAATTAATCCTAAACTTTCAAAGTTTAAGGAAGTCTTTAGAGAAAAGTTAGCTTAAAGTCACTCGATAAAGGTCTTTATTCCGAAACTATGGCTTTTTTGAGTACCCATATCTCGTCAATAAATAGAGAGTCGCCAACTGCATGTACTGATTTTTGTTTGTGTACCCATTTGTTAACATTGACAACAGGAGTAAAGGATATGCTCATTCCATTAACATTAAGTCCCTGGGGATAGGTAACTTCAAGGTTCTCTATATATTCGTTCCCATCATATGAATATTCACCTGCGCCAAGTGCGTATACCTGGTCACCTTCGCTATCATATTGAATCCACATGAAATGGGTAGCAGTAATCAATTTGGTATATACAATGAATTCCGGGTATTCAAACATACTGCCACCCATCTTTTCTCTGTAAGATTCAAGTTCCCAAGTACCTATTAAATCAAAATTATTTTCACCTTCCGGTATCGCTCTCCACTCTTCTTCAATCTTTGTGGAGTCCATCACAACCACCTCTCCCTCAGCGTTGAAACCCATTTCCTTTGCATAACCCGTGTGCAACCATTTCCCCATGTTGAGATACATTTCAAAAGGAATATTCTGTCCCAGTTCAGAGGATCCAGGAGGGTAGAAAAATTGTATATCTTCAATATAACGTCCTTTGTTATCGATCGTGTAACTACCACCGCCCATTCCAATCAATTGATCTTTTGATTTATCATACCTTACCCAAGAAAAATGTGCATCAGAGATATGCTTTTGGTACACAATTTCTTCACCATAGGATTCCCAATCAGTACCGTTTGCTGCATGATTTACGTACTTGACCAGTTCCCATGAACCTATTAATGGGTTTTTATTCTTTTTAGGTTGAGCACAAACCACACCAGCCAATCCTATCAAAAAAAGACTATATAAGAGCTTCATGGTCTTACACGTTATCATGATTTACAAATGATGAAAAATATAAAATATTATTTTATGATTTACAATATTCCTCTTCTAACATAAATTGATCAAGGTTATATAACTTATCATATTCGAAAGATGTAAATCTGCTATTTTGGACAATAGAAGCATGATAAGATTTTTCTTCTTCATTATTATTAGCTGCTCACGATTTGTCATGCTTGGGCAACAATTGGAAACCGAGCTAGTAGGTGTTTTTCAGGGAACATCACTCTTTATCCAAAATCCCTACAATCAAACACAGGCAACTTTTTGCATTTCAGATGTCTACGTGAACCGGAAAAGAATTGAATTAAACTATGAGTCAAGCGCTATTATATTAGAATTTGAAAATCAGGAATTATACACTCCTGTTGCCATTCGTATTATTTCAAAAGATAGTGTTTGCCAACCCGTAATATTAAATCCTGATGCTATTTTGTTCCATACTAGTTATAAGTTCACAGCTATATCGCTCAGTGATTCTTCGTTATTGTGGTATACAGAAGGAGAACGGCAGCCAGGAGTTTACACGATAGAAAAACTCATTGACAATTTTTGGGTAAAGCAGGGGACCACAAAAGCTATGGGTTCATTTGAATCTGCCAAATATAACTATGAGCCAGAATTAAAAGAAGGGGGTAATAAGTACAGAGTAAAATATGAGTTTGGCAATGGGTCGTACCTTTACAGTGATGAAATAGATTATGATTATTACCCTGAGCCGGTAACATTTGGTCCATATAACGTCTATGAAACCATCACACTTTCTCGGTTCACCTCTTATGAAATTTTTGACCAGGATAGCGATATGGTGCTGTCTGGTTCAGGATTTGAAATTGATGTCACCACACTTCTTCCAGGAGAATATGTCATTTTCTTTAATGGTAAAGACCCGGGGTCTTTTACCAAACTTAGATAAGGGAGATGCCTAAGAAGTTATCTAAAAATACCATCACGAATAGTAGAGCGAGCAATATCGGGCTGACATATGATACAGTAAAATTCACATAATGCTTGATAAAACTTTTCTTATATCCTTCATAGCCTTGCCCTAGTTCCTCATGCAAGTTTTCTTTTCTCCAGACATAGGAGGCGAAAGATACGATACAACATCCTCCAAATAACAGCATAATGTCTGCGAGTTTACCAAGGAAGCTCATAAAATCAGAGGAACCTTGAATTTTAAATCCAAAAGTAAAAAACTGAGAATAACCGTTACCAATTAGTGAGGGAATTCCAGCTAAGAATATAAACGACGCAACGAGTAGCACTGCTCTTTGTCTTGGCATTTGCCATTCATCAACTACATAGGAAACAGGTACCTCCAAAAGAGAAACAGTAGAGGTAAGAGCAGCAAAAGAAAGCAACAAGAAGAAAAAGGCACCAATTACAATTCCCAAGGAGCTCCCTAGTGTCTCGAAGACACCTGGTAATGTCGCAAAAATTAGACCGGGACCTCCAACCTCACCAGCAACTACCGGACTCATATCTCCACCTAAGTTGAAAGCTACAAAAGGAAACATCATTAGTCCGGCTATGAAAGCGATACCAACGTCTGCCAGCGTGATAAAGGCTGCAGAAGAGATAATGTTATCATTTTTTGAAAGATATGATCCGTAGGTAATTAAAGCGCCCATTCCCAATGATAGAGAGAAAAATGCCTGCCGCAGTGCACCACCAATGGTACCCATATCGATCTTGGATACATCAGGTATCAAATAAAAATTAATTCCGTCCATGGCATTTGGAAGTGAGAAAGAGTAAGCAACCAAGCACAATATCATCACAATTAACGACGGCATTAGCACCTTGGCCAATTTTTCAATTCCCCCTGAAACACCTTTGGAAACAAAGTAGGCCGTGAAAAACATGAAAATAATTGCGTAAATTCCTACTCTAACAATGTCACGTGTGAAGGATCCAAAATTCTCGCCAACTGAGAAGTTACCTTGAACCAATTCTATGAAATAACCCAATGCCCACCCGGCCACAACATTATAGTATGATAATATAACAACTCCAGCAATCAGCCCAAGCATTCCGATAAAGCGCCAACTCTTAAAGCCTAAAGCTGTAAATGCTCCCACTGCATTTTTTTGAGTCTTGCGACCAATTGCTACCTCCGTTACCATTACCGGAAAGCACAATAAGAAAGCAAATAGGAGGTACATCACAACAAAAGCTGCTCCACCACCGAGCCCTACTTCAAAAGGAAATTTCCAAATATTACCGAGACCTACTGCAGAACCTGCAGCTGCCAAAATAAAACCTAAACGACTGGAAAATAATCCTCTTTTCACCACTATATTTTTCTATTAAATGAGCGTCAAAGATATAATAATTTGTAGAAGACCGTAAGTGATATGAACCCACTATAGATTCATTAGGTCGGATCAACAAAATCATCTTCTTCATCATGCTCGATTTCTACGGGAAAGTCAAACATGTGCTGCTTCTTGATGATAGTTGATACCCTGCGAGGCATGTAGTTTTCCCACCCGGATTGGTTTTTTTTGATCATTTTCAGTACATCATCAGAGATGATGTGTAGCTGCTCCGTGTTAGCACCTTCAATATCACTGATTTGATCATTTTCCTTAAAGTATTGGTATAGTCCTTTGAGATGCGATGCTGGTTCAAAATCCAGGGATGTTTTGACTGATTTATCTTCTTTAATGGTAGGATAAATGTAAAGCTTCACATGACTACCAAATAGGCGACTAAAGGACTCCAGAATACCTCCTTTTAAGTTGGTGTAATAGGATTCATCAAATATTCGTTCAAGGTTACTTACACCGCAAATAATACCAATCCTTTTTGTACGACTGTAGTTGGCCAGGTAGGAGGCAAGTTTATAGTGTTCTTGATAATTGGAGATTAAGACAGTCTGCCCTAATGAACAAAGTAGGTCCACTCGATCTAGAAAATCTGTCTCATCAATCTCTCCTTCTAGAGTTAAATCATTGAGAGTGAGTTCAGTTAAACTGATCATCGAATCCTTCGTGACGTCCTGTTCCTTTCGAAAGGCACGTAGACCTGTCAGCATCATATCAACGTTTACCATCGTTACGGGACGAAAACGACCTCTAAGAACCAAAACATTCTTTTTATAGATAACTTCTGATGCTTGTAAAACATTACCCTTAGGGCCAAACATCGTGGCATGTGTTAGTCCATGTTTAACCAGAAGCAAACTCATGAGTCGGTTGTCTACATGATGAAAATCTGGGCCACCTATGCGAAACATGTCAATTTCCAGCCTGTCATGCGAAATATTATCTCGTAGGCTCAAGATGATCTCCTCTGGTTCACTGTTATGATAACAAGCATGAATGAGATTGACTCCCAGCATGCCTAAAAGCGTTTGCTGCATTTGGGCATCGTTATCTTTCAACATAACATGCAACACACAATTATTTGGAGTAGAGTTAGGATGTTTTTGGAAGCGTAGACCCACCCATCCATGACCTTCATTGGTCTTGGTGAAGTTTAACGTTTCTACTGTATTGGCAAAAGCAAAAAATGTTGATTTCTTTGCTCGTTGCGTCAGCCTTTGAGACAATAAATCATATTCCCTGGTAAGCATCTTATCCAACTTATCCTCGCAGACATACCGTGGACTTTTACCATAGATGGCATCTGAAAACGTCATATCATAGGCCGACATTGTCTTTGCTATAGTGCCGGATGCGGCACCTGCTTTAAAAAAATATGAAGCGACTTCCTGCCCACCACCAATCTCTGCTATCGTGCCGTAAATCTTGCTATCAAGATTAAGCTGTAAAGCTTTTTCTTTGGTAGTTAACTTCTTGAAATCATCCATTGTAATGTCTTATAACATAAAAATAGGAGCAAACAACCGCAAAGAAAAGTGCAGAGAGAAAACATTGATCACAAAAAAACCTCTGCTTTTGCAGAGGTTCTGATTTTAATTCACTTCTGTACTGATAATCAATTGTAAAGCTGGTAAGGAAATCTATTTTGCTCAATCATCTGATCTGCAATAGCTCTTCTTAATTCTTTCATGTTATACGGGTTCAGCTTGGTAAAACGCTTCATTCCCATCAGCATTACTTTTAGTTCATCTCCTTCCACAAAACTTGCTACGGCTTCATCCCCGGCATTCCTTATTCTCTGAACTGCCAGTGCGAGATAAGTTCTTGTCATTTGGATAAATAAGTCGTTAGCTGCCTCTCCTGTTTGAGAGATCAATTTCTGTGTTCTTAGAATGGTAGATTCTGCGACGTAAGTTTCAATGACCATATCTGCGATGCTCATTAGGATTTCTTGCTCCTCATCAAGTTTTGCACCAAAAACCATTGCAGCCTTACCTGCTACCATTAAGATCGCCTTCTTCATTTTCCTTACTACATCCATTTCGTAAGCTAAGGGAGAAGAGAAGTCAGGTGTTTCAAACGAGGGTATCCCTGTTAATTCTTTACTTACAGCCATTGCTGGTTCAAATAGATCTAATTCACCTTTCATTGCCCTCTTTAAAAGC
>JAYPLE010000003.1:0-272455 GCA_038129245.1 Flammeovirgaceae bacterium | reverse complement strand
ATCCAATGATTCCTGAGGCACTGTCTGCTGTCATAGCATTGTCTACCAGGTCTATTAAGGCGTTGCCATCTACATCATCCGTGCTGACACCGTACACTCCATCTGCGATGTCTATAAAACCATTAAAGTTTCCATCCATCAGGTTCAACCCAATGATTCCTGAGGCACTGTCTGCCATGTCTATGATGCCATTTACATCCAGATCATCCGTGTTGACACCGGTCAATCCATCTGCTGTCATAGCGTTTTCCGCCTGATCCACAACTCCATCATCATTAGCATCGTACACCAGCTTGGTCATGTCTCCCCCTGTGGCATCTAATGCTGCCTGAAGCTCAACTAATGCTGCCTGAACATCTGTAGCCGTCAGGTTTCCCGTGGCTGTTACCGGCACTTGAGAGGCGTCTTGATTATCTGTGTTGTCAAGGTAGGGCGTGAGGTCAATGGTAGTGGCGGATGTATTCCCCGTGATTTGCAAGGAATTTGCCGTTAGCTGTAGGTCTTGAACAAGACCAAGGGTTACCCATTGGCTTTCCTCCCAAAAGAAGAAAATATTCAAATCCGTATCAAACACCAAAAGACCGTTCTCAACACCCGTCATTCGAGAGGTGAAGGCAACAGCTGTCCTTTGTGCTGTGGTCAACTGCGGGACTAAGAACCCCTGGTCGTCAGTAGGAGAAACAAGATGCAATACTGCGTTAGCATTTGGGGTTTCCGTTCCAATTCCAACGGCGTTTTGACCAAATGCAAAAGTAGAAATAGACAATAAGAAAGCACCGAATAGAAGCTTTCTTTTAGTTTGGTTAGTCATCATAACAGATTAAATCTTTACTGAACACAATGGCAAAACGTTCAGTCGTTACTACGTAAAGTACTATAAATTACCTTTTTATTCTAAACTAAGGCCTGAATTTATAGGGGTTAGCATGGAATTGTTGAAAGGGTTTGCCATTGTCTGTTAATGGTTTGATTAAAAGTCTTTTAGAAAAGGTTCCCTTTGGAACTACTAATTCAATTAATACAATTATTTTTCCTTATTTTACAATTTTACAAGCCAATATCACTTAACAAGCCAAGTGCCATGGGACATATTACTTTAAGATCACTATTTACGCTCACTAGTCTTTTCTTCTTCTCCGGACTTCTCTTTGGACAATATCAGTTCGAGTCAAAAAAGGTTGAGAAGCAGTATTATAAATTTGACGAAGCCTACATGGAGTATGACTTTGATAAAGTGCTGGACATGGAAGCAGCGATGCTTGCATACTTCGAGGCAAACGAAGATACAGTGCTGGCAAACGTTTACAGCTTCCTTGGAGAAGCATATGTCTATTACACTGAAGACATCCAAAAGGGTTTATCCTATTATGAAAAGGAATATGAACTTAGAAGTCGACTGCAGCCTGACGAACCAAAATCGGACTTAGCCTACAACCTGGCCGCTGCCTACGACCTGGCGGGTCAGTATGGAAAATCTGAAGGGTTGTACCTGAGCGTACTTGATGAAGAGCGGGAAACGAAAGGAAGAAAAAGTAAAGATTATGTATCCACAGTGAAGGCTCTTGCTGATCATTACGTGTTAACCGGTGAGGCTGAAAAAGGTCTCCGACATATGAGACAGAACCGAAGGAGTGTAGAAAAAGGCTCCTTTGACGACGCCTTGATGATGAAGTACGAAGGGGATTTCCTTGAAATGAGAGGACAATACTCTAAAGCCGAATCTTCTCTAAGATCATCTTTAGAGCTGATGGATGAAAACGGATATTATCCAAGCCTTGAGTACGCCTATGCACTCAATTCTCTGGGCACCGTATATGTCAATAGCGGTCAGCTTCCCGCCGCAGAAAAGGTTTACAATAACGCTTTAAGTGTATTAGAGCGGCTTGGGGGAGAAGATGAGGAAGGCATCATCGGAACAAAATACAATCAGGTACAGGTCTTTCGAAGACTGGCGTTTTATGAAGAGGCCGAAACCACAAGCAGAGAAATATTGGCCGCTGATAAAGATTACTACGGTGAAAATTCCTACACGTATGCCTCCTCCCTGATTAACCTTGCACAAATCTTATTTCTGAAGGAAGAGCCCAATGAAGCGCAGGACTTACTGCTTGACGCTCAATCTATCCTTGATGACCTCGGGGAAGGTCAATCTCCTCTATACAGTATTTTACTGAGCGAGTTAGGAAGAGTCTCTGATCAAATGGAAAGGCAAGAGGAAGCACTGTCCTATTTACAGCAATCATTGGACGTCCTCGAAGAAATGGGGTCAATGGAAGGTAGAGAATATGCAGCTGCAATTGGAAACTTAGCCTCTTATAATTTGAAATACGGCAACACCAAGGTAGGTGAGGAGCTGGCGATGGAATCCCTGGCCCTGTATAAAAAGATCTTAGGCAAAAAACATCCCCTTTACGCAAAGGCAACCCGAAGGTTAGCTGTACTTAAATGGCATCAGAAAAACATTGAGGAGGCCTTAGGGTACTATTCTGAAACATTCGACAATTATTTTGCTCAGATCAATGCTTATTTTCCCGTTCTCAGTGAAGACGAAAAAGGAAAGTTCTACTACAATAAATTAAAACCCTCGTTCGAGCAGTTTAACTCTTTCGTTATTGAGAATAGAAGTGACGACCCGGAGTTGTTAGGGAAAATGTACGACTATCAACTTGCTACAAAAGGATTGATTTTTTATGCTACCAACAAGGTAAGAGAAGGCATCCTCAACAGCGGGGACTCGTCGCTGATAGAAAAATACGAAACCTGGATTGCTCAAAAAGAAACGCTCGCTCAATTGTTTTCTTCAGGAGAATTACAACCTGCCGAAAGGAATGATAAAATAGATTCTGTTAGCACCCTGGCAGAGCAACTGGAAAAAGAGCTTGGCGAGGCTTCCGCTGCCTTCGCCTCAAACTTTGCAAGCCAAGATCTCACATGGCAAGATGTGCGTGACAAACTAAATCCGGGAGAAGCAGCCATTGAAATCGTACGGTTTAGGGACTTTGATCCTGCCGATGGAGGTGGTTTTACCGATGAAGTATACTATGCAGGACTGATTGTTAAGCATGACACTCAAAATGCCCCGGAGTTAGTGATCATGAGAAATGGTCTTCAGATGGAGACTAAATTCTTATCCAATTATCGAAATGCGATCAAGTATCTCATGAACGAGGTGTATAGCTACCGCCTTTTTTGGAGGCCTTTGGACGATAAGTTAGATGGTATCGAAAAAATTTACTTTTCACCAGATGGCGTCTACAATCAAATTAGTATTTACACGCTTCGAAACCCTGCCACAAAACAGTTTACGATTGATGAATTTGAATTTCAGCTGGTAACAAACACCAAAGACCTCGTTGCGTCCGAAAAAAGCGATGGTAATAACAACGGGCAATCTTACTTGTTTGGATATCCAAATTATGACCTTGGAGGTCAAAAAACTGAAACGACCGAAGAGGAGAGTGGTGAGCAAAGAAGCCTGGGAAGAGGGATGTCCCGAGGAGCGAGGGGAGGCAATAAGTCCGAGCTGGACGAACTGATGAAGGCAAGTTTGCCTAGGGGCATACGAGGAAACCTGCTGCGTTACATGGGCTCCGGGGCTGGAATGCCAATGTTACCCGGCACCCTTAAGGAGGTTAACCTCATTGACAGTCTTTTCGCGAACCAATCTACGGAAACTGAAAACTTCATGGATGATCTGGCCGTAGAAGATCAGATCAAAGAAATAAAGAACCCTCGAACGCTTCACATTGCTACTCATGGTTTTTTCCTAGAGGAAGAAAAAGGTGACGATGAAAACGAAGACAAGCATGTAACCAACCCCATGTTGCGATCAGGGTTGATTATGGCCGGAGCAAATAGTTATATCCGAGAGGGTGAAATTGCCACTGACATGGAGCTGAACGACGATGGTATATTGACCGCATACGAGGCGATGAATCTTAACCTCGATGATACTGAGCTTGTCATCCTTTCTGCGTGTGAAACAGGACTTGGCGAGGTGCAAAACGGCGAAGGGGTTTTTGGTTTACAAAGGGCCTTTAAGGTGGCCGGAACAGATGCTTTGATCATGTCAATGTGGACAGTAGACGATGCTGCCACTCAAGAACTAATGACCATCTTCTACGAGGAATGGCTTGGAGGGAAGTCGAAAAAAGACGCATTTAACACCGCACAGAAAAGGTTAAAGGACAAATGGAAAAAACCTTATTATTGGGGAGCTTTTGTAATGGTTGGTGAATAATTTCCCAAACCCAGACAGAATAAAGAATGAGGGTATTATGATGAAGTCAAAAGGGGTGTAAGCCCCTTTTTTTTATGCCTCGCTTTTAATCAACGCTGCTCGTGCAATGAAAAACCTGACCATGGCCGGTCCTTATCAACTCCCCCTGAATAGCAATTAGCTGAAGTCTACAAGAACCGGTGCTGAGCACCGCTGAAAAATTCCCCCTTCCAAGTTGACCTGCTTCACTCAAAATGAAGTACCCCCATATAAAGCGCTGGATGGGTATTCGCCCATTATCCGACTACACGGATTCCCGTCTAAAGAAAGGCGCCGGGACATACGGAAGCTTGGCTTCTTCCTAAACTCATTTTAGTCAGGTCATTTGATAATGCAAACTAACTGTCGCAACCACAATTTCTCTCTTTTTACCGCTAGCCTGATTTCGCTTCTGTAATTTCCGCTTTCGGCTAACTTTACATCTATGAGTCAGCCTTCTAAAAAACTTTTCCTGCTCGATGCCATGGCGTTGATTTATCGAGCTCACTTTGCCTTTAGCAAAAACCCCAGAATCAATTCAAAAGGCCTTAACACGGGAGCCGTAATGGGCTTCACCAATGTCCTCATTGATATCATCAAAAACCAAAAACCTACTCACCTTGGAGTGGCATTTGATACACATGCCCCCACATTCCGGCACGAAGAATACCCTGAATACAAAGCAAACAGGGAGGCGCAGCCCGAAGAAATCCGCCTTGCAATACCCTATTGTAAAAAAATCATGGCAGGTTTTGGAATTCCACTATTAGAACTGGACGGATTCGAAGCCGATGATATCATAGGTACATTGGCCAAACACGCTGCAAAAATTGACTTTGAAGTATACATGATGACGCCGGACAAAGATTATGCCCAACTGGTAGAAGAACATATTTTCCTTTACAAGCCTGCCTACATGGGCAATGCTGTCGAAACACTCGGCATACCGGAAGTCCTAAAAAAGTTTGATATTGACGAGGTGGACCAGGTGCGCGATGTGCTGGGGCTGAAAGGAGATGCCGTTGATAACATACCCGGGGTGCCCGGCGTAGGCGATAAGACCGCGAGTAAACTATTAAAAGAATACGGTACGGTTGAAAACGTGGTCGCAAATGCCGATAAACTGAAAGGTGCCCTTCAGAAAAAAGTCATGGAATTTGGCGAACAGGGAATATTCAGTAAAAAGCTAGCCACCATTATGACAGAAGTGCCTATTGAATTTGATGAGGACGCCTTGTCTGTAACGGACCCAAGCAAAACACTGCTTACACCACTATTTGAAGAACTTGAATTCCGAACTATTACCAAACGAGTTTTTGCTGAGAATGAAAAAAAAGAAACTTCGGGAGATGGGCAGATGGGTCTGTTTGGGGCCGGTGAAGGCGCTGATTCAGAGACCTCCTCCGGCAAAAACACAATCAAAGACGTACCCTATGATTATGTTCTGGTTGACACTGCTGAAAAAAGACGGTCTGTTATAACAGCACTTTCGAACTGTCCCTCCTTCTGTTTTGACACCGAGACCACTAGTCTGCAAACTGTGGAAGCCGAACTCGTTGGTTTGGCAATTTCAATGAAAGCAGGAACGGCTTATTACATACCCTTTCCGGAGGACCAGAACGAAACGCGTACGATCATACATGAGTTTAAAGACGTTCTTGAGGATTCAACCATTCGAAAAATTGGTCAAAACCTCAAGTATGACATTCAAGTGCTTCGAAACTATGATGTACACGTCTCGGGCCCTCTATTTGATACCATGCTGGCACATTATCTAATCGATCCTGAAACTGCTCACAGCATGGACCGAATGGCCGAGAACTACCTGAACTATACCCCTATCTCAATTGAAACATTAATCGGCCCCAAGGGAAAAAAACAAAAAAGTATTCGGGAGGCAGATTTGGCAGCAGTCTGCGTCTATGCATGTGAGGATGCTGACATTACACTTCAACTGAAAGAGCAGCTTGAACCACAAATCATAGAACTGAACCTGGAAAAGCTACTTCACGAGGTGGAAGAGCCTCTGTCTTTTGTCCTTTCGGATATGGAATACCAAGGTGTCAGCATCGACACTGAGACACTTTTCGGAATGTCAGGTGAATTGGAAGAGGCAAGTAATGAGGCACAGAAAAGCATTTACGAACTCGCCGGAGTGGAGTTCAACATAGGCTCCCCTAAACAACTCGGAGAAGTATTGTTTGACAAGTTGCAACTAGTTGATAAGCCCAAAAAAACAAAGTCCGGACAGTACGCAACCGGTGAAGACATCCTCTCCAAACTCGCAGAAGAGCACGAGATCGCGGATAAAATTCTGGAGTACCGCGAATACAATAAATTGAAATCGACCTACGTAGATGCGCTTCCCAAACTTGTTAGTCAAAAAGATCAGCGCGTGCATACCGATTACCGACAAACGGTTGCTGCCACCGGTAGATTGAGTTCGAACAACCCCAACCTTCAAAATATTCCAATTAGAACGGAGAAGGGTCGAGCCATTCGAAAAGCCTTCGTCCCCCAATCTAAAGAGTTTATTATGCTGGCCGCTGACTACTCTCAGGTCGAATTGAGGATCATGGCGGCTTTTTCCGGTGATGATAGTATGCAGCAAGCCTTTAAGCAGGGAAGAGATATCCATGCCAACACTGCTAGTAAGGTTTTTAAAGTGGACCTGACGTC
This sequence comes from Flammeovirgaceae bacterium, assembly GCA_038129245.1. Lineage (GTDB taxonomy): Bacteria > Bacteroidota > Bacteroidia > Cytophagales > Cyclobacteriaceae > JAYPLE01. The sequence goes on along the minus strand of JAYPLE010000003.1, from coordinate 265,518 downwards.
AGTTGATAGCACGATGCGACGCAAAGCAAAAGAAGTCAACTTCGGTATCATCTACGGCATCTCAGCGTTTGGGCTTTCTCAAAACCTAAACATTTCAAGAGCGGAAGCAAGTGAAATTATCAAAGCTTATTTTGAAGAGTTTCCTTCCGTCAAGTCCTACATGGACGAGACAATAGAAAAGGCAAGAGCAAACGAATACGTAGAGACGATACTCGGTAGAAGGAGGTACTTGAGAAATATCAACTCTCGAAATTTTACCATGAGGGGTTTTGACGAAAGAAACGCCATCAATGCCCCCATACAGGGTTCTGCCGCCGATATCATCAAGGTTGCGATGATCGATATTCATAACTGGATGAAAGAGGAAAGACTTCAATCAAAGATGATCATGCAAGTACACGATGAGCTCGTGTTCGAAGCACACCAAGATGAACTTGCGTTGCTTAGTGACGAAGTATCAAAGCGAATGCAAAACGCCATTTCATTAGAAGTACCCCTGCTTGTCGAGGTGGGTACGGGACATAATTGGCTGGAAGCACATTAAAAATAAGTTGAACAATGCTGCTCTACTCGTATGAGGCCGTAACTTTGAAATATGCAGATCCCCTCATTAAGTGACATCAAAAGAGCGCATCAGCGTATTAGTAAGCTGATGTATGCCACTCCCATTTTGACATCTCACTCGATCGATAAGATCAGTGGTGCTCATATACACTTCAAATGTGAGAATTTTCAAAAAACCGGCTCTTTCAAAATGAGAGGAGCTAGCAATGCCATCCTCAGTATCAGACCTGAGGAGAGAAAAAACGGGTTTGCTACGCACTCCTCAGGCAACCATGCACAAGCAGTTGCTTTCGCTGCGAAGGAAGCTGGCACAAAAGCGTACATCGTGATGCCAGAAAATGCTCCCGAAGTCAAGAAAAAAGCAGTGGCCGGATATGGTGGAGAAATTGTTTTTTGCGCTCCAAATGAACAAGCACGAGTGGATGCCTGTGACAAAATCATAGAAAATACAGGGGCAACCTTCATCCCTCCGTTTGACCACCCTGATATCGTTGCAGGCCAGGCGACTTGTGCAAAAGAGTTGATAGAGGAGGTAAATGACCTGGATATTATCATGTGTCCTGTGGGTGGCGGTGGATTAGCTGCCGGGACCTGCCTGTCAACCAACTACCTCTCTCCCACAACCGAAGTGATTTTAGGTGAACCCGAGACTGTAAACGATACCTACCTTTCCCTCCAAAAAGGTGAGATCGTCCCTGTTAGCAATACCCCAACCATTGCTGACGGTCTTAAGACAACCGTTGGAACATTAAATTTCGAAATCATCAAAAACATAGCAAAGGAAGTCGTTACGGTTTCGGAAGAGGAAATCGTCACTGCCATGCGGTTGGTTTGGGAACGTATGAAAATTGTCATTGAGCCCTCCTGTGCAGTTCCTTTTGCTGCCCTTCTTAAAAACAAAGAATATTATGCCGGTAAAAAAGTAGGCCTCATCTTGACTGGCGGGAATGTAGATTTAAGCGAACTTCCATTTTAATAAACAACATGAACAAATTATCTAACGCCACGCTATTGGTTGCCTTTTGTTTGATTGGGTTTGGTTTGCAAGCCCAGAAAACAATCCAAGTCTCAGATGTAGCTGGAAGTACCTTTCGACAGCGCTCCGTAAGGGGACTCAACTGGATGAACGATGGCCAGTACTACAGTGCTTTATCTGGTAATAAAGTGATCAAATATGATGTGAGGTCAGGAAATGAGGTCGAAACATTAGTAGATGGTAATGAATTAAGCATTCTCATTGACGATTATCGTTTCAGCGACGATGAATCTGTGATTTTGCTGTTAACAGACCGTCAATCAATCTATCGTCGGTCTTTTACTGCGGTTTACTATCTCTACACAAGAAATAATAGTCAGCTTACGAAGCTCTCTGAAGGTAGACAAGCATACGCTACACTTTCTCCCGATAATCAGAAAGTTGCGTTTACAAGAGATAATAACCTCTTCTTTAAAAACCTTAAAGAAGGAAGTGAGACCGCCATTACAAGAGATGGTGCATTTGGGAAAATCATAAATGGCAGTACGGATTGGGTTTATGAGGAGGAGCTTTACCTCACAAAAGCATTTGCCTGGTCCCCTGACAGCAAGAAAATCGCCTATTATAGAATGGATGAGTCAAATGTCCGAGAATACAACATGCAAGTATGGGACAACGGGGCCTTATATCCGAAAGACTACCGGTATAAATATCCAAAAGCTGGCGAGGACAACTCAGTTGTTGAAATTTTCTTGTATGACCTGGCGTCCTCGAATAAAACTAAAGTTGATATCGGAGAAAAAACGGATATCTACATACCAAGAATCTACTGGACTAAGTCAGCTGAAACCTTGGCCGTTCAGCGTCTAAACAGATTACAAAATCAGATGGACCTTTTACATGTTAACACGTCAAATGGAAGTGCTGAAATAGTGCTTACTGACAAGAGTGAAACTTACATAGACTTTACCTATTGTGATGACCTTACCTATCTCGATAATGGAAAGCAATTTCTACTCAGTAGCGAAAAAGACGGTTACAAGCACTTTTATTTATATGACATGTCAGGTAAGCTTCTTAGGCAAGTTACAAGTGGCAATTTTGAGGTTGTTTCAATGGTCGGTTTGGATCAGAGCAAGCGAACTCCCATCTTATATTTTATCTCTACAGCCGATTCTCCCCTGGAGAGACATCTTTACTCTATTTCGCTGAATGGAAAATCTGAAAGGAAACTGACAACAAAAGGCGGGTATCATAGCATCAACATGAGCAATGACTGCAGCTACTACATGGATTACGCAGCCTCTTCAGATGACCCGTTGGTGGTTTCATTATTTCAGACAAATGGTAACACGTTGATAAAAGTAATGCAGGACAATGCAGAACTTAAAAAGTCACTAGCTGACTATCAATTTGCTAAGAAAGAGTTTTTCCAAGTCCCCAATAAAAATGGCGATCAACTGAATGCCTATTTTTTAAAGCCTCCTCATTTTGATCCCGGCAAAAAATACCCCTTGTTGATTTATCAATACAGTGGGCCAGGGTCTCAAAACGTTGCTCAGCGATGGTCCGGAGGTCGCTCCTCCTGGCATCAGATGCTAGCGCAAAAAGGATATGTTGTAGCGGTAGTGGACACGCGTGGTACGGGATACAGGGGTGAACAATTCAAAAAGCAAACCTACGGTCAAATGGGCCAGATGGAAGCAGAAGATCATATTGCCGCTGCAAAATGGCTTGGAGAGCTGGAGTACATAGATGCAGATCGTATTGGAATTTGGGGATGGAGTTATGGTGGCTACATGTCTACTTTGGCAATGCTCAAAGGGGACGGCGTCTTCAAGGCAGCGCTGGCGGTCGCTCCTTTTACCTGGAAATATTATGATACGATCTATTCTGAAAGGTACCTGGGTCTGCCTCAAAACAATAAAGCAGGGTATGAGGATAACAACATCATCAACCTGGCAGAGCACTTGAAAGGGAACTACTTCATCATTCACGGAACCGGTGACGACAATGTCCATTTTCAAATAGCAGTAGGAATGCAGCAAGCATTGATCAACGCAGGAAAACAGTTTGACAGCTTCTATTACCCCGATAGGGCGCATGGACTTGGTCACTATAACCACCTGTATTCCATGATGACGGACTGGATATTGGGAAACCTTTAATGAATAGGAAATTCTTTGTATTGGCCAATCCTGTAGCAGGGAGGAAAAAAGTCGGAAAGCTCCTGCGGGAGCTTTCCGACTTTTTTTTGAGCCGAGGTCCCGGTATTTCTTTTCAAATTCATGAGACCACTTCTGATTTGAAAGGTGAAAAAACCATCAAAGAAAAGCTTGATAATAGCTTTACGGACCTGGTCATCATGGGTGGAGATGGCACCATTCACGAGGCGGTAAATGGGTTACCATTTAACCTCCCCATCAGCATCATACCCGCTGGCACAGGAAATGACTACGTAAAAAGTCTCTCGATCGGAAAGACGTTACCGGACCAATTAACTACCGTTATAAACGGAGTGATCACTGAAGTCGACCTGGGCTATTGCGATGGTAGAAAGTTTACAAATGGAATGGGCATCGGGTTTGATGGACAGATTGCAGCGGATATGCAAAACCGAAGAGCTCCTTTTTTATCTGGACAAGCTAAATACTATTATCACGTACTACATATTCTATCAGGATACCGTTCTCGGTCATATAAAGTGACAATTGATGGGGTTTTCTCCAACAAAAAAATGATCTTAATGACGATTGCAAAAGGCACCACCTTTGGAGGGGGCTTCAAGCTGACACCACATGCAAAAGTTGACGACGGAAAGCTTGCGCTTTGTGAAATCACTAACATTCCGGGATGGAAGCGTTATGCCAATGTGCTAAGTCTCCAGAAAGGAAGTCATGATCGGCTTAGAGAGGTTTCGCTAACCAAAGCAACCCATATAGAAATTGAAGAGAACCCATTGTTGGAAGCACACATAGACGGAGAGCCTCTTGGTAAGCCTCCATTTAAGATCAAGGTATTACCTAAAGCACTAAAGGTACGTCAGGTCTCATGATTAAGATATTTCACTTTAGTTTTCTGAGTATTTAGGCAACTTGGCCTCAATTCTTTACTCTCAGATCAGCTCTTTTAGACATACTGCGATAAGCCCATAGGCATGTCGCTATAAGTAAGAGCGCGATAAACTGGGAATGAGATAATACATCTTCAATGATAAAGCCTCTCCTGATATCTCCCCTGTATATTTCAACGATTGACCTCCCTGCTGAATACAGTATTACATAAACTAGAAAAAGTTGACCTTCGAAACGCTTATGTCGCTTCAACATAAATAAGATGCTCATGATGATCACAATGTTGAAAACCTCATATAATTGAGTCGGATGTAAATGTGTGTCCACAGGCCGCGCTTGTGTTTCCGGGTCTGAGAAACTGAGACCCCAAGGTTGCCCTGTTGGTGTCCCGTAGCAACATCCTGCAAAAAAACAGCCCATTCTCCCGCAAGCATGGATAATCGTACCCGTAATCGCCAACCTGTCCATGAACGGCCAAACAGGCCATTTATTCTTTCTGAAAAACCAGATAGCTACCGGTATAGCGAATATGAGAGAGCCGTAGAAGACAAACCCCTGACGAAAGTTTTTCATCATATTAGCTGGTGGGTTGAAATAATAATCTGGCTTTTCAAAATAGAAGAACAACTTACCTCCTATAAAGGCGGCAAAAATGATGTAAATAGCAAGTGTCTGAATATTCTCAGGCTCGATCCCAAGCTCCTTCTTAGCGGTGGTGGACATGTAGAAATATCCAAGGAAGGCTCCGGCCATAATCATAAACCCGTACGTATGTATGGTTAAGCCACCGATTTCGAATAAGATGGGATGCATAGCTTAATTCTTAAATGGGTTTTGGGGTTCTTTCTTTGACTCATCAAACACCAAAATTGCAACAACTTCCGCAGTTGCTGTAATTTCATTTTGACTGATAAGATCGCAAGTTAATCTTGTTTTCCTTCCTTTAGCCTCAACAACCTTAGCTTCTAGTCGGATCGGATGCAGTGTCGACGTTGGTTTTAGGTATTTAATATTCAGCGTTCCCGTAGCATATCTATACTCGGGAAAACTATCCAATGGTCTCCCCTCCCTTTTACAGGCATCCGCCATAGCAGTGCACATGCTATGACAATCGATCAAAGTAGCCATGATACCTCCGTTGAGAAGGTTCGACCAGCCATGATACTTCTCGAGAGGAACCCAATCGCAAACCGACAACTCCCCCTCCCATCGGCTTTTTATCTGAAGCCCTTCTAAATTATGCATTCCGCACCCAAAGCATACATTTTCGGACATGTGATGCTGAAATATGTCGCTATTTATCGCACTCATGTATCTACATTTGGAGATTTGAGGTAATGATAGTTCATTGTGCCACAAAACCAAATCGATAAAAAGAAGATTATATCAACGAACAGTTCAAGGAAAGTATGAAAAAAGGAACGAGGGTGTTTGACCTGCTATTTAACCAGTACAGGAGTTTTCCCCAGGATGTCTGCCTTGCATCCAAGGTAGACGGAAGATGGAAATCATACAGCACCAAACAAGTGATAAGCATTAGTTCGCGCGTAGCTCTGGGTCTGGTGGAGCTGGGCATAAAGAAAGGCGACAGAATTGGAATCATTTCTAAAAGTAGGCCTGAATGGAATTTCATTGACCTTGCCTGCCAGCTGATAGGTGCTGTATCCGTGCCAATGTACCCTAACATAAGCGCAAAAGACTACCATTATATTATTAGTCAAGCAGAGCTTTCCCTACTACTGCTTTCTGATAAAGACATTTACTCGAGAACAAGTAAGACAAGGAAAGCATTTCCTGACCTCCCCACTTATACATTCGATAAACTTGCCGGTATCCCCCATTGGATGGAAATCCACGGGAAGGGTAAAGCAGTAGATTTCAACAAGCTAAAAAAGTATCAAACTACGGTTGCTGAATCGGACTTGCTTACCATCATATACACCTCCGGCACTACTGGTTCCCCGAAGGGAGTTATGCTTACTCATCACAATATTACAAGTAATGTTGATGCGATAAAGGATATCCCCCAACTGTCCCCCGGTGATAAGGCACTGAGTTTTTTACCCGTAAATCATATTTATGAGCGCACCATCTTGTATACCTATTACGCCGTAGGCATCAGCGTCTTCTATGCAGAAAGTATGGACACGATAGGAGATAACCTCAAAGAAATACAACCGCATACCTTTAGTACAGTACCTCGACTACTTGAAAAAGTGTATGATAAGATTATCGCAAAGGGAGCAGAACTAGGAGGTATCAAAAAAGGCATATTTAATTGGGCTATAGGTCTCGGACTTAAATATGACCCAAATGAAGACCTCGGCCCCATTTACAACCGACAACTTAAACTTGCTCAAAAGCTTGTTTTTTCTAAATGGCAGGACGCCCTGGGAGGCAAGGTGAAATCAATTCAATGCGGTGCCGCTGCGTTGCAAAGTAGATTGATGAGTGTTTTTTGGGCCGCAGGAATTAAAATAGTGGAAGGGTATGGTCTAACGGAAACCTCCCCTGTAGTAACAGTGAATCGCCTCAATGACATGCGCGTCGGCTCAGTAGGTAAGGTAATAGATGGTGTAGATGTCAGGATTGGAGAAGATGGAGAAATTCTCGTCAAAGGACCAAACGTGATGAAGGGCTACTATAAAAATGAAGAACTGACAGAACAAGTACTTGACAAAAGCGGCTGGTTTAAAACAGGAGATGTAGGCTACTTAGATCAGGGATTCCTAAAATTAACAGATAGGAAAAAAGAGCTATTCAAAACGTCTGGAGGACTTTACATTGCTCCGCAGCAAATAGAGAATAAACTGAAAGAATCAGTGCTCATTGATCAAGCAATGGTAATCGGCGACGGGCGGAAATTTCCTGCAGCTTTGATCGTCCCCAACTTTGATGAGTTGACGGAAGTAGCAAGTCGACGTTTCATGCTAGTTGCCGATTTTAAAGACCTGCTCAAGGAAAATGAGATTCAAAAACTTTTTCAAAAGGAAATTGATCGCATCAATCAGGAATACGGAAAATGGGAAAAAATTAAAGAGTTTCGTGTTGTTCATGAAGCATGGTCTCTTGAAACGGGAGAGCTTACCCCTACACTGAAATTAAAAAGAAGAATCATTCATGACAAGTACCATCATCTCGTTGAGGATATCTATCAAGATGATGGAGCCCACCTGTTTGATGAAGTTGAAGCAGCAGCCTCTGAAGAGCTAGAACAGGAAATTGCAGAGCAGTTGAAGGATTAGAATGCCATTGCTTTGAAGTTTTAGGTTAGGTAGATTAGTCAGATGATTCACGTTCTTGATTTAAACTTTCTATCCTACGAGCAGGCGATCGCAAGCTTTCTAATTCCCTCCTCGGATGGTCCTGTCTTAGTCGAATCCGGCCCATATTCCACTTATCCACAGCTGGAAAAAGAAATCCGTAAGGTTGGCTATCGTATTGAGGACGTAAAGCACGTCTTTCTAACTCATATTCATTTTGATCATGCAGGAGCAGCATGGGCTTTCGCCAAAAATGGAGCTAAGATATATGTACACCCCTTTGGTGCTCAACACCTGGCATCACCCCAGAAATTGTATGACTCTGCAAAAATGATTTATGGAGATGATATGAGCAGGTTATGGGGAGCAATGGAAAGTATTGCTCCTTCCCTGATCCACGAAGCTCAACACGAAGAGGAAATCAAAATAGGGGAGCGAAAAATTACTTCACTACACACACCGGGACATGCAAAACACCATATCGCATGGCAAATTGACGATACACTATTCACTGGTGATGTCGCGGGTGTAAAGATTGGGAACGGCCCGGTAGTGCCCCCGTGTCCTCCTCCAGATATTAATTTAGAAGACTGGCTAAGCTCCATTGAACTCCTTTTGAGTAAAGACGCTTCTCGTTTTTATTTAACACATTTTGGAGAGATTACGCAACTCGAAGTTCATATGTCGCAGCTTAGAGATATGCTCAAAGACTGGAGTGACTTCATTAGAGTTGAATATGAAAAAGGAGTATCCCCTGAAAAACTAACCCCGTTGTTCTGTGCTTACACGAAAAAGCAACTCCTGAACTTAGGCGTAAGTGAACAGGGAACACAACAATATGAAGCCGCAAACCCCTCATGGATGAGTGTGGCAGGCTTAATTCGGTATTGGAAGAAGAAACAAGCAATTTAGATTACAACTGCTCAATGTTTTTTTTGATGCACTAGGACATTTCTCACAAATTAATATGAAGATTTCCTTCATGTATTTTAGGTCTGCCAAAGCCCTTACATGTCGACGCTGTCCCCACTTCTCTAATCTAACTGTGCTTTAACCTGTACATCAATAAGCGGCTCCACTCTTAAGAATTGTTTTGCAATTTCTACTCTGAATGCAATAAGGGCCCAAATGCCTTCGCTGACCCAAAAATATCTCAATGAAGGGATTGGTGGAATTAAGTCGGCCTTCAGCATGATCACTAAATTCCATGGCTACCATCCCTTTTTTTAGTATTTTCATATCGGTGAATGTTTTGTAACCCTTTGATTATAAAAACGTGTTTTCTAGAAAATTTTCGGTGGGTATGAAAAATGTTTTCGGAACAGTAATCCTTTGTCTTTTTCTTACTGGGTGCTCCGGCTCTTTACCGGATACCTCCGCAAGTTCCCCGTCAGGAAACCTAGTCCTGAGCTTTTTCTTGTCAGATGGCCAAATGGGATACTTTCTCAAATCTGATGGTCAAACGATGATAGACAGTTCATCACTCTCAATAGTGTTGAGAGATCAACCGTTACTTGGAAGCAACATGAAAATCCAAAATGTGGAAAAACGAGCAGTTGATGAAGTCTGGGAAATGCCTTGGGGTGAACAACGTGTGGTACATAATCAATATCAATCTCTGAAAATATGGCTCACGGAAACAGCTGAACAAAATCGCAAAATCGCACTTGCATTCAAGATATATGATGACGGGATAGGTTTCCGATATGAAATTCCGGAACAAAATGGCGTGACTGAATGGATCATAGAGGAAGAAAATACAGAATTCCAATTAGTGGACGACCCCATGACCTGGTGGATTCCAGGTGATTGGGACAGCTACGAACACCTTTACAACACCACTCGTTTCTCTGCAATTGATGCAGTTTCCAAACGCAATCACCCCAACCTTGCCTCAACATACATCCCATTCAATGCAGTCAATACCCCTATTACAATGAAATCCGACAAGGGGTATTACCTGTCTTTTCATGAGGCAAACCTGACCGATTATGCAGGAATGACTCTTCTGATCGATAACGAGAAACTAAAGATGACCAGTGGACTGGTAGGGTCGGATAGAACGGGATACAAGGCGAAGGTCAGGCTTCCTTTCAATACTCCGTGGCGTACAATCCAGGTGGCAAAAACAGCAGGAGAATTGATAGAGTCTAATCTAATTGTAAACTTAAACGAACCTTCGGTAATAGAGGATATCTCATGGTTCAAGCCCATGAAATATTTGGGGGTGTGGTGGGAGATGCACCTGGGTAAATCTACCTGGGATATGGAGTCCAGTCAAAACATCAATAAGGACCCGGAAGCTGAGACCGAAAGAAGGTTTCACGGAGCTACAACTGAGAACGTTAAGGCTTATATCGATTTCGCTTCCAAAAATAATATTGGTGGTGTGCTGGTTGAAGGGTGGAATACGGGATGGGGTCGATGGATTGGGTTCGAAGATCGAGAAGGCGTCTTTGACTTTGTAACGCCATACGCCGACTATGACATCGAAGAAATTGTGAAATATAGTCAGGAACGAGGAGTAGAAATCATCATGCACCATGAAACTTCAGCAGCTCCTCGTACTTATGATCAACAGAAGGATACTGCATACGCACTCATGCAATCACTGGGAATCAATTCCGTCAAAACCGGATATGTGGGTAAGGTTATCCCAAAAGGAGAATATCATCATGGCCAATGGATGGTAAACCATTACCATGGAGTCCTTGAAACTGCAGCAAAATATGAAGTAGCGATCAATGCCCATGAACCAATAAAAGGCACGGGGAAAAGAAGAACGTATCCCAATGCTATCGCTCGAGAAGGACTCAGAGGGCAAGAGTTTAATGCCTGGTCTATAGAAAAAGGAAACCCTCCTGAGCATCTCACAATTATCCCCTTTACTCGGATGCTCGCGGGTCCAATTGATTTTACTCCGGGTATTTTCAACATTAAGATGACTCCTTACAGGGATGGAACTGGTCAGCAAATTAACACTACCCTTGCGCATCAGCTGGCACTGTATGTTGTGGTATACAGCCCGATACAGATGGCTGCTGACTTATACGAACATTACGAAGGTCAACCAGCATTCCAGTTCATCCAAGATGTAGGGGTAGATTGGGAGCAGTCAAGGGTGCTTGCCGGAGAAATTGGTAAGTACCTGGTCATCGCACGTCAAGAAAGAGAAACATTAAATTGGTTCATTGGCGGTGTAACCAATGAACAAGGAAAGCGAGTTAGCATTGCGCTCAACTTCCTTGAAGAAGGCACCACATATGATGGCGTGATTTATAAAGATGGAGAAAGTGCTCACTGGAACGATAACCCTACCAACATTGACATTGAAACAACCCCATTCAAAAAAGGAGAGGCGGTAGAAATAGAAATGGCTCCGGGAGGAGGGTTTGCAATCAGTCTTCTAAAAAAATAACTACTAACGCGACCTGAAGTAAATCATGAGGAGAGCGAAAACCACAGCAGAAAGCACATTTCTTATCCATTGAATGCCTTCATTAAAACCTAAATCAAATAGTGTCATTACCAAAAAGAACGAAACTAGATGCTGTAAAAAGGCCCTAACTATTTGGTTATTCATGTGAACCTGATGGATCTTGTAGAAAATACAAAGTTAGCTATGAATAGACGATCTTTTGTAAAAAGAACCTCGCTGATAGGTGCAGCAGCGACAATCCCTTCGGTAGCCTACTCACAAAATGATGTACCTGATCTGCAACGAATAATTCCGAAGGGAATTGGAAAGGATGCAACAATAGGTCTGATAACCCCTGGAAGCTCACTTACTCGATCCGCTTTCGAAAAGACATTAGATAACCTTTCTTCGATAGGATACAAAATAAAATATTCGCCAAACGTAAAGGTTAAGAGTGGGTTTCTTGCAGGAACTGATCAACAACGGATTGAGGATATTCATTCCATGTTTGAAGATGAGAACGTCGCTGCGATCTTTTGTGCACGTGGGGGGTATGGCTGCGGTAGGTTGCTAGATAACATCAACTATGACATAATTAAAAAAAACCATAAACCTTTTCTGGGATACAGTGATATAACCGCTCTTCACTTAGCATTCTACAAACATGCAGGCCTTGTCACATTTCATGGACCCGTTGGGGCTAGCGAGTGGAATGATTTTACCCGTGATTCTGCGATGGATATTCTCTCAAAGGGTAAAAAAGTTGAAATTTCTGCTGAAGAAGTTGAAATTATTCACCCGGGAACAGCAGAAGGACCTCTATTAGGAGGAAACCTGACTTTGATGACAAGTTTAATCGGTACCCCACATGACCCGGATTATGCAGGACATATTCTCTTTCTTGAGGAAATTGGAGAATCAACGTATAGAATCGATCGTATGCTAACTCAAATGCTTTCAGCCGGCAAACTTGATAAGGTCGTTGGAATTGCATTAGGCTATTTCACAGACTGCGACTTAAAACCTGAACAAACCGGATATGAACAAAGCATTGGCTTGTTAGAAGTATTCAAAGATCGCCTGGGTCTGCTGAACGTGCCTATTGCTTACGGGTTTCCTTTTGGACATGAAGATCGCAACGCCACACTACCTGTAGGAATCAATGCTCGCTTGAATGCTAACAAGGGAAGCTTAAAACTCCTCGAAAGGGCGACAGTATGAACCGGTTTGGGTGTTCCGCTATCTTGTTTTGTACATTCTTTATTTTTCAGCATCTATCGTCAACTGCTCAGGGTATCTCCGTTTCTTATCTGATTCCACAAAATGGCTTCCTTTCAATACCTGTAAGCCCTTTTTCAATCAGAAGCGTTCGGGTGCCGATAAATGATTTGTGCGGTTTGCAAACTGGGGGGTCTTTCTATATTTTCCCGGGACTTCCTATGTCTGGCCTTCCGTTTGAATCTGATGAGCCCTTAAGGGATGCTACCTTTGGAGTCCTTGTGCCTCTTGAAACCTATTTGGTGTTTAATTCCGCTTCATTCAAGGTGGTTTTTTCAGGGGGTGTCTTTGGTCTAGGTTTTCTAAATAGCCGGCTTGACCAGGGCGCGTGGGACAGGGCTTTTATGGAATACCAGGAATGGAGTCTAGCTAATGGTGACCTTGACTTGCTTAACCAATTAGGCTGGGGATGGCTGACTGGAATTAGCATAGAGATCCCCGTCAAGAGGAAGCTTTCGATATCCCTCGGCGTAAATTATCTCAATGGAAGCAGCTTTTCAAAAGTATCGGGAAGCTTCAGCGGCTATGACGATACTTTAGGGAAAATTAGCACTAAGGTGGATTTCGATGAGGCTACCACTGAATTAAAAGGTATAGAAATGTCCATAGGAGTGTCTTTCTAATAAGCCTCCCCAACTTTTAAAATAAATGAAATTATCTTTCTCAAGAATCATATTTATCCTTTTTGCCGCCTTACTGGGGTTCATCTTCTACACTATGCAAAGCACCGGGTTTTTTCGAGAGGTCGCACCTACAAATTTGGAAGTGATAGCTTCGTACGCCTTGCCTGGAGTGGAAGATCTGGAGCTTATCCGGAAAGATAGTTTTTTAATTCTTTCCTCTGACGATCGGGCTGCAAGAAGAAATGGAGAATTGAAGAATGGTGGATTGTATCTTTTGGACTTAAAGACACGCCCTGCTGCTCCAAGACTCCTCACCGAATTTCTTAATCGGCCGTTTTACCCGCATGGGATCTCGATGTATCCTTTGTCGGATTCGGTCTACAGGCTATGGGCGATCAACCATCCGAGTAAAAACCAACATCAAATAGAGGTATTTGATCTGTACGGGGACTCTTTATCATTTATCAAGAGCATCAGCCATAGAAACCTCGTCAGCCCTAACGACCTTGTTGCCCTGGATAGTGAAACTTTCTACATCACCAATGATCACGGATATACCTCCGGCATGGGACTTCTCGCTGAAGACTACCTTGGGTTGGCTATTTCAAATGTAAGTTATTTCAATGGAGAAGAGGTCACTGTTGTGGCTGAGGGCATCTCATACGCAAATGGTGTCGCATTCGATGGATCCAGAAACTTGTTATATGTAGCATCTCCAAGAAAGTTCACAATTAAAGTCTATGCTGCTATGGCAAATAGGGAATTAGAATTCATAGAAGATCTTTTTGTAGGAACAGGTATAGATAATTTATTTATCAATGATGACAAATCGATTTGGACAGGTGCCCACCCCAATTTGCTACACTTTACAAGCTATGCGCAAGGCAAAAAAGAATTCGCTCCTTCAGAGGTACTCGAAATAACCTATGAGACATCGGGCTGCTGGAGCCAAGTTCAGTGGTTTGAAGACGATGGGACTACACTGTCCGGTGCCTCCGTGGCAATCCCATGGGGGGATGAAATTTTCATAGGCAATGTGATGGACAACAAACTGATCACCATCCCGAAAAAATGAAAAATCCTGGCATATAGCCAGGATTCTTAATATGTAACCCTCTCCAAAGCCACATATCTGAGTAGGTTTAGTAAAGGAAATAATGTCAGTTTGTAAAATTCCTTATGTGTATAGTCACAGGAAATACAAATAAAGTTGGAAAGAAGAAAAAAAAGCTGGGCCCTCAATAGTGAGTATGATACTTGGCATAAATATCTTGGGCCCCAGCTTACACGATGGATTTCCATCAACCTAAGAGCTGATCAACAGGCTGTCGATCACAACAAAAATAAATAACGCTCGGCCACAAAAAGCTTGACAAACTAGCCCGGCTAGCAAATTGATATCTTCAATGCCCTGATTATCACTTAATTAAAAAACATGGGGAGGGGAAAAATACCCTATTTTGGTTGAGAGAAATACCCTGTTTTGGTTAGTTACAGAGAGATGATTCTTTCTTTGATAGCATACTTTACAAGCCCAACAGCATTACTTACATTCACTTTTTTCATCAAGTTTTTACGGTGAGTATGCACCGTCTGCTCACTTAAAAAAAGTTTATCACCAATCTGTTTCATCGTTAGCTCTTGGCATATTAACCCCAATATTTCCACCTCTCGTCGGGTCAAGTTGTTTTCAACCATGGATCCCGTTGGTCTTTCCTTGAACTTTTGATGCAGGGCTTTCGAAACGATCTGGTTGTAGTAGAACTCATTATTAAGAACACAACGAACGGCCCTATTTAATTCTTCCGGCTCTGAATCCTTTAGTATGTAGCTGTGTACTCCTATCTCAATCAGCTCAGAAATCATTGCTAACTCCTGATTCATAGAGACCATAATGATGTGTATCTCCGGATTAGTTTTTAACAACTGCTTTGCCGTGTCCTTTCCTCCCATGATGGGCATGTCTAGGTCTAACAATATGAGATCTATCGACTGACTGTTGACTGTTTCAATCGCAACTTTTCCATTCTCAGCCTCAAACACATTCTCTGCGATATCAAATGATTTGACCAACATCACACTTCCCTTTCGAAACAGCGTGTGATCGTCGACAACAAGGATATTGATTTTCTCTTTAGGCATTAAGGATAGCTTGCTAAATTTAATCTGTATTCTTTAACTGAAAAAATATCTAGACTCAACTCTGGCTTAAAATGGCTGTTTTATTTTCTATGAAAAGGTTTTTGGCCTTATTTTCATCGGTATTGGTGATTCTTTTCAGCTGTGGGCCTGCTTCACCCAATAACGATGATCCACATTTCACTTCTGATGCTGAAGAGCTGTTTTTCAAAAACATGAGACAATCAGAGTACCAACAAGAGGAAAATATAGCTGCAGGTCTCAGCATTTTTATACATAACGAACAAAAGGAAAATGATCTGCTGGAAATCAAACTGATTCATAACTGGCGAAAAGATCAGGCATTTGTATTATTGGAATGGTACCCCCAAAGAGAAAAAGCTGAGCTATTTGTGGATGGTAGCAAAATAATCTGGACAGGTCAGTCAATGAGCAATCACCATAATGTGACCAATTTCCTATTTGATGCTCATTCTAAGGGGCTGAAAATCCGAATGAATGATACCTCCTTGATCCTTACTGATGCCAACATTACAACCATAAAGGATTACAAGAAGCTGATTTCGAAGAAATAGAAATACAAACTTACATATAGTTTCGAAGGATACTCAGTTGAGAGATTTAGTAAAAAATAAATGTATATTTAATTTCTTTATGGCATTTTATCACCACAAGGTAAATTTGTGGTTCTAATCAGAGACAGGCCATTGCCTAAAGAATAAAATATGAAGAAGGTACCGATTTCGGTAAAGCTGAAGTATAAGTTTGACAATTACGTTTCAAAGGGTACCACCGCCATGATCAATGGTCTGGCAGTAATCACTCTTCTTGTAATTGTTGCATTTGGTCTCCTTCTTTTACTATTTGGCTTACACCCGGATAATGACAATGATTTTACCGTTTTTGAGTCTGTCTGGGTAAACCTCACTCATGTACTAGACCCCGGTGTGCTTGGAAATCATGAGGATAATTGGCCTTTTAGGATTTTCATGCTGGTCACCACTTTTGTGGGGCTAGTGATTATCTCCACATTAATTGGATTAATCTCCAATGGTATCATGGAGAAAATGGACGAGCTACGAAAGGGGCGATCTTTTGTAATTGAGGAAGGCCATGTACTCATCCTTGGCTGGTCATCCAAAATATTCACCATCATCTCCGAGCTGTGTATTGCAAATGAAAACCAGAAAAGAGGTGTAATCGTGATCCTTGCTGATATGGACAAGGTGGAGATGGAAGATGAGATAAAAGACCAGGTGGGGAGCACTGGTAGTACAGAGGTTATCTGTAGAACAGGAAACCCTATCGACGTCCATGACCTACACATAGCGAACCCGTTTGATACCAAGTCAATTATCATTCTTGACAAGGACAATGAAAACTCTGATTCGCAGATTATCAAAACGCTTGTCGCCATAGTTACAAACCCTGAAAGAAGAGCAGAGCCGTACCATATCACCGCTGAAATAGAAAGTAAGAAGAATTTCGATGTGGCAAAAACAGTAGGAAAAGATGAAGTTGAACTGATTCTATCTGATGAGATTATTTCTCGAATTATGGTGCAAACGAGTAGACAATCTGGATTAAGTGTTGTTTACATCGAGCTCATGGACTTTGGAGGGGACGAAATTTATTTCGCTGAAGAAGATGCGATTGTTGGCAAAACCTTTAGAGACGTCATCTTCATGTACGAAGATTCATGTATAATGGGGCTTCAGTATGCTGATGATACCGTCGCCATAAACCCTCCCATGAATACTGTCCTTCAAAAAGGGGATCGGGTAATTGGTATCACGGAAGACGATGATACACTAATTGTCAATGCTCCTATCAATCCGGATATTCACGAAAGTAACATCGTCTACACTGAGCCCGAAGAAGGTCATAAAGAGCAAATTATCGTCATTGGTTGGAACAAACGAGCACAATACATCATCAAAGAGTTAGATTACTACGTTGCTCCCGGCTCAACCGTTAAAATCGTTTCAAAATTCGATGATCCAATCAAAACGATCAATAAACTTAAGAAAGAAGTCAATAACATCGAACTTCAATTTGAAGTAAATGATACAACAGACAGAGATGTCCTTGTTGACCTAAACCTCGAAAACTACGAATACCTCATCCTTCTCAGCTACCAGAATTACTACCCAATACAAGAATCCGATGCTCAAACCTTGATAACACTGTTACATGTTAGAAACCTAACAGAAAACTTCAAAAACAAGATCAAGATCGTGAGTGAGATGCTCGATATTAAGAACAGGATGCTCGCGGATATAACAAGCGCTGATGACTTTATCGTCAGTGATAAGCTGATAAGCTTACTAATGAGCCAAGTCAGTGAGAACAAGTTCTTAATGCGGGTATTTGAAGACTTGTTCGATGCCGATGGCTCAGAGATATATATCAAGCCGGCAAGGGAATATGCCAAAATCGGAATTCCCATAAACTTTTACACGGTGCTTGAGTCTGCTGCGAGAAAGAATGAGGTGGCAATTGGTTATCGAATTACTTCTGAAGCAAAAAAGCCTGACAACTATGGTGTTTACGTAAACCCAAAGAAGAGTGATGAATTCACCCTTAGAGATGAAGACAAGGTCATCGTATTATCCGAGGACTAAGCCTTTATCTGTTAAGATTCTGAAAGTGCCGTTCTAATCTGCCGTAACGCCTTCCTTTTGTATCTGTTAGTACTATGCCGCTTGGGGGCTCTGGTTTTCAAGTAGTCCAACAGTTTCGCTTGCTCTTCTTGATCCAGCTCTCTCATCTTTGAGATGATCTGGTTTTCTAAATTAACAGTGTGCATATTTTTGGTGGTTTTTGTAAAACTATTGTCTTACTTATGTAAAACGCAGGAAGCGTCTTTTTGGTTAGGTTAAGTTTTTGTTTCCCTTAACTAACAGCCCCTCATATTCTCCTCGAAATAGCAATTTTTCGACCTGAAAATATCTAAATTAACATCAGTACAACATTCCAATAAACCAAACAACCCCTTAAAAATGGCCACAAATAGCCGTATTATAGATGATTTTATGAATGAAATCACTTCCAAAAACCCTCATGAAATTGAATTTCTGCAGGCAGTAAGGGAAGTCGCTCATACCGTTCTCCCGTTTATTAAGGAAAACCCCAAATATCAAGGATATAATCTTTTTGAAAGAATCTGCGAACCGGAAAGAGTGGTGATCTTTCGGGTGCCATGGGTAGACGATCAGGGGCAAATGAATATTAATCGAGGTTTCCGTGTTCAAATGAACAGTGCTATCGGCCCGTACAAAGGGGGGCTGAGGTTTCACCCTACTGTTAATTTAAGTGTCCTGAAGTTCTTAGCTTTTGAACAGGTCTTCAAAAACAGCCTGACCACACTCCCGCTGGGAGGAGGCAAGGGAGGGAGTGACTTCGATCCAAAAGGAAAGTCTGACGGTGAGGTCATGCGGTTTTGTCAAAGTTTTATGACAGAGCTCTCAAAACATATAGGTGGTTACACTGATGTCCCTGCTGGAGATATCGGAGTGGGAGCAAGAGAAATTGGGTTCCTTTTTGGTCAATACAAACGACTCACCAATAAATTCACAGGAGTGCTAACAGGTAAAGGTTACGAGTTTGGAGGTAGTTTAATCCGTCCGGAAGCCACCGGGTATGGCCTTGTGTATTTTGCAGATGAAGCATTAAAACATAAAGGAGACTCGTTGGAAGGAAAAGTGTGTGCGGTCTCGGGAAGTGGTAACGTCGCTCAATTCACTACTGAAAAGCTAATCGACTTAGGAGCGAAGCCTGTAACGGTTTCTGACTCTGGAGGCTGTATTCATGATCCGGAAGGAATCGACAGCGAAAAACTGGCGTTCATCAAAGAACTAAAAAATGTCAAAAGAGGAAGAATAAAGGAATATGCGTCCAAATTTGCTGGTTCAGTCTATCATAAAGGTGTCACCCCATGGAATTTTAAAGTGGACTTAGCATTTCCATGTGCGACACAGAACGAGCTCCCCGCAGTGGATATGCATACCCTTGTGAGAAACGGTTGCCTAGGAGTTTTTGAAGGTGCCAACATGCCTACTACTGAAGGCGCTTATCATATAATTCAGGAAAACAAGATCCTGTTTGCACCGGGAAAAGCAAGTAATGCTGGTGGAGTTGCCACATCTGGTTTAGAAATGTCTCAAAACGCTCAAAGGCTCTACTGGTCAAGAGATGAAGTAGACTACAGATTGAAATCAATAATCCAATCTATTCATAGCAACTGTGTGAGCCATGGTGAATCCGGTTCTTCTGTTGATTATGTAAAAGGTGCTAACATTGCTGGGTTTGTGAAGGTAGCTAACGCTATGATAGCACAAGGACATGTATAGTCAAACGCATTATGATCTTTAAAAATAAACAAGGAATAGGGCCACTGCTCTTATTATTTGGAACCTTTCTTTTTGCTTGCCAGTCCAGTGAAGAAACCCCTTTGCAAAGTCTCCGAATCGCTTTTGGATCTTGTAACCGGACCGACCTCCCACAGGTAATGTGGGAGCCGATCAATAAAAACATGCCCGATGTCTTTGTCTGGCTAGGAGACATCGTATATGGAGATACGCATGACATGACTGATCTTGAGGCGAAGTATAAGAAAGTAAAAAATGAGCCCGGCTATATTTCGTTATCGAATCACGCTGAAATCATCGGTGTCTGGGACGATCATGATTATGGTTGGAATGACGCCGGAAAGAATTATGGTAAAAAGGACAGTTCTCAGCAACTTCTTCTCGATTTCTTAGATGTCTCCGATGAGAGTCCTCTAAGGCAACAAGAGGGTGTATATTCCAGCCATGTTTTTGGAAAGCACCCGGTCATGACAAAAATTATTTTACTCGATGCTCGTTTTTTCCGTGATACCGTTATTGCCGACCCAGACCCTGCCAGAAGATATACTGTAAACGAAACGGGAGATGTGCTAGGGGAACAGCAATGGCGATGGCTTGAAAAGGAACTTCGGTCAACCGAGGCTGACGTACATATAATAGGTAGTGGTATTCAAGTAATCCCCACAGAACATGGTTGGGAAAAATGGGCAAATTTCCCTAGGAGCAGACAACGGCTATTTGATCTGATCCGCTCAATTAAACCCAAAAACACCTTAATGATCTCCGGCGACCGTCATATTGCAGAATTCTCTAAGATTGAGTTAGGAGAGAAGGTTGAGCTATACGAAGCAACTTCTTCTGGTCTGACTCATACGTGGAATAACATCTGGGAAGAGCCCAATCAACATCGCGTGAAGGACATGGTAATCAAGAAAAACTTTGGAATAATCGAAATTACTCCTCAAGAAATCAATGTTGAAATCAGAGGCGAAATGGACTCCCTATACAATAAAATACGGATTCCACAACAATGAATTGATACACCGTATATATTTGCACAAATTTGATAGATATGGCGATGCTTGGTTTAATCTTAGTTTTGTTCTTTTTGGCAATTCTAAGCCCTTTCCTTTTTCCAAATAAGAAAATCAGTAAGCACAGTAAAGACCACCTATAGTCTCCCTTTTCTTCTTCTGTAATATATCCAGTTAGCAACCCAAGAACTAGCTGAGCTTTTTACTCGCTCTTTTTTAAGATGGGCGTGCATATTAGTTGGGTCGCTCCCTTGCTGAGAAATTTAATCTTGCCTCTTATCATCTCCCAAAGATTAACATAAACCTGCTATAATAACTGTCTTTGCCTCTCCTTAACAGCAAGGTAATTTGCCTCACGCACCATTCATGAACCCTCTATTTCTCGAAACACGTTTGGCTATGGAATGTTAATGTTGCCCGTCTAAAATTTTGTTTATTTATACAGTAAAAACACTGGATTTGACAAGAGGATGGTAATAGAAACCCTATTATAAGTTGGGATAACTACCCTGGAAGAATTTGGGTTTGACTTGTGGGCGGACGATCTAAATGTGTGGAAGTAGGAACGCGCTTCTCTGATTTGATGAAAGAATTAGTCTTTCTTTTCCTTTTCGGCTGTCTTCTTAGCGTCAATTAGAGAGATCGCGGTTACAAAACCAATAAGGATGACTACAATGTTTACAAACAAATCAACGCCATCCGTAACTGCAGGGTTTATGAAATTCATAGTCAATTAATTTAGTGGCGAAGATAAACGAAAGATCACGCAGTTAAGTAATCAAATACTTTAAAATCTTACATCGCTGCCTTAAGTGCTCGAGTCAACTTACTAAGGTCTCGGGCGTCATTGTATACATGCGGCGATATCCTGATAGCATCGCCACGAAACGATACGTTTACCTTATGATCCTTCAAAGACTTTTGTATTTTTTTAGCGTCCATTCTTTTATCGAAGCGTATTCCAAACAAATGCGGAGATCTCCTTTCCTTTTCTTCGATTTCAAAACCCATTTCCAACATTTCCTTAATTGCTGGCTCACTTATTTGCTCAATGTACAATGATACGGCTTCCGGACTCCAGCGGTTGAGTTGTTTGATCGCTGCTAGTAGCATAGGAACCAGGATAAAATTACTATGTTCCCCAACCTCATAGCGAAGGGCTCCTTCCTGAAAAGCATCCGTATATTTCACAAGACCTCCAAAATTCTCTGACCCCTTTCTATTAATCCAATTATTTTCGATTGGTTTTCCCTCATCAAATAACTCCCCGTAGTAAGCCATTCCAGAGGAATAGGGACCAAAAAGCCATTTATATCCCGCTACAACCAATGCGTCTGGTTTTATTGAAGACAGATCGAAGGGTAACGCCCCTATAGATTGTGTGCCATCTATAATTAAGGCTGCCTCTACTTCACTCGCCTTTTCACGAATTCGCTGTAAGTCAAAAAGGGAGCCGTCCACCCAATGAGTGTGTGAAATGCTAATCGCCGCAACATCTGAGGATAATTTATCAATGAATGCATCCGACCAGGTTTTTGATCGGTCTACCGGCTTTTCTATCATGTCAATTTGATAACCGTCCCAAGGGTATCTATTGCTCGGGAATTGGTCTTGCGCTAATAATACCCTGCCTTTTTTCTTAGGTAAGTTTGCTGCAGCATTGGCCATTCCATAGGAAACAGATGGAATTATTACATTTCGGTTGGGCTCAGGGCAGTTTACCAGCTTTGCAAATTGTGCTCTTAACTTTTCAGTATCTCTGAAGAAGTCTTCCGTTGAAATTTTGTGCGGTTTTCTCTTAGCGGCTATTCCTTTCCTGCCTGCGTTCTCCACCTTCTTCAACATAGGAGACATATATGCACAGTTTAGATAAGCAACTTTTCTGGATAGCATAAATTTGTCTCTTTGACACTTCATCATGGTTCAGCTTTTTGATTCTGAAAAACAATTGTTAAAGATACTTGGTGGCTCATCGATTTTGCAAGTCCGAATCATGAATCAACCCTACTGCCTGGTAAACGACCAAGGAAGCTTTTTCTTAATTGAATCGAACTGTCCACACGGTAATTATCCAATGTCTGATGGTAAAGTCAACAGACAAGGAGAAGTTATCTGTATGTGGCATTCCTATCGGTTCAATTTACAAACAGGTCAAGAGAAATTCGGCAGATGCCGGTCCATTAGAACCTATCCTATCAGGAAGAATCCGAAAGGAGCAATGGAGGTTATGATCTGATGATCAGCTTATGCTGAAAAGCCTTACAATGCCTACAAGCCAGTCAGCTATCGACTGGGCAATTGCATTATCGGCTCCCCTTGCAATTATGTACGAAACAAATAAGAAATAAATAGAAAGAAGAAGAACCGCTTTTCCTCTGCCAAGATACTTCCCTGTAGTAAAGATGACTACCGCAACGAAGGTCAGTAACCATAGCAACAAGCGAAGCTCACTACTAAGATCAATCATTTCAGGGGGCATTTGGATGGGCCCTTGAATGATTGTGAAAATGAAAAGAGGAAAACCCAAGGCAAAACAAACATCAAAGATGTTGCTGCCTAATGCATTGGAAATAGCATCATCGTAGTTCCCTTTTTGAGCATCCCTCATAGAGATAATCGTATCAGGAAAAGAAGAAGCGGCTGAAGCAAGAATCAAAGCAACGAACATAACAGGAATATCAAGCCCTTCGAATTCACCTAGATAAGGGACGTGATACGTGTCTTCTCCTATCCATTCACATGCAATCACAAGCAAATAACAAACTAAGGCAATTGCAACAGTAGAAAAAACGAGAAGTACCCAAGCCTTCCTATCATTGATTTGAGTCTTTCCTATAAATACCCTCTCTAAATCAAGCGTCACAATCCCCTTCCATAGCGGAGTATGAGACCGTTCTTCATCGTCAAAATCTTCTGCAGTAATATGGCTCTCTTCCAAAAAGCCTTCCTGGTCCTTTTTACTCATCGTCGTGAACATATACACGATATACACCACGTAAATCAACATTAGAACTAGGCCGTGATACCAATGCAGGGAAGATCCGCTAATTAGCACAAGGAAGATAAACTCCGCAATTAAAAGTGCAATTCCATCCCTAAGGAGCACTTTTTTGGAAACCTCTATCTTTTTAGTTAAGCCCATAGCTGTAACTGCCAGCACTGACACTGCGGGAATCACCATCCCGTTAAAAATTGCACTACCTGCCGTTGTTCCGATCCCTCCCGAAAACCCACTGGCATCCATGAGTACAAATAAAAAAAACAGTGATGTAAACACTTCGGGCATAGAACTTGCAATAGCATTTATGGACGCCCCCCGAACCCCTTCCGATAGGTTCCGTCCGACATACTCAGATGCTGTCATAAAACCATCTCCCGCTCTCCAAATGACAACACAGCAGATAGTGATTAACAATAGTGGTATGATGATGCCCATTACAAATAGGTTAGAGTAAAAAAGGGTGGCTTTCTAAAATTTTCAAATCGAAATTAACCATTTTAGACCGTTCAGCCTAATGTTTAAGCTAATTGCCCTTCTACTCAAGGAGTTAAAGTCAGACTTTAACCTGGAGATGTGGGTGTACATAGGAAAAGGAGGCTAATGCCTCCTCCCAAAATACCTTTTGATAACACTACCTTCTTTTCTTTATGGTCTTCCGGTCCACTGCGGGCTCTTCGTATCCAAACCGGTCGATGACCTCTCTATATCCGGGATAGTCCATTCTTCCTGATGACCAGAAATCTCCAGGAACCACCACAACTCGCACCACCCAATTATCTGTGTCTACAGGAGCCAAATCAGCGGATGAAAAGTTTCCTTCCATGAATAACCTAACGTCATTTGTAGTGAAATCATAATTGTATTGAATCGTTCCAAATGGCGCAAAAACCTGCTGGGGTAAAGGTCTCCACACATCAACCAGCTCCCCATTAATATCCTGAACATCCCATAGAAAATACACCAAGGCTACGTCAGAGGGTAGACCTTGAAAGTCAAGGGGATATTCTAATATTACCTCATAATCTGGCGCAAAAAAAGTAATATCTGTGTATTCAAACACATATGCTGCTTCTCCTGAGGGCCCTTGTGGTCCTTCAGGCCCTTGTGGCCCCGGAATCGCAGATTCGTAGAACTCGGTAGTGCAACTAATCATGGAGACCATAGCTAATGCTAAATTGAGTAGTAAAAGTTTTTTCATAGCCTTACATTTTAATTTGATAACAGATAGCCAAAACCCATGCCAAATCTTAATCTAAATTGAAAATCTCTCCAAATTGATCATTTGAAGTATTTCTGGTTTAAATTTTCCCCTCAATTAAGGAACTATGTACATTAATCTTTCGGGCTTGAACATTCTGGTAACCGGCGCCAGCAGAGGTATAGGTAAAGCCATCAGTACTAAGCTGGCTGAAGCCGGAGCTACTGTGGCTGTCCATTACAACAAGAATGTAAGCGAAGCCGAAAACCTTGCACATATACTTGGAAACGAATCAAAGGCCTTCCAGGCCGACCTCTCGCAAGCAGAGGAAGCGGGAAAATTATTTGAGCGAGTGAGCCTTGAAATGGGTAGTGTGGAAATTCTGATCAATAATGCGGGTATAGCAAACCCTGTTGATGTACTTGCCAAAGAAGAAGAGTGGGTTAAAAATTGGGACCAAACAATGATGGTTAACCTGACCAGCTCTGCTATCTTATGTAAAAAAGCGATCGAGCATTTTTTAGATAGAAAAGCCGCAGGAAGGATCATCAATATCAGCTCAAGAGCTGCCTTCAGAGGAGAAACCGGCGAGTACCTGGCATATGCCGCTTCAAAGGCGGGCATGGTTTCCCTTACGCGCTCTATTGCAAAATCATTTGGCCAAAAAGGTATTAAAGCTTTCAATATTGCTCCCGGATTTGTGAAAACAGATATGGCTCAGGCTTTCATGAATCAGTACGGAGAGGAGCACGCTAAAG
Organism: Flammeovirgaceae bacterium; assembly: GCA_038129245.1. Taxonomy (GTDB): domain Bacteria; phylum Bacteroidota; class Bacteroidia; order Cytophagales; family Cyclobacteriaceae; genus JAYPLE01. The sequence goes on along the minus strand of JAYPLE010000003.1, from coordinate 239,843 downwards.
GAGACATAGCGCTCGAACGCCTAACAGAGCCAAAGGACATCGCCCCGTTGATTACATTCATTGCATCAGGCATGGCTGATCATGCCACAGGCGCAACCTTTGATGTCAATGCTGGCAGCTATTTACACGGCTAGTTTCCGTACACATTTTGTGATATTAAAAAACAAAGGAATATTATTAATTAATCGTTATATTGGGTTTCCCAAGTAGGTGGAATATTAAGATTAATTATGAGCAGTATAAAATCACAACTTAGCACACTGATCCAGCTTGCAAAAATTGATGGAGATTTTGATGGTCAGGAAAAACTTCACATTCTAATGGTCGGTCGGGCAAATGGCCTCTCGGAACAAGAGATTAAAGAAATCGTGGATGATCCTCTTCCTCTACCAGACATCAACACCATGACAGACGATGAAAAGTTTGATACCCTGTACAACGTTGTGCAGTTGATGAAGATTGACAGTCAGGTATATTTGAGTGAGATAAAGTATTGCGAAGATATTGCTGAAAAACTAGGGTTCAAAAGAAAAGTAATTTCTGCTCTATCCTCTCGAATTTATTCAGACCCCTCAATTACGGCTGATGTAGTTTCATTGAAGAAAGCTGTTAAGAAATATCAAAACTAATGATGTTTTTAAGGGCCTCTTTTGAGGCCTTTTTTTATGGCTCTTTCTACTAAATACGATTGGTTCCTACTTGATCAACCAGATGTAGGGGCTTTACGTGCTACAAAAGAAATCATTCACCAGTCTATTCAAAGCGTGGCTGCTGTTGGCCGCACTTTTGCTCCTTCTGATGAAAGGGAAGAAGATAGCAATGCAAAACTTATTTGGGTCCCTGGATTATGGAGGATGGCAGGTGCCTGGGTAAACGGTGAAAGTAGCTTTCGAAGCTCAATCAGCTTGAAGGATAAAATGCTTTACTTGGTCGACCCGCGAATGAATACCCTTGATGAGCTTAGCCTTGTGGGTCACAATTATAATGATTTAATGCTCTGGGTAGAACAGCAAATCATTCGCCATAATCTAAGCTCCTCTCAATTTTCAACAGGGCTCCCCTATACTCTTCCCAACTATGCTACTGATTTTAGAAAAATAATTGACGATTCCTCTCTAACATACAGTGAAATACTGGGGGGACATTATCATAATGCTTTTATTCTATTTCAGTCATTCTCTGCTTATTCCTATACCATGTCAGATATTGCGATCTACCCACACCATTTTGATATGGAAACTAAAATTATACTGAAAGATACGAGGGATGTTTCTACTGATACGTTCGTACGTCTAGGCTTTTCTCCTGGAGACACCGAAATAGCTAGCCCTTACTTATATATCAATGGATGGCCTCAAATCACTGGTGAAGTGCTCCCGAAAGCGCCACTTGAAAGTTATTGGGTTAGCGATGGTTGGTATGGCTTAGTCTTAGAGTTTTCGCATGTTTATGGCATGGCGGACCAAGCTGAATACACGCTAGCATTCCTTCAAGAGGGATTAGACATTTTCAAGTCCCTGCTTCTTGATTAAAAACCAGGTCTTTTTCAATGCCAAAATGCTGCGCTGATAAACTCCAAAAAGCCTCTTCATTTTCTACCGTGACCCATTTGACGTTTCCCAACTCTACGATTTCCAACTCATGGTCTTTAAGGTACACATATCCCTTTTCAGTCCTTCTATACATGCACCTTTGCTTTGAGACCTCATGACCTGGTAGCTGGAAATTATCATTTTCTGGTAGGTATTCTATCAGCTTGATTTCTTTTGGTTCAATCTGGCGATGTGGGTAAAATGTGTTTGCATCCCTGCTTTTGCTAAGGTATAAATGGTCATCGAACGGTTGCTGATTCCATCTGTAATAACTTGAGCCACTAAGCATTACTTTGTCTTTTGAAACCTCCAACACCGAAGTAAGACCTTTAACTTCTGCCACATCCACAAAAAATTCTGCTCTGTCAATATTCACGAACAACCCTATTCCACTCAGCCTTTCTGAATACTTTTTAGAACTTGCATCATACGAACGTGAGCTTCTGATCTCTGCTGAGAAACCGAGCTGCACTAATAACTCACAGAATACCGCATTCAGGTGAAGAGGAATCGCACCTCTTCCCTGAAGGATCTTCTTCAGAATACGGCTTACATCAAGTAATGGTTTTCTGTCATAGTAAAAGTCCAGGTTTTCTACGGGAACTTTATTGGTTTGTAAAGTCACTAACCGTTGAAGAAACCCCAGAGATGGCTGCTCTTTGCCAGACTTTAAGTATGATAGATAATCGTCAACCATCAATTTATCTTAGAATGGTATTCAGACGGTTAATGAAGTGCTCAAATGAGTTTTCAAAGTCCTCATGTGCGTCCCAATACCTACCAACATGCAAATCAGAGATCACCGTTTGCTTGATGTACCACTTGTACAATGTCTCATCAGAAGAATACGTGATCAATGATCTTTTGCCATCTTCAAGTGTAAGTTGACTTATGTATTCTGGCTGGCTTGTTGATTCGTAAGCAAGAATGTTTCTAATTGATTCTGCTGAACTTCTTAAATAATAGATGACATACTGATAACCTTGACGGTATAGGTCTTTTTCAGGTTGGATCGGAACTAAATCCAGCTTGTGTGGATATTTTTCAATCACGCGCGTTATGATCTGATTTTTCTCTTCTATTTCCAAATTGTATTCTTCGATTTCTGCTCGCTGCTGTGTGCCTTCCATTCCGTCTATTGCGATTTTGGGAAGTTCCATTATAGCCATTTTCATCCTTTTAATTCGTGTAGGGTAAGTTTGGTAACGGGTGCCTTCAAACATGGATAAGCTTGACAAATACTCAGGCTCTACAGCTATCAAAAAGTTTTGGTTCGCATGTTCAATTCGTTTCAAGGTTACTGCTAAATTCAAGATTAATTGCCGTAAATCGTCTGCTTCAGAATACCACGCTTCATCAGTTGTACTGCTCTGATTCTGAACAGCCATACGAAAAGCGTTACCCTTCTCTTCAATGACAATGTAAAATTTTATTTGTCTCCGGCTGGCATATGAATCGTTCGCCTGCTTAACTACGGGGCTGGCATTGTAATCCAGGTAATGCATATAATTTACCGCGTCCACCCCCATAACACGAAATGCCTTATGTACATAACGCGCATATGTCTTCCACTTATCATCTTTCTTCGGGGTAGAAATTATCACAAGTGAGCGCTGAGAGGTGATCTGTGGGTCCAGACGGTCTGTTCTTTCACTCTGAATAAAGGAAAGCGGAGATTGTGCTTCTGATAGAAGCTTAAAGGATAATAGCGATATAAAAAGTAGGGTCCTCAAAGAAGGTTTCTTCTACGATTAACTGATTTTTAACCGAAATATTTCGTTCAATATCAGAGGGCATTTACGACCTCTTTTACCGGGAGCTTGATTACCCACATTCCACAAAGATCATTAAGCTCATAACCAATCGCTTGGTCTTCCGGGTAGTCTCCAAGAATTGTTTCGTAGCTATCGCCTTTAATTTCAGTCCCAATTTGTCCGTGACAATTCAGGCATAAACCTCCACTAATGGAAATTGGCTTTGTGTAACGTAAGATTTCATCTGTCTCCCTCATTATGGACGCTTCTTGTACAATATCCTTTTCGATGTTGTATTGATAGGCCTCCAAAATCAGAGACTCAAGCGAGTCTGTTTCATTCATCGGGTTTCTAGGGCGATCCGTAACACGAGAAACTTTCACTCCCTTTTCTTTAGAAACCTTGTTCACAATAGGGAGCGCATTTACATTACATACCTTCAGAGCAGCAAGTACTCCCTTTTGTTGAATAGCAGTTATTAACGCTTCTTCCAATGCTTTTTCAGCTTTTTCCGCGATGGTATCTGCCATTTTCTCTGCTGTCTGTAAGATTTGTGTTTCAGGAATACGCTTTAATTCGCGTGCATTCATCTCCTCAATGACCGCTTTTCTATCAATGGGCTGTTGAGCATCACATGCTTGAATTACTGAAAAACCCATCCCTGCCAGCAAAAGAAGCATGATGCTACTCTTAAGTCTTAACGACATAATAGTTATTAATTTTGCCATAAAATTAGAGGGAATGATTGACAAACTTGAGCAAATCAAGCACCGATTCGAGGAAGTAAGCCAGCTGATCGTTCAACCTGACGCAATGAGCGATATGGCTGTCTATACCAAACTCAACAAAGAATATCGCGACCTAGAAAAAATCGTGAAGGTCTATGATGAATATTCCCAAGCTAAAAATAACCTGTCTGAAGCAAAAGAAATATTAACGACAGAAAAGGAACCTGAGTTTAGGGAGATGGCGAAGGCTGAAATTGACGAATTAGAGCCAAAGGTTTTGCGATTCGAAGAAGAGCTTAAAGTCATGTTGATTCCAAAGGACCCAAACGACAGCAAGAATGTAATCTTGGAGATCCGCGCTGGAACAGGTGGAGATGAGGCTTCTCTTTTTGCTGGTGATCTTTTCAAAATGTATCAGTACTATGCAGAAAGTCATAAATGGGTTTTCTCCATCTTAAGTTACAGTGAGGGAACGGCCGGGGGGTTTAAAGAAATTGTCACCAGCGTGGAAGGCGAAGATGTTTATGGAAAGCTAAAGTTTGAATCTGGAGTACATCGAGTACAGCGGGTCCCGGCAACAGAATCACAAGGAAGGGTACATACCTCGGCTGCTACGGTTGCCGTCTTACCAGAGGCCGGTGAAGTAGATGTTGATTTAAACATGGGTGATGTTCGAAAGGATACGTTTCGCGCCTCAGGTGCGGGTGGGCAGCACATCAACAAAACAGAGTCTGCTGTTCGTCTAACGCATCTACCTTCTGGTCTGGTCGTAGAATGTCAGGATGGCCGGTCTCAACATGCCAACTACGACAAGGCTCTCAAAGTATTGCGATCTCGACTATATGAAATCGAACTAAAAAAGCACAATGAAGCGATTAGCTCTCAACGTAAGACAATGGTTGGTAGTGGAGATCGGTCTGACAAGATACGCACCTATAATTACCCTCAAGGTAGAGTAACCGATCACAGAATTGGTTTTACTGTTTACAACCTTCCCTCCGTAATGGGTGGAGAATTGGAAGATTTCGTCGAACAATTGCGAATTGCCGAAACCGCTGAAAGAATGAAAACGGAGGAGCAATAATTTGAAAGATAGAAGTTTCGTTAAGTTATAAATGAAGCACTTCCTTTTTTCCATATCGATTGTCCTTCTTTGGATTGTCAGTTGCTCTTATGAAGAAGAGACCGCTTTTTTTGACTTGGAAACAGGAGTAGTTTCAATAACTGACACCATTCGCTTTGATACATTGCTCGCGGGCAGAGAAAGCTTTGTTCAGAGAACACGTTTATACAATCGAAGCAATCAGGACCTTACCATAGATAACATTGCATTACGAAGAGGGGAAGCATCCCCTTATCAGATTATCATCAACGGGTCTGCGTCAAAAGCACATCCCTCTATTAGGGTCGCTAAAAATGACAGCTTACTGCTTTTGGTCAACCTTAACGCTAAAATTCAAGAAGATGAATGGATTACTGAAGTTTCTGATCGGATAGAGTGGAAAAACCCCCTTACGGACGATATTCAATCAATCGTCCTGCAATCATGGGCGGTCTCTGCCGACGAAAAAACCAAATCTTCTATTTGTGATGAAAATTGGAGCAACAATTCCGCGACACTGGTTACCGATACGCTGTTAGTTGAAGCAAATTGTCATTTGACAATCGACGCTGGTGCAAGAGTATTTTTTGACCCTAATGCTGTTTTATTTGTGGCCGGGAGTTTAACCATTACCGGCACAAATGAGAACCCCGTTATCCTTCGAAGTTCAAGGATGGATAATCGTTACAAGCAAGCTCCTGGGCTGTGGAACGGTGTGTATTTTCTTGAAGGCAGCCATGATAATCACCTGTCGTCTGCAATCATTGAAAACAGTGAGACTGGTTTAAGGCTAGGGACACCAGACAATGATACAATAGCGGATTTGATAATCGAAAACTCTATTATTCGTCACAGTAGCCGTTTTGGTATTCAGGCATACAATTCAGATATTAAGTCCACTAACCTGTTAATCTACGATATAGGATTGGTCCCCTCTTTCCATGCCATCGGGGGAAGCTATTACTATGAGCATTGCACCATCTCCAATTTTCCATCACAGCTAGGTAGTCAAGAACCCAGTATGGTGCTTGCCGATCATTTGATTACAGAATCCGAAACATTCCAAGACCAGCTGGTTGTCGACATTAAAAATTCGATTTTCTACACTGGAGCATCTTCTTCTGATTTGGTGGTAAGTACTATAAACAATACAAACTCAGTCCGGCTCTTCAATAATCTTGTCTTTAGCAATGAAGAAATCCGGCAAAATATCACGAATGAAGCACTAGATTTTGTGCATTTCGTTGACCCATTCAGTTTTGATTATCGGCTGGATTCCATTTCTCCCGCAATTGATGCCTCAATTGGTTCCGAAGTTAGAGTTGACCTTCATGGAAATCTTAGAGATTCAATTCCTGACTTAGGAGCCATTGAATTCTTAAATTAGAAGATGAAAAATTGTTTTACTGTTATTTTCTATAACAAGCTCAAGGATCAATCCGGGAAATACGCGATGGTTTCTCAGCAAATGTTTGATCTGGCAAAAGAACAAGAAGGTTACCTCGGACTTGAATCAGTTAGAGATAGTTCTGGCGTAGGAATCACCGTTTCATACTGGAATTCGCAAGAAAGCATTAGAAAATGGAGATCTAACCTTGATCACATGGCAGCCCAAGAATATGGGATTACAGAAGGATATGAGTGGTACCACCTTACCGTTGCGCAGGTACAGTACGAAAAGTCACATAATTTCAGTTAGATGGTAGCGCAATTTCAAATTCTTCTTGAGCCTCTTCCGAGAGGGTTTCATCTGATCACGAATCAAATCATGGAACAGATCCAAGATTGCGGAATAAGGCAAGGAATTGTTCATGTTTTCATTCAACACACTTCGGCAAGTCTTTCAATCAATGAAAATGCTGATCCTTCTGTACGGGTTGATATGGAATCTTATATCGATAAACTCGTCCCCGAAAAAACGCCCTATTTCACCCATACTTATGAAGGCTCCGATGACATGCCTGCTCACATTAAATGTTCCCTGCTAGGTAGCTCTGTGAGTTTCCCCCTCAATCAAGGAAAAGCACTGCTAGGCACATGGCAAGGAATTTACTTATGCGAACATAGAGATTTTGGAGGAAGGAGAAAGCTATTGGTTACAGTTTATGGAGAATAACCTCTTGTTCTGCGTATTGGAATAAGACCTCTTTTCAATTGCTCAGTTACTTTAGTTTTGTTAATTTTCCTTTGAAATTAACGTCTAGGTTTTGTTGCACTATCTCATCTATACAAGTCGCTCACACCACCATTGGTCAGAAGAAGATTTACTGCGACTACTTGACACGTCCTGGACAAATAATAGAAAAAGGAATCTTTCTGGAATATTGGTTTATTTGGGAGATCAGTTTATTCAGCTTCTCGAAGGCAAAGAAGAAGATGTGGTAGGTACCTTTTCAAAAATTCGCTCCGACGGCAGGCATAAGAACATACAACTATTGCTTGAGGGACGTCAGAAAACACGTATTTTCAAATCTTGGAACATGGGTTTTAAAAGTCTTGATTTCTCGGAGTTTGAAGAACTAACTGGCTTGACCGATCCAAAAAGTCTTTTCTTGGATGAAAACATAAACAACCAAAGTCACCCTGCTCTTATTTTTCTAAAGCTCTTTTATGACAAAAACTACCGTGATTTTTCTGAGCATTATGTAATATGATCTGCTCGACAACTTAAACTATCGGTAGTTTTTCAAAATAAAGAAAAGATGTGCTAGAACTGGTTCATTCTAACCAAACGTGCTTTGATATGATTTTATTTATTCCATTTAGTTAAGGAACTCGTATATCCCTGCAACTCCCTGGCCCCCTCCAACACATGCTGTAACCATTCCATATTTACTCTTCCTTCTTCTCATTTCATTGAACAATGAAATCGAGAGTTTCGCTCCTGTACATCCAAGGGGATGTCCCAGTGCAATCGCTCCTCCATTCACATTTATTTTTTCAACATCAAGATCTAGCCTCTTGATTACGGCCAATGACTGAGCGGCAAACGCTTCGTTCAACTCTACTAAATCTATGTCCGATTGCTTTATCCCTGCTCTGTTCAATGCTTTAGGTACCGCTTCAACCGGTCCAATTCCCATTATCCTTGGGTTGACTCCTGCAGTGGCGTATGAAACCATTCTGGCAATAGGTTTCAGGTTGTATTTGTTTACCATTGCTTCAGACATGACCATCACAAATGCGGCTCCGTCTGAAGTGGGTGAAGAATTACCTGCTGTAACTTGACCCCCTTGCTTAAAAGCAGGTCTCAGCTTTCCTAACCCTTCCAATGAAGTATCCGGTCTGACACACTCATCTGTGTCTACTGTGAATTTTCTGGTTTTTCTCTTTCCTTCGTCTAAATACGTCTCTTCTACTTCAACAGGTACAATTTCATCCTTGAACTTCCCTTCCGCTATTGCCTTAGCTGCTTTCTGATGTGATGCAACAGCGAAAGCATCGGCATCGTCTTTTGTAATATCGAAGTCTACCGCCACTTCCTCCGCGGTTAGACCCATTCCCAAGTAGTACTCTGGGTTATCCTTTGCAATTTTCCAGTTCAATGCTGTTTTGTATCCAAGCATTGGAACAAGCGACATTGATTCCGTACCCCCTGCTATAATACAATCTGCTGTTCCGGCATGTACTCTGGCACAAGCAAGATGGATCGCTTCAAGTCCAGATCCACAATATCTGTTAATGATCATACCAGGAACTTCAATTGGCAAGGAAAGTAAAGAAATCATCCTTCCCATTTGCATTCCCTGCTCCGCTTCAGGGATCGCGTTTCCTACAATCAGATCATCTACTTCTTTGCCATCAAAGCCATCGACTGATGAAACCATGTGTTTGATGACGTCTGCTGCAAGGTCATCGGGTCGATAAAAACGAAAACCTCCTTTTTTTGCTCTTCCCACTGCTGACCTATATCCGGCTACTATATATGCGTTCATGTTATTCTGACTTTTAGTTTCTTAATGGTTTTCCTTTGAAGAGAATGCTTTGAATTCTTTCTAGTGTTTTTGGTTCTCCACAAAGACTCAAAAATGCCTCTCTTTCAAGATCCAGCAAGTACTGTTCTGAAACTTGTGCTGGAGCGGATAAATCTCCACCATTCATTACCCAAGAAATCTTTTGTGCAATTTTGGCGTCATGCTCGGATGCATATCGTCCTCTTCGCATTCCTTCCACTCCTGCTCCGAACATAGCTAAGCCTGTCTGACCCTGGACTTTGATATCCTTTCGTTCCGAAGGCTGAGTGTAACCTGATTCGTACAGTTCGATCGCTTTCTGTTTTGCATCAGCGATCAACCTTTTCCTATTCAAGGTAACCCGATCGAAGGGCCGCAGTATGTTCATCCCTCTTGCCTCCTCTGCTGAAGTTGCAACCTTAGCTGTGGCAATGTTCATAAAATACTTTTGAAGTGTGTTGAGTTCAGGATCTCCGTTCTCATACTCATCAGACGCCCTTAAAGTAAACTCTTTGGTTCCTCCTCCTCCAGGAATTAGACCAACGCCGACTTCAACCAGACCGATGTACGTTTCCGCATGTGCCTGTATTGCATCACAATGAAGCGATAGTTCACAACCTCCTCCTAATGCCATCCCTGATGGTGCTGAAATAACAGGAATAGAAGAAAATCTTGCACGGGTCATCGTATTTTGGAATGTACGAATCATCATGTCAATCTCGTCAAATTCCTGATCTACTGCATACATGAAGAGCATTGCCAGGTTCGCTCCTGCCGAGAAGTTTTGCCCTTCGTTTGCGATTACTAGTCCTCGATAATCTTTTTCGGCGAGGTTGTACGCGTTGTTGAGTCCTTCAATTACCTCTGGCCCCAAAGAGTTCATTTTGGTATGAAACTCGATGTTCAATATTCCTTCTCCGATGTCATAAATGGTTGTTCCATCGTTGCTCCACACCACATTATTCTCTTTAAAGGCATCAAGAAGGATAAAGCCTTCCGATCCGGGGATTACTTTATATGATTTTGAAGGAATATCATAATAAAGCTTTTTCCCGTTTTCGAAACTATAAAAGGACTCAAACCCAGCATCAAACATCTCCTTTACCCAGCTCGCACATTCCAATCCTGCCTTTGACATCTGTTCATAAATGACCTTGGTTCCCATTGCATCCCAGGATTCGAATGGCCCCAGCTCCCATGCAAAGCCTGCTGCCACAGCTTGGTCAATCCTAAAGAGTTCATCTGCTATCTCAGGAATTCTGAAAGTACAGTATTTAAATAAATCATAAAAAGTAGTTCTATAAAAATCACCTTCTGATCCTTCCAGTTCAATAGCAATTTTCAATCGCTGCTTTAGACTTTCAATACTTTTGGTTTTCTCAAGAATGTTAAGCTTAGACTTTTTCTTTGGTTCGTATTCGAAAGACTTTAAGTTCAGCTCAAGGATTTGTTTCTTTCCACCTTCAACAACCTTTTTATAGAACCCTTGCTTTGTTTTATCCCCCAGCCATTTTCTGTCATGCAATTCCCTGGCTATAGCAGGTACCTTAAATTTTTCTTTTGACTCGTCCTCCGTGAGAGCAGCATATAAATTATTGGAAACATTGACTGTCGTATCCAAACCTACAAGATCGGATGTCCGGAAAGTTGCTGACTTCGCTCTTCCAATGACTGGGCCGGTTAACTTATCGATTTCGCCAACAGAAAAATCAGTTTTGGAAATTGCATGCATACCAGACATCATTGAGTATACGCCTATCCGATTAGCAATGAAAGCTGGTGTGTCTTTACAAAGTACGGTTTCCTTTCCAAGGTATAAGTCTCCATAACGCATGAAAAAATCTACAATTTCAGAGTTCGTCTTTGCGGTTGGAATTATCTCTAATAAACGTAAGTATCTAGGGGGGTTGAAAAAATGAGTACCACAAAAATGTTTTTGAAAGTCCTCACTCCGCCCGTCTAGCATCAAATGAATGGGTATACCTGATGTGTTACTTGTAATGAGTGATCCTGGGTTACGGTGAGCTTCAACCTTCTCGAAAAGACGCTTTTTAATGTCCAGGTTCTCCACCACGGCTTCGATTACCCAATCACATTCTTTGATGTCTTTCAGGTTATCATCAAAGTTTCCCGTTTTGATTAAGGAAGCTTTGCTCTTGTCGTATAAAGGAGAGGGCTTAGATTTTATTGCTGTTTGCAGCGCGTCGTTAACTATTCGGTTTCTGACAGTAGGATGCGAGGTATCCAGACCTTTTATTTTTTCTAGCTCATTTGGTTCCCTTGGGACTATGTCCAACAAAAGAACCTCAATACCAATGTTAGCAAAATGACAGGCAATACGAGATCCCATTATTCCAGATCCTAGTACTGCAGCCTTTTTGATTGATCTTTTCATGTAATTTTTTGGGGTTTATGTTTAAGCTAAGACTTGTGCTAGCTGTGCTTTCATCTTTTTTATGAAGTGCTGGATAGACTCCTTGTCCTCTGCTACCTCATTAATGGCGGTGATAACATCAAAAAAGATCTTCAACTGGTCCGGTTCAATCCTTTGCTGAACCCTCTTATTGAATGCTTTGACGGATTGCTTGGAAATCTCCCTTTTCTCCTTTCCATCATCTGTAAGAAAAATTCTGACTGATCGCCCATCTTCAGGATCTTTTTGTCGATAAATCCAGCCTTTCTCTTCCATACTTTTAAGCATCCTGGTAAGACTTCTTGATTCCAGTCCCATCATAGGAGCAATCTTCGTCGCCGGTGTACCTTCTTCGGCATCTATATTCAACAGGACAAAGCCTGTCGACGCAGTAATATCGAAATTGACACCATACGAGTTATACATCCTAGATATAGAATGCCAGGCAATTTTGATGTTATAATCAACTGTTACTTCCCTCTTCATAATCTACAAGGATGTCAAAGATACAAAATTTGTTATGCATGCATACTATTTTTTGTGTGAAACATCCCTTATATTTCATTTTAGATATGAAAAAAGGATTCGGCCAAATACCGGAAATATTTCACTCCTTTGAATTAAACGCTCCTTTTGAAAGCTGCATAAACTGTAGCAGGCCTCTGGATGAGTATACTGACTATGTTATAGAAAAAGCTATGAAGAGGTATGTTGGATACACGGCAAGTGATACCATTTTTGATTATGCTATGTGCATGACTTGCGCTGTTCAATTGCGAAATGAGCTATCTGTTTCTTCTCGTACAAGAATGGACAGGTTTTTTAGGCCCTTTCTTCAAAAATTGCATGTTCAGGGTCTCTCTGGTGAAACTCAAAACGCGTCAACTGCAATATCAAAATGTCTGGTAACTGAAAAACCTATCGAAGAAATAAGTGAATATCAGATATACGCTTTTTGCAGAGGTAGTAAGCTAAACCATTCCTTACCAATGTATATGATAAGTGAAGAGGCTATTGAAAAAGTTCTACCTCTACTTTCTGCAGAGACAACAGAATTTTTAAAGGGCTTTTTCGATAAACACTTCAGCCCGGATCCAGGCTTAATGGAACCCATCGGACCAAAATTACTCTTAGTCTAATTAATGGTATCTCCCCTTAATGTTCTAAACCTCTTCCTCACCTCTGAAACATAGAGACTACCCGGATAGTCTGACAAAAAAATTCGGTACAATTCTTGGGCTTTTTGCATATCCTTAAGATAATCTTCATATATGCTTGCCTTTAAAAAAGCCGCATCATCTCCAAGTATATCTTCTGCGTAATTTGTAGACAATCGGTTTAGGTATGTGATAGCAGCTTGATATTCTCCTAACTCCAGTTTAATGTTGGATAATAAATAATAAGCCTCATCAGTCAAGCTATGATTAGGATATAATACCAAAAATTTTTCTAGTGCCAGCACACCGGAATCCTTTTTGTTTTGGTAATTGAGCAATTCGACCTTGGCAAATGCCTGCATTGCCAGATCAGTTGTGTCTAGTATGGTATTGTTGGAAATGAGGAGACCCAGATCAATGGCATTATTTGCAACCTTTTTCGTACTTGCTCGCTTCAATATCTTCAAGTAGCTATTGGCGAGAGCAAAGTCTCCAGTGAAATAATATAATCTGGCATTTCTCAATCTCGCATCGTAGCCCATCTGATCATACTTGTGGGCCTTTTGAACTTGACCGTAAAGCAATGAAGCCTCCCATGGTTCATTTATCAAAAGATAGATATCTCCTAGTAATAGCTTACATTCAGCAGAAATTTTTCTTGGGAGAGAAGGGTTTGAAGTGAGATCAATCAATTGGGCTATAGCCTGGTTCTTCATGTTCAAGTAATAGGCGAGTAGAAAGCATTTTTCCCGGATTGCCTCATAAGTATTAGTTGTTGGTCCTAACTCGTCAAATAACTGCTGATAAGCATTTACAACTGTCAACAGGTTTTCCTGATCAACGGGATACTTATTCATTACAGAATTTTTTTGCACATTGATGAGTTGTAATCTTGCCTTAGTATAGTGATATGAATCAGGATAAGTGTTTACAATGTATTGGTAAATATATTCTGCATCTTCCCACGACTTATTATTCGTTGCTACTTCGGCCACTCTCATTGATTCATCTCCCGGTTTATCTTTTCTTCGATCCATTGCTTTTGCTTGCACGAATGCACCATAGAAATCTTTCTGTTGAAGATTAATCCAAATAAGTAACTCTAAATAGGACAATTGATCTGGATCTTGCTGGACACGTTGTATTAATATGTCTCTAAGTTGGTCGAAATCATCAGGACCGGTAAGTAGCATTTGAAAAAGATTCTTTACATAATTCGTGTTTCGATTATTGATAAGTCCATAATTGATATACTCATTAATCATATTTTCTTTTTCATCCAGCACTCGATATAAAGCAGCTAACTCGAGCGCGTAAGCGCGAGAATTTTTTGAAGCAACTCTTGCTAGGAGTAAGAATTTCTTTGCCTCTAGATGCATATCTCTAGCTGACATCATCTGAGATAGTTGATTGAGTTGATATTGGTTATTTTGTATTGACTCCGAAAGGTTAGCTACATAGTTAGCCTTGTTATTCTCTTCAGCTCTTAGATGAAATAAGTAAATAACATCTGCTTGATACTCCAGTTTTCCGGGAAATAACTTTGTTACCTTGGCTAGGTATTTTTGAGCTTCGTTGTAATCAGCATTTGCCATCAACATAGCAAAATAATTGGCATGTACATATTGTATGTCTGCCTTGTTCTTTACTACCTTCTTGTAACTGCTCAGTGCCTTTTCTTGATCACCATTGATATAATACTCATTTGCAAGTTGTGCTTCTGAACTTTGCGCAAGCGAAGTCGATAGATTCAGCATAATAACACAACTGGTCAATATGAACTTTTCCACATGTGCAATGAGATATAGTTTAATAAAAGGCTTTTTCAAAAATTTCATTTATACTTATTAATGTGTGGATTCGTGGATAAGTGAAGCATGATTTGCTTGTTTATTTACTGCGATAAAATTAGGATTTGTTTGTTAACAACATATGATAATTTAAGTGATTGATTAGGAGGTAATTAACTATTTTTTGTGGGTATGTGTATAGGTTCTTCTTGAAAAAAATAGGTGTTCGTACTCTTAGTAAATAGTGGACAAAATTAGGATTTTAAACAAAGTAGCTTGAGCAGTTTTCTTAGTCTTTACTAGACATTGAAGAAAGAGTAGTTATACACAGTGGATATACACGGTATCCACGTATTAGAAGCTGATAGTCTCAATATCTATGATCCAGTTTGCTTTTAATTCTGTAGTAGTTGGATATATGTAAATCTGTTCTGAGACAGTATTTTTCCATGGGTTTGCTACTTCCCAGATTCCATTTTGATTTGAATCAATGTAGATTTCTATACGATAAGTGTCAGGTGGTAAGTTGTCATAAGTAATATGCTTTTGATTAAATGAATTTCTTATTATATCTCCCTTTTTGTTCAGTAGCCTTAATTCAAAAGATGTTTTCTCTGTTTCTATTTTGAGATTCAATGTGCCAAGATTCTCAACTTTTGTTTGAGTGAGTGGTATACTCAGTGGTTCCGATAAGGTGTCTTGTTCAATGGATAATACTGAAGAGGTGGAAAGTGTAAGTTCCATAGATCTGGCAGTCATGAGTTTGAGCGTATCTGGAAGGAGTGAATTAGCACTGTCAAGAAGAGTCTCTAGTTTGACAGGAATAATGCCATTGTATTCTCCGGTAAACCCCTTTCTAGGTTGTAGATAAAGGGTATCCGGGTTAATGGAAATCACTGTGTCAATTTTAATAAACACATCAGATGCCAATATTTCATTAATTGGCTTTGAAGACGCGATATCAAACTTTAAGGTATCTCTTCCTTGAGATAAGTTATTGATAGAAAGGGTTAGTTCCTTGGGTTTTCTTTGTGTTGTTATAAATTTAGCAAAGACCGTATCTAGCAGAGGGTGCTGTAGGGTATCTTTTACATGCAGGAATACTTGTATACTGTCTTCTTCCGTTATATCTAACATTTTATGTTTGTAGAGGAGAATCTCAGATTTATCAGGACTGAGTTGAGGATATATCCATCTACTGTATTTGCTATCAATGTCAATCATCTTTACTACGATAGGTTTGGAATATCTAATTTGAAATTGATTACCAGAAGGCCTTGCTGAGATTCGTCGAAGTTGTGCAGCATTAATTGATACCGTGGAAATGTTGAATGTATCGGCTTTTGTATGATTATCAATTTGAATGGTGTCAGGATATACACCGAAGGACTCGTCCTTTGGATTGAAGAGTAAATTGTTATTTGTATCCTTGAAAGTGAATAAGAGGTATTTGCCTGCTCTTAGATTTTCTAATTCGTAATAACCATTTTTATCTGTGCTGTAGAAGTAGTAAGGTTTGACTGCTGTCGTTAACAAGGTATCTGAGATAATGTATAAGCCTACCAGGAAGTCATTTGCAGCATCTTGAGTAGAGGTACTTGTGACCTTTCCGCGTATTGACAGTGAATCAATAAAAGGGCCAGTGCTAAAAGCGAAACGGAAATTTTCGACGCTATTTCTTTCTGTAGCATCACCTACACCTTCTCTAAAATTGAAGGTGTAGGTAGTGCTATCAGAGAAGGATTCTTCAAACTTTAGGGTAAGGACATTTTTCTTAATTAGATAGGTAAATTTATTGTCAGTTGTCGGTGTGATAAGTAGTTCCTGTTGTAGCTTATCGGCATTAATAGCTTCGCTGAATACATAGGTGAAGCTTCGCTCATCTACTTCGAGTGACTGTATGCCAGGCCAGGATTCAATTAAAGTGGGAGGAATTGTATCTTTCTCTCCACCTGTGATTGCAGTGGGGTTTGCACATTGCTCAAAGGTGAAAACAGCAATGAGAACCGTAAGTAGAGATATAAAAATTCTACTCATTTTTGCAGGATGTATATGAGGCTGGAATATTCACCATTTTTAGTAGCAGTCTCATTAGACTTATAACCTTGAATCAGGCCTGCGATGAGATTTATTTTGCTGCCCATGTATTGCTCAGATAGCATGGAGACATAGTAAGCATCCAGTTTCATAGGAATGGTTTGAATTAACCTCAAATTTAGATTTTTAACGAATCTGTCAAATGTAGCGGGAGAGAAATGATAGAGGTGTCTTGGGACATCGTAACCTGCCCAATAATCTCCATAATGAAGGCCATCGTATGATTGGAAGTTTGGTAGAGCAACGATAAGGCAGCCTGCTTTATCCAGTAGCTTAACAAGACCTTTGAATGTTTCTTGTAATGTGTGGACATGTTCTATAACATGCCATGCGGTGATGACATCGTATTTAATGCCTTTGGGAAGCTCTTGCAGATTTTTTGATACCTTCTGAAAAAGGGTAGATTTTGGGTCAAGGGTCGTCTCCTTGGTTGGTTCTATGCCTTGAGCGGATATTCCAGATTCAATGCAGCTTTTTAAGAAGTGTCCCGTTCCGCTGCCATAATCAAGAAGTTTAGGATTTTTATGAAATGATCTAACTAAGCGTACTTTTTGCTTCACGGTATATTTTCTGACTAGCAAGTACAGTAGATCTCTGACCGATGACATTTTGTTACTATGCGATATATAATGATCACTCCGATAATATTTCCAAATTTCTTCTTCAGATGGTCTTGGATTTGTAAATATCAGTTTACATTTTTCGCATTGTACCAATGCGAAGGATTCACCTGAAATCGAATGATCTACTACTATTGAGTCATTAATGAATTTCGTTGCGTTACAAGAAGGGCAGCTTTCTAATCTCTCGTACATTTATCTCCCAAGGTAAACCATTAGAATAGAAATATCGGAAGGTGACACTCCACTAATCCTGGATGCTTGGCCCAAGGTTTCAGGCTGAATCTCAAGCAATTTTTCCTTGGCTTCCGAAGATAAGGAAGGGATTTTGTGGTAATCAAAGTGAGGATTGATCTTTTGTGTCTCAAGCTTTTTCATCTTCTCGGAGTTTTCTTTCTCTCGTCTTATGTAAGATTCGTATTTAACCAGTACTTCCACCTGATGAGCAACTTCTTCCGAGTAACGAGCTAGCTGCTCTTTTATATCTTCATTGAGGTTTATCAGGTCTTTGATACCTATTTGGGGTCTTTTAAGAAGTTTTTCTAGTTTAGTTTTTTCCTTAATTGTATGTTGATCTGTGCTTGATAGGTAGGAATTTACCTCATCAGGTAAAACACTTTTTTGTTTCAGGTGATTGTGTAGCGCTTGCGTCAAAGAACGCTTTTCCTGCATTTCCTTATAGCGTTGTTCCGTTGCTAGCCCTAGTGAATAGCTTGTCTCCGTCAGTCTAAGATCGGCATTATCCTGTCTCAGCAGTAGACGATACTCCGCACGCGACGTAAACATTCGATACGGTTCATCCGTACCTTTGTTGACAAGGTCATCGATAAGTACACCGATGTATGCCTGTGAACGCTCCAATATCAGAGGGTCTTTCTCTCGAATACTAAGTGCGGCGTTGATACCCGCTATCAAACCCTGCGAGGCGGCTTCCTCATAGCCTGTGGTACCATTGATTTGGCCGGCAAAATAGAGACCCTTGATCAGTTTTGTTTCCAAGGAAAGCGATAATTGTGTAGGAGGAAAGAAATCATATTCGATGGCATAGCCAGGACGGAACATCTTTGCTTTTTCAAACCCTGGGATTTCTCTTAATGCTTTTTGTTGTATGTCTTCAGGTAAGGAAGTTGAGAAGCCGTTGACATATACCTCGACCGTGTTCCACCCTTCTGGCTCTACGAAGATTTGATGTCGCTCCCGTTCTGCAAAGCGGTTTATTTTATCTTCGATTGAAGGGCAGTATCTAGGGCCAATGCCTTGAATTCTTCCATTAAACATAGGTGAGCGCTCAAACCCTTGCTCAAGCAGCTCATGTACGGTGGGGTTGGTGTAGGTTATCCAGCAGGAACGTTGATTGTTAAGTGTGGAGGTAGTTGACGAATAGGAAAACTTTCCGGGACGCTCATCGCCAGGCTGTTCAGTCATCTTCTCGTAGTTAAGCGATCTACCATCTAACCTTGGAGGCGTTCCGGTTTTCATTCTTCCTGATGCAAACCCAAGCTCTTTGAGCTCTTCAGTGATTCCTGAGGAAGGTCTCTCCGCCGCCCTGCCTCCACCAAAGGTTTTTTCTCCAATGTGTATGATACCATTTAGAAAGGTGCCGTTGGTTAATACAACTTTCTTGGCTTTTATCTCTATGCCTAGTGATGTCTTTATTCCTCGGATTTCCTGATTTTCAACAAGTAGACCAGTCACCATTTCCTGCCAGAAGTCGACGTTAGGTGTGCGTTCCAATGCCTGTCGCCATTCTTCAGCAAACCGCAACCGGTCTGATTGAGCTCTTGGACTCCACATTGCGGGACCTTTTGATCTATTGAGCATTCTAAATTGGATCATTGTTTTATCAGTAATGATCCCGGAATACCCACCTAGGGCATCAATTTCTCGGACTATTTGTCCCTTGGCGACTCCACCCATGGCGGGGTTACAAGACATTTGTGCGATGGTATTCATGTTCATGGTTGCAAGCAGAACTTTAGATCCAAGGTTCGCAGCAGCAGCAGCAGCTTCGCAACCTGCATGTCCTGCACCAACTACTATGACATCGTAGTTATCTAACATAGCGTAAATGTTTCACGTGGAACACCAATAAGAGTATAAAGGGTTTCACGTGGAACAGTAAAATATTTGAAAAGTTAAATTTCAGAGCGTAAAGATAGAGAAGCATCTTCTTTGCTTCTCATTATTTTCTGCTGTTGCTCGGTTTTGTCATTGTATCCGATTAAGTGAAACACTCCATGAATAATAACTCTGTGTAATTCTTTTGATTCAGAAACGGATAGTTTTTTGGCATTGTCTCTTATCCGATCCAAACTGATGTACAGTTCACCCTCAATCGAAGTAGGTTCTTCAGAAAGATCGAACGTGATAATATCAGTGTAATAGTCATGATCAAGATGATCGCGATTCATATTAATCAGAAACTCATCTGTACAGATGATTATGGAAAGGTTTTTTAGAGTATGGTTTTCGTTAGAACAAACAGTACCGATCCAGCTTTCAAGAAGAATAGTCTCTATGCGAAATGACTCTAAGCCTTCAAAAAAAACGTGAATCTTTTCTTCTTTCAACGGGTCAAGAAAGATAAAAAGTCATCTCTACTTCGTTTCCTCCACTTGAAAACGAAACCTCATCGCATAGGTTTTTCATGAGAAAAATTCCTCTTCCTCCGGGCTTGCTGATGTTTTCAGGAGCAGTTGGATCAGGAAGGTTTTTATAGTCAAACCCTTTTCCCTCGTCCTCTACTAGAAAGCTGATGGATGACTCTCTGAAAATCAGCTTTAGGTTAACATTCCTAGATTTCTCATTTTCATTGCCGTGAATGATGGCATTGATCACGGACTCGGTTACGGCAATCATGATATTTCCATATATATCATCTTCCAGATTGTATTTTTCTTTTGCATTGTCGATGAAGCTTTCAACGATTCGAATATTCTCCTGGATAGAAGGAATTTGTATTTTAATGGAGTCCATCAGTTTTCGCTACTTAAACGTCTAAAGTAATCGTTTACTTCCTTTTTATAAAATTGATTTAGACCGACAGGGATTGTTTTTTGTAACTCAATTTGTTTTTTTCTTTCTAAAAGGTATTCTTGGAACGCTTTTGGAATATTGCGGTTTATTTCTTGTGCGGTTTCACCTTTCCGTTCATTGTCCAACTCTTGCTCCTTTATTGCATTTTCGGCGTCAAGCATGCGCGAAATGATCTCCTCTTGTCTGTTCATAAGCTGCTGAGTTAAGCGTCTATTTACAAGGTCGATTTCATTTTGCTCCATGAGGGACATTGCCTTTTCCATTGCATCACCAGCTTCTTTACCCCCCGGTTGACCTTTGAGACTATTTGTCAATTCGTTTAGTTTTTCTCTTAACATTTCCTGTTGAGCTGCCATTTTTGCTAAGTTTTCGGCTAGTTGTCTGCCCTTCTGTTGACCTTGTTTTAATTGTTGTATTTGTTGACTAAGACGATCCTGAAGTTCCTTTAAGTTTGGCAAACCTTCTCCTTTTTGGTTTCGAGGCTCGCCCTTACTCATTCCACTAGCCATGGCGTTTTGCATTTGCTGTAATAGGTCATCTAACAATAAAGCCAGATTATTTATGGAAGCCATTGCGAATTGTTGATTACTCAATGCTTTATTGCGATCCCTATTTCTCAGGTTTGTCAACGCTGCGTCTACATTTTCATTTACCAATGCTATCTCTCTGGTAATAAAGCTGGACATCTGCACTACTCGCTGAGAAAGAGCAATTAAACTATCTTCGATTATTTCAGCATCATCTTTAAGTTTAAGTTGTTCTTGGGATAGATCTACAAACTTTGGATCCACTTGTTTTATTTTAGAGAAACCGTCTATTAGTTGTTCTTGTCTGAATGAAAGTTTTACCAGGTTATCCAGTATATTCCTAAGGTTATTGACATCTTCGTCAATCATTTCCATTTGCATGGATTGCATCATTTGAGACATTTTTTCACCAAGTTTTTTCATTTTTTGACTATTTTCTCTCTGCTGTTGACTTCCCGCTTTAAAATCACCTTGGTCGAGCATTTCCTGAGTATTTTTCATTCCCTTTTTGATGTCCTCTAAGTCATTCCCTATATCCTGAAGAGGCTCAGGGTTTTTCAACTCTTGATTCAATTGTTCTACATTTTTGATTTGTTCCTGCAAATCTTCAAACTTTTGATTAAGCTGTCCTTGTTCTTTTTTTAGCTCATCTCCACCTATTTTTTCACCATTTAGGCTGTCATCAGAGTTTTTTTCTTCTTCTTTCTTTTGTGTTTGGTTTGCCAGAGCGTCTTGTTTTTTACTTAATTCATCTAGTTTTTGACTGGCTTTTTCAAGCTCACTTTCCACCTTGAGTCTTTTGAAGAGTTCAAGAGCACGCTCTAGTTCTTTTTCAAGGTTTTCTTCACTACTGCCAAGTTGGTCGAGCTGATTCTTGAGGTCTTCAACATTGGCATTTTCCTCCATTAATCGCTGCAGTTCCTCATACATTTTTTTAGTTTCTTGATCCAACACGTCATTCATTAGTTTTTGTAGTTGCTCAGCTTTTTGTTGTAATTCTGTGCTTTTGCCATTGAACTTTTCTTCTGCTTTGCTTAGCTGGGCAAATTTTTCCAGGAGATTTTGAATTTCTCCCTCTATTTGTTTTCTCTGCTCGAGTAATTGTTGCAGCAGTTTTTCTTCCTGCCACTCAATGGACTTTTTATTTAGGAGTCTTTCTTGCAAATCTTTGATCTTATCATTGATAGAAGTAGCTTTCCTGATGGATTTTTGGAGATCTTCTCCGGTTTTCTGTGCTTTTAGGCTCATGTCAGCTTCGAGTTCTTCTCTTTGTGGTAACCTAATCATGAAGGATTCCGATCTTGTAGTCTTGAAGTTGTTGATGACGTCATTATCGGTCACGGAAACGTAAAGACTTCGCGCTTTTTCTGGCATTTCGAGGTCAAAAAGGCTGTCTATGCTTATTTGATGGTAAAAACTAAAGGCAGATTGAGTGACGTTTCTTTTGATTGTTTCTGAGTGTACCATCCTATTATTCTCAATGGCAGAAACGGAGATGGACGTGATGCCGTAATCATCAATGACCTCACCAGTCACCAGCACGTAGTCATATAGGATGGTGTCCAAGTAGTAAGTCGTCTCAATTTGTGGGTATTCATCAGGAATTACATCAACACGGAATTGAACTTTTTCTTTGTTATTGCCAAAGCTATTTTGAAGTATAATCTCGTATTGAGAACTTTGTAAAAAACGAAATGTGTCTGTAAAGACCTGATTATCAAATTGTTGAAAACTGTGCTGGATGCTATCGTTAATCTTTAAAACTGCGTCTTCAGTAGCTTCAGCATTGAGGGTCCATGTGACGACGGTACCTTCGGGAACAGCTAGTTTCCCTTGATTAGTCATTTCTCTAGGTTTTCCGGTGTGCTGAGGGAAATCAAGCGTAATCGACATAGTGTTTAATATGGCTCTGTTCTCCATCGGTATCGCATATTTCTTACTCTGAAAACCGGCTGCTTCCAATTGAAATTCAATGTTCTCTTGCACAATGTCGAAAGTGTATGTGAAACGACGATCATCTTGTTTATCCAAAACGGATTTTCTCGTATCCTCAAGCAAGAATACCTGACTTGGAACGCTTTCCCCTAAAACACTTACATCGATGACAAAAGGCTCTCCTTGAAAAGCAACGTCATTTGTATAAGAGACATCGAATTTAAAAGGTATGGGTTTTTCATAATCAGAGGTATAATTAAGGACCCTTTTTGTACTATTGGAATATATACCTGGAATAAAAAAAGAAAAAAGCAGGCTGCTTAACATAATCAATGCAGCATACTTAAGATATTTGAGGATTACCTGATAGCTTATGCTGTTAGCGAACGGTATAGGCTGCAGTATGTCTAAGTGAGAGCTGATTCCGGCGAGAATTAGACTATTGTCCTTTAAAGAAATCTTTTCAAGTTGTAGCACATTGACGAGCCTGTCTTGAACTTCTGGAAAAAACTTCCCAATTTCCTCAGCCAATAGCAGATCGGTAAGTTCAGACCGTATCAAATGAAAGGCTTTTCCAGCGGGGATTATTACCCAAAGCCAGGCTAGTCCGATTAGCCCGAGACACGAAGAGTAGAACAGGAGCATTCTTATCTTAGAACTGAACCAAAAAAAATGTTCAAGCAAACTAATAAAAGTGGTCAGCAATGCTGTGACAATGATTAATTGTAGACTACCCTTAATTAAAGAATTAAGATGCACCTTCTTCCGATAGTCATCAATTTTAGAACGGAGTATTTGTATTTCACTCAAACTGATCCTATTTAAACTGTTAATCCGACTTCTTTTTCAAAGTATTCTATGATTTGACTTTTAAGTAGCTTTTCTTGTTCCAGTAGATCAAACCGGGGTATTTTTTTCATCATTTTCCAATGTGGCCATCCATCTTGATCGATCCCTTCAAGCGCATAGTACCCTTGAAATGACATTACTTTGCAAATGGCAATGTGTATAAGGTCCTGTTTCTCCTCTTTTGAGAAATTCTGCATTCCCTTTCCCAATTCTTGCACACCTATAAGAAATAAGACTGCGTTTATATCTTTGGGTCTTTTTCCTAGTTCTTTTCCAATTATCCTGGTCAAGCGAGTCCATTGGCGCTGTTGATCAAGGTCTTTTTTATATACCATTTCGTTATCTTCGATATATGCTGAAGGCAAGCTCAACCATAAGAGAATACGTTGACGATTTCATTTCCCTGTTGCTTCCTACTACTTGTCATCATTGCCATCAAACTCTACGTAAGAATGAACATCATATCTGCACGTTATGCCAGATTGACTTACCAACGACAAACTACCATCTGAGTTACAACGACAATCCTCTGTTTAATGATTTAAAAATAATTGAAAACGTCACATTTGCAGCAGCGTACCTTCATTATCAGAAATTTGGCTTGGCTCAAACGTTGTTGCACCAGCTGAAATATTGTGGTAATTACGAACTAGGGGTTCAGCTTGGGCTCTGGTATGGATCACATCTGGAAAATAAGGTTTTGGGTGATATATTGATTCCGGTACCTATTCATCCTAAGAAATTGAAAACCAGAGGATACAATCAAAGTCAAGCAATAGCAGAGGGCTTGCAACAACGGTTGCGAATACCTTTAGGTGTTGATCATGTATCACGTGTAAGAAATACAAGTACGCAGACAAGAAAGAAAAAAATTGGAAGGTGGATGGAACTTCAAGGAGCCTTCAATGTAAAACAACCGGAAAGGATTCAAAGTAGAAGAATTGTTGTTGTAGATGATGTAGTAACGACCGGTTCAACTATTTACGCATTATGCGAACAGCTCAACCTTTTTAAACCCAAGAGTATTCAGGTGCTAGCTATAGCGACGGGCAAATAAAAAGCCCTCCCAAATCATTGGGAGGGCTTTTCAATAGAATATGTCTAATCAATAATTTGTTCCGGCTCTAATCATGGCACATCTAAACCCTATTGTAGATGTTGCAGAGTCTTCGAACAATGCTCTTCTTGTTCCTGGCGACAACCAGTAGGCAACATCGGCCCAGGAGCCCCCTTTGTAAACCCTCATCCGCTTCATCGGAGGGCTGTCATTGTCAAATGCCCTTGGAGAGATGCCAGTTGCAATTGCTTCCTCTTCTGTATACGCTCTTTCGTTTCCAATGAAGCTATAATTTCCATCGTAACCTTTTTCTTCATCTAGAAAACCATCTCTACGTGCGGGATTTAGGTCATCCATCTCTTGGAATGAAAGGGGCCTGTAAACGTCTTGTACCCATTCGTTTACATTGCCAGCCATGTTGTAAAGCCCAAAATCGTTAGGAGGATAATCATAAATATAAGTAGGTATCATTGCTCCGTCATTTAGCTTGCCGGCGATACCAGCGTAGTCACCTCTACCTCTCTTGAAGTTAGCAAGCATGTAACCCATACTTTTTCCATAGGGGTTCCTTAGAGCATGACCATCCCACGGATATAATCTTCTGTGTGTTTGATTTTCATCTAACCACTGTGTTCCAATAAGAGCTTGTGCAGCATATTCCCATTCGGCTTCAGTTGGTAGTCTGTAACTAGGAACTACTAACCCAGAAGTTATTGGGGGTATCTCTGGAGTGGATGCTACAGACCCTTCAGCACCTGCAAAAGCTTCATCAGCACTTAAATCTTCTTCAAAGTACCCTGCTTGATCTGCCAGGTTGAAATTAACCACCTGGGTTCTCCATTTGCTGTAATTGATGGCTTGTCTCCAGTTCACTCCTACCACCGGGAAAAACCTAAATCCGGGGTATCTGTAATAGTACTCGACATAGGGATCGTTGTAAGCAAGGTCTTTGGCCCAAACAGTGGTATCAGGTAGATTGTTTCTCCAATATAGTTCGTCAGAATCAGCTTTAATAAAATATTCGTATTCTAGCCAATGTACGTTTGCTACCTCAGTTTCATCCATGTAGAATGAAGAGACTGTTACTGCCCTCTCAACGTTGTCCCGTGAGTGCATGACATCTTCCTCGAAACTTCCCAGCACGGTACGTCCACCTTCGATGAATATGAGGTTCGGACCTTGCGGCTGACCTTCATAATCATTTACAGCGAAGCCACCCTCCTGGTTATATTCCATCCCGGTAGCAGTACTGAGAGGACCCGGAGAGGTGCTGGTAGGGGCACTACCACCACCGCACGAACTAAATAGTACAGCTGCAGAAAGAGCAAATGCTCCATATCTAGCTGTGTTAATGATTTTTTTCATAACCTGTTAAACCTTGTAGAAAGCGCTTTGAGCCTCTAATTAAGACAAATAAAACAAAAATACCTAAAAAGCAGGGACCAATTGGTTGTTATGAAACTACACCAATTCTGATGTGTTTTTAGGTAAGGCTTTTGTATAACACATCTATAAAAAGTGAAAACCCATCTAGATATTGTGTTATCTACCTACTTTTTTAATATTTCACGAAGAATTACAATAGCATCGTCTACATTTCGTACTTCTTGAATAGAGACGATTAAACGCTTTTTATATTCTTTCATTTTACTTATTCTGGCATTTTGCTGGACATAGGTCACTATTTTTCCGAAAACATCTGATTTAAAGTATGTTTCTGGCTTGTCAGCGGAAATATGGCATTTCAACGCCTGATTTTTGATCACGACCTTTTCTAAGCCAAGTGCTACTCCCCACCACCTTAATTGCACACTTTTTATTAACTCTTGAACTGGTTCAGGTTGTGGCCCAAACCGATCTGTCATCTCTTTGCTGTACTTCTCTAATTCATCTTCAGATTGAATATCGTCTAGTTTTGTGTACAGCTGTAGTCTCTCCGAAGTGTTTTGAATGTAGTCTTGAGGGATGATAATTTCAAGATCTGTTTCAATGATACACTCTTGCGTGATAGAGGTAAGGGTTTCTTTATTTAGAAGTTCACTATTAAACAGTTCTTTAAATTCATTTTCCTTCAACTCCACAACCGCCTCATCCAGGACCTTATGGTACATATCAAAACCCATATCATTAATAAACCCGCTCTGTTCACTTCCAAGTAGGTTTCCTGCTCCACGAATATCAAGGTCCCTCATGGCAACCTTGAAACCATCTCCTAAATCGGAAAACTCCTCAAGAGTAAAGAGCCTTTTTCTAGCATCAGAAGTCAAAGCATTTGACGGTGGAGTAAGCAAGTAACAATACGCTTTGGTGTTGGACCTACCAACGCGACCTCTCATCTGATGGACATCAGAGAGACCAAACATATGTGCCCGATTGATGATGATCGTGTTTGCATTTGGAATATCAAGTCCTGACTCAATAATATTAGTCGAAACTAGCACATCATATTCACCTTCAATGAAGCGCATCATGATTTTTTCCAATTTTTGACCCTCCATTTGACCATGTGCAATGCAGATGTTGGCTTCAGGGACAAGGTGATAGATTTTGTTGGCAATATTTTCAATATCACTGATTCTATTGTGAACGAAAAATACCTGCCCCCCTCTTCGCAGCTCATGAGAAACAGCATCTCGGATTATTTCATCGGAAAACTCGCAGATCTCGGTAGTAACAGGTCTTCGGTTAGGAGGAGGAGTGGCAATGATCGACAAGTCTCGTGCCCCCATCAAAGAAAAATGTAATGTGCGAGGAATAGGTGTAGCAGTCAGAGTAAGGGCGTCTACGTTTACGCGCATTTCCTTGAGACGTTCTTTGACTTTTACGCCGAACTTCTGTTCTTCATCAATGATCATGAGGCCAAGATCTTTGAATTCTATGTCTTTATTTACGATGCGATGAGTGCCAATGATGATATCAACTTTTCCTTCTTTAAGGTCTTTTTTTGTTTGGGTAATTTGCTTTGCTGTTTTGAAGCGATTGACATAGTCGACTTCAATCGCAAAAGAAGAAAGCCGATTCTTAAAGGTGTGATAATGCTGGAGTGCGAGAATGGTGGTCGGCACAAGAACGGCAACCTGCTTTCCTGCATTCACAGCTTTAAATGCAGCTCTTATCGCCACCTCCGTTTTTCCGAAGCCAACATCTCCACAGACTAAACGGTCCATCGGATGACTTAACTCCATGTCGTTTTTTACATCTTGAGTAGCTTGACTTTGATCGGGAGTATCGTCATAGATAAAACTGGATTCTAACTCAACCTGAAGAAAATTATCGGCCGGAAAAGCAAACCCCGGAGCAGACTTTCTTTTAGCGTAAAGTGAAATTAGATCCCTGGCAATATCCTTGACCTTGCTCTTTACCTTTTTTTTCTTCTTTTCCCATTCAGGGCTTCCTAGTTTGTTGGTTACAGGCGGTTCGCCTTCCTTACCGCTGTATCGGGATATTTTGTGTAAAGAATGCACACTCACATAAAGTAGATCATCGTCTCTGTATACCAAACGCAGAGCTTCTTGCTGAATACCACTGTTAATATCCACCGTATCCATTCCAGCGAATCGTGCAATACCATGATCAATGTGCACTACATAATCCCCTGGGCTTAAGTTTTTAAGCTCTTTGAGGGTTAGTGCTTTTTTATTGCTAAACCGATCTTTCTTCTTGACTTTGAGAAATCGTTCGAAAATTTGGTGATCAGTGTAAACAGCCACCTGATTGCTATTATCTATAAAACCTTCTCTTAAGCTATTCAAGAGGCCTTCGAATTGAATACTTGGGTCTATTTCTTCGAAGATTGAGGCCAGACGATCGAGTTGTTTGGGTGAATCCGAAACGATAAATATTTTATAACCTTTCTGAGAAAGAGACCTAAAGTCATCTGATAGCAATTGAAAGTTTTTGTTAAAGGAAGGTTGTGGATCAATATCAAGTGTGACTTCCTTAGAGGCTTCTAAATAATAGCGTTTACCAAATTCTATAATGCTAAACTTATCCAGCAATTCATGAAACGTATTTTGTGTTTCAAATAAAGCGTCGGGTTCTAATACGACTTTGGAGTAATTGGAAAGCGCCATTATATCGGCAAAGGACTCAGACGCTTTATTATAACTTTTATCGATTATGTCTAAACTCTCTCGGTAATCTTTTATCCAGAAGACGGTTTCTTCAGGGAGGTATTTGAGAAATGACTGCCGTTCTTCCTGTAACATTTTGGTTTGAACATCAGGAATAATGCTTATAGCTTGTAGCGGTTTTTCTGAAAGCTGGCTTTCTGTGTTAAAAGAACGTATGCTTTCGATTTCATCACCATAAAGTTCGATTCTGTAAGCCCGATCACTGGAAAAGGAAAAAATATCCATAATACCACCCCTTACAGAAAATTGACCAGGGTCATATACAAAATCCGTCTTTTCAAAATCATAACCGAGGAGTAATTCTTCCAGGAATAGCGTATCTAGCTTATCACCAATTTTTGCAGAAAATGTATGACTAATCAATGAGCGCTTGTTGATTACCTTCTCTGAAAAGGCCTCAGGATAGGTTATGATAATAAGCTTTGCCTCCTTATTTGGAGTGTTTATTTGGTTGAGTACCTCTGCTCTTTGTAGAACATTGGCATTTTCCACGTCTGTGTAAGTGTAAGGTTTTTTATAAGAGGTAGGAAACATTAAAACATGACAACCTTTAACGAGGTGCTCCAAGTCAAACTTGAAATAATTGGCCTCTTCTTTGTCATGGAGAACAAATACCATGGGGAAAGCTGTTTCGCTAACTACTGCTGCAGCAAAAACGGCATCACTACTTCCACTGAACCCTCTGACCCTAAGTGGAGATCGCTTTTCAGCAAGAAAGGAGCATAGCTGCTGCTTTCCTATGTCTTGTGATAACTGAGTTAGTAAACTTTGTATTTGTCTCATCTGATTTTGAAATGCGCAAATCTACGCGGATATCCGTATTTTTTAGATTGAAAACTGATAACTATAAGAGCTCCTTGCTGTTATCAGTTTTTAAGTAAAAACAAGTGCAGCCCCAGACGCAACGGAGACCTAAAAGGTTTAGAAATGCCCCCCGAGAGTGGCATCATCATCATTTGTTACTTGTTCTGAGTATGTTCGGAAGTGCAGTCTTATTTCTTTTCGTCATCATAGCATTCTTTGCAACCCGTGAGCCCTCTACCCCGATTCATGTGCCCAAGTATTTTGCTTACAGCACAGTACTGCTTCTGCTTTCTAGCTATCCGGTTTATCGTTTGTCCGCATCTTTCGAAAAAGAACAAGGAAGACAAATCATAAAGGATTTATTAGTTGCGGTATTTGCAGGCTTTCTGTTTACTCTTTTACAAGTAGCGGGTTGGGCCGAAATGAACGAGGCAGGGAGAGGTTTAGACAATCGTTCAGCCAGTTTTTTAGTCATTTTAAGCGGGCTACACCTTCTACATGTAGTAGCGATCACAGTGATTTCTACGGTAGTGATGTACAAAGTGACTGCAAAGCTGTTTAGCCCTATTACCAAGTTAGTATACTATACCAACCCGTACCAGCGTTTAGTATTACAAATGCTGACGCACGCGTGGGTCTTTTTGCATGTGGTGTGGGTGGTCATCTATCTTACTTTTGTCACCGTTGCAGGTTAAAAGGATTTAAAAATTTTGTAACCTTTTAAGTTCTCATTCGATATAAAAGTAATTGGTTAAGAAAAATAACATAAGCATACGTTAAGTAAATGCTTTCTTTTAGGTTAGGTTGGTGATTAGGCGTACTCTTTTTGTAGAGTGCGCCTTTTTTAGTTTTAGGTTGTCTCCTCTCTTTTTCTCTTAGGCAGCATCGTCTATTTTTGCGAGATGAGAAACCTACTTTTCATTTTTAGCTTCCTTCTGGTTTATTCAGCTTTTTCCTGGGGGCAAACAGGACATCGAGTTGTTGGGCTGATAGCTGAGCAGCACTTGACAAAGAAAGCACGAAAGAACCTAAAAAAAGTGATGGGTGATCAAACGCTGGCGGAAGTCTCAAATTATCTTGACTTCATTAAGTCTGACCCAACCTATCGGCACATGAACCCTTGGCATTATGCTACAATTCCTGATGGACAGACGTATGCTGAGGCCGGCACACCAGATGAAGGAGACATCATTGTTACCCTTCAACGACTCATAGGCGAGCTGAAGTCTAAAGACTTCACAGACAAAGACGAATTATTCGCAATAAAGATGCTCACGCACCTTGTAGGAGATATTCATCAACCCCTGCATGTGGGAAATGGAAAAGACAGGGGGGGGAACGATTTTAAAGTGGAATATTTTTGGCAAAAAAGAAATATCCACAGTGTATGGGATTCGGGAATCATTGACGGTCAAAAATATAGTTATACAGAATATTGTGACTGGATCAATCACCCTACCAATTTGCAGGTAACAGATTGGCAGTCTGCGAATGTTCAAGATTGGGCAGACGAATCGGTAATCGCAAGAAGACAAGTCTATGAGATTCCGGAGGATGGAAAATTAAGTTACCGATACAATTTTGACAACATTGCATTACTGAATAGAAGACTGCTTCAGGCAGGGGTTCGGCTCGCAGGGGTTTTGAACGAGGTGTATGGTTAAAGAATCAGCGTCCTCATTTTATCGGTTGCGAACTCCATTTCGACCAAAGCTTCTATTGCGACTACAGCCTCGCGGTTTAGTTTAAGAATTAAAGCGGCTTCCATCACTTTTTCTTTTTCTTCATCAGCATAGTCATCATCAGCACAACTCATTCGAACAGCATCGTAGATTAATAATCGACTAAAATCAGCGATACTGGAAGCGTTAAAAGAGTCGAAGATTTCTTTCAAGTCCACGTCATCATAGTCAAAGGTTTCCCACGCTGCAATAGTTTCTTGTGCAACAGAGAGGCTTTGGGCCAAATCGATGGTCAACCACTCTAGCTCAGGGTCCGAAACCTCTCCGTCAGAACCAGCAATTGCAAGCAGTGCATACCCATATTCTCGCCAGTTATCTTTAGGAACCATACTCATTCCGTAAAATATAGGGGACATTTTTTCTGTAAATCCTATCATGTGCGGTATTTTTAAATCTTCAAATTAAGCAAGTAAGCAGAAAGAATAAAATCTAATTTATTGACTTGTTTAGACTAAAGAAACGTAGAACAGATGTTTTCATCAGACGACTTATCCCAAATTCAGCAGCATGGTCTAGCGATAGAGACTGTTGAAGAACAAATTTCAAACTACAAAAATGGGTTTCCTCCTTCTGCCCTAGCAGCGTCTTCGTTAGTAGGCTCAGGGATCAAGTCAATAGACGACCAGGAGAAAGAAAGTCTTTGTAAAGCATTTGAAAAATATGCAAAATCACACCGAGTGGTCAAGTTTGTTCCGGCTTCTGGGGCAGCTTCACGAATGTTCAAAAAGTTGTTTGCTTTCGCAGAGTCCTACAAGGGAGGCGAGGAAGAATATAAGGGCCTGGTGGCAGACCGGGCAAGGGGGTCCATGTTCGACTTTTTCAAGAACATTGAAAGGTTTGCCTTTTATGAAGATCTGAAGACAGCCTATAAAACATCTACAGGAGTAGATCTGGCGGAAGCGCATGTAAAAAGAGAATATGTTAACATCATAAAACATCTACTTGAATCGCCAGGGCTTGAATACGGAAGACTTCCTAAAGGCTTACTAAAATTCCATAATTACGAAGATGGGCCAAGGACCCCGGTTGAAGAACATCTGGTTGAGGCAGGCGAATACGCTATTTGTGGTGACAAAGAGGTTCATATTCATTTTACTGTTTCACCGGAACACCAACCTAAGTTTGAGAATCATATCTCTCACATTCAACAGGCATATGAAGAAAGATATGGTATCTCTATTCAGGTCAGTTATAGCACTCAAAAACCATCAACAGACACCATTGCTGTAGACCTTGAAAATGAACCCTATCGAGAGGAAGACGGAAGGCTGCTTTTCAGGCCGGCGGGTCATGGCGCATTATTAGAAAACCTTAATGATATCGATGCAGATGTGGTTTTTCTCAAGAATATTGACAATGTAGTTCCCGATCATTTGAAGCCCGAGACAGTCGTGAACAAGAAGGTCATTGGAGGAATATTAGTTGCCGTTCAAGAAAAGGTATTTTCATACATCGATAGATTAGAGTCCGACTTTAATGACCTCCTTTTAGAAGAAATTAGAGAGTTTGCGGAAAAGGACCTTGGGGTAAAGGTTTCATCAAAGGCAGATAGAGAAGAGCTAATCTCAATTCTGAATAGACCCATACGAATATGTGGAATGGTAAAAAGCGAAGGAGACCCAGGAGGAGGGCCGTTTTGGGTGAAAGCCAAAGGCCTAACCTCACTTCAGATAGTAGAAACTGCTCAGATAGACCTGTCAGATGAGGCCCAAAGGAGCGTTTTTAATCAAGCAACACATTTTAACCCGGTTGATTTGGTTTGTGGAGTCAAAGATTATAGAGGCAAAAAGTTTGACTTGATGCGGTTTAGAGATGCGTCGGCAGGATTTGTTACGGAGAAGTCCAAGGGTGGAAAAAGCCTGAAAGCTCAAGAGCTTCCAGGCCTCTGGAATGGTAGTATGGCAAACTGGAACACCGTTTTTGTGGAAGTCCCATTAATAACGTTTAATCCCGTAAAAGAAGTCACTGATTTATTGAAGCCGGAGCATCAATGATGTGAACAGTTCAAGGGGTAAAGAGGGTTCTCAGAAGGCATTCCTATTGGAGACCCATCTGGTGCTTTGATCTTCTCAACATAACCGACATCTTCCGGCTGTTCCTGCCACCGCTTTATTTTTGCAGCTAACCTCGTGTAATGTGCTTTGGCAACCCCAGAACTTTTACTGGATTTAGCGGAAAACGAGCTGGCCAAACGAGAGATTTCTGCAGCAGCGACTGATTTCGTATCAGGATGCGCGGCTTTGCTGATTGCCAACTTTAAGTATCCATCTAGAACCTCTTCCTGCACCATTCGATTGATGGCAGACTTTTTAACATCTGAGGAATAGAAATCAAATACATCTTCCGAGATTTTTTTCAGTACTTTTTCCAGCCCTGGTTGCTCCTTATTCAGCTGACCATACATCACGAGACGATTTGCCCGATGTGGATTTAACAGGAACCCAGTAGTCAATTGCGCGGCTGTGGTTACAGCAGTGTAATAATCCCAGGCCGGACCAGTTTTGGATCCAAATGTTTCTCTATTTCTGTAGTAACCGTGTGCCTTTGGCGGAATTTTCATTAGTAGCTCGTCACTCAACATGAGGTTTTCCGGGCTAATTGAACGAAGTAAGGCTTCCAGCGCATTCATCTGTTGCTGTTGCGGCAAGAATTCCATCACTTTTTGATTTCCGCCTTTCACAGCATAGTTGTAATTAATGCCTCCAAGGACTTTTGATGTTGCATCTACTTGGTACCGATGAAAGAGGTACATTGGCACCATGATCTCTTCCAGGGAGGAATAGGGAGCCCCGGTAGGTAAACTCCTTTCTGATAATTTATCAAGCACCGTTCTTCTGATCTCGAGCACTCGGTTCAGCTCATCAGCAGGCTCTTCACCGTTGTCCCACAAATGAGCATATGGGTGAGCACCATCAAACGCACGAGCGTCTCTATCCGTGATGTAGATCAAACCGTCATCAAAGGCCTCTTCGAGAATGTTTGCTAAAGTTGACTGCTCCTCGACTTCTGAGTATCCGTAACGAATGGCAGCTTTATCCCACTCTCCAATGTTCACATCATATGCGTCACTAAGGTCGATGTTACCCTCCTTATCAAGCTTTACAGTAGGGTGAGGGTAATCCATCACAGATGCCCGGCTGTTGGCACTACTGGCATAGCTGTGGACAAGACCTATTGTATGCCCTACTTCATGCGCAGATAGCTGGCGAAGTCTAGCTAGCGCCATCTCAATCATGGGTTCAGTGCCCTCATCATATTGATTAAGTAGCCCCTGAGCAATGAGAAAGTCTTGTCTCACGCGCAGAGAACCCAGACTAACATGTCCTTTAATGATCTCGCCTGTTCTGGGGTCTACAACAGAGGCCCCGTAAGACCAACCTCTTGTTGAGCGGTGTACCCATTGAATCACATTGTACCTGACATCCATGGGGTGTGCTCCCTCTGGCATCATTCTTACCTGAAACCCGTCTTTGAAGCCCGCAGCTTCAAAAGCCTGGTTCCACCACCTGGCCCCATCAAGCAGTGCAGATCTTACGGGCTCAGGAGTCCCCCTGTCCAGATAATAGACAATAGGCTCGACCGCTTCAGAAAGATCTGCAGTTGGATTCTTTTTTTCTAGTCGATGCCTGACAATAAAGCGTTTAACCAAAGATTGATCAATTGGTGTAGCGTAATCCTGATAGGAAATGTTGTTAAAGCTACTCCTTGGGTCAAAAGCCCGTGGTTTATAATTGTCATCGGGGAGTTCAATAAATGAATGATGCATCCTTACAGTTATTGCATCAGGAGATGGAACAACAGAACGAACCCAAGCTCCTTTAGGTTGTCCGGTGAAAGTCAGTGTACTTTCAAATTCTGAGTTTTTGGGGAAATTGAATGTATTATCTAAGAAAATAGCACTCCTACTTAGATCTAATTTGTAAGAACCCTGATTTCTGCTGGCCAGACGCTGAACGACACCATGTGAATCTCTTAAAAGAAAATCAGTAATGTCTATCAGGTGTTTATTTCCTTCGGAGAGCGTCACGGGAAAGCCAAATAAAATGGACGAGGCAAAAGCTTCGGCAACGGACTTGACTTCCTCTATGTTATCCGAGACAGCGCGGTAACCATAATTTGGCTGGACCATCATGAGTTTGGGACCATGTTTTTGAAATTTTACGACCCGCCGATTTCCTAGTTGTCCTCTGTCTAATCCAATATCATTTGATCCAACACCTGCAGCTAAAGAATTTACATATAAAAACTCACTATCTAGGTTGTCAACTACCAGGTAGACTTTCCCTTTTTCCTTGTCCCAGAAAAACTGGAAAAAGCCATCATAGGCTTTCATATTTGCTGTGAAACCCGTAATTGTTTTTGTGTCAGCGGTTGGTTCTGTCGCTTTTTTCTTTTTTTGAGCAGTCATGCCGAATGAGATCAGCATTGCCAGCAGTAGCCAGGAGAATTTTTTCATGTCTCTTATATTTCAGATTTGAATATATTAAAGGTAATGACTTTTAAGAGTGAACATCTCTACTTTATTGCAATCGTTCCACCAGGTGATATTAGCGGTCAAATCACGGCATTAAAACTTTATATGTCAGAAAAATTTGACACAAAACACGCTTTGAGGTCTCCTCCTCATATCACCTTGCACATGCCATTCAAATGGAAACCATCAAAGCAGAAAGCACTGGAGCAAGCGTTGTTGCAGTTGTCGGAATCTATTCAGCCGTTTACGGTTAGGCTCAATAACTTCGGTTGCTTTCCCCCCAGAGTAGTATTTGTGTCGGTGACGGCCTCACAGCAGCTAACACGCTGCTTTGAAAAAACAGAACGTACGATGAGATCACTAAATATTTTGAACGCGAACTATAAAGGCAAACCGTTTCAGCCTCATGTAACGATTGCATTTAGAGATCTTAAAAAAGAAAAATTCAAACAGGCATGGCTTGAGGTTCAAACAAAGGCCTTCAAAGAAGACTTCATGGCAGACGCTCTCGTATTATTGGAACATTTTCAACCTGAAAAAGGGACACCTTACTGGGAAGTTGTAAAAAGATATCCATTTGGAGGCTAATCCCAAATTAGTGTTTCTTGATTTTTGTCGCCAAACATCCGACAACTTTTGACGATACCGTCGACTCTCACATGTACTAGGTTTTCCTGATCGTCAAAAACCTCTTTCAACGTTGTGTACAGAACGGTTATTTCGTTAAACGGCCTAAGCTTTTGAACTTCCAGGTAGCACCACATAGCATCTCCCTCAATTTCGCTCCCAAGGTAAATGGGAGTAATTGATTTGTTTTTGACTTTTAATTGAAGAGTTTCAGAAAAATAGTCCTTGAGTAAGCGCTGGGTCAATTCCCAATGTTCATCTAAGGAGATATCGTATGGCTCAAGCCCAGAGGCAGGGTCCAGGGCGTCTTCAAGATCATCAAGAAACAGCCGAACACTAATTTTTAAGTGTTTATCATCACTTTCATATACCATATCACAAACACTCACATGAAATGGGTGAAGTAAATGTAACTTTAATGCTATTAGTAAGAGGAAATTTATTGCTATCATCTTGTTAACTATGAAAGATCAAAATTAATGTCTGAGTTTAGATTGTATTACGAATTGGGGTTGGAGCATATTCTTGACATCAATGGTTATGATCATATTTTATTTATCATCGCTTTGTGCGCTATTTACTTAATTGAAGAGTGGAAGCAAATCCTCATTTTAGTAACGGCTTTTACCATTGGGCATTCTGTAACACTTGCTCTTTCAACCTTAGATATTCTCTCGACAGATAAAGACCTCATTGAGTTCTTAATACCGGTTACTATACTCATAACGGCCCTCGCTAACATTTTTGTCAAATCAACAAATCCTTCTCCGGGAAGAACGAAGTTAAACTATGTATTTGCGGCAGTTTTCGGGTTAGTGCATGGCCTTGGCTTTTCGAATTATTTGAAAAGTTTATTGGGAAGAGACACGTCAATTGTAACACAGCTTTTTGCCTTTAATATAGGACTTGAAGTAGGTCAAATAATTATCGTTGGAATTTTTATGATTGGCGCATTTCTTTCCGTTACAATTTTTGGTGTAAGCCGCAAAGATTGGAAACTCGTTATTTCAGCAGCGGTAGCTGGTATCGCATTTACATTGGTGCAAGAAACTATGTATTGGTAAATCAATTTTAATATGAAAAAACTATTATTCGCCCTATTAGCACTGGTTATGGTGCAA
This sequence comes from Flammeovirgaceae bacterium, assembly GCA_038129245.1. Lineage (GTDB taxonomy): Bacteria > Bacteroidota > Bacteroidia > Cytophagales > Cyclobacteriaceae > JAYPLE01. The sequence goes on along the minus strand of JAYPLE010000003.1, from coordinate 202,332 downwards.
GCCACATTTGGTCAAACCGACGAAAAATGGGGGCAGAAGTTTGAGCAGTTGGGGACAATTTTGCCTACACCAAATGCTTATCGGAATGCCTCAGGAGCCCCTGGAAAAGATTACTGGCAGCAACGAGCAGACTACAAAATGTCTATTGTTATAGATGACAACAAACAGACGCTAGCAGGTGAAGAAACGATCACTTATTACAATCAGTCTCCGGATGAATTAGATTACTTATGGGTGCAGCTTGATCAGAACATGAGAGCTCAAGACAGCAATACTCCTTTGGTCAGCACCTCTCAAATGAAAGACAGTTTGAGCGCTAGACAACTGTACAGTTACGCTAAAGACTATGACGGAGGATTCAAGATCTCCAAAGTTACCGATGCTCAAGAGAAGCCGATGAAGTATACCGTCAACAAGACGATGATGCGCATCGATCTTCCGAAACCGTTAATGCCTGGAGAAAATGTGGTTTTTAATATTGACTGGATGTACCAGATCAATGATCGAATGTCAGAAGGTGGTAGATCAGGGCTGGAGTATTTCCCTGCGGATGACAATTATTCGTATACCATCGCCCAGTTTTTTCCACGTATGGCAAAGTACAACGATGCCGAAGGTTGGCAAAACAAGCAGTTTTTGGGTAGAGGAGAGTTTACGCTTGAGTTCGGCAATTACGAAGTTGATATAACGGTACCAGATGATTTTATTGTAGGAGCAACAGGAGAATTACAAAACGCCTCCGATGTGCTCACTGCGGATCAGGTCAAAAGGTTTGATCAAGCGAAGAATACGTTCGATAAGCCGGTCATCATCGTAACACAGGACGAAGCGATAGCGTCCGAAAGGAAAAAGTCCAAGAAGAAAGAGACGTGGTCTTTCAAAGCAGAAAATGTAAGAGATTTTGCTTTCGCAGCGTCTAGAAAGTATATATGGGATGCAATGGCCGTCGACCTAAATGGCAAGACGCCGTTGGCAATGTCTTACTATCCAAAAGAGGGAAACCCATTATGGGAAGAGCACTCCACTATGGCTGTAAGACAGACCCTGATCACCTATTCCAAGATGACGATCGATTACCCTTATCCGGTTGCCATTTCAGTACATGCTGCAAGCATAGGAATGGAGTACCCTATGATCTGTTTCAATTTTGGCCGTCCAAATGCAGACGGAACGTATTCAGATAGAACTAAATGGGGAATGATAAGTGTCATCATTCACGAAGTGGGTCACAACTTCTTCCCTATGATCATCAATTCGGATGAGAGACAATGGACTTGGATGGATGAGGGATTAGACACGTTTGTACAATCTATTTGTACCAGGGAGTACGACCCTAAGTTCCCGGCAAGAAGGGGAACACCAGAAAGTATCGTTCCCTACATGAGAGGTGATAACGGTTTAGTAAGGCCAATTATGACCAATTCTGAGCAAATTCTGCAGTTTGGTGCCAATGCTTATGCAAAACCGGCAACAGCGTTGACTATATTGAGAGAGACGGTGATGGGTCGAGAGCTTTTCGATTATGCGTTTAAGAAGTATGCTGAAAGGTGGGCCTTCAAAACCCCTACACCGGCTGACTTCTTCCGCACGATGGAAGATGCGTCTGCAATGGATCTTGACTGGTTTTGGAGAGGTTGGTTCTATTCCACGGATTATGTAGACCTATCTGTTGAAAACGTGAAGTGGTACCGCATGAAAACGGAAGAAGAGGGACTGGAAACCCGAAACGTAAAGGTCACCGACAAGAACCTTAACGAAAACCAAAGGAATTTCTCTGACGAGGCAGAAGTATTTGTATTCAAAAACAACAAGAGCAAAACCTACAGAGAGTTCCAAAATACATTAGATGATGCTCAGATTAAACAAGCATTGGAAGGCAAGAATTTTTACGAAGTCACATTTGCTAACAAAGGAGGTTTGGTAATGCCAGTGATCATTGAATGGACTTATGCGGATGGAAGCACTGAGTATGAAAAGATCCCGGCGGAGATTTGGAGAATGAATGAACAAGAGGTAACCAAGGTCTTCGTAAAGGACAAGGAAGTCGTATCGATCATCATTGACCCTAAAAAAGAAATTGCTGACGCAGGTGTTGAAGATAATTACTTTCCACGACAAGCAGATATTACGCGGTTTGATCAATTTAAAAAAAGGAAATAAAACAGATTAGGAAATAACTATGCAAGTACAACGTTTTGCATAGTAACCGGGTCTGACTACTATTTTATTGATCCTGATGTCTCGCTTCATTTTTTCAATAGCCGTTCTTATCTTAATGTTTTCTGCATGTGTAGAAAATGTTGAATCCCCTTATGACGTTCCAGAGGGGGCTGCGGTATATGTGCCCGTTTATCTTCCAGAAGAGTCTGCCCTTCAAATAAGTACAGGCCCTAGCATGCCAATAGAAAACCCTGGAAAAATATTCCTTTATCAGGATTTCTTGATGGTAAATATTCCTGGGCAGGGTTTCCATGTAATAGACAACGCAAACCCGGCAGCCCCTCAGCCCTTATTTTTCATCAATGTACCGGGGAGCAGAGACGTTGCAATTAAAGATGGCTATATCTATGCGGACAACTATGCGGATATCGTCGTGTTTACTATAGATGAGAACAGAGAAGTGCAGGTAATCAAGAGACTGAAGGACATTATGAATAATCAGCTTTACCCTCCCTTTCGAGATGTGTATTTTGAATGTGTAGACCCGAGTAAAGGAATAGTGGTCGATTGGGTAATTAGTGATAATAAACAAGTTAGTTGCTACCGACCATGAAAAATGTATGGATCATCATTCTATTATTGGTATCTGCATGTAGTGTAGGGTTTGAAGACTCGGGGTTTAGTGACGGAGGGGTAAGTCAAGGCGGGTCTTTATCAAGGTTTGCTATCGTAGGTGACTACTTATATATCGTAAATGACGTCAGCCTGGTACCTGTAGATATTACCTCTTTGGACAACCCGATTAAATTGGAGACACAGGACCTCGGTGTTGGAATTGAAACCATCTTTCCCTACAATGATCTCCTTTACATAGGAAGCAACAGTGCGGTTTACATTTACGACATTCAGGACCCTGCAAACCCACGCTTCTTATCCATGCATTCGCATGCTACGGGTTGTGATCCGGTTGTTGTCTCAGGAAACTATGCATATGTTACGTTGAGAGAGGGGGTTTCATGTAATAGTTTTTTTAACATCAATGTGTTGGAGGTACTGGATGTCTCAGATGTGCGCAACCCGTCACTTATCAATACCATAGAAATGTCAAGCCCGAGAGGTTTAGGTATAGGATGCAACAACAAGCTTTTTGTTTGTGAGGGCGAGGGAGGTATTGTACAGTTTGACCTTACCAATCCAGCTTCTCCATTATTCGAAGCGAGGTATGATCAGTTTCCGGCAGAAGACGTGATCATTAAAGATGACCTTGTCATTTCCACAGGTATTGAAGGAGTGTATCAGTATAGCTGTGCGGAGGATTCACTGGTTCTTCTAAGTTACATTCCTTTTTCACTTTGAGACTGATGAATGCAAAGCCAGAAATTATTCTGAAAACTTTCTCTAATTACTCAAGTTTGTAGAAAGAGCATCCAAGAGAGTCTAAAATGAAGCTTCATTATATAGCATTACTATTGATTGTCACGTTCTCATTTTGCGAACAAGAGAATTCTCAAGGAACCTATGGAAATGAACCTGCAATAGGATTTAACCTTGAGGCATCCGACCAAAAGGCAATTGAGATTGCGGATCTAGTCATGGAGGCCATGGGGGGCAGACAAGCCTGGGATCAAACGAGGTTTATTAAGTGGAATTTTTTTGGAGCCAGGAAGTTGCTGTGGGATAAGCATACGGGTTGGGTGAGGATTGAAGACCAGAGGAGTGACCTAAGAATCAACGTTAATGTATACCAAGAGCCATTGCAGGGAAAGGTATCAAAAGGAGGGACTTTATTTGAAAATGCAGACAGCCTTGCTTACTATTTGGATCGAGGAAATCGAATTTGGATCAACGATTCTTATTGGCTGGTTATGCCTTTTAAGCTAAAGGATTCAGGCGTGACCTTGACTTATGAGCAGGAGGACACGTTAATGACTGGAGAAAAAGCAACTAAATTGAGACTCACTTTTGAAGGCGTGGGCGTCACGCCTCAAAATGCGTATGACGTTTGGGTTTCTAAATCAGACACATTAGTGCGTCAATGGGCTTACTATAGAGAGGCTTTCGATACTGTTCCCATGTTTGTCTATCCATGGGATGATTATTCGAAGTTTGGGCACATCAAGCTATCTGGAAACAGAGGCACAAGAAATCTCTCCGAGATCGAAGTGCTAGACAGTGTGAGTGCAACAATATTTTCCTCTTTTGATGAAGAAATTTAGCTTACCCTTGTTTCCAAAATTTTTCGATCACTAGGGGTTGTAATGAGTACCAGGTGTGCTCCTCTTTTCATCGTATGGTGTTTTTCAGGATTGTAATGCCATTCGTCTTTTTCTCGGAGAGCCAGAACGGATGTATTGTTTAGATCGTGGATGGGAAAATCACTCAATGGATGACCGTCCAAATGAACAGGAACTACATATTCTTCAAGCCGATGATCTAGCTCTGATCGCATTAACTCATCCATAAAGCTTACTGCGGTAGGTTTTAGCATTTCAGCAGCCATTCGTAGACCCCCAATGTAATTCGGAGAGACCACTTTATCGGCCCCAACACGATACAGCTTGTCAGCATTATCAATTTTTTTCACACGAGCGACAATCTTCATTTGAGAATTGAGTTGTCTGGCGGTCAAACAGATGACCAGATTTGTATTGTCATCACCAGAAACAACAAAAACACCCCTTGCACGATCTACGCCTAGACGGAGCAAAAAGGAGTCATCCGTACTATCTCCAACCATAAAGGGTGTATTTTTTAATTCTTTGATTAAGGACTTAGAAACCGACTCGTTACGATCAGACATTACAAAATCGTGACCCGTTTGCATCAATTCGTAAGCAATATTTCTTCCCACTCGTCCGCAACCACAAATAACATAGTGGTCTTTCATTTTTTCGATCTGTTTAAGCATACGTCTCTTTGTAAATGTACTTTTAATATCTCCTTCTATAAAAAGTGCGATCAGATTAGAAAACAAGTAAGTAAGAACGGCAAAGCCAAAGAAGATAAGAATTAGAGTAAACAGCCGCCCATAAGGATGTGTGTCTAAGGATACGACCTCATGATATCCAACGGTAGAGATGGTAATGCCGGTCATGTATAGGGCGTCTACCCAGGTAGTCCCCTCGTCCCCCAAGGAATAAAAACCTACGGTTCCACCAATCATTAATAGGATGAAGAGCGCACTTGCAATTTTGAGTCTGCGAAAGACACTAAAAAGATCCATGTTCAGTTTATTCTATAAGAGAAATATAATGAAAGAACTGTGAATGGGGATGGTTTATGCACGACAGCAATTTGATAGTTTTGTAACACAAAGGTTCATTTAATGATGGTATATCAATTTCTGTTATTTTATCTTATTACGGGGTTAGGGGGAGATTCCTCACCGTCAAATGATCATGTATTGAAGCATCATTTCAAAATGCACAGTCAAGACAGTTGGAATGCTTTTGAATCGCTGACGGCAAAGGGCGAATGGCACAGTGGAACAGGTGATTATCTTGTGGATTACTACATAAAGCAGCCAAATAGGTGGTCAGCTGTAGGAGTTGATGGAAGAGCACAATTGATAAGCAATGGATTATATGCAGGGAGCAAAGGAATAGTGAACAAGTCGGGTGCGACGGCTTTTTTACCTGAAGAAGCATTGGCGCTGTCTTTTACCTGGAATTTCGGATCACCTCTTTATCCCATAGTGGGTAATTTAACAAGGAAACAGTCCGTTCAGGTAGATCAAAAGCCCTGTAACTGGTATCAGTATTCTGATGACAATTATGTGTATGATTTCTTCATTTCGAAATCTGATCATCTCTTTTACAAAGCATCCATTTCAAAAGAGGGCGAGGAGGTGCTAGCGACCACAACAATTGCCCAATACAGAAGATTTGGCCCCTATCAGATGCCATCGCAAGTCATGATAAAGACAGAAAACATCGAATATCTGATGGTTTTTACGGATTATGTGATAGGTGACTATGTGTCCGATACCCGGTTCTATTTTTGAACCCCCCGACTCAAAGGAGTCGGGAAGTACAAAATACGTGACTTAACCCTAAGATTTCACTTCCCCTCCTCCAAACATTGTCAGACCTTTGACGATGACCACAGGAGCATTCTCATCCTGAGATATATTAGTTCGTTTGTCTTCGAAGCCTCCAAGTATGGCAGTCACTTCGATTTTTACTTTCCAGTCAGCAGGGACTCTGATCTCAGAACCACCGAACAAGGTCAAAACATCGATGGTTGCGTTTGGCAATGCTTTGGCTTTGGTTAAATCTATTTCAGATCCTCCGAAGATGCTTGTTATACGGCCGCCTTCCATAGCCGGGCTAGTCACAATTTGGTTTCCACCCCCGAAGATGTTGACGGCCTCAAAAAAATTTTCGCTTGACTCTTGGTTACCGGTTAAACGTTTATGTCTGAAAATGAAAGAAAGCCCTATAATGATAAGTATCACAGGCCAAAAATCTTGGACATTTAAATAGTAGAGCTCCTTAAGTAAAAAGAAGGTCCCAATCCCAAGGAAGATAAAGCCGGTGCTTCGACTTCCTGTAAGGAAGATTAGGACACCAACGCTCATAAAGATCAGCTGCCAGGTATATTCATACAACCACCAAGGAAGTCTTGGGATGAGGTCAAGGTTGTTAAGTAGGAGGATCACACCGAGTAGTACGATGAACAATCCAATAAATGCTCGTCTGTTTTCACGTTTCATGATAATAAAGTTTGTTTCTATCTGGTTATCGGAACCACCCGAATAAGAATGAAAGTCCATAGGTTGCTCCATTCAAATAAATCAAAAAACACTTAGCTTTCATCTGTCATTACGTTTTGAGTAGGTTCGTGACAAACTTAACGTAAGGACAAGCCTAAGGGTCATCGGTTGCCGACGGACTGTTAAATAATAAAGATGAATCGTCAAAAGCAGAAAACAGCTGTCGTAAGGGCTCAAATAAGTTAAATACCACTATTTTGTCCTTAGAGGAAGGATGGTATGACTATTGAGTAAGCGCTGACAAATGCGATATGAAGAAAGGGTTGGTAGTTGCTGCTTATATCAGCCTGATTACAGGAGTAACGAGTATGCCCAACCTATCCTGGAACTAGAAGAAGCAAGGCTTCAGATTGCGGTGTGTGGATCCGGAGCAGTTTAGCCTTGACATAGTAAATCAGCCTTTATTGGTCTACCAGTAGTTTCTGGTTCATAATATGCCGATACTTAACCTGATTTATAGAATGGAGAGCCCTTTTGATAAGATGGTCGGAGGCGATCAGTCTCAGGTAGACATTGAGCCCAAATTCTAAATACCAGCGATGACCTTCAGTGCTCTGTCTATCTCTTTTTTACTATTGTAAATATGAGTAGAGTGTCTAAGTAGCTCCTGTCCTACAGATCTTGGCTGAAGCCTTTCTTGTTCCCACATGGCTTTTTGTAAACCAGGACCTGTAATGCCCTTGACCTTGTAGGTTGTGATCCCAGCGCACATGCTTGTAGTCGTTGAAGAGACAATGGTCACATTATCCAGCTGTTGCAGCCCTTCCCTCAAATAGTTGCCTAATTCTTTGATGCGCCCTAACCAACGATCGGGTCCTATGCTATTGTAGAAATCAAGGCTTGCGTCAAGCCCGAGTAATTGCGTGGGATTTCCGGTGCCATTTTGCATGATTCGAAAGCCGTGGTCTTCTTGATTATCCCAATTGTAAGATGAAATAGTTGCCCAGATGTCTTGTATACGATCAGGGTGAATGTATAGAATTCCATTTCCTGCGGGCGCAAGCATCCATTTGTGAAGGCTACTGTAATAGGCGTCGCAACCGATCGCCGCAACATCAACTTTTACTTGACCAACACATTGAGCCCCGTCAAGTATTGTAAATATTCCTCTTTTTCGCGCTTCTTCACAGATTGATTTTACAGGAAGAACAGTTCCATAGACAGAGACAATATGAGGGATTGCGATGACGCGAGTCTTTTTTGTGACTTGCGCAAAAATGGCATCGTATATTTGCTGTGGGTCGTTGCAGGGGATAGGGATTTCCGCCTGTTTATATGTGCAACCCCACCTCTTAGCGGCTTGTTGCCACGCAGCAAACCCACCTCCGTGCTCCTGATTGGTATTCAATAACTCATCCCCTTTTTTAAATGAGAGACCGTTTGCCACATAATTCATCCCAAATGTGGCATTCTGAGTAAGTGCGATGTTTTGATAATCTGCATTAATGATTTTACCAACTTTTTCACGAAGCTCAATGTAGGGAAAGTACCCTGTCAATAGGGCGGGACCAGACCCATTCTTATAATCTACGTCGGCGGCATTTACACTGTAATGAGAGGTATGTGCCTGCATTTTTTGCAAGGTGTAGCTGGGAGTTGGCCCCATTGTACCATTATTGAAGTACGTTTTATCTCTACTAAGAGGGAAATGATCTCTTACGAGCTCCCAGTAGTTTTCATCTGTCTCAGGGCTTTTGAGAGCAGTCAAGTCTGCTGCTAGCCGTTCACCTGTTGCCGAACGAATGGAAAATACTGTAGCAGCTCCTCCAAAGAGGCCTTTGTGAATAAATGATCTTCGGGAACGTTGCATAAATGAAGGGATTGATGGAAGTAGTTAAAGATATTGAATTTCTGCCCGATTCTAAAAATCGTGAATTCGATCCCCAGGGACGAGAGACAAGTGCAAAATGCATAATTGGCTCTGAGTAGTAGACAGACATTATTAATTAAGCCCCGTTTTGGGAGGAAACAGCTAAATCGGACGATATAATCTTTCTATAGAAGTTGGATAAGAGCAGCGATGAGGTTTTCCTTTTTTTCTTTTTTTAATATTATCTCGATTTGTTTTTTGTCCCGGTTTGACATGATAGCTGCGAAAGATTCAGCCGATAGAACAGACACCAACCCTTCATTGGTATTCCTTAGCACTACTTCATCCGCGATGCTTTCAAGAATCTCTTTGCCTTTTTTCTTTGCTGTTTCTACAGGGTTATACTTTGATGTGGCATCCCTTAAAGCCCAGCTACCGTAGTCGACCTTTAATTGATTAATTTGAGTGAGGCGAGGATCGTCTGGAGACAAGATTTTCATTAAAACGGCGTAGGTAGTTGCTTGCCAGGCTTCCAAGTCAAAGTCTTCCTGGTTAAGTTTTTCAATTCTTTTTTTGATTATTTCCAGTTTGGAATTGCCCATTTCTTTTTCCTGTTTATCATCCATAAAAATAGTCACCATTACCCAAAATAGATACAAAGCAGCGCACAGAGAAGAGGTCCTCTGTGCAGTAGAGAGATGACTTTTGCTTGGTTTATGTGGTTGTAGAAATGATTTTCCGTTTATTCTTTGAGGAAAGAGCTCAAGTTGAGCAGGCTTTCGATGTACGCCCAAACACAAACACTCGAACTGTCGGAGGAGGTTCGAAAAAGGCTAAAGCCCATCAAAAGGGGGATAAGCTTTAACAGGGAACCTACCAGTTAAACCTTAGTTGAATGACCCGCAAGAAAGGGATGAATTACGAATAGCCGGTATTTACCGCCTTGTCAAAAGTTAGAACTAGAAACACGTTAAAACCAGCACAAAAAAACGCATTGCAATCCATTGAATTGGTCTTTTAGTGACTAAGCGGTCGTAATGACCAATAGGACACATTGTTTGGGCACTCACCATTTGCACAGCACAGGAAGGGCATATTTTTTTCTCATTAATAAGTTAGCCTTCCAACTTCCATCCATCTCTGTAGGTTCTTTGTACAAATGCATTTGCATCCTTGAAATTTGTGATTTCCATCCTTTGACCGTCCCACAATAACTTGATGTTTCTTCCGGGATAATTGAAGTTATTATTGTTTGACGGGGTACGTATATCATGACTTCTAATGGCAAGGTTGCCCATCAAAATGGTTTCAGTCAACTTACCTGCAATCGAAAAGTCAGAGCTACAGGTAGCGTTACCGTATCCTGCCAGGCAAGCATTTACCCATTGAAGATAATGTCCTTCCGGCACCCGATCATATTTGGCTGTAACCTTGACTTGCTGTGTCTTATTTGTGGGAAGAAGTTGTGGGTTTGCACCATAAGTGCCACACATCATCTTTCCTTTTGAACCGATGATGAGCATACCGTTTCCTCCATCTCCCATTGTTTCGTTGGGCTCAAGCTCTTCAGGCCTCATGGGTTGTATTCCGCCATCCATCCAATGCAGTTTGATTGTTTTCTTTTTGACAGAAAAATCAAAAATCACATGAGAAGAAGGAGGGCAGCTTTCAGGAAAATATCCTCTGCGGAATGCATCTGCGTAAACAGATCCGACACTTGCCTGTACAGCAGTAGGATAGTCTAACCCTAATATCGAAAATGCCGGCTCAATTAGGTGACAGCCCATGTCTCCGAGGGCGCCTGTGCCATAATCCCACCACCCCCTCCAATTAAAGGGGACAAGTTTTTCAATATAGGGTTTTAAGGGGGCCGTTCCTAGCCATAAATCCCAGTCTAAATGTTTGGGGACAGGGGCTTGCTTTGTAGGCCAGGGGATTCCTTGCGGCCAAACAGGTCGGTCCGTCCAGACAAAGACCTCTTTTACCTCTCCAATCTGATCATCTTCATACCATTCTTTCATGAGACGAACACCGTCACCGGATGCCCCTTGGTTACCCATTTGTGTTACCACTTTATATTTTGATGCTCCTTCTGTGAGCTTTCGAGCTTCGTAAATGTCATGAGAAAGAGGCTTCTGCACATAGACATGTTTGCCACGCTGCATGGTTGCCATGGTTTGCACTGCATGGCTGTGGTCGGGAGTTGAAACGCTGACGGCATCAATATCATTTTCCACTCGATCGAGCATCTGCCGATAGTCTTTATAATAGGTCGCCTTGCTAAATCGTTTCACGGACCTGGCAGCTCGTTGTTCATCTACATCGCATAAGTAGGCGATTTTTACCTGCTTATGTTTTGCAAAGCTTGTTAGATCAGACTGTCCCTTTCCACCGACACCGATTCCGGCAATATATAATGTATCACTAGGAGGTATGAATCCGGTTCCGCCAAGAACACCCCTGGGGACGATGGTAAAGGCAGCGCCACCCATTAGGGATTTTTTAACAAAGGATCGACGTGATTTTTGGGTTTTACTAGGCATTTTTGGGTGTTCTTTTGTTCACTCCAATTTAGGAGATTGTCGTACAAACAGCAAACCAGTTTACATTGTGAGCGTTTACTCAATAATACGTGAGTTGCTCGTTCCCCCCATTATGAAAAAGTTTGTCTTCTTGTTTTTTATGATACTTGCTTCTACTGTCGCGCTTCCCCAAAATGCAAGTGGCATTGTTGAAAATAGTTTAGTCTTAATTAGGCAATCAGAGCTGTCAAAAGCAAGAGGTGAACTTGATAAACTGAAGAATTACCCACTTGATAAACTGAAGGCCGAATTGACAGACCAAACCGTAGCAAAGGCATTTTGGGTCAACTACTACAATGCCACGGTACAAGTTCTATTACTTGAAGACCCCAAAAAATATGACGACAGAGGAGCATTTTTTTCAACGAAATGGACAATCGTCGCAGGCCATGAGCTTAGTTTGGACGATATAGAACATGGAATAATTAGAGGGTCAAAGCATAAGTATACACTTGGCTACACATCCAAATTCTTTGTAGAAGACTTTGAAGAAACATTTCGACTTGATGAACTTGATTACAGGGTTCATTTTGCCCTTAATTGTGGCGCTTTGAGCTGCCCGCCCGTGGCAATTTATAAGGCAGAAGCGTTGGACAAACAGCTGGAGGTTGCAAGCAAAACCTACCTGACCCGAGAAGTTCGATACGATGCTTCAAAGAAGCGAGTCGCTGTTCCCGTCCTTTGTCAGTGGTTTTATGCAGATTTTGGTAAGGAGTTGGGTATACGTGAGATGTTAAACAGATACCTACCAGAGGTTAAGGTTTCTGATAAAGCCAAAATTTCGTACCTAGACTATGACTGGACAGTTAAAACTCAGAACTTCATCAAAGAAGGAATCCAACAATAAAAGGTCAACTGACATCACCCCAGGTGACTGCATTTTGTGTGGGCTTTGAGATCATGGCTTTCAGGCTCGGATGATTGGTTAATTTGGGATCTTTTTTTATCAGATCAATGGTATCATCCCTTGCTATTTGAAGGATAGCGCCATCTTTGGTCAAATCAGAGAGCCGTAGGTCTAAGGCCCCACTTTGACGAGTGCCCGTAAGGTCCCCAGGACCCCTTAATTTTAGATCAGTTTCGGCGATTTTAAAACCGTCATTGGTTTCAACCATCGTCTGAATTCTGGTTTTTGCCTCCTTACTTAGTTTAATACCAGTCATTAGGAGACAATAGGACTGTTCCGCACCTCTACCGACTCTCCCCCGAAGCTGATGCAGCTGAGATAACCCAAACCTCTCTGCATTTTCGATTACCATAACCGAGGCGTTTGGAACGTTTACCCCCACCTCTATCACAGTAGTTGCTACCATGATTTTGGTTTCACCGTTGACAAAACGCCGCATCTCAAAGTCTTTGTCTTCAGGCTTCATTTTTCCGTGAAGTATGGAAAGCGGATATTCTGGGAATCGGCGAGCGATTGATTCATAACCGTCCATTAGGTCCTTGTAATCCATCGTAGATGATTCCTCTATTAGCGGGTACACGATGTAGATCTGCCTGCCTTTCTGAATTTCTTTGTCCACGAAATCAAACAAGCGAATTCTTTGCGCGTCTCGCATGTGTTGTGTTTGAATGGGTTTTCTGCCTGCAGGAAGTTCATCTATCACAGAGATGTCGAGGTCACCATATAATGTCATGGCTAATGTGCGGGGAATGGGTGTGGCTGTCATGACCAAAATATGAGGATAGATATCATGGTTCTTTTGCCAGAGTTTAGCTCTTTGAGCCACACCAAACCGGTGCTGCTCATCTACAACAGCAAGCCCAAGACGATGAAATTTTACCTTGTCTTCAAGAAGTGCATGTGTTCCAACTAATATTTTTAGTTCACCGTTTTCCAGCGATGTATGAATATTGTTACGTTCTGATTTCTTGGTTGAGCCTGTGAGTTTGGCAATACTTATTCCCAATGAATCAGCGTACTCCTTAAGCCCCTTGTAATGTTGATCAGCAAGAATTTCTGTAGGCGCCATGAAAGCGCATTGCGTATCGTTTCCGAGGGCAATCAGCATACATAAAAAAGCAACCATCGTCTTACCACTTCCCACATCGCCTTGAACGAGTCGGTTCATTTGATATCCTGAACGAAAATCAGCATAAATTTCCTTGATAACCCGCTTTTGAGCGGTCGTCAAGTTGAAAGGAAGGTGTTTTTCGTAATAATGGTTTAGTAGTTCACTATTATCAAAAACAATACCCTTGAATTTATCCATGCGGGCAAGCTTTAACTGGAAAAGTCTTACCTGAGTAAGAAATAGTTCTTCGTATTTCAAACGAAAACGTGCCTTCTGTAATGTATTTTCATCTTTTGGAAAGTGAATTTGTGCTAACGCAACCTTTCGCTCTACTAGTTGGTGCTTTTGAAGGATATTTTTAGGAAGAATTTCGCGGATATTAGCATACGTTTCCCTTAATAATTGCTGTATGGCGGGACGGAAAACCTTCGAGTCCAGGTATTTCTTTTTCAGTTTTTCCGTAGTAGAATAAATGGGGAAAAGATAATCTGCTTCCTGTCTTTTTTCCGTAAAAACATCGAGTTCGGGGTGTGCGATGCTTAGTTGACGCCCAAATCTATTTGGTTTACCGAACACGATGTAAGTGAGACCAATTTTGATTCTTTGTTGTACCCACTTGACACCTTGAAACCACACAAGATCAATTTCTCCGCTATCATCTCGGAAGTGACCTATCAGTCGCTGTTTTCGGCCAGTACCAACAGTAGACCACTTTGTAATGGAGCCAATGAGTTGTACGTTCTGCAATTGCTCATGCAGTTCAGCTACTTTGTAGATTTTTGTGCGGTCTTCGTACCTAAAAGGATAGAAACGAAGTAGATCATCGTATGTAAAGATTGCTAACTCTTTTCCAATTAAATCAGCGCGCTGTGGGCCAATTCCCTTCAGGTAGGATACGCTCTGCTCAAAAACTCCAGCCATTAAAGAGTTACCTATTATAAAGATTTTATTACTTTGTAAGAACCAAATCTATCCAATTATTCGCCGTAAATGCATAAGATCTATTTGAGAGATTTTTATCTGCCTCCGGATGTTGTAAGTTACTCGCTCTCCTTGATTTCTTTTTCCTTATTTGCCCTATTCTATCTTTCTGCGGGAACGTTATTTAGGAAGAATTTGCATGCTTTGTTCGAAGCTGTATCTGTTTTGAAAATAGCGAATGCTTTGAGCGTTACCACATTATTGGCTTCGGTCATCTCCACCGGAAAAATAGGTGTATTGATTCGATCCTATTTTTCCCTTTCGAAATCATTTGGCCGGCAGACTATTGAAAAGGTTGAAGTACTATCTGACCGGATGATTGTTTGGCAGTTTGAAAAGGAGAAAAAGAACAGTTTTTATTTTTCTTCGTTCAGTGATAATGACAGACAACTTACTGTGCTACTGAAAACGATTGCCCCACCCGACCATCGTGACAAATTTGGCTAAGTATTTACGGCTTTCACATGATTAACCAAAGGCCCCGTTTTTTGAATGCTCTTACAGATAGTTTAAGAGGTAGCCAAAAGTTGTGTTCCAGAGCCAAGAGAAGCTTTTTGTTTAGGTTTTTGATCTTTTTGTTGGTAGGTGTTCTTTTGGGCATTCACAGTAACTATGGACAGCAACTTTATTCCTATACTTTTTCGCAAGCTACGTTAACAGCTGCATTAACTGAAATCGAGCAGACAGAGGGGGTTGATTTGTACTACGACATCAACTGGCTAATAGGAAAGCATGTCAACGGGCAGTTTGAGTCGAGCTTACTTGAAAACCTACTGAACCAAGTTCTGTTTGAAGCAGGATTAACGGCACTTCGGTACAACGACTATACCTACATTCTAATCAAAGAGCTTAATGACGGACAGGTAATCAAAGAAAGGTTACCTACTGGAGAAGAAACTTCGAAAAAGATTGTGGGAAATGTACAACCTGGCCTCACGAACGCAACAGTAAGCGGGAAAGTAATTGATTTGGAGAATAAGAGGCCCTTGATAGGAGCGACACTTTGGATCAGTGAATTGGAACTTGGCACAACATCCGACTACAATGGTTATTATGAACTAGAGTTACCTCTAGGGGAGTATAAGGTTGAGGTAAATAGTTTGGGATATTACAGAGAAGATCTTCACATCATCCTACAATCATCTGGCGAGGTAGATATACCGCTGGTCACTTCAGATGTCACATTAAATGAGGTAACAGTGAGCGGAGTACGGAATGCTCCTGATATCAGCGAGGGTCAGATGAGTAAAAATGATCTAGAGATGGAAAAGCTAGAATACGTGCCCTCTTTAATGGGAGAGCAAGACATAGTTAAATCCATCAACTTACTTCCAGGTGTAATTTCTAGCGAGGGGTCAAACGGGTATTCGGTGCGAGGAGGAAGTTTTGGCCAAAACCTGATTTTTCTTGAGAGTACTCCTTTGTATAACCCTTCTCACTTATTTGGACTATTCTCCGTTTTTAACCCAGGAGTAGTGGAGCGGCTTTCTATCTATAAGGGAACGATGCCTCCCAGATTTGGAGGTCGAGTTTCATCTGTCATGGATATCGAATTGAAAGAGGGGAACGTAGATGAGTGGGATGGGGAGATTGCCGGAGGATTTATTTCAAGCAGGGTTTCAGTAGAAGGCCCTTTAGCCAAAAAGCTTAGCATAGTTGTTGGAGGAAGGCTTTCTTATTTTAATCGATACCTAGAGCGAATTGATAATAATGATTTGAGAGATAGTAGAGGTAATTTTTATGATGGAAACCTGAAGTTGACGTATGATTATTCTCAAAAAACCACTGTTTCACTGAACACATTTGCTAGTTATGATGCTTTTTCTTTACCGGGTGGGGAGAGCATTTCATATGGAAATCAGCTAGCCTCTCTCAATGTATCACAGAAATACTCTGAGTCTCTGAGAGGCAATTATGACCTGACTTTTAGTAACTACAGCTCGACTATAAACTCAGAAGATTCCACTCAATCGAGAAACGTAGAAAACGGAATTCAGACGGTATCGCTGAGAGGCTATTTGTCTTTCTTCAAGGTCGAAGGTCATGTTGTGAATGGAGGCGTTGAAACCAATTTTATTAGAGTCGATCAGGGAAAGATCAATGCTATAGTATTCGGCGAAGAAGCGAATTCACTTCTGCCGATAGAAAATGGATTGGAATCTGCTTTTTTTATAGGGGACGAGTACAGTTTTAATAATAAGCTCACCGTCAATTTGGGGTTGCGGTATTCACTGTTTAATCAGCTTGGAGAAGGTGTAGAATACACGTATCAAGAGGGAGTTTCGAGACAAAACTCCTCCATCGTTGATTCAGCGGCTTTTGGAAAGAGACAATTAATGCATTCATATGGTGGCCTGGAGCCCCGTGTTTTTATCAACTATGACTTGAGGAACACGTTTGCGCTGAAGTTCAATATGGGCCGATCCAGGCAGTTTCTGCATTTGATGTCCAATACAGCTTCAATCTCTCCCCTGAACATTTGGAAATTAAGCTCAGCAAATGTGATGCCTCAGGTAGCGGATCAACTATCGGTTGGCTTTTTTAAAAAACACGTTCAAAGGCAGTTGGACATCAGCTATGAGTTTTTCTTAAGAAGAATCAATGACATGCCGGATTTCAAGAATGGCGCAGCGCTCTTTGACAATCCGAACCTGGAGACTGAGATAGTAGCGGGCAGAGGAGAAGCCTACGGTCACGAGTTTCAAATCACTAAGAAAGCAGGGAAGTTAACAGGCTGGTTTTCTTATACCTTTTCCAGGTCGTTCAACACTGTGAGAAGTGAAATAATTGAAGACCAAATTAATGAAGGACGTCGGTATGCATCTAACTTTGACATACCTCATAGTATATCCGTTTCCGGAGACTATTTATTGACAAGGTTGTGGAGTTTATCATTCAATTGGCTCTACAATACAGGAAGGCCTATTACATATCCAGAAGCATCTTATTTTCACAACAATGTAGCAGTAGCTTATTTTTCGGGTAGAAATGCTTACCGAATTCCAAATTACCATAGACTAGACCTTTCATTAAATGTGAAGAGTGCTAACCTAAAGGCGAATAAGAAAAGAGATTACACTGTGTCGTTTTCCGTTTATAATGTTTACGGTCGCACCAATGCCTACTCAGTTTTCTTTCAGCGATCAGGTAACCGATTAGTTGGAAAGCAACTAACTATTCTTGACCTGCCGGTTCCGTCGGTTAACCTAACACTTAAGCTTTGAGAGAACAGCCCCAAATAGTGTTTATGGTTGACGTTTCTTTAGGATGTACTGAGACCTGTAAGAGCGATTGGGGCGATGTAGTTCTAAAAGGCAGAATTATTTATGTCAAGCCAGGGCATGTGGAGATCACTAAGATAGGGCCCTCCCGTTATACGAGCAAAGAAGCAGTACTGCGGGCACCCGGAAAAAGGGTTGTTTTAGTTGAAGATCAAGTTTTAAAAAAGACGCTTAATGAAACGAGTCCTGGAAATTATACTGGTCGGTCTTTTGGTCAACCAGAAAGGTCCTATGGCACTGAAGAGTTAAGGAGTGAAGGAACAAAAGTGAGGGCCCCATTTCAATTACCTAAAGCAAAGCCGTTCATTGACGGCCTCCACATGAAGAAAGTATCGATTAATCTTTGTGAAAAACCCGTGCAATCGGATAACAGACACTTCAATTTGAATCGATCAGATACATCAGCCCCTCATTATCGATGCATTACAAAGAGAGCCTATCTAGCAATTACAGCGTTTAATGCTCCCGGGAGTGAAGGCAATAGTTTGATATCTGATTGGGGAACTTTACATGATAACGCCGTAGTATTTGCTAATTTAAATATCCATGCGCCATGCGATGATATATGGTCCGGTGAAATCGGACCCTACAATTATTGTTTTAACAGTTCATTGCATCAAAATACTAAGCGAACGAAACCAGTAGTATGGGATTAATAGAATGAAGATCAATCAAAGACATATAAAGAGAGAACGGCAGATGGAGAAGCGGTATTTGAGAGCGCTTTCAATGATCTTCGCCCTCATCTGGTGTGCTTTACCTTCCTGTATCGAAACCTTTGAGGTAGATTATGTGCTGGAATCAGACGCTATTGTGGTTACAGGCCTGATAACGGACAAAGCCCCAGCGTACGTGGAGTTGACAGCGCCTGCAGCAACTCCAATTAGTGGGCTTTCTGCAATTCTTCGCATTTCAGGGGCTTCTATTACGCTAGTAGAGGATACTGGAGGCCGGGAGCAATTAACAGAAGTAAGAAATGGTTACTACGAAGGTCAGACACCGGGAGTCGTGGGCAGGTCATATTTTGTAGAGATCGTTCTACCCGACGATCGACTGATCGTCTCAACACCTCAGCAGATCAAACCAAATCCATCCATTGACAGATTATATACAGAGCAAGTTTCGACATTTCGGTCTTTTGGAGGAGGCGTTGAATTCGATTACCGGGGCCTTAACCTAAATGTATATTTGAACAGAGAAGATACGGTTTCAAGGTATTATCGCTGGATAGTAGGTGGTAGCTACGAATTCTATTCAGCACTCGATTCCGAAAATGAAAACGGGCCTTGCTACTACACAATCCCTCAATTGCCAAGCTTTAACGTAGGAGAAAGCGCGTCAGCGAATGCTGACATAATTTCGAAGAGACTTAAGTTTATTACACCAAACAGCACGTATGCGTTTGGTCATAGTGTTGAATTAGTGCAATATTCGCAGACAAAGGAGTCTTATGATTATTGGAAAAAGATTGAGGATCAGCAGCGTAACGTGGGCTCCATTTTTGACCCGCCACCGGCTCAAATAACGGGTAATCTTAACTTCGATGATGGAGAGAAGGGCGTTGTAATGGGATTTTTTGAAGCGGCATCTGTAAAAAACAAGCGGATCTTTCTTAACAGAGACTCTTTTACAAACCTGGACCCTAGTATTGATTATTTCTCTGACACAGGGATAAATGCCCCCTGCTACCCACCCCCGGGATGGACGGGTCCATGGAACCCTCCTGATTGGTGTTTTGATTGTGCGCTTTTGGAGAACAGTACACGAACTAAACCCCTATATTGGCCTAACTGATGTCTAGAATATCCTACTACTTCCTGCTTTTCAGTGCAATATTCTTAATAGGAACTTCAGTTGTTGAAAACGAGGTAATCAATAGGATTGTATCTCAGTTAGTAAAGTTTACCGAGAACTCGTATCAAGAAAAAGTCTATCTACATACTGATGGTGATGTCTATGAGGCTGGGGAAGTTATTTGGATGAACGCACGTTTGTTGGAAGCAACAAATCATACACTATCTCAAAAAAGTAAAGTAGTGCACGTCCAACTGTATGATCAGCACGGTTCCCTCCTTGTTCATGAAAAATTAAGGTTAGAAGAAGGGCAAGCCGCCGGAGATATACTATTGCCTGATACACTTTCTCCCGGGGGCTATCAAATTAGAGCATTTACACTGTGGATGCAAAATGCTTCTGAAGAATACTTTTTTGAAAAAAACATCTACGTCTCTGGGGGGGGTATTCCACAGAAAGAACCTATCCGAACGCGTCATATTGAGGCCGTCAAATTTTTCCCGGAAGGGGGTCAATTTGTGTCCGCTCTCGAAAATAGAATTGCTTTTAAAGTCTTTGGAAATGATGGTAAAGGAGTTGATGCTGAGGGTTTATTAATTAATGATAAATCGGATACATTAACAGCCGTTTATACGTATAAAAACGGTATAGGAAGTTTCCATATTAAGCCAAAACGAAATAGGGAATACTACCTGAGACTCGTTTATGATGGAGATACCACCAAACACCAATTGCCAAGACCAAAAGAAGAGGGTGTCAACTTAATGCTCAGCGATGATCATTTGAAGGAACTGAAGCTCTCACTACGATCCAGCAGAAAGTTTATCGGGGATAACAGCCGATTATTTGTGCTAGTGCAGGCGAGAGGTAAAATTCAATTTGCAGCTGCTGCAGGAGTTTTTGCCAATTATCAATTAACTATTCCTAAGTCAAAGCTAGCTTTAGGAGTCAACCAACTAACAGTTTTTAATGAGTCAGGAGTCCCGCTTTTAGAACGTTTAATTTTTTGCAAACCACAGAAACCCTCTCCCGTATCTGTTTCTGGTTTAGCAACTACCTATCAACGAAAAAACCCAGCAGTGCTACAGGTGAACTCAAGAATAGCGGAAGAAGCTTTATTGACAATTTCTGTTCATGATAAAGATCCTTTGACTGATCAGAACATAAGAAACTATCTACTACTAACTTCCGATTTAGAAGGGCATGTGGAAGATCCGAGTTATTATTTCGAGCAATCTGACAGCGCCAAGTATGCGGCAGATCTTCTTATGATGACACATAGGTGGACCAGATTCTTCTGGGACAGGGTTTTAAGTCAAGATCAGGGGAAATTTGAATTCCCTGCTGAAAGTGATGGGCAAATTCTAACAGGGAGACTAATAAATATTGGGACTGGAGAACCTGTTAGGGATACCATGATGATCCTTTCAGCGTACAACCATCAACCAAACTTTGTTTTTCTAAGGCCTAGAGAAAATGGAGGGTTCATGTGTACTTTACCTGACCTTTATGGTATTGATGTTCTTTCCGTCATTCCTAGTTTAAAGGGTAACGCTAAGGGATACAGACTTGAACTTTTCGATTTGCTTGATAATACTCCTCGGCGTACGACTACTCCGTTTGAATATGGACTTACTTCTACTGTTATTAATATTGAAAAAAGAGTTCGTAAAAATTACAGACTACATGATCCTGCAACATTTAGTGTACAGCAAAAGCAGGTAAAGAGAGACACTTTTTGGAGAGCACAGATGATGGACGAGGTTAAGTTTGAACTTTTTCCTGCAGACTTTATCCAGTTAAATGATGTTTCAGAAATGATTTTTGAGCTTTTGCCATCAGTCAAAATCAAAAAGAAAAAAGGGAAGGATCACCTGTATGTATCCAATGAAACCACAGCATATTCATACAAAGACAATGTTTCATATGAGTATGAATTGTATGAACAAAACAGGGAGCCAGCGGCGGTTTTTATAAATGGAGTGCTAGTATCGGATCACTCTCGAGCTTTAGAATTGGATTACAATGAGATAGAAAAGGTCGAAGTGTTCAATAAAAAAGACTTTCCTTCTCTGAATAAGACATTTCATGGAGCGGTTTCATTTACAACGAAAGATCTTAAAGAAGGGGATCAATTGTTTAGATCGCTGAGATCTAATGAGATTAAGTTCGACGGGTATTCGCAAAATCGTGAATACCACAACCCATCTGGCTCTGAAAAAGCATTATTAGATTCAAGAAAGCCTGATTTAAGACACCTTCTGTACTGGTCAGCTAATACCAAGTTGAAACCAAATGAATCTCTTTATATAGATTTTCATACTTCTTTGGTAGAAGGAGATTTTTATTTCAAAATAGAGGGGATAACAGAAACCGGCGTTCCTATTTATGAGATACAGAAATTTTCAGTTATCAGATAAGCGCAGGTTTCTCAACTCTTAAGGTCAACCCACCTGAGGGTATTCAGCATGTGGACCATGTCATTTTTAATATACTCTATCGCTGGAGCCAAGGAATCATTTTTTGTGGCTGTCTTAAAGTAAAGGGCTCCTCGAAGAAAATGCCGGGTGCTATCCGTAATATGGAATTGAAATTGAGTAGGAACATCTCCTTCTAGCTCAGTGACAGAAGCGATATTTCCACTTTTCAGGTATAAGACCTTTTCATCGATCGAATAAGCTTTTACATTGTGTTGGGAGGTTAAACGATAGCTATCGTCAAGGTATCCTTCCACCAGACTGTCTTTATTTATTGGCTTGTAAGTGAGCTGAATAACGGCATCGAAATAAGGGTAATGAAGATCTAACCAGTATTTTTCAGAAAGCCAGGAGGTGTCCGGAAATAATTCCGCATGGGTTGAGTAATGGAATTGATAGGGGAGGGTGTCGGGCAGCGCTTGATAAGCAACTTCTGGCAATGTAATCCTATTGAACCCTTTTGGTTTTGGCAAAAAGTCATGGCTGCATGAGGACAGCATTGAGATGACGACCAGAAAGAAGAATAGATCACTAGTCTTTTTCATCTGCCAAATCGGTCTTTTTCTTATTGCTATCCATCAACACTCTCACTTTCTTAATTCTCTTCGTATCTACAGAAACGATGGTGAAAGTGAAATATTGGAACTTGATTTGTTCGCCGGCATTCGGGAGTTTTTCATTTAGCTCTAGCAGCAGTCCTCCCAGTGATTCGCTTTCGCCTTTAATATCATCGAAGATGAAAGTGTCTTCTTGTATGATTTTACAGAAATCATTCAATGAAGTCTTTCCCTCAAAAATGTAGGTGCTATTGTCAATTTTTCGATAGCTGACATCATTTTCTTCGTCAAACTCATCGTTTATTTCTCCGACGATTTCTTCGATGATATCTTCCATGGTAATAAGGCCCTCTGTTCCACCGTACTCGTCGACAACAAGTGCCATATGTACCTGTTTCTCCTGGAAATCTTTAAAAAGATCATCGATTTTTTTGCTTTCAGGTACAAATAAGACAGGTCTTAATTTTGATTGCCAATCAAAACCTTCGTCTTCTTTGACATGAGGAAGCACATCTTTGATGTAGAGAATACCCTCGATCTTATCGATGGACTCGCTAAAAACGGGAATGCGAGAATACCCCGTTTTATTAATTTGGTCCATTAATTCATGGAAGTCCATTTTAATATCAAAAGCGGTCACATCAACCCTTGACCGCATCACTTGCTTTACTGAAAGTGTTCCAAAGTTGACAATTCCTTTTAGGATTCCTTTTTCTTCCTCAGTGGCTTCGCCTTCGGCAGTGATCTCTATCGCCTGATTCAACTCATCTACCGATACATTGTAGCCCTTACGTTGAATTCTATGTTCGATGAGGTTGCTGAGTGTCATCAATAACCATGAAATAGGGCTAAGAACTCTACTCATTATGTAAAGCGTTCTGGCTGTGATTTTTGCAAAGCTGACGGGGCGTTGGCTTGCAAACACCTTGGGTACGATTTCTCCAAAAAAAATGATAAGTATTGTGATGACAGCAGTCAATAGGGCGATTGCTGCGCCACCAGCATTTTTATTGCCAACCATCTGCCATGTAGCATAGGTGGAGATGGTGACAATGAAAACATTTATAAGGTTATTGAGAATTAATATCGTAGCGAGTAGTTTTCTCGGGCGGAGAAGTAACCAGCGAATTAATCGACCCTCATTTTTATCCTCTACCAGTTCATCTTTTTTTATGGAAAAGAAGGCGACCTCAGAACCAGAGATCAATCCAGATAAAATTAGCAAAACCAAAATCAAGAGACCGTAGCCCAAAAAGAAACTCGTGGGCATTTCTACTATAGCGCTTAGCGGAACCGGGGGGTAAGGATCATCAGGCGAAGCTTCCAATAAGATTAGATTTCGTGAAACATATTAGAATGGAAGGTCATCCGTAATATCGGATGGTGTATTATCCATTGCTGGAGGCGAAATTGATTCGGGCGTCTGTGGAGCATCATCCTGTTGGTGTTGCTGCGGGTTTCCACCTTGCAACGGCGGAGTAGGACCACCGCCAGCATTTCCAAGCATGGTCATATTTTGAACTCTGATTCTTATTTTTTTTCGATTCATTCCCTGGTCATCCTGCCAGGTATCTGATTTAATGCGACCTTCGACATAGATGGTTTTACCCTTTTTTAGATACTGCTCAGCAATTTTTGCCAATCCATCCCACATCTCAAGGTCGTGCCATTCAGTATTCTCTACACGGTTACCATTGCGATCTTTATAACTTTCAGAAGTCGCTATTGTGACGTTTGCCACTACAGAGCCATTTTCTAAATACCTTACTTCAGGGTCTTTGCCTAGGTTGCCAACCAAGATCACTTTGTTTACTCCAGCCATAGTCAATAAAAATAATTAAAAATCGTACTCATTCAAATAATTTACAATGAGACGAGGTTTTGGCAAAGCTACTATATCTGTCCAAGAGAAGGTGTCAAGTTGATGATCAGCAGCTATTTTCTTAAAGATTTTTTCGGAGGCAGTTTCTAAATGATGAAACACAGCGTGAATACGCTGATGAGAAAGTATGTGTCGATACGCCCTTGAGGAATGATAAGTTATTTGCTTTTTATTTGGCTTGAGAAATGAAGGGGAGCATTCTTTGTCTGGCAATTCTTCCAGGAAAAAATCATACAAACCCTGCCAAACATCACCGGAATCCCTTTTCTTGACAGCGAAATGGCCGGCATGTTCGAGTACCATGTAGTGAAAGTAACGGTCCTTAACTTTTATTTTTTTCTTTTTTACCGGAAGCTCGGATTGTTTTTTTTGCTTTAGCGCAAAGCATGAAACAGATATGGGACAATTAAAGCAGTCTGGGTTTTGAGGAGTACAGACGGTAGCACCTAAGTCCATAATCGATTGATTGAAATCTCCAGGGTTATCAGAAGCAATAATTTTTTCCAGCAGTGAGATGAAAACCTTTCTGGAAGCCGGTTTGGCAATATCTTCAAAGATGCCAAATTGTCTTGAGGCTACTCTAAACACATTTCCGTCAAGCACCGGGTTAGGCTTGCCGAAGCAAATTGAAGAGATTGCCGCTGCTGTGTAAGGCCCTACACCCTTCACTTTTAGTAAGGATTCGTAGGAGGAAGGAAAAACCCCTTGACACTCCTCGCTAATGTATTTTGCACCGGCGTGCAGATTGCGTGCCCGACTGTAATAACCTAAACCTTCCCAAATTTTTAGGACCTGCTCTTCTCTAGCATTTGCAAGGTCATTTACTGTAGGAAAGTTTTCCATGAATGCCAGAAAATAAGGCACCCCTTGATCCACACGTGTTTGTTGAAGAATGACTTCAGAGATCCAAACTGGATATGGCTCTTTACTCCACCTCCACGGCAAATCTCGCTTCTGATTTTGGTACCAGGAGAGTAATCGCTGTGCAAGAGGGTGGTTCTTCATTTCCTAGACAAGAAATAGATAAAGTGCTGATACTTTTGTATTTATGGCAGTCAAATATAAATTTGCCGTCCGAATTACACGGGGTAATTTTTTAATAACAACAAAACAGTGACAAAAGCGGACGTAATTAACGAGATCTCAGAAAAGACAGGCATTGATAAAGCTGATGTGCAAACGACAGTAGAGGCATTTTTTTCAGTTGTCAAAGGATCCATGGCAGAAGGTGAAAATATTTATGTTCGTGGGTTTGGCAGTTTCATAAACAAAAAGCGAGCAAAAAAAATCGCTAGAAATATATCAAAAAACACAGCTATAGTTATCGACGAGCATTACGTGCCCAGCTTTAAGCCTTCTAAGATTTTTATTGATAAGATTAAAGGCAGCAGCAAATTAACCAGATGATAGCCCTCCAATGAGTAGAGGACAGATAATACTCTTGGTAATATCCATAATGCTGATAGTGTCACTGTATCAATTACCAACAGTTGTGGTTAAAAATGATACGGGGAGCACTGTGGAAATGCACTCGATGGAGGTCTCTGATGCGGATGCTACAGCTATTCAATCACTTAGAGCGCAAATTAACCTGCCCGAAAGTGAAAATTTAGCTAGCTTTGCGGACTCTTTAGCGAGGTACTACCTTAAATACGGCTACTTAGACAGTGCCGTGCAGGTCGCGAATAGATATCTCCTTGAGGGAAATAGTTCTTTGGAAACACTAAATGATGCAGGTTACATCTTCTATTCAGCTTTTGAGAGAGCTCAAACTAGTGAAGAAGCAGCTAGAAGAATAAAATTGGCAAATCAAGCATATCAACGTGTCGTTGTCATGGATAGCTCTGACTTAATGGCTAAAACGCGATTGGCGATGACGTTAATAGCTTCACAGAGCCCCATGGTTGGGATTACGATGTTAAGAGAAGTACTTGAGATTGACCCGAATTATAGGGAAGCCATTCTTAACCTTGGATTGTTGTCTATCAGGTCTGGTCAATATGACAAAGCAGTTACTCGCTTTGAAAAACTACTGGAAATGGACAGCCTAGATTATGAAGCAATGCTTTACAATGGTGTCGCTTTACAAGAAATAGATAGCAGTGTAGCCAAAGAATATTTTGAACGTATTGCCGAAGCCCCTGCAGTTGATCCTGCTATTGCGGTGACAGCACAACAATATTTAGAAAACTAAAATATCACGATTATGCCTTGCGGTAAAAAAAGAAAGAGACATAAGATCTCAACACACAAGAGAAAGAAAAGATTAAGAAAAAACAGACACAAGAAGAAGTAATCTTATCCACTAAGTTATGAGCACTGAATTAGTCATTAATTCAACTCAGAGTGGATCTCGGATCGCTTTTCTTAAAAACAAAAAACTGGTTGAATTTCATCAGGAAGAGGATGACAACCAGTTTAATGTTGGAGATATATACTTAGGAACCGTCAGAAAGGTGGTTCAAGGTCTCAATGCTGCATTTATAGACATTGGGTACGAAAAAGATGCCTTTCTGCATTACCTAGACCTTGGGCCGCAAGTCCAAAGTTTAAATAAGTTCACGAAGCTTGTAGCGACAAGAAAAAATACGAGTCATAAGCTAACTGGATTTAAGCACGAACCCGATATCAATAAACTTGGAAAGATCAACCAGGTCTTGTCCAGAAATCAAAAGGTATTGGTTCAGGTTGTAAAAGAACCGATCTCCACAAAAGGTCCGAGATTATCTTGTGAGTTATCTATAGCCGGCAGATACCTGGTATTGGTGCCTTTTTCCAATGCCGTAAATGTATCCAAAAAGATTACAGACTCTGCTGAGAGAAAACGACTTGCCCGACTTATCAGCTCCATTAAGCCTGACAATTTCGGTGTGATTATTCGAACGGTTGCATCTGGGAAGGACGTTAAGGAGCTTGATAAGGATTTGCAGAATTTGGTTACCACCTGGGAAAATGGGGTAAAGACACTCAAACAAGTTAAGCCAGGTGATAAGGTAATTGGAGAAGTAAGTCGTGCCAATTCCATTCTAAGAGATGTGTTAAATGAGTCGTTTGATTCTATCACGATAGATGACAAAGACTTGTACAACGAGGTAAGAAGCTACATTTCTAAAATAGCACCAGACAAAGAAAAGCTCGTAAGGCTCCATCAGGCGAAGGTTAAGTTGTTTGAAGCATACGGAATAGAAAAACAGCTGAAGACTTCGTTTGGAAAATCAGTCTCTGTGGCAAACGGAGGTTACTTGATCATAGACCATACGGAAGCGCTTCATGTGATTGATGTCAACAGTGGGAACAAATCTAATCGAGAGGAAGATCAGGAAAGTACTGCACTTACGGTAAATATGGAAGCTGCGAAGGAGATTGCGCGTCAACTTCGTTTGAGAGATATGGGCGGAATCATCGTCATTGATTTTATTGACATGCGAAGATCAGAGAATAAGAAGAAGCTTTTTGCGCACATGAAGGATGTGATGAAAGATGACCGTTCTAAGCATACAATTCTTCCGCTAACAAAATTTGGCTTGATGCAGATAACTCGCCAGCGTGTACGGCCAGAACTAAACATTAAGACGAGAGAGGTATGTCCGTCGTGTGATGGAACAGGTCAGATATCAGCGTCCATACAGGTGTCCGATCATATTGAAAACACGCTGAATTATTTCTTTACGAAGCAGAATGAAGAAAAGGTCACTCTTTCGGCTCACCCATATGTGGCATCATACTTTACGAATGGATTTCCTTCCAAACAGATGAAGTGGTTCTTTAGCCATTTCAAGTGGGTAAAGATAGTAGCGGACTCTTCTCTGGGTTTGACAGAGTATTATTTCTTAAATGCTAACGGAGAGGAAATAAAGACCCAGACCTAGAATTTGATGCCTATGTCGAACATGAGAACCGATGTTCGAATAGAAAAATCATTGAGGGCTGATTGAGTAGTTTTGACTACGTTGGTTAGCCCTCTATTGTATGTAATTCCTCCAAAAAGTGCGGTGTTTAGCCCAGCCTGATATTCAAATCCGCCGCCAAAAACCACGGTAAGGTCGAAACTAGAAAAATCGCCAATAAAACCATACTCTTCTTCTACAGGTTGCTCAAAAACTTTTATGTCAGCAGCACCTCCTACCTGAAAATACATGCTGCCATCGGGAAGAATCTCGTTTGTAAATAGTTTTAAAGTCGCAGGAATCTGAACGTATTGCAAGTCAAAATACTGTGTCGAAGGAGCAAAAGAACCAGAATTCTCAGGTCTGATATCTATGCCTATTCTTTTCGGGACAACCATTACCCCACTACTGAGAAAGTATGTATTAGTTAACTCCATATCAGCAATCAGACCTAATGAAAATTTGAATAGACCGTTTACTGGTTCTACATCTATTGTATCAGAAGGTAAGAAAGTACGGGAGTTATTCAGTGAAGGTGAAAACTTAAGCCCGAGTTTCACCTGAGCCGAAGCAGTCAATGAGACAACAAATAATAATGCAAGCAGCGCAATGTTTTTATTCATTTTGTTCGTTTTACTAATTGGAACGAATGAAGAAACTTGTTTCTTTCTAAGTGTCCTTAAAAGATATTGATCAAATTCGTGTTTAGAATAAGTTATCCTTATTCAGTCGCCCAAAAATAGCTTATATGCGAGCAGTTTCCATAATTATCATTTTTCTTTTAGTAGCATCTTGTCAGACACAGACATGCAGGACTACAGCTGAACTTGAGCTTCCACCTTTCAATATCCTTCTACAGCAAAAAGAACAGCAATTGTTTGATGCGCGCTCTCAACAAGAAGTGGTAAAGTTTTTGGCAGAAAACCCGTGGATAGCGAGGAACATATTTTTTATTCAGGAGTATCCCGACACATCAATTCTAGCGCAAAGAATTTTTGGTTTGATTAATGAACCAAGTATAGATACACTTTACAGGGAAGCTACAGAGACATTTGAAGCTAATAAAGAGAACTTATTAGCCGATTTGAATCAAGCATTTGCCATCTTCAAATATTATTATCCGGATGCACCTCAGCCTATTTTACAAACAGTAGTAACGGGTCTCTTCCATGATTTGTATATTTCAGATGAAAGATTGATTGTTGGGATTGACTACTTCATCGGAGAAGACGCCACGTATAGACCAAATGATGTACCTGAATACATTTTGGAGCGCTACACCTACGATTATTTAGCACCAGTTTTGATGAAGTTTTTCACCAACCCATGGATTTCCAACGGTAAAGAATCTACGCTTCTTTCAGAAATGATTGATTTTGGCAAAACATATTACATGCTAAGCCATTTATTCCCATGTACTCCAGACTACGAGCTCATGGGATATTCTGCTAACACCATGAAAGATGTCAAAGCTAACCAGACGATAATTTGGGCAAACTTTATTCAAAATGAGTGGCTGTACGATCCCAGTGAGTTTACCAAGAAGAAATTTTTAGGTGACAGGCCTAATGTATATGAAATCGGTGAGAAGTGTCCAGGCAGAATTGGTGCCTGGGTAGGTTGGGAAATTGTGGAGAGCTACGCAGAAAGAACGGGCAAATCAGTGACTGAAATTATGGAAGTTACAGATCATCATGAGCTTTTTAATCAAAGTGGATATAAGCCTAGTGATATTTCTAGTTAGTAACACCTTGCGATGCGAGTAGTTTCACTGCATTTTGGGTAATATGCGAGACGTCAAAACGAGACGCAGCAAGTTCTCTAGCATTATTCTGATAGGCCTCCAATAGTAGGGGGTTTTTAATCATTGACTGCAGAAAGGAAACAGCCTCTTCAATGTTATTTACATTATAAGAAAAGCCGCATTTATGCTTTGTTACAAGTTCGGACATCCAACCTTTGAAATTCAAAATAATTAGCTTTCCTGCGGCGAGACCATCGAAGAGTTTATTAGGACTACCGGTCTCTAAGACAGGAAAAGGGGCATAAGAGATATAGGATATGTGACAATTTGAAAGTTCTTCCCGAACTTCATTTTTCCCTCCTTCTGTAATCCAGATGATATTTGATAGTTGCGCACTTAATTTCTCAATTCGCTTTTTCTGAGCACCATCACCCATTATCCTTATTTCTACAGGAAGACCTTTTTTCAGGACAGCTTCAGCAAGCATTACTAAGTACTCCAGATGATTTGCCCTACCTATGGCGCCCTGATAACCAATAATCAGAGGACTCTGAGTGTTAAATTCAGGGGGTATATTTTTGGATTTTTGAAAAAACGAGCAATCAGACATGTTGCTAAGTACGTGCACCTCTTTCGAATAGTCAATCGTATATTCCATTGCTTGCTTGATGGAGGTAGAAAGACCGACCAAGAGGCGAGCGTCTTTATAAACCCGTTCTTCGAACTGATAGAGTTTATTTTGTATCAACGCAGGTTTAATTGCTCCCATTTGAATGGGAGCAAGTGGCCACAAGTCACCAACCTCAAATAGGTATTCAATTCCAAACTTCTTTTTAGCATAAAGGGCAATTAACCCTGTGGTAAGAGGCGTTGACAAGACGTACAGTAAGTCATATTCGTGATCATGTTTCAAGAGTTTTTTAGAAGCAGACACGAACCTTAAGAAAGCTAACACCCTGCTCAAAAAACCTTGATAATTACTGTACGGAACTTTAAAATAATGGACAGGAATACCATCAATGGTTTGTTCCCCACTCGTAGAATTATGCCCACTTATGACTTTCACCTGATAACCTGCTTGTTGAAAAGCTTTTGCTAGATAATAGGAACGGATACCACTTCCTTCCTCAGGCGTTTTGAAATACTGGTGGAAAAGTAGAACCCTCATCAGTTATTTTGATGAAAAAACCTACAGAGATGCGTGACTTTGCATTCGCCACATTTAGGTGTTCTTGCAAGGCAAGTGTAGCGGCCATGGAGAATCAACCAGTGATGAGCTTTGTAGATAGCTTTCTCTGGGAAGTGTTTTACTAATTGTTTTTCAACTTCAAGAGGAGTAGTTGCTTTAAGCGTTACGAGTCCTATCCTCTTGGATACACGAAACACATGGGTATCCACTGCCATTGCAGGCTGCTCGTCCAAAACGGAAACAATGACGTTTGCTGTCTTTCTTCCTACTCCTGGCAGCTTTTGAAGGTCATCAATATTCAATGGAACTTCACCATTGAAGTCTTTCACAAGCATTTTGCTTAAGCCAAGCAAGTGTTTGGTCTTATTGTTAGGGTAAGAGATGCTTTTAATGAGAGGAAATAGGAGGTCAAAGTCTGCTTTTGACATACTTTCAGGTGTAGGGTAAGCATCGAATAGAGCAGGTGAAACCAGGTTTACTCGCTTATCGGTGCATTGCGCACTTAGCACTACAGCGACGAGCAGTTCAAAGGGAGTCCGATAATGAAGTTCGGTTTCCAGCGCTAGGGTAGACTGATCGAAATGTTCAATTAGAAGTTCGTAGCGTTGTTTTCTTGTCATGACGGCATAAAAATAGGTCAGATATGGAATACCTGACCTATTTCAAACATGTAGTATCTGTTTTCTAATTAGATGCTAACTTCCTTCATAACTGAAACCTTCATCATGATTTTTTCAGTGAGACTACTAGAGTGAGCGATTTCAAAGTGATCCAATTCGGTTTTCATTAACTGAAGTTCGAAAAGCTGATCCCGTAATGCCTCATCTTTGAGTAGAGCGACTTCTAGCATTTCTTTTTCTCGAGTTTCGAGTTCTCCATAAACATGTTTGATTAATTCATTTTCGGTAAACGTTTTTGTCATAGGCATTTTCAGTTTGCTTCATCTTTTTTCTCAGATTTATCAAAGCATACCTCATTCTACCTAACGCAGTGTTTATGCTAACACCGGTTGCTTCAGCAATATCCTGAAAGCTCATCTGCATGTAATGTCGCATTACCAGGACCTCACGCTGACTATCAGGCAGTTCTTTAATCAGGTTTTTAAGCTGATTATAGGTATCTTCTTTGATCTGAGCATTTTCAATACTTCCTTCGGAAAACTCCAACGTGTTGAACACATTGCTTCCGTCTTCCATAACGATCATTGGATACCGTTTATTTTTTCTAAAATGATCAATTGCCAAATTATGTGCTATCCTGAGCACCCAGGGAAGGAACTTACCCTCTTCGTTGTACTTTCCAGACTTGATGGTCTTAACAGCTTTAATGAAGACTTCTTGTACCAGATCTTCAGCTACGTACTGATCTTTAACAATTAAATAAACGGTTGAGAAAACCCTATTTTGATGACGCTTCAATAGCTCCGCAAAGGCCTCTTCGTTTCCTTTCATGTACTGTGACAATAATAAGCTGTCACTTTGTTCGATATGTTTCATTAATAAAAAAGGAATTGGTAACGTAGAGGTCTATATCATGCAGTAGTATTTAGGGTCTTTAGACTTTTTACTTAATTCAAAGATGAAAGATAATTCCTTCAAAACAAAATTCATTCCAATCATCTTCTACTTTTGCAAATAAAATATACGCTTACCCTCTAAGTGTATTACAAATATTATTCTATCGCTTTATGCAAATAGATCAGTTTGATCCGAAGCAATTTATCCTAATAAAAGGCGCAAGGGTCAATAACCTAAAGAATTTGGACGTAGCGATTCCAAGAAATAAACTGGTAGTCATAACCGGTTTGTCGGGTTCGGGGAAGAGCTCTTTAGCCTTTGATACACTATTTGCTGAAGGACAAAGAAAATACGTAGAAAGTCTAAGTTCCTATGCAAGGCAGTTCTTGGGAAGGATGGAAAAGCCCGAGGTTGATTATATAAAAGGAGTATCTCCTGCAATAGCGATTGAGCAGAAAGTCAATACACGGAACCCTAGGTCTACAGTGGGTACTACCACCGAAGTATATGATTTTATCAAGCTGCTCTTTGCGCGGGTTGGGAAAACGTTTAGCCCAAGAAGTGGAGAGGAAGTCACAAAAGATACTGTGACAGATGTAGTGGATTCCATTCTAAGTAGAGAGGAGGGCGAGAAGCTTACCATTACTGCACCACTGATTTTGGAGAGCGGTAGATCGTTGGATCAAGAACTGAAAATACTACTAAGTAAAGGCTACACACGGCTACTTATCAACGGTGAGCTTACGCAGATTGAAGGAATAGATGGAACGTCTTTAGAAGGAAAAGAAGTAGAAATCCTCATAGACAGAGCAACCGTTAAGCGAGATGAGGAAACCCAGTTCAGGCTAAGTGATTCAGTCCAGACAGCTTTTTTCGAGGGGCACGGGTGTTGTTGCGTGGCCTGGAGGGCGGGTGAAAAACAGGAGTTTTCGGACCGTTTTGAGATGGATGGAATTCTTTTTGAAGAGCCATCCGTTAACTTTTTCACATTCAATAATCCTTACGGAGCGTGTAGAAGATGCGAGGGGTTTGGTAGAATTTTAGGAATAGATCCCGACCTGGTTATTCCTGATCCCAACCTTTCCATTTATGAAGGAGCAATTGTTCCATGGAGAGGAGAGACCATGCGGAGGTGGGCGGAACCACTATTAAAAAGAGGTGTTGAGTTTGACTTTCCAATCCACCGACCTGTTAAAGACTTGACGGATGAGCAGTATGAATTGCTATGGACAGGGAATGAATATTTTGATGGACTGAACGAGTTTTTTGCTCATCTGGAATCCAGGCTTCACAAGATTCAATATCGAGTGATGCTGTCACGTTATCGAGGTAAAACCACGTGTACAGAATGCAAAGGAACTCGTTTGAGAAAGGACGCTAACTATGTCAAAATTGATGGCCTGACCATTTCAGACACCGTTCTTCTACCCATAAGCAGATTAAGGGACCGTATCGAATCGCTGAGTTTATCTGATCATGAACAGCAAGTTGCCAAAAGGATACTCAATGAAATAAAGAGTCGGCTTGAGTACTTAGATAAGGTGGGCTTGGGCTACTTAACATTAAACCGTTTGACCAACACGCTCTCTGGAGGAGAGTTCCAAAGAATTAAGCTGGCAACATCACTTGGAAGTGCATTGGTTGGATCTATGTATATCTTAGATGAACCTAGCATAGGGCTGCATCCGAGAGATACGGATCGTCTGGTAGATGTATTAAAATCACTGAAAAACCTTGGCAATTCTGTGATCGTAGTAGAGCACGAAGAGAAAGTCATCGAAGAGGCGGATCAGATAATTGATATTGGCCCTGCAGCGGGCACCCATGGAGGGGAACTGGTTTTTCAAGGTAAACTATCTGAAGCCAATGGTTCGAGTCAAGATTCCTTTACGGTACAATATTTGACAGGAAAGGAAAGCATTTTGCTTCCGGAAAGAAGAAGGCAATGGAATCAAAGCTTTGTCATAAAAAATGCTAGAGAGCATAATCTAAAAAATATTGACGTTGAATTTCCGTTGGGCGTATTGACCGTGGTCTCGGGAGTGAGTGGCTCGGGTAAATCAACACTAATTAGGAAAATCCTTTATCCTGCTTTGAGTAAAATCTTAGGGCTGTCAGCAGATGCCACAGGTGCTTTTGATGGAATAGAGGGAGACTACAAAAAGATAAACCACATTGAGTTTGTAGATCAGAACCCTATTGGAAAGAGCTCGAGGTCAAACCCGGTGACGTATGTTAAAGCTTACGATAACATACGCCAATTGTACGCAGATCAGCCGGCTTCGAAAAAGTATGGTTTCAAACCTGCCCATTTCTCATTCAATGTTGACGGAGGTCGATGTGAGGTTTGTGAGGGAGAGGGTACGGTCAAGATTGAGATGCAATTTATGGCAGACCTGCATCTGGAATGTGAAAACTGTAGAGGAAAAAGATTTAAGAGGGAGATTCTGGAAGTCACTTACAAGGAAAAGAACATTGCAGACCTTCTTGACATGACAGTTGAGGAGACACTGGAATTTTTTTCCGATCAAAAGGCGATTTCTAATAAGTTAAAGCCTTTGCTTGATGTGGGACTTGGTTATGTAAAGCTTGGTCAATCCTCAAATTCGCTAAGTGGAGGAGAGGCTCAACGGGTGAAGTTGGCAAGTTTTCTAGGGAAAGGCAGCAATGTTTCAAAGAAGGACCATACGCTTTTTGTTTTTGACGAACCAACGACCGGGTTACATTTTCACGACATCCGTAAATTACTCGATTCCATTAATGCGTTGATAGATGAAGACAACAGTGTGATCATCATTGAGCATAATATGGATGTGATAAAGAACGCTGACTGGATAGTAGATTTGGGTCCAGAAGGAGGTGAAAACGGAGGAGAGCTAAGTTTTGCCGGCCTTCCACCGGATATGATTAAATTCGCCGGGAAAAATCATACAGCTACTTATTTAAAGGAGAAATTATAAGATGAGAGATAATATCGCAGCAGGAAATTGGAAGATGAATACAGACCTTCAATCGGGAATGACGCTTGCTTCTGAAGTGGTCAATATGGCGGTGAACGAGGTTGCATCAACTACGAAGATGATTTTAATTCCACCGTTCCCTCACTTGACGAATGTAAAGAAACAGATTGGAGATTCTCCGAATGTTTTCTTGGGTGCTCAGAATTGTCACGAAGCTCCTTCGGGTGCTTATACAGGGGAGATCTCCGTTGAGATGCTTAAGTCAGTTGGTGTAGATTATGTTGTCCTGGGGCATAGTGAAAGGAGAGAATATTTCGCTGAAAGTCACGAGTTGTTGGCAAAAAAGACAGACGCAGTATTAGTAGGTGGTCTCTTGCCGGTTTTTTGTTGTGGGGAAAAACTAGAGACCCGAGAAAAGGGGGGTCACTTTGACCTCGTAAAGCAGCAGATTGCTGAGAGCTTGTTTCATTTGTCAGCGGAGGACTTTGGTAAAGTTGTGATTGCATATGAGCCGGTTTGGGCCATTGGCACGGGAGTGACAGCTAGTGACGATCAAGCTCAAGAGATGCATGCTTTTATTAGAGATGTGATAGCTGGTCAGCATGGTCAACAAGTGGCGGATGACACTTCCATATTATATGGAGGAAGTGTGAAGCCAGGAAATTCGAAAGGTCTATTTGCCTGCCCAGATGTTGACGGAGGTTTAGTTGGAGGAGCAAGTTTAAAGTCAAGAGACTTCGTGGACATTGCAAAATCGTTTTGATAACCGTATTTTCTTTACTTCTATTCTTTTGGCTTCACGGTCAACCTCAGCCTTGCGAGGTTTATGGGAGGATTTTTGAAGTAGACGATCCGATAGAGGCTAACTTCATCGTATATGAGGGGACGGAAGCTTTTGCAGACTTAGTGGTATACGAGCAACGTAATCGCCTGTACGCCGATAAGCAGGGTATGTGGTATTTCGAGGAACAGAAAGAGAATGCTCGTTATCGAGTGTTTTTTACGGATAAGGAAAGTGAAGCAGACTTCGTCGTCTACTTTACTCGGTTCGAATCATTTGCGGGATGTGATCAATGAGTTTTAAGCTATTAAACTTTATTTGTGAAGAGGAGGCCTCTCAAATATTAATAGCAGAGTTATCCGCAGTTGGTTTTGATGTGTTCGAGGAGAGGGAAGAAGGGTTTGTAACCGCGATTGAGGTTCAACAGTATAAAGAAGCCGATCTGCTAGCCATCATTGAGCGCTATCAGCCTTTATTTTCCTTACAATGGGAAGCTAAAGAGGTGGAGAAGGTTAATTGGAATGAAGAGTGGGAAAAGAACTACGAACCGGTAATTGTTGAAAATAAAGTACATGTAAGGGCAACATTTCATCCTGCAAGACAGGACGTTCAGTATGAGATTGTCATACACCCTAAGATGTCATTTGGTACGGGTCATCATGATACTACCTACCTGATGCTCAAGAATCAATTTGACATTGACCATCAGGGAAAGTTTGTCTATGATTTTGGAAGCGGTACGGGGATTCTGGCAATAATGGCAGGATTACTTGGTGCCAAGAAAATTGTAGGTAATGATGTTGACGATTGGTGCATTGAAAACGCTAACGACAATCTAAAGCTTAATGGTATAAATGCCGAAATGCATCTTGGAACTGTTGGAGAGCTTGATTTTACGGAAAAGGCAGAGATAGTATTAGCTAACATCAATAAGAACATCTTAATGCAGGAGATGCATGAATACAACAGGTTGCTATTACCTGGTGGAACACTCATGTTAAGCGGATTTTATGAGGAGGACGTGAAAGACCTAAAAGCAGCCGCGCATAAATTAGGTCTGACTTACAGGCGTCATGAAGTCAAAAACAGTTGGACAATGTTGGTTTTCGACAAGTCATCATAATAATCGTGCATGATTTTCCGTATTTTTATCACGTGCGCCCGAGAATCAAATATTTATTTAAAATCACTGCTTTAGCATTTTTCTTGCTAAATGTGGGACAATCGTCCGCGCAAGTTTTTTCAGAGGACCATGACACGTTTGTAGGTCAAGCCTCTCAGTTTTTACGGACATCAGAGCAAGAAGCGTATCTAAAAATTGGCCAAGACTTTCAAGATGTCTGGAGCCAGAAACTTCAAACTTATCATAGAGATACGGTGATCTACATTTCCAGGCAGATGGAAAAGGAGAGATATTCCTACAATAATTACCATCGCTATTTTCTCAGCTATGTGGCAGAAGCGGTTGCAGAAAACGGAGTTCAGGCAGATCAACTATCACGTATTCTAAATGTTAACGTGCAGGCCTTGCAGACGCTCAGCAAGCAAGAGTATCTTAACTTTTTGTATGAAATGAATGCCTTTTTTGGGAACCGGCGGATTCATAAAACCCGAAACACTTCGGTTGTGTCAAAAGGAGGCACTTTTAGCTTTGAATTTCTGGGTGCTTACATTCCTCCAGTTGAAGAATATGCTCCTGTCGAGGAAGAAATTTCGGATGAAGAGCTATTACAACAACAACTGCAGCAAATAGAACCAGCACCTGACCCGTTCGCTCAACCGTCACCTACTTCCGATCCATTTGCATCTGATCCTTTTTCTAACAGCGGCGTTGGAAACCAATCCTCTCAGTCATCAGATCCTTTCAATACGGGTCCTTTTTCCAACAGTGGCTTTGGGAACCAATCAAGCAAAGAAGAACCGACATCGGACCCATTTGCTTCCGATCCTTTTTCTAATGCAGGATTTGGAAGCCAGCAGCCTGTTTCCGACCCCTTCTCAAGTGATCCATTTAGTAACAGCGGTGGGGGGTTTAGTAGTAATGACCAGTCTCTAACGGATCCCTTCGCTCCCGTTACTGCTCCTATGGAGGAATCCCCAGCGCCTCAAAATGTTTCCAGACAAGGCTCAGTCGCATATAAGGAGGATTTTGTTGCGATCATGCAGGGACAATATCCAATTCCTCAAAAATCTGGGCCGGTCATGAATCTGAAGTCCACACAACTAGTCCTTGTTACTCCATATGATTCTCTTTTACTTAAAGAAGTGGACGGTAGCCAGCTACTGAAAGATAAAGTTTTTGTAGGTGAGCAGGCTGTGCTTACCTGGCCTCAAGAGAACTCAAGAACAAAAAAAGCGGTTGTAGAAATAGAGGAATTTTTTGTCAAAGTAGATCGAGGAGATTTTTGGACTCCGAATGCAAAACTGACCTTTCCACCATACATAAATGAACCACTTCCGGGTGTTCTTAAATACCAAAGCTTAACAAGAAAGCAGGGCGAGTACAGTAGCTATCCTAGGTTTACTTCCTACTATTCAGATGCTACAGTTGACATTCCTGGAGGGGATGCTATTTACGAAGGAGGCTTCGAGATAAAAGGGAATGATCTCTATGGACAAAGTATCAGTAAGGATCTTAATTTTTTGACAGTCAATGATGGTAAGGGAAGAAAGGCAGTCATTACCAGTCGTCGTTTTACATTGGGAGATTCATTAATTACTGCTGAAGATGCCTCCTTTTCTTTTTTTCAGGGGTCAGATTCAATCTACCACCCGAGGGTTAAATTGTATTATTATCCACATACGAGGGAAATGTCGGTGATGGTTCGGAAAGGGAACGAAGCTACTCCTTTTAACAACAGTTTTCATAGGGTACAAATCAATGCAGAGCTTTTCAAATGGCAGATTGATAAGGATAGTGTAGACTTTGATATAATTACTGCGAAAAGTCTGATCCCTGTGACAGTGGCCTCAGAAGATTACTTTAATGATCATCGATATCGGAAGATGTCCGGAGGTTTTGACTTTCACCCGATTTCTATTGCCGTTTACTTTGCCAAAAGATATGGTGTTACAGATTTCAACTATGCTGATTTAGTGCAGGAATATAAACTGCATGAAAGAATGGTCTATGCAGCCATGGTACAATTGGAGCAGTACAATTTCGCCGTATTCAATGAAAAGTCCGGGCATGTTACCTTGTTGGATAAAGCGTACTTGTACTACGACGCAGCAGCAAGAAAAAGAGATTTTGACAACTTGTATATCCCCTCGAAGTTAGAGGGGCCACCCAATGCATCAATGAACCTTGACAGTATGGAACTGCTGGTTAGAGGTGTTTATGATTTTTATATGACCACTGATTTTAGAGTCAGGGTTAAGCCATTAAATCAGGAAGTAAAAGTGTTGCGCAACAGGCAATTACTTTTTGATGGTGAAATCGAAGCAGGGGATTTTGATTACAAAGGGCACGATTTCCTATTTGATTACGATGCTTTTTTAATTGATATGCCCAACATAGACTCCATAGCCTTGGAGTTGAAATTGTCAGATTCACAGGCTAGTGATCCAGGAGAGACCAAAAGGCTAGAGAATCATTTGACGGAGACCTCGGGGGTTCTATACTTAAATGAACCTAGCGACAGGTCGAACAATAATAAATCGAATCACTATCCTTATTTCGTGTCAGAATCAGAAGCCATCGTTTATTTCGATGGTACAGAAGTATTAGCAGGAGCATACGACAAATCGGTTCGATTCATAGTGCCACCTGTTGAGGTCGATGACATCGATAGAGAAGATGCAACCTCAATAAAATTTCCGGGAACTTTTAATTCTGGGGGCATATTCCCAAATTTTCAGGATACGCTTCATATAATGCCTGACCAGTCGCTTGGGTTTATACATGAGATACCAGATGAGGGATACAACTTATACGGAACGCCTGCCCGAACCTACGAGAACATTACACTTAGTAGCGAAGGGATGAGAGGACAAGGTAAGATTGACTTCCTTAACGCCACCATATTTAGTGAGGATTTTATTTACTATCCTGATTCTGTCACAGCAAATGGATATTTTGGTACCATAGAAGCGGGCCAGGAAGGGGTGGCCAGTTTTCCGCAAGCCGAGATGGGCTCATTTCGCATGTATTGGCTTCCTAAGAAGGATTCCATGTTCTTAAGGACAGTGGATGACCCGTTTAGCTTCTACAATGCAACAGCAAAGCTCACGGGTGCAGCTAATGTGACTCAGCAAGGTGTCTATGGATATGGCTCATTGCTTACAAGGGGCTCAATTGCAAAATCGGATAATCTTATATTCCAAGAGTTGGCCTATTCGGCAACACATGCAAACTTTCGGGTTTTATCAGATGATCCAGAAAAGCCTGCTATGGCAGGAAACGATATCAACTTATCGTTTGATTTAACAACAAACACGGCAGATGTTCACCCCGAGAGAATTGGAGTAGCTGCGATTTCCTTTCCCTATGCTCAGATGAAAACATCTATTACCAATGCTACCTGGTACCTGGAGGATTCCATCATTACGATGACCAAGCCAGAAGATGTTTCTCTGGAGGACACCTACTTTTACTCTACCCGAGCTGCACTTGATTCATTAGCATTTAATGGAGAAAAGGCGATTTATGATATTAAGAAATATGAATTAACCGTTCAGGGGATCCCTTACATTCTTACAGCCGATGCTAAGGTCATTCCAGAGGGAAATGAAACGACAATACTAGAGGACTCTAAGCTCCAGACATTGACTAATGCCGAAATAATATTCGAGTATCCGGAAGCGTATCATTATCTAACTCAAGCCAAAATCGACATCAAATCGAGGAAAAGCTTTTCGGGAGCGGCCGTGTATATGTTGCCGATTCAACAGGATACTTTTGAAATCAAGATGTCCAGTTTTTATTTACAGGAACAGTTTTTACCAGGGGGCACACTGGCGTCTATATCCGTATCAAATGGGTTGGTGTCAAAATCCAGCAAGATTGATATAGCTCCCGGGTTTCTATATCACGGAGGGGTCACTTTGAAAGCAGATAAGCAGGCACTTGAACTTTCAGGTTTTGTCAAGCCAGATTTCCATACGCTGCCAGACCATGATTTTTGGATTTCATACGAGCGAACAGGGGATGAGGTAGATATTTTCATTGACATGTCCCAATCCATTTTTGAGAATGGAGAGTCAGCAATCGCTGGTTTGCATTATGGAATTTCAGGAAAAATATATCATTCCTTTCTGGAGGAACGATATTCACCGGGAGACGAGGATTTTTTCCTTGCGAAGGGAATTCTTTCGTATGATGAGAGTACTAAGTTTTTTAAAATCGAAGAACCAGGCAAATCTGCGGGAGAGCGCTACGAAGGCCATACTTTTTACTATTCAGATAGTTCTCAAGCCGTCATATTTGAAGGGAGAGCTAACTTTTTAGCGAGTGAAAACAATTTAATCAACATACAATCATCTGTTCTTGGATTGGGGAATAGAGAGACTAACGAATTTGAAGCAGATGCATTTTTGACAATCGACCTCAAGTTAGATAAAGCAACAATGGAGCCAATGGCGGCGGATTTAATTGATATTGTAGAAAGACTTGGAAATTCACCGGCAAACGACCTTTCACTTGAGGCTATGTTAAAGATGGCCAATATCATTGGTGAGGAAGCAACGAAGAAGTATGAGAAGGGCAGTTTCAAAAATTATACTCCATTATTTGAGGCAGCACCCTCTTTAGCACAAAATTTGGTGATTTCAGGTGTAAAGATGGCTTGGAGTAACGAGCGAAACGCATGGCATAATACCACAAAGTTGGGAATCTCCAATGTCAACGATCAGGATGTCAATGCCAAAATGGATGGCTTCCTTGAGTTTGGAAGAGATGATACTGGTGGAGAAGTAATGAACCTTTTTATACAGGCCGCCCCCGGATCGTGGTATTATTTTAATTATCAGGAGAACAGCCTACTCGTCTTTTCCTCAAATAAGATATTCAATGATCAAATAAGTGCTAAATCAAATTTTGGCTCTGCAAGGCCAGGAGAGCTTACACTGATTCTTGGCGATGAAAATGAAACACTGAAGTTTCTCAATGAATTTAGACGGGTATACTTTGGGGTGGAACAACCGTATAATCTTGTCTACCCTGATGAGATGACAATCGAGGATGAAAATTTCGATACAATAGAGGAAGATGATGATGACGGGTTCGGTTTTTAGTTACATTATTGGATTTCTCCACTTTTTTCTGCCTTCGTTATCTAAGTTTGCTAGATCCATAAATATCAAGCAGAATGACAGCACTAGAATACCAGAATGAACATAAAGATCGGTTTTTAGACGAGCTATTGAATTTGCTAAGGATTCCATCCGTCAGTGCAGATTCTAAGTTCAAAGGAGATGTGGCGAAGGCTGCAGACTTTATCAAATCAAAGTTTGAGGAGGCGGGTGTAGATAATGCTGAAATTTGCCCTACCGCTGGCCACCCCATTGTTTATGCAGAGAAGATTATCGACCCATCATTACCAACAGCATTAGTTTATGGTCATTACGATGTTCAACCAGCAGATCCCTATGAGCTTTGGGATTCACCGCCTTTTGAACCTGTCATCAAGGACGAGAAAATTTATGCAAGGGGAGCGTGCGATGATAAAGGGCAGATGTACATGCACATTAAGGCTTTCGAATCATTGATCAAGACATCCGGACTTCCATGCAATGTTAAATTCATGATTGAAGGAGAGGAGGAGGTTGGTTCGGATAACCTAGGAATTTTTGTAAAAGAAAATAAAGAGAAACTAAAATCTGATGTGATTCTAATTTCAGACACTTCGATCATCAGTAATGATGACCCTTCGATCACAGTGGGGTTGAGAGGTCTTAGTTACCTAGAAGTAGAGGTAACAGGTCCAAATCGCGACCTTCATTCAGGAGTTTACGGAGGAGCGGTAGCTAACCCCATAAATGTACTGGCCAAAATGATTGCAGATATGCAAGATGAGAATGGGAAAGTGACGTTGCCTGGTTTTTACGATGATGTGATGGAATTGTCAGCTGAAGAAAGAAAAGCAATCAACGATGCTCCTTTTAGTCTGGAGCATTACAAAGCGGATTTAGAAATTGAAGAGATCCAGGGAGAAGCGGGGTATACTACGTTAGAAAGAGTAGGTATTCGACCCTCATTAGATGTTAACGGAATATGGGGAGGATACACGGGAGAGGGAGCAAAAACAGTGCTTCCTTCTAAAGCATATGCCAAAATTTCGACACGCCTCGTTCCTAATCAAGAAAGTGATAAGGTTACGGAAATGGTTCAAAAGTACTTTGACGAAAATGCGCCAAAGAGTGTTAAAGTTAAAGTTACCCCTCATCATGGAGGGACACCTGCAGTTGTACCTACTGATTCGTTAGCTTATAAGGCAGCCAGCAGAGCATTTGAAAAAGCATTTGGTAAAACCCCAATCCCTACCTATGAAGGAGGCAGTATTCCGATAGTTGCACTGTTTATGCAGGAGTTGGGTGTAGATCCTATCCTAATGGGGTTTGGTTTGGACTCTGATGCCATACACTCTCCCAACGAGCATTTCGGATTATTTAATTTCTACAAAGGCATTGAAACGATTTCCGAATTTTATGGGTTTTTCGCTCAGATGCACAAGCAAGGTGAATAACCACAACATATGAAGCACACCCTTATTTTAATTTTTCTTGCTACAGGGATTGCCTCTTTTGGTCAGATTCTGCAGCCTGCAAAATG
This sequence comes from Flammeovirgaceae bacterium, assembly GCA_038129245.1. GTDB lineage: Bacteria > Bacteroidota > Bacteroidia > Cytophagales > Cyclobacteriaceae > JAYPLE01. The sequence goes on along the minus strand of JAYPLE010000003.1, from coordinate 158,167 downwards.
GACGACCTCTATCAGCAATAATTCTCCAAGTGTTGGAGAAGAAGTTACGTTGATATTTGAAGCCGAGATCGATCCAGATTGGTATTTGTACGGATCAGATTTTAAGGATGAGGACTTTGCCACAGGAGTAGGCCCTACCGCTACTTATTTTGAGTTTGAACTTAATGATTCTTACGAGCTGGTAGGGAAATTCAAGGCGATTAACCCAAAACAGTCATATGACTCACTTTTTGAAGGGCCCTACTCCTACTTTAAAGGTATTGGTAGATTTGAGCAGAGAGTTCGAGTGCTACAATCTAATTTAACGGTGACCGGAAACTACGGCTATCAAGTATGTTCTGACATTACGGGCCAGTGTATCCCGTTTGATGAGGAGTTTGTTTTCAAAGGGGTACGGAGTGATCAGAAAAATAATATAGGCGAGACGGATGGGTTTTTAAGTCAAAAAGATTCTTCTGACCCTTACGCTTTATGGTCATTTATGCTAGTGGCTTTTTTTGCCGGTTTAGCAGCCTTATTGACACCTTGTGTATTTCCAATGATCCCTATGACAGTGACCTATTTTGCCGGGAAGGATCAGAAGAAGAAAGGCCGAATCAAAAACAGTTTGATTTATGGGGTTTCGATCATTTGGATTTATGCTTTGATCGGTGTAATTGTTGCGCCCTTTATGGGTCCTGAAACGGCAAACGATCTTGCAACAGGGTGGTTGCCCAATCTGATATTTTTCACAGTGTTTTTCCTTTTTGCACTTTCGTTTTTTGGACTTTTCGAGATAACACTTCCTCATAAATGGGTCAATAATGTTGACAAAATGAGTGATAAAGGAGGATTAGTAGGGGTTTTCTTCATGGCGTTGACGCTTGTGCTAGTATCCTTTTCTTGCACGGGTCCAATTGTAGGGAGTATTTTAGTTGAATCTGCTGGTGGACTAGCATTAAAGCCTGTTTTTGGAATGTTGGCTTTTTCTTCTGCTATTGCACTTCCCTTCACCTTATTTGCGCTCTTCCCTGGTTGGTTGAGTAGTCTACCTAAATCCGGAGGCTGGCTGAACAAGGTAAAAGTGATTCTTGGTTTCCTGGAGTTAGCATTGGCATTAAAGTTTCTGAGCATTGCAGATCAGGCCTATCATTGGCGTATTTTAGATCGTGAGGTGTACCTCGCTCTGTGGATCGTCATCTTTACATTGATGGGCTTTTACCTTTTGGGTAAAATCAGATTATCAGGTGACGGTGAATCAAAGAAAACGACTGTTTCGGGCCTGTTAATGGCGGTTGTGACATTTTCCTTTGTCGTATACCTGATTCCTGGAATGTTTGGGGCACCGCTAAAAGCATTAGCGGGGTATTTACCCCCCATGTCCACGCATGATTTTAACATTATCAAGATCGTAAGAAACCAGAGTCGGTCAAGTGCTGCACCTCTTTCCTCAATAGAAGGATGTGAAGAGCCGAAATATGCAGACTTCCTTTCGCTACCGCATGGATTGCAGGGCTATTTTGATTACGATCAGGCATTGGCCTGCTCCAAGGAGACAGGAAAACCGATATTTGTGGATTTTACTGGGCACGGTTGTGTGAACTGTCGGGAGATGGAAGCACGAGTATGGTCTGCTCCTTCGGTGCTTCAGCGTTTACAAGAAAACTTTATTGTGCTGGCACTTTATGTCGACGATAAAAAGGAATTGCCAGAACCCGAATGGTATACTTCCTCTTATGATGGCAAGGTCAAGAAGACGATTGGAAAGCAGAATGCTGATATGCAGATTACTCGTTTTCAAAATAATGCCCAGCCATACTACGTTTTGCTTTCTTCTGAAGGAGAAGTACTGGTGGATCCGCTTGCTTATGAGCAGGATATCAATACATTTGCGGCGTTTTTAGACCAAGGTATTTCCCGATACAACCAATAATACAAGTCTTTTTTATAGCTGTGAAAAATGCAAGCGGCATCATATTGCTAGTTCTTCTACTGGTCTACTGTGAGCAGAAGGAAGCGACAACTTTAGTGGAACAGAGCACATTTGAGGCGGATTCAATCGTAAATGTTGATACAGTAGATCGTTTCAAGGGGATTCCCCTAACCAACAGAATTACCCTTCAAGGGAAAGTTAGATGGAATCAAACGCTGTCTAAGATTTTGGATACACATAACGTGAAACCAGAAGTGTTGTATACACTGGACCGAAACTCTAGAAAAGTGTACGATGTGAGAAAACTGAAAGCAGGGAGTCAGTTTACCATTGTGAAGGACACTGTAAGGAATAAGGCGACTCATTTTGTGTTTGAGCCGGATGCGCTAACAACGGTGATCTATCACCTTGATGATACCGTGATGGCAACGGCTATTAATAAGCCGGTGAAGCTAGTGGAGCAAAGTATAGCAGTAGCTATCAAGGGTTCTGTATACGAGTCAGTTCTAGAAGCTGGAGGGTCGCCCCTACTCTCTAGTAAGCTGGTAGATATACTAGCCTGGCAGGTGGATTTTTTTAAAATACAGGCAGGGGATCGGTTTAAGGTTATTTACACGGAAGAACAGGTAGAGGGAAAAACAGTAGGAATTAGCAGGATTGATGGAGTGTATTTCGAGCATCTTGGGCGAACATACTATGGTATTTTCTTCGATGAAAGCGAAGGCAGGGAAGACTATTTTGATGAAAAGGGAAATAGTATGAGGAAGACATTTCTTCGAACGCCTCTGGATTTTGGCAGGATGACCTCTCGTTTTTCTCCTAGGCGGTATCATCCAGTGTTAAGGCGCTTCAAGGCTCACCTGGGAACCGATTATGCAGCTCCGGTAGGAACGCCCATCCGGACAGTAGGAGAGGGGATTGTGTTGGAGGCAAAGTACGGGAAGTACAATGGAAACTTTGTGAAAATCAAGCACAATAGCAATTACAGCACGCAATACCTGCATATGTCAAAGATTAAGGCAGGTATTCGTCCTGGAGTTAAGGTAAAGCAAGGACAGACGATCGGGTTTGTAGGGCAGACAGGTTTGGCTAACGGCCCACATGTATGCTATCGTTTTTGGAAAAATGGAAGACAGGTAGACCCGCAATATGTAGACTTACCACCTTCAGAGCCGATTAATCCCTCTCTGTTAAGTACTTATTTGCATCATAAAAATGTTCTGGTACACCGATTAGGTCGGGTTGAGTTTGCAAAAACAAGTACTGAAAGCATGGCGACAACAGTAGAGTAGAGAAAAACTTCTTATCTTTTTGGATTTCTTGCTATTTTTCCGTTTTACTCACACCTATCATAAGGTCTAAGTCATGCTTAGGATAACCTCATTGTATTGCCTGCTTACATGCGCAACAATTTTTTGTGTGAATGCCCAGCAGTCGAATAGATTTATTTCAGTAGCAGGAAAGGTCATCAATAAAAAGGATAGTTCAGCTCTTTCATCTGTAATGGTTTACTTTGAAAAACTCCCTTATTACGATGACATGGGTATGACTAAAAGTACGCTGGAAGGTGCTTTTGAATTTAGTATGGCGGAAGGAGTTCGTTACAATTTCAGAATTGGAGGAGTTCCGGGATACGAGGACTTTGAGGAACAAATACTAATTGTCGCTGATGCCGAGGGAGTTGCAGAATTATTATTAAAGGTTCAGCCGGAAGAGTTAGAGGAGTTAATACGACTAGATAACCTAAATTTTAATCGAGGGAGTGCGACCATATTACCAAGTTCGTATCAATCCTTGAATGACTTCATAGCATACATCAATCAGCGACCCGGAGTCCTAATACAGTTAGAGGGACATACAGATCCTGCGGGTAACCCCGAGGCTAATATGAGGCTATCACAAGCCAGAGTGGAGTCCGTTGCAGAGTATTTGTCCTCCAATGGGTTAAAGAAAAAGAGAATTACAATTAAAGCATTTGGAGGATCGCAGCCGCTCACCACTGAAAAGACTGATGCAGCTAAAAAGCTTAATCGTAGGGTAGAAGTAAGGTTAATACGTCCAGGAAGTTAATATGAAGAAGTTTTTTATTGTCTCAGTTTTAACGTTATCGTTTGTTTCTAGCTATGGGCAGGGCTCTGTCTCCTGGGCATCAGAAGTGATAGACGTCTCATCTGAGTTTGGAAGGCTAGAGTTTTCGGCGCTGCAGGCTTTGCACGTCCCGAATGTCCTTCCTTCCAGTGGGAAGAACCCTAATGCCTGGAGACCCAAAAACGCAGATGATGAAGACTTCATTATGGTAGCCTTTCCAAAACCAATAAAGGCGCGGCAGATTGCAATTGCAGAATCCGAAAACCCAGGGGCCATCAAGAGAGTAGTTGCGTACGATGAGGATTATAATGAGTACATCTTATTTGAATTAACACCCAGATCCATTCCAATAGAGAAGAGACTATTAAACCTTTTCTTTGATGAATCGATCCTTGGGGTTAGTATTCAGGCAGTGAGAGTTGAGATAGACGGGGGTGCTGTTTCCGGCTATAGCTCAATCGATGCGGTAGGATTATCTGCCTCTACAACGCCGATTTCAGTTTTGATAGAATCTGCAAAAGGAGTTAGTAGAAGCATTGACGCGGAGGCGTTGGAAAAAAATGTAAATAGTCCTTATGTCGAACATAGCCCGATCATGTCACCAGATGGAAAAAAACTCTATTTCAGTAGAAAACATCATCCGGACAATATTGGAGGAGTGGATGATCCGGAAGATATCTGGGTCTCAGTATGGGACGAAGAAAAAGGAGAGTGGAAAGAGGCCGTAAATGTAGGGCCACCATTAAATACGCCGGGACCTAATTTTATAAGTTCAATTACATCTGATGGGGAAAAAGAGGTTTATATCTTAGGGAATCGATACGGCAAGAAGGGAAGAATGTACTCAGGAATTTCTTTGGCTGTGCTTGAGCCGGATGGTTCCTTTTCGAAGCCGGAGCCGGTAGAGGTAGAAAACGAATACAACTATTCTCCTAAAGCAGATTTCTTTTTGACTCCAGACGGAGAAGCATTGATTCAGTCTGTTGAGCGAGATGATTCATACGGAGGAAGAGATTTGTACATTTCTTTTAAGCAAGGAAACGTTTGGTCTGAGCCGGTCACCCTAGGGAGTAATCTTAATACCGCAGCAGAAGAAGCTGCACCTTTTTTGGCTATGGATAACAAGACATTGTACTTCTCGTCAGGAGGGTATAGTGGTTACGGGGGGCTGGATATATATGTTACCAGGAGGTTGGATGATAGTTACACAAGATGGTCGCCACCTGAAAATATGGGCTCTGGTATCAACACAGATCTGGATGACGTTTATTTTAGCATTCCTTCAAATGGTAAATACCTCTATTTTACCAGAGGGAAAGTAGATGATGATACGGATATCTACAGGTTCAAAGTAGATGATTTATTCGCGGATCCAGATGATCCACTCACCTCAAGTATTGAACACCTACTTGAAGAAGAGGAAACCATCATTATGATCACAGGGGTCGTTAAAAATGGTAAGGACAGTTCTCCTATGAGTAATATGAAAGTAAATGTTGAGCGGTTACCGGATGGAATATCCATTGGATCGGTATTCTCTAAGGAAGACGGTTCCTTTTCCATTACTTTAGATCCTGGTGCGAGATATGTTTTGGGGGCAGAAAAAGAGGGATTCATTGCATTAAATCAAAATATAGATTTGATTAAGATAGAGGAATCGGACACTATACAACTAGATTTATTGCTTTCACCTGTCGAAGTAGATATTCCGATTGTACTTAACAATATCTTTTTTGCCTTTGATAAAGCAGTGCTGACCACCTCTAGTTATGCAGAATTAGGTCGAATTCTAGAGCATTTAGAATCGGGTCGAATTCAGAAGGTTGAGATTAGTGGGCATACAGACTCCGTAGGTGAGGAGAATTATAACAAGTCATTATCTCAGAAGAGAGCGAATGCTGTTAAATACTTTTTCATGGATAATGGGATTGAAAGTTCGCGGGTGGTCTCTAGAGGCTATGGGGAATCCAAGCCTGTTGAGCCCAATAAGACGGCACAAGGAAGAGCCGTGAACAGAAGAGTTGAGTTTAAAATCCTTGAGTTAGATCAACGATGAAGCAATGGAAGATTCGATCATAGCTCATCTCTATTAATTTTATAGCTTTTCTCTGACCTGAAACAGTAACTCATAACTAGACTAATACTCCACAGTTAGCTTCTAAAACCACGAAGGACTGTTATACTGCTTTCGATGACCAAGGGCTATAATTGTGATTGAATAAAACCAAACATGATGGAGACCTTAAGAAAATTCATTTTTGTGGCAGTAGTAATGACAGGAGTTGTTGCCATATATTTCATTTTTTTTCATAGCAGTCCAAGGAAAACATTTTTAGGAGAATGGTCTGCAAAGTGGAAGACGTCACCTGAGTCGTTCGCTGGTATAGACAGTTTTACCTCTTTTGAAATGGACGGAACCTTCATCTTTTCAAAAGATAGTGTTACCGTAATCGCAAAGGGATTTCCAGGATGTGTATTTGGAGTGGATACCCTGTCTCATACGCAGGAATGGAGTTTATCTTCAGGGCGTGACACGCTAAATCTTATCAGTGAAGGGGGCTTGATAGGTATTTCATATAAGGTTAATGGGTTATCGGATCAATACGTAGAGTTACAGCTACTGGAGGATATTTTTATCTCGCTTGAGAAGATAGAGAACTAGCTTAGCGTGCTGCTTTACTTCATTAGCAGAGCATCATCAACCTAAGGGGAGCACTTTTTTGATCGTCCCTAAGTTTATTGGTAATTTGCTCATAACATCATATCCACAATGAAAAAACTCAAAATTTCCATTGCTGTACTAGTCGGGATAACAGTCGTTACGCTTATCCTGGTCCCAGTTATCTATACAGAGGATATCCAGAAAGCTATAAAGACCCAAGTGGAGAATACGCTAGATGCAAATTTCCTTTTTGATAGGGATGAGTTTTCCATCTCCATGATCAAAGGATTTCCGAATATTTCTGTGGGGATCGGAGACGTGGGACTTACCGGAAAAGGGGCGTTTGAGGGAGATACCTTGTTTTTTGCCAGCCAGTTTAATTTATCTCTGGACTTGATGTCGGTCATATCAGGTGATCAAATTAAAATAGTAGAAGTGATTGTTGACAAACCAGTCATCAACATTCTGGTCACGCAGGACCTTCAAACGAATTACGATATTGTCAAGAGCTCTGAGTCGCAGCAGGAAGTAGAGCAAACATCATCTAATGAGGCAGTATTGAGTGTTGCGATGGATCATTGGGTGATGACGGATGGTACGATCAGATACATAGATGATTCTCTTCCCTACTACATGTTCTTAGAGGGGGTAAATCATGAGGGTAATGGAAATTTTATAGGAGATGTCTTTACTATGGTTTCTTCCACAGAGGCAAGAAGTTTTTCAACAGGATATGACGAAGTAGAATACATTACGGATAAACAGTTAAGTGGGGACGTTACCATGGAGATGAATCTTGAAACATTCAAGTTCATTTTTAAAGAAAATCGAGTCAATTTAAACGGGTTTACCTGCTCCTTTGATGGCTGGCTGGCTATGCCTGAGAGTGACATAGACATGGATATCACGTTTAGCGGACAAGAAGTTGATCTGAAAAGCATTCTTTCACTGACTCCAGGTGATTATGAGTCCTATTTAGATGGGGTTACAGCTTCAGGGAGTGTAGAGTTTGAAGGAAGTGTAAAAGGCACTTACAGCGACGAGCTAATGCCTGCAACTACTATGTCATTCAAGGTGGATAATGGTAAGATAGCTTATGCAGAATACCCGATTCCTATGGAAGCAATCGGAGTTTCTGCGGCTTTCCAGATGCCTAGTGCAGACCTATCCCAGGCGTCATTTGTAATGGAGAAATTTGAAATGTTGGTTGACGGTGAGCCGTTTAATATGGGTCTTGATTTTCGGGATTTTGATAATTACAAGTGGGATGTCAAGGTTGGTGGTGCGCTTGACCTGGAAAAAATAACCAAAATTGTCCCTTTGGGAAAAATGACTTTACGAGGGAAAATTGATGCAGAAATAGTGACCGTAGGAAGCATGTCAGACCTGGAAGCCGAAGAGTATGATAAACTTCCAACCTCAGGGAGTATGCAAATAGATGATTTCTATTATAAAAGCGCTGATTTACCTCAAGGCTTTGGCATAAGCAGAATGGACGCATCTTTTGATCCAGAGAAAATCAAGCTTTTCGAATTTCAGGCTAATGCAGGTAAAACAGACATGAGGTTGTCTGGAACGATTGTTAATTACCTCGGTTTTGCACTAGGAAAGGATGAGTTGCTGCAGGGAGACTTTTCTTTTAGATCCTCCCTTATCGATGTCAATGAATGGATGGTGGAGGACGAAACCGCTGCGGAGGAGCCAGTGAGTGAAGACACGTCTTCTCTTGTCGTTGTAAGGATTCCGGAAAATGTATTATTTGTGATGGATGCTGAAATTGATCAATTGCTATATGATGAGCTGGACATTAATTCATTCAAAGGAAAGCTAGAGATAAAACAAGGGTCCATTTTCATGAATGAAGTTGCGTTTGGCCTGTTGGATGGTTCTTTTGTAATGAACGGCTCATATGACTCAAAATATGAATACCCAGTTTATAGTTATGATCTAGAGATTGAGGGTTTATCCATTGCCAATGCATTCGCCTCCTTCAACACGGTACAGAAACTGGCGCCATTTGCCGAAAATATGAACGGGAAGTTTGCCAGCAACTTTGCAATTACGGGAGCTTTAGATCAAAAAATGATCCCCGTTTACGAAACGATAACCGGGGAAGGGTTGCTACAGATAGCTCAGGCTTCGTTGTCCGATGTTCTGCTACTCTCAACTATTTCTAGCGTTACGAGTCTCAAGGAAACAGATGGATCGGTAACGCTTAAAGATGTGCTTCTGAATGCACGGATAGAGAAGGGCCAGGTCGAAGTAGAGCCGTTTGAAATTAAACTAGGTGGCTATACCACCACTGTTTCAGGAGGGAACTCAGTAGACGGAGCTTTGAATTATCAGCTAAAAGTACAGTCTGTTCCGACGGGCGGTGTAGGTCAAGTGGTATCCTCTGCAATAGGCTCTTTTGCTGGCGTAACAGGTCTTTCTGTTGATAAAGTGGATATCAACCTTGGTGTTGATGGAAGCTTTTTGGATCCAAAGGTTGCTCTGCTGAGCGTATCTCCAGCAGGCTCAAAAGAAGAAGTGACTGTGGCAGATCAGGCTAAGTCTATCGGACTGGAGAAGGTGAAGCTAGAGACGAAAAAAGTTAAACAGCAGGTAGATTCAGTTAAGAGCGTGGCCACGGATTCTGCCAGTACGATCATTTCAGACCAGAAGGAAGCAGTTACTGATGCGGCAAAAAAGGGGATGGATGAGGCAAAAGAAAAGGCAAAAGATGCTGTGAAAGATATATTTAAACGAAAGAAGAACTCAGGAGGAGATAAAAAATGAAAATGAAGAATTCAATTACAATAATATCAGCTGTCATATGGATGGTAAGTTGTCAATTGCCACAGCAGGCTGAAGTTGCTGATAATGAGAATACTCCGCTTTATGATTACGATGTGGAGGAACGAATTGCATCGCTCGATATCACTTTACTAGCACCGCCCCCGCCCGTCGCAAACTATATCAATAGCGTAAAGACCGGAAATCTGGTTTTTATGGCTGGCAAAGGGCCCTCTAAACCAGAGGGAGGGTACATTCAAGGCAAAGTGGGGGTGGACTTGAGTATTAAAGAGGGTTATCAGGCCGCCCGATTGGCAGCAATAGCGCAACTGTCTGCATTAAGAGCGGAAGTTGGTGATCTAAATAAGGTGGTGCGCATTGTGAAGGTAACGGGAATGGTAAATGCCGCATCAGAATTCACGGAGCATCCGGAAGTCATTAATGGGTTTTCAGACCTGATGGTAGAAGTTTTTGGAGAACGAGGCAAACATGCTAGGGCAGCAGTAGGAATGGGGTCGTTACCTAGAAATATTGCTGTAGAGGTGGAAATGGTTGTTGAGGTAGAAGACTGATTTAGCGTCTAGCTACCTCGGCGGGCTTTTTTCAGGGACGAGATCAAAGTTCTCGTCGAACCAAAGTTCAACCTTACCACCAGTCTTGGTGAGGGCAAGGACATTGTATTTAACATCAGCGATTTGTCTTGCTTTGTCAAATGTTCCGTACTTGGAGAAGTAGTCGATTTTATACTTTACAATCCTGTAATCCAGCAGATCGGTTACTTTTTTAGGAATGTTTTTTTCACTGTAAAACGCTTTTTCCCATAGAATAAAGCCATCGGTTGTATAGGCTGCCGTATATGAGTCTCCTTGATAAAGAAAACTTGCTTCATAGACGCCGTCTCCATCTTCTACTATCAATTTCCAGGTAACTTCTTTGCTTTTTTCGTATCGATTGTAATGCCACGTTTGAACTTTTAGCTCAATGTCGGACTCATTCATCTCGATCACTTGTTGAGAAAATGAAAACAAGGGGATTGCTAAGGCGGAAAAAAAGAACAACGTCTTCATGAAGGGAGTGATTCTTGACTAGCGTATTCACTAATTTATTATTTATTAAGAAAACTCAGGGGATACCAATATCTTATTTAGAGAAATCATCAAGGAAAAAGTCTAATTAGCTTATAATCAGCTATAAATAACCTTTTAATTGCTCTGATAGCAATTGAATTCCCTTCTTGAAGCTGGTAGGGGTGTACTCCAATAGGTCGATCGCTTTATCAATCACAAAACCTGTTTTAGCAGGTCTTTTGGCTGGTTGAGAGAAGACATTTTCGTTTACTTCTTCGATCAGGGACTTGTCAAGTTCGAAGAACTCAGCAGTATGAATTGCCATTTGATATGGTGTCAACATGTCTTTACCAGAGATATGAAAGATCCCTTCTACTTGTTTCTCTACTACTAACACACATCCCTTTGCCAGGTCTTCGGCAAGTGTAGGTGTCCTCCATTGATCATTGACTACGCGAATTTTCTTACCTTCTTCAAGATTCTTTTTCACCCATAAGATGATGTTACTTCTACTCATGTCGTGAGCGATTCCATAGACAAGTACGGTTCGAATGATTGCTGCCCTTACATTACTGTTTGAGACCAGTTGTTCAGAAGCAAGTTTGCTGACTGCATAGTGACTTTGAGGGTTTGGTTCGTCATCTTCTTTGTAAGGTCCATCCAGGCCATCAAAGACGAAGTCAGTTGACAAGTGAACGAAAAACCCATTTGCTTTATCTGTCTCCGATAAAAGGTATTCGACGGCAGTGACATTGTGCATCCAGCATTTTTCCTTGTCCAATTCGCAATCGTCAACTTGAGTGATCGCAGCAGTATGAATGATTACATCTGGATTGGTTTTTTCAAAAACATCGGATATTGACGAAGGGATTGTAATATCCATTTCGTGATAGATATAATCTCCCTCTGGATTCCTGTTAGGCCCTCTTCCTGTTGCAATTAATTCTAGATCCTGTCTGCCCTTAAGTTGTACTATAATTTTTTGCCCGAGCAACCCATTAGCTCCCGTAACTAGTATTTTCACTTTTATTCTAGTGGATATTCGTATCCGTATTTTTCAGTGATCTCTTTTTTTGGCATCTTGACTACCTCCATGGTCAAGAACAGATCTTCAACGGGTCGATCGCCTCTCCCTTTTTCGACAGCAGCCAGCTTATCGATGACGTCCAGTCCTTCAACCACTCTTCCAAAAACGGTGTATTCTCCATCCAGGTGCGGGGCTCCACCTAGTGAGGTATAGGCACTTAATTTTGCCGGATCTACTTCTTTTTTCAAGTTAACTCCCAACTCCTTTTCGACTATATCTACGCATTGGAATGCTAGCTCTTGCATTTTTGCCTGATCTCTAAGGCGGCTAACTTCTACAAATCGCCGATATAAGCTATCATATTCTGGTTGCTGAAGCAGTTGGTTGATACCCATATTGAGTCGATATTCATCTGTTGTCATCTGCTGCTCAGTGAATGAATTTCCATCAACAATATAAAACTGTGAGCTTGATGATTTTTTGTCTGGATTAACTTGATCAGGTTGTCTCGCAGCGGCTAATGCACCTTTTGTATGAAAAAACCCATCCACAATTTCTGCCGGGAGTTGGTCAGAAGGGTTTTCTGTAGTGCCTTCCTTATCATAAATATTTCCTCCTTGAACCATAAAGTTCTCTATGATTCTGTGCCATTTGGTGCTATCGTATCTCCCAGCTTTCGCAAGTGTCAGAAAGTTCTCCTTATGGACGGGAGTCTCATTATAGAGTAAGGCTTGCATGTCCCCGTACTTTGTGTGAATGACCACCAGGTAATCATTTTTGTCGTCGCAGCTGTAAAAGGAAGTGACAAATAGAACCGCAACAATTATTTGTAGTTTTTTCATTTTTATGGTTGATTTAACGCTCTTCTTATTTCTTGTAAAATATTATATCCTCCTTGATTGAGAATCAATTTACCCATCTCCTGCCCAAGTTTTATCGGGTCTTCTCCTCGCAAACTCTCCTGCAATTTAATTTTTCCGTTAAGGGCCACGATCCCAGCAGTAAGATGGATGTTATTTCCCGTGCACGAAGCAATACCAAAGACGGGAATGCTACAGCCCCCGTTCATTGTTGCCAGGTAGGCGCGTTCTGCTTTTAAGCACTTGGAAGTGTTTGGGTGATTAAGTAAACCAAAGATATTCTTTTTAAGCGATGGATCTAGCCGTTTATGGCATTCCACAGCTAAACTACCCTGACCAACAGCAGGCATGAAGTGATCAATCGGGAAAGTATGTTTTATCAAATTAGAATAGCCCATTCTTTGAACACCGGCGTATGCCAACAAAAGAGCATCACAGTCACCCCTATCCATTTTTGCAATGCGCGTTTGAAGGTTTCCACGCATATCAACAATTTGAAGATGGGGAAACTGATGCTTTAAAAAGGCCACTCTTCTTGTAGAAGAGGTTCCAACGGTAAAAGAATCTTCCAGCGTTAGCGAATTCCGTGAAAGCAGTACGTCATTCACTTTTTCTCGTTCAGTGAAAGCAAGGATTTCAAAACCGTCTGGTAAAGTTGACTGTAAGTCTTTTGCACTATGAACCGCTATGTCGGCCTCACCAGCTGCCAGCATGTTTTCCAGTTCTTCAGTAAAAACACCCTTACTACCAATTTTGGACAAAGTAACATCTAGAATTTTATCACCTTTAGTTGAAATAGGCAGTAATTCATTTGCAATCCCCCCAACTTTAAGTTTTTGACTAATAAACTCTGCTTGCCATATGGCTAGCTTACTATTTCTCGTGACAATCTTGATCAATTGGGTCTTTTTCGATTCAATAATTACAAAGCTAGGTTGAGACGGGGTTAGGGAATTGGATTTTTCCTGATAATCTTAGGCTTACGGCCATAAATGCTAATTGAGCGTTGGCATTCCTATCGAGATGCAGCATCATTGTTCCAAGTTCTGAAGAAGTTTCACTAAGAACCTCCAGGGGAAGTGTTTTGGAAAACTTCAAAGCAAACAGCTGTGCTTCACCCGAGATAGTCATCAATGAAACTTCAGCTTTAGCAAGAATAGCTTGACGGATGATGGTAATACCATATTGTAAGAAAATTTTCTGTTGCGACTTCGATCGTGTCCTAAAATCTGCTGCCATTCTGATCAATTCATTGTATTTGTTAGCGAGACAAGCCCTCATCCAGTCGGCAAATATTTTATGATCAAGGGTTTCGGCTTCTTCAACATCCAAAAGAGCCTTCCGCATGTTTCCTTCTGACATTCCGGCCAAAGATTTTGCCTGAGAAGCAGGAAGGTTTTTGTTCCCAACAAGGTACTCTGCAATTTCTCCATCAGAAAAGTTTGGAACACGAATCAATTGCGAGCGGGAAAGAATAGTCGTCAGCAACGCTTCATAATTGAAGCTTACCAGAAGGTAAAGGGTCTCCGCCGGAGGCTCCTCAAGGACTTTCAGGATCGCATTTGCTGCCGAGGCATTCATCATTTCGGGGTACCACACAAGGATCACCTTGTATGATCCTTCGAAAGATTTCATACTGACTGTGCGAATGATGTTTTTGGCATCCTCTTTTCCGATTTGTGTCTTCTTATTCTCCGCATCAACAAGAAGGGACCAATCTGCAAGGTTTTGGTAAGGGCCGCCTTTCGTTAGAAACTCTCTCCAGAGCACTTTCTGTTGTTGTGTTGCCTTCTCTACCTTTTCTTTATTTTCTCCACCTTTACCCGGTCCCGGGAAGAAAAAATGAACATCCGGGTGAATCAATTTTGCTGTTTTCTGGCAGTTGGCACATTTTCCGCAAGCGTCAGTTTCGGTTTTGTTTTCACAAAGCAGAAAACAAGTGTAGGCTAAAGCCAATGCCATAGCAGCATTTCCTTCGGCACCAGAAAACAATTGTGCGTGGGCGACGTGATTCTCGTAGTAGCTACTCACAAGTGTGTGCTTCAACGTGTTATGTCCGGGGATATCAGAAAACCTCATACAACTACTTTTCCCAGCTTCTATATTTTGCTGTTTGATCGAAGATATCAAGTAAAACCTTCTCTTCTGTTTCAGAAAGAATTTTTCCTTTCCTTTTCATCATCAGCTGAGCGGTTTCGAATGCCTTTTTTGGAAGATAGGTGGAGTATCCACTGCTTCCACCCCAAGCAAAAGAGGGTATGATATTTCGTGGGAACCCTTCCCCAAAAATATTGGCAGACACACCAACGGTTGTTCCTGTATTAAACATGGTGTTGATGCCGCATTTGCTATGGTCCCCCATGATGAGGCCACAAAATTGTAGCCCGGTTTTAATAAACCGGTCAGAGGTGTAATTCCACATCTTGATCTCAGCATAATTATTTTTCAGGTTGGAGTTGTTCGTGTCTGCCCCCAGATTACACCATTCTCCTATCACGGAGTTTCCCAAGAAACCATCATGACCTTTATTGCTGAATCCAAATAGAATACTATTTGAAAGCTCCCCTCCTACCTTAGAATGTGGTCCAATGGTTGTGCCTTCACGGATTTTTGCGCCCATTTTGACAACACTTGACTCACCAAGAGAAAAAGGCCCACGAATAACACTACCTTCTTGTACTTCACTATTCTTACCCAAGTAGATGGGTCCATTTTCAGCATTCAAAACAGCTGCTTTGATTTTTGCTCCGTTTTCAATGAAAATCTCTTTTCCATAGCAGATGGTGTGTGCGTCAGCCAATTCTTCACTTCTTTTGCTTGCTGTAATCAGTTCAAAGTCCTTTCTTATTTCTTGTCCGTTAAGCCTGAAGAGATCCCAACTGTAATTCACTTTTGTTATTTCGTTGGTGTAGATAATCTTCTTGCAGTCGGAATGGCTTTCGTTTTCTTTTGTAGCAATCAGCTGATCCTCATAATACAACGCCTGCCCATTATCCAGACTTAAAATTGCAGATACTAGATTTTCATCAGGCAGTATAGAGGCATCAATGAAAAGATCATGATCACCCGTAAGAGTATATAATTCCTGTAGCTGGTTTGTCGTCCGATGTTCAACAGTTGCTTCCAAATACTTTCCCCATTTTTCCGCTATCGTAAGAATTCCGATGCGCAAATCTCCAATGCTTCTAGTGTAGGTTAGGGGAAGAAGGTCCAGATGGGATTGCTCTCTTTCAGTCAGAAGAATTTTCATAAAACAAAGGTATCAAGATAAGAGGGGACTCTACATCAGAGAGAAGGGCAAAAAAAAAGTCTTCAGAGTGACTGAAGACTTTTTTCGGGGCCGTATCAGCCTTATTTCTTTTTGTATTTTTTATTGAATTTCTCCACTCTACCAGCAGTATCGACAAATAGCTTCTTACCAGTGTAGAAGGGGTGAGAAGCTGAGCTTACTTCCACCTTCACTAAAGGATATTCGTTGCCATCCTCCCACTTAATGGTGTCGCTAGTTTGGATAGTAGATCGAGTCAAAAATTTATAGTCACTCGAGGTATCTAGAAATACTACTTCTCTGTAGTCTGGATGTATGTCTTTTTTCATCGTTTTTCCTTCGCTTTTGTAAAAGGATTGCAAAGATAGAAATTAATTATTCATTGGCAAAAGGTTCATTTTGAATAATTTAGCACCGTGAAACAGGGCTTTCTTACCATCCTTTTCTTGTCGATTAGCGCTGCGCTACCTGCACAAAGCTCTGATTTTTTACCACATTTTGAAGGACATCATCAAATTGAAAAGCAAGTCGTAGTAGCAGGCACGCAGTTTTTTAGTCAATTCCAGCCGGTTAGCAGAAAAAAAGCGGCGCAGCTGTTTCATTCTGATTCAGTCAAACCGGATGACTCCCATCAAGTCTACCGGTACGCAAATGAGTACTTTGATCAGGAAGCCCTCCATTCAGGAATATTTGGAAGGTTTTACAAGAATGATGTTGATTTTTTTCAATTGGACCAAGAGGAAATAAAGGTAAGGGTAAATCCAGTTTGGCAGTTCCATGCTGGAAGAGACGCGAACGTTTCCAATTTGCTTTTTGTGAATTCCAGAGGCATAGATGTTAGAGGGATTATTGACGAAAAGATCAGCTTTCATACAAGATTTCTGGAAAATCAGGCAGAGTATCCTTTTTATGTCAAGAACGTGGCAGACACCAGTGGCGTTATACCCTTTGAGGGATTTTGGAAAGAGTACAATACAACAACTACGGATTTTCTCCGTGCCTTTGGTTCTGTGAGTGTAGATGTAACGCCACATGTTGGCGTACAGTTGGGTTATGGAAGGCAGTTCATTGGAAATGGAATTCGATCATTACTACTTTCGGATTTTGCAAATAGCTATCCTTTCTTAAAGCTGGATACAGAGGTCTGGAAGTTTCGTTACACTAATTTATTTGCGAGCTTAATTGCAGATGTTTTCACTTATGATCAAGGAACGTTGGGGGCTTCTCGTTATCCAAAGAAATTCATGACTGCTCACTACCTTGACTTTGCCATTACTTCTAATTTTCACATTGGTTTGTTTGAATCTATCATTTTTGGGCAGCCGGATTCCATTGCTCCCAGACAATTTCAATTGGAATATATGAACCCCATTATTTTTTACCGTTCAGTAGAGCAGCAAGATGGCAGCGCAGGGAATGCGTTGATGGGAGCAACCTTCCAATGGAACCTGGCTAGGAAATACATGCTTTATGGGCAGTTTTTATTGGATGAATTGATCATTAGTGAATTGACAGCCGGTAGTGACTGGTGGGGAAATAAATACGGCTATCAGCTGGGGGTGCAGGCATTTAATCTGTTGCTGGAAGATCTAGATTTCAAGATCGAGTACAATACCTCGAGACCGTTTACGTATGCTCATCAGGATTTTTATACGGCATATACCCATTATCGGCAACCGTTAGCCCACCCTATGGGAGCAAATTTCAAGGAGGTTGTGGGTCAAATCCTGTACCAGCCTAACGACCGCGTAACATTAGCTGCTCACACTGTCCTGGCTACATACGGTAGAGACGAGGATGCGTTTGCTTCTGGCAAAGACCCTCAGCGATCCTACAATGATCGGCCGGCAGAATATGGAATAGAAGCAATACAAGGAGAAGAAGTTAATCTGAAATTATTTCAGTTGAGAGTGAGTTATTACTGGAAGTACAACTTAACCTTTGATGTAACAGGGCGGTACAGGCATGAATCTTTCGAGAAAGATCATCCAGATAGGAAGTCGATAATATTCAACGCAGGGTTTAGATGGAATATGCCTTTTAGAAACTACCTCTTTTGATGCGGACATACCTTAGGCTCTTATCCTTTACAAGGCCTTATGCCTGGCTTATCCCCCAATACTTTGTACTCGTGGTCTTACATACCATTTTTAGGGTGGTGAATTTTGGAGCACTTGTTCCTGTTTTAAATATTCTTTTTGATCAGGCAGAATCAGTAAAGGAAATTGGTTTATTACCCGAGTTTTCACTCAGTAAGGACTATTTCATCGATACTTTTTACTTCTACTTAGGTAATACGATAGTGCAGGAGGGAAAAATAGCTGCGCTGCACCTGGTTGTATACCTCTTAGTGGCATCCATTCTATTATCAAATCTATTTCTCTATCTGGCGAACGTGTTGCAGGCGAGAATCCGGGTGGATTCAATGACTGGAATGAGAATTAAAGTATTTGACCATATTACTCAGCTTCATTTAGGGTTTTTTTCGGAACAACGAAAAGGAGATATAATGGCAAGAATTACCGCAGATATTCAGCAAATTGAGAATACAGTGGTAAGCACCCTCAGGGTAATCCTTAAAGAACCCCTGATGATCATTGCTTTTTTCATTACACTCTTTGCCATATCTCCTAGCTTGACGCTTTATACGATGTTGCTGATTCCAATATCGGGTGGAATTATTTCTGCAATCGCAAGAAGACTGAAACGGCGTGCTCAGAAGTCTCAGCAAGCAGTCGGGAGAATGGCAAGCATAGTAGAAGAGGCGCTAGGCGCTATGCGGATTATCAAAGCCTTTAACGCCAGAGATTATATCGCATCCAAGTACAATAAAGAAGTTGAGGTTTATAGAAAACAGAACTTAAAGATCGCGATGGGAAGTAATTTAGTGAGTCCACTCTCTGAGTTCCTTGGCGTTGGGTTTATTGCAGTAATCCTGGTAATTGGGGGTACTATGATTTTGTCGGACCAGTCCGAACTTGACGCCGCAAGTTTTTTATTTTTTCTAATCATCTTTTCTCAGATCTTAACTCCTGCTAAGGCCATGTCAAATGCTTTTAGCAATATTCAAAAGGGCATTGCGTCAGGTGATCGAGTCTTTGAGTTGCTGGACACTGACATTAAAATTAAGGATTCAAGAGATCCCAAGCCTCTGGCAGAATTCACAAGAGGCATCCGGTTTAAAAACGTCCGCTTTGCCTACGGAGAGAAGGAGATTCTGAAAGACATATCGTTTGATATCCCCAAGGGTCAAGTGGTTGCGCTTGTAGGTCCATCAGGGGGAGGAAAGTCGACTATAGCAAGCCTTTTGCCACGGTATTATGATATCAGTAAGGGCAAAATCATGTTAGATGAACAACAGCTGAAGAATTACAGCATCAAAGAACTGAGGGCTCAAATGGGTGTCGTAACACAAGAAGCGATTCTGTTCAATGACTCAGTTTTTCAGAATATAGCATTTGGAAATCCGCTAGCAACCCAGAAAGAGGTAGAGAATGCGGCTAAATTAGCTAATGCTCATACGTTCATTCTTCAATTGGAAGACGGTTATGCTACCCAGGTAGGTGATCAAGGAATGAAATTGAGTGGGGGCCAACGTCAACGACTCAGCATTGCCAGAGCTTTACTAAAAAACCCTCCTATTTTGATACTTGACGAAGCTACCTCCTCGTTGGATTCGGAGTCTGAAAAACTAGTACAAGAAGCTATCTATGAATTAATGAAGAACAGAACGACACTAGTCATAGCACATAGGTTAAGTACAGTGCAACATGCCGATCAGATTCTTGTAATTAAGGATGGGGTAATTGAAGAGTCAGGTAAGCATGATGAGCTAATAGAGCAAGGAGGAATTTACAACAAGCTCATCGAAATGCAATCATTGTAAATGCTTTGTGTTCATTAAATATTTACCTTCAAAAGAATATTTTTTTTACTAGATGATTTTATGCAGTTTAGTAAACTATCCCAAAGGGAATGAAGAAGTTTAAGAGAATTTTCTACCCCATATATCTCCTAGTGATCATATTGGTACTGATCGTATCTTTCAATATTTATGCGTCGCTTGAGCTTTTCAAAATTTGGGGCTGGTTTAGATATTTTTCGGACCTTCCTTACATGGGTCGGGACCTTATGATTTTTCTTTGTTCCTTAATGCTTGTGGAACTAGTGGCGGAAAACCTGCACATTGCAAGGCTGAAAGCGCGATCGGATGAAAAAGACCAAAAGATCGTGGACCTAGAAGCAAAACTCTGTGACGAGGTACAGGAAGAAGGTAGCGAAGAAAAGGGAGCAGATGTGTAGTTTGTCGGAGAAGCAGTTAAGGGTACAAAAAGAGCTCGAGGAAGCTCAGGCTGTTCTTACTACGTTCTTAGCGGATAAACAGAACCTTGGTAGAATTGAGGAGATATCGAAGGCCATGGCGAACACCATCTTACAGGGAGGTAAGATTATTTCTTGTGGAAATGGGGGTTCTCACTGCGATGCGATGCATTTTGCCGAGGAACTTTCGGGTAGGTATCGTGACAAAAGGAGGGCTTTGCCTGTAATGGCAATTTCAGATCCTTCCCATATTTCCTGCGTTTCGAATGACTTTGGGTATGAGTATGTCTTTTCAAGATTTTTGGAAGGGTTAGGTAGGAAGGGAGATATGATGCTAGGAATATCCACAAGTGGAAACTCTACTAATATAATTAAGGCAGTAGAAGTGGCTAAGCAACAGGGTATTGTTACAGCGTTACTACTAGGTAAAGACGGGGGGAAGTTAAGAGGCCAGGCTGATCATGAGATCATCGTTCCTCATTTTGGGTTTGCGGACCGCATACAAGAGGTGCATATTAAAATCATCCATGTCCTTATCATGCTCATTGAAGAGATGGTTGAAGGTGCCTCAAAATAGAATGCAAGACTTTTTAGAGTTTGGCTGGAAGTTTTTCGCCTACAAATTGCTAGGTGTGTTTAACGTAGCTCCAGAGACAAACAAGTTTCTTTTTATTGTCGAGACAGGAGCGGAAGATTGGATTTTAGGTGCCAAGGCTCGGAGACTTTCAAAAAATTTCCCAGGCGAAAGTGAAGTAATTTTTTCAAAGAAGTTCAAGAACCTGCCAAAGGCTCCTGGCTATTTCTTTTTGCACCAGAAGTACTATGCAAAGGCACTGCGCTTTAACCCGTTTATAAGGGAGAAAAATTGCATGGTCATGTTTACGCATGAAAACTGGACTAAAGCCTATTCCAAACGCCATGTATTGTTTGCATTGAAAAACGCCTCAAAAGTTATCTGCCTTAATGAAAAGATGTCAGAAGAACTGCAGCGGCAGGGACTCTCAAAAGAGCAGACTTTGGTTTTTCACCTGGCTTCAAACCCCGATTTTTTCCCGCCAAAATCTCAACGACAAGGAAAAATCGTTGGGTTTTGCTGCTACTATACAGATCGAAAAAATCCAGATCTTGTTCTTCATTTGGTAAAAAGTATGCCAGACCTCAAGTTTATTCTCATAGGTAGAAACTGGCGTAAATATGCCAGGTTTGAGGAGCTAGCTGCATCAGGCAATTTTACTTACTACGAAGATCGTCCCTACGAAGAATATCCCACCTTATACCGTGAAATGGACGTTTTCGTGTCACCTTCTTTCTTGGAAGGAGGCCCCGTTCCCTTATTAGAGGCGATGCTTTCCAATGTTGTACCCGTGGCATCGGATACCGGCTTCTGTCCTGATTTGATTGATGTTGGTAAAAATGGGTTTCTCTTTGATCCATATGAAGATACGATTGAACATATCCAAAGTCTTGTCAGACAGGCGCTGGAATTATCAGGAGACATAAGACAACATGTCGTGTCCCATTCTTGGGAAAATTATGGGGGAAAAATTTATGCTCTTCACGTAGCTGACCGGTAACAGATCTTGTTAGAACTTGTTGCCATTTAGTTATGTATGATTAATTTACAAGCATGCTTGCAAAAATATTTGGAAGTGCCGTATACGGGGTAGCGGCTTACACTATTACGGTTGAGGTAAGTGTAGATCAGGGGGTTAAATTTTTTATGGTAGGTCTCCCTGATTCGGCCGTAAAAGAAAGCCAGCAGAGAGTAGAGGCCGCGATCAAACACCTTGGGATGCGAATGCCGCGGCAGAAAGTAGTGGTGAATTTAGCTCCTGCAGATATAAAGAAAGAAGGCTCTTCCTATGATCTACCCATTGCCGTTGGAATTCTCGCTGCTTCTGAGCAGGTACTGACCACTGAGTTGGACCAGTATATAATGATGGGGGAGCTCGCACTCGATGGGACATTGCGACCAATAAAAGGGGCACTTCCGATTGCGATAGAGGCAAGAAAAAAAGGGTTTAAGGGGTTTATTCTCCCAAGGGAAAATGCTTCCGAAGCAGCCATTGTCGATCAGCTAGAGATAATTGGCGTTGCTGATTTAGAAGAGGCGATACATCATTTAAGCGGAGAGAAAAGGATTGAACCACTGAATTACGATACAAGGGATGTTTTTGAGCATGAATTGGACCAGATTGAGTTCGATTTTGCCGATGTACAAGGTCAGGAAAATATAAAACGTGCGATGGAAATAGCAGCCGCAGGTGGTCATAATGTAATCATGATCGGACCACCGGGTGCCGGAAAAACAATGCTGGCAAAACGGTTATCTTCCATTCTTCCCCCCATGACTCTGCATGAAGCGCTTGATACAACAAAAATTCATTCCGTCGCCGGCAAATTGGCAGTAGACTCGAGCTTAATATCTTCCAGGCCTTTTCGTGCACCTCATCACACAATTTCAGATGTTGCTTTAGTTGGCGGCGGTGGGATGCCGCAACCAGGAGAGATATCACTGGCCAATAATGGGGTATTGTTTTTGGATGAATTACCGGAATTTAAAAGGACGGTACTCGAAGTTATGCGTCAGCCACTGGAGGAAAGAAAAGTGACAATATCCAGAGCGAAAGTATCCATTGATTATCCAGCTAATTTCATGCTGATTGCGAGTATGAACCCTTGTCCTTGTGGCTATTATAACCACCCAGAGAAAGACTGTGTTTGTGCTCCGGGTGTAGTCCAGCGCTACTTAAACAAAGTCAGCGGACCACTTCTCGATCGCATTGATCTACATGTAGAAGTCACACCCGTTTCGTTTGATGAAATGACATCAGAAAGAAGGTCGGAAGCAAGTATCGACATTCGAAAGCGCGTCATTCAAGCTAGAGAGATTCAAAAAGAAAGATTTAATGAATCAGCAGGAGTCCACAACAATGCGATGATGTCACCGCAACAAGTGAAAGAGGTGTGCCAGATAAATACAGCGGGGAATGCACTATTAAAAACAGCAATGGAAAAACTTGGTCTTTCTGCCAGGGCTTATGACAGAATACTTAGAGTGTCACGTACGATTGCAGATTTAGCCGGAGCTGAACAGATTGGAATTGAACATTTGGCTGAAGCAATCCAATACAGGAGCCTGGACCGCGAGGGTTGGGCCGCTTAGTTCAGAGAACATTTCGTGAGGATTTATTTTTTATAAAAAATCTTTTGAAATCTCTTAGCTAAAAACCTACACAGTACGTGCAAAAAATGTTTTTCATGCTAGAGGGGTTGCAAGGATAACGGACTTTTATGATGCACAATATAATACGAAAGGTCCTTAGCTAAGAAAAGCGTGGCTCATAGCCATGATTCCTTTTCGAGTTTCGATTTGCTAAATATTTTAGCGGCAAATAAGTTGTTTAGTGATGAGGGTTGATTAAAAAAAGCAATTTAGGGGGGCAAAGAAAGATTTCAGACTTTTAGTCACCTTATCCAAGGCCTATGGAGTCTTCAAGCAGGACACTACTACATTGCATTGAACGCTTTCACCCTGATCTTTTCATCAGTGCTTTTTGTTCATGAAGATTAGGAATAAATTGAATAGGCAGCAACAGGGAACTCGTCAATAATATTTCTAAGAGTAGAAGTAACACTTTTACCAAAATCTCGTCTTTTGGAGTGTGCAATTGTTATTTCCAGCGAACAGTTGGCACAACAAAAGGTTATACTCACTATGCAAAAAACACTCGTGATGGTTCTGTCATTGGGGCTATTCCATTATGCTGTCGCGCAACAAAACTTCACCATGAGCGGATACATCTCTGATGGATCAAATGGAGAGGACTTAATCGGTGCAACGGTCTACATTGAAGAAATACAAGGAGGCACAGTGACCAATGTCTATGGCTTCTACTCTCTCACTTTGCCAGCAGGAACCTATGAAGTCAAATACCAGTACATAGGATTTCAGGACCAAGTAAGGATTATCAAGTTGGACAAGGACCTGAAGTTGGATATTGAAATGCCAGTAGCTGACCAAGAACTAGAAGCGGTGGTAGTGACTGCTGAGGCTGAGGATGTAAATGTGTCTTCCATTGAGATGAGTACCGTAGAACTCGATGTAAAGACCATTACCAAGCTGCCGGCATTTGCAGGGGAAGTAGATATTATCAAAAGTATTCAATTACTACCTGGTGTAAGCACTGTTGGTGAAGGTGCTTCTGGGTTTAATGTGAGAGGTGGAGGTGTAGGTCAAAACTTAATCCTGCTGGATGAAGCACCGGTGTATCAATCTTCGCATCTATTTGGGTTCTTTTCGGTTTTTAATCCGGACGCAGTGAAAGATGTAAAGCTGTATAAAGGAGGTATTCCTGCTAAATATGGAGGGAGGCTTTCCTCAATTCTTGACATTCGGATGAAGGAAGGGAACAAAAAATCGTATGATGTTTCAGGAGGAGTCGGAACGATTTTCAGTCGATTAGCAGTAGAAGGCCCAGTTGTAAAAGACAAAGCGTCCTTTATTGTTGCTGGCCGTAGGTCCTACATCGATGTCTTAGCTGCACCTTTTACCGACCTATTGGACGATGGCGCTGGTCTGTTTTTCTACGATCTCACGGCAAAAGCAAACGTGGACATTGACGACAAAAACAGGTTGTTTCTTTCAGGATATTTCGGGAGAGATGTTTTTAAGTTTGATGCAAATCAAGGCTTTGACTGGGGGAATCAGACTGCCACACTTAGGTGGAATCATTTATTCTCTGATCGTTTCTTTTCCAACTTCACCGGTTTTTACAGCAACTATGATTATGCCTTTGCCTTTGGAGAAAATGATCTGGACAAGTTTGAGTGGCGATCACGTATCAAGACCTACAATTTCAAACCTGAATTTACATACTTTCTAAATGCGAGTAATGAGGTCACATTCGGTGCGGACGTGTTGCTTTATGAGTTTTTACCTGCCGAGGCAGAAGGTGTAAGCAATGGTGAGGTTACGAATATTAGCCTCGATAAAAAGCAGGCACTAGAAGCATCGGTTTACCTGGCAAACGACCACAAAGTCACAGATAAACTCTCTGCGCAATATGGTTTAAGGCTATCTCACTTTAATTACCTCGGTCCAGGCGCTGTTTACTCTTACGGGGAGTCGACTCCTGGCCAAAGAAGACCTTTAATTGGAATTGAACAATCCGAAGATTGGGAAACCATTCAAACGTACACCAACCTGGAGCCAAGATTAGGATTTAAGTTTCAATTGAGCCCAGTTTCATCTCTTAAGGCCAGTTACAATAGAATGAATCAGTACATTCATCTGATTTCAAACACGGCAGCTTCCTTACCGATTGACGTATGGCAACCAAGCACTAACAATATATCCCCTCAGCAAGGAAACCAAGTAGCGTTAGGTTACTTCAGAAATTTCAAGGGGAACATGTTTGAGACTTCTGCAGAAGTATACTACAAGTGGAATGAAAACCAGGTGGACTACATTGATGGAGCGGATATTTTTATCAACTCCTTCTTAGAAGGAGACTTACTTTCGGGACGAGGACGTGCATATGGGTTGGAGCTGTATGCAAAGAAAAGTCAAGGGAGGCTGACGGGTTGGATCAGCTACACTCTAGGTAAATCAGAACTTAGAGTAAATGGCATAAACTATCTTAATGATTTTACAAACAGGACGGGAGAATGGTACCCTACTCGATTCGATCAGCGACACAACCTTACACTAACGACGAATTATCAACTTAATAAACGAATCAGTTTGAGCTCGGTATTCACCTACATATCGGGGACACCAACTACCTTCCCTACTGATCGCATGTCCATACAAGGCTATGTGATACCTGTACTGGATAATGTTCGAAATAATGTAAGAATACCCGATTATCATCGATGGGACCTGTCTGCAACAATTGATAATGTATGGCGAGGAAAGACAAGAAGAAATGGAAAGGTCAGATCGGGAAGTGATTACCTGGTAATCTCCATTTACAACCTATACGGAAGAGAAAACCCATTTGCAATTTATTTTTCACAAGGCATCAATAGACAACCGATGAACCTTCCTGTGGAAACGGGGGCTACACAAACCGCCATACTAGGAACCATACTTCCTTCCGTTTCATACAACTTCAAATTTTAATCTGCTATGAAAGCTTTGAGATTCATACTAATTTTTGCACTTTTTTTCGGATTGGTTTCGTGTGAGAAAGAAATTTTCCCTGACTTGAATCAACCATTTGAATTGGTAGTTATTGATGCCTGGTTGACAGATAAACCCGGACCTCAGCAGATATTCATTACACGTTCTCAGCCTTATTTTGAAAACGAATTTCCTGAAAAAGTGGAGGGGGCAATTGTGCAGGTGATAAGCTCTGACAGTGTCGTATATAATTTTTCAGAAAACGATTCAGCCTATACATGGACAGCGGCAGATAGTTGTTCTTTTGTGGAAGTTGGGCAGTCGTACTTTCTGTTTGTTGAAGTAGATGGACAGCAGCACAGTGCTTTTACAACCGTCGGGGTTGTTCCAGAAATAGATTCTGTCCGATACAATTTTGAGGAAGCCATACCTAATTTCATTCCTGAGGACCATTATTTGGCGGAGTTCTATGCCCGGGACCCTGAGGGATTAGGTAATGCTTACTGGATCAGGGGATGGAAAAATGGCGAGCCACTAAGTAAACCCTCCGAGATTAGCATAGCATTTGACGCAGGGGGATCCCCCGGAGCAGCTGTGGATGGTGTACAATTTATTCAACCTATAAGACAGTCATTAAACCCTTTTGATCAGGAGGAAGCAGGAAACCTTTTCAATCCTCCGTATCTTCTAGGAGACTCGGTTTATATTGAAATTCACTCCATATCAGCCGAGGCTTTTTTCTTTTTGACTGAGGTTGCGACACAAACAAACAGAGCTGGAGGTTTTGCGGCATTATTTGCTCAACCCGTAGCAAATGTGAGTTCGAATATTTTTAATCTTGATCAAAATTCAACCACGAAAGCGGTTGGTTATTTTAATGTTGCCGCTGTAAGTAGTGCAGGGTTGAGGTTATCGCTGACGGAAGCAGAAGATGCGAGAGATAGGTTCGAAACTCGCCCTTAACAAGGTTTTCTTGCGCGTACCATCTCTTTCTTACCCATAGCTCCTGGTAAAGACTCGACTTCGAACCCTATTGATTTAAGGTTTCTTTTGAATTGTCCTTGTGCACAATAGGTAGTAAGTATTCCTCCTGCAATGAGAGAATTATAGCATTTTTTCAGATTGTCTAATGACCAAAGTTCAGGTTGTTTGGAAGGAGCGAATGCATCAAAATATACGATATCAAAATGGTTCTCTTCGAGGGCTACTGACTCAAGAGTTTTTTTCTGTTTTGTAAATTCAAAATGAGCGGTGATTTTAACAGGGATATCCCATGCGGAGGAATGTATAAGCTGCAATAAATTTAACTCTTCTTCCTTCCTGCCATAGTTAAGGGCGCCATACAGCCGCTTGTCTAAAGGGATCGGTTCGATCGTATCGTATCGTATCGAAACGCCTCTTCTGGCAGCTTCCAATGCGGTTAAGAAAACATTGAGGCCGGTACCCATACCGACTTCAAATACGTTGATTTTAGGTTTCTCAATAGTTGAAAGGCCGTACTCAATAAATACATGTTGAGATTCTCCTTTGGCACCATGAAATGAATGATATGTTTCTTTTAGGTCTTCTCGGTATACGGAATGAGACCCATCTTCAGTCTCAATAATTTTAAGATTAGGTTTATTCACGGTCTATAAATAAGTGCCACCGCGTGAGCTGAGATTCCCTCTTCTGTCCCAACAAACCCAAGCTTCTCCGTTGTTGTGGCTTTCACACTTACATCTTTTGCGTCAATTTTCATTACCCTTGTCAGTGTCGACTTCATCTCTTCAATATGAGGGAGTAGCTTTGGGCGCTGAAGACAAATCGTCGCATCAATATTACCTATCTCATATCCAGCCTCTCTAATCAAAACCATCACATTTTCGAGCAAGATTTTGCTGTCAATTCCTTTGTATTTTGGGTCTTGATCAGAGAAGTGAAATCCAATATCCCTCATGTTGGCAGCCCCTAGCAAGGCATCACAGATTACATGAATGAGAACATCGGCGTCGGAATGACCTACCGCACCTTTTTCATGAGGAACCAATATTCCGCCTATCCATAATTCTTCGTTTTCGGCAAGTTGATGAACGTCATAACCGTATCCAATTCTAAAGTTAGGCTTCATTAGTTTTCTTTTAGGTAATAAAGTGTGTTCTCATTCGTAGGTTTCACCACCTGTCGCATAGCTGTTTTTACATCAAGACTTGAAACCTTTTGAATTTTATATAATTCATCATTTACAGAGTCAGTGGTATCAACATAGCTTGCAAAGGCGAGGTTCATGGCTCGATTTAAGAGTTCTGCCTCACCAAAAACCAAAGAGGACGTCGCAAGGTTTTTTACTTTATCTAATTCTTTTTCGATGTCCTTATTTTCAAATTCATCTAAGGTTTCCTTTAATTCTTTCTCAACTTGAGCTGTCGTAGCATTAGGGCTGTACTGCCCTTGTATGACAAATAACCCCGGATCCATGCTTCCTAGAACGTAAGTATTCACATGGGAAAGGACTTGCTTTTCTTTTACCAGCTTTTGATGAAGAATCGAAGATTTTCCTCTGCCAAGTACATCACTCAATAAGTCCGTCGCTAAGTAACTTGAGTGCGCTCGTCCTTGCATGTGATAGGTTTTGTAGAACATGTCGTTTGGAATCTCTTTTTCGACTGTAAGGGCACGCTGTTTTTTTTGTGCAGGTTCAGAAGGAACTGCTTGAGAAGGAACTTCACCGGCGGGGATGGGTCCGTACCATTTTTCTGCTAAGGATTTTGCTTTATCGAGGCTGATGTCTCCGGCGATTACCAGCACAGCATTTGAGGGATGATAGTAACTTTTAAAAAACAGTTTCACGTCCTCCATTGTAGCGTCTTCGATATGATCAATTGATTTCCCTATAGTTGGCCATCGATAAGAATGTTGTTTATAGGCGAGCTCTCTAATCAGGTGCCAGACATCTCCGTAAGGTTGATTAAGGTATCGTTGCTTGAATTCTTCAATAACAACAGATCGCTGAATCTCTAGCACTTTGGGCTCGAAAGATAGACTCAGCATTCGATCAGATTCTAACCAGAAGGCTGTTTCAACATTGTTGGAAGGCACCTTCGTATAATAATTGGTGATATCAGTACTGGTAAAAGCATTATTATCTCCACCAACCGCCTGCAGGGGTTCATCGAAGTTTTTTATATTTTTTGAACCACCGAACATTAAGTGCTCAAAGAGGTGGGCAAAACCGGTCTTATTCTCATTTTCATTTCGAGAACCAACCTTGAAGAGTGTGTTTAAACAAACAATGGAGGTCGTTGGATCAGGGTGAACGATAACTTCCAGTCCATTATTCAGATAGAACTTTTCAAAATGAATCATCGCTGCAAAAATAGTAGGCTTCAGACATCTCACCAGCTCAAATCAGATGTTGTCCATACATTTATTTAGGACCGTATATTTTGATATTTTTGACACACCAAAAATGCACACCATGCAGCCATAACGTGAAAACAACAACCGAAGCCCCATTGGTAATGAAATTTGATCGAAGATCCCGGACTGATCAAGATCTACTGGATATCTATGAGCAATTAGTTACGCCCAGGCTAATTGAAGAGAAGATGTTGATCCTGCTAAGGCAGGGCAAGATTAGTAAATGGTTCTCTGGAATAGGCCAGGAAGCTATATCTGTGGGAGCTGCGTTGTGTATGCACTTGGAAGAATACATACTTCCCATGCATAGAAACTTAGGTGTCTTTACCACAAGAGGGATTCCATTGGGAAGCTTGCTTGAGCAATTTCAAGGGAAGTCAAACGGTTTTACCAAGGGCCGTGACCGTTCCTTTCACTTTGGGACGCAAGAGCACAAGATAGTGGGAATGATTTCGCATTTAGGACCGCAGTTGGGGATTGCAGATGGAGTAGCATTATCACATCGACTAAAATCGGAACCGAAGGCATGTTTGGTTTTCACCGGCGATGGAGGTTCCAGTGAGGGGGATTTTCATGAAGCCCTAAATGTTGCAGCAGTATGGAACTTACCGGTCGTTTTTGTTATTGAAAATAATGGCTATGGCCTCTCGACTCCTAGTGCTGAGCAGTTCAATTTTGAGTCTTTTGTTGTCAAGGGCCCTGCTTATGGAATGGAGGCCCATTCAGTGGATGGAAATAACATTCTCGAGGTTCTCAACGAGTTGGGAGAAGTGATGGATTCTGTTCGGGAAAATCCGAGGCCGGTAATTTTCGAGGCTAGGACTTTTAGGATGCGTGGACACGAAGAGGCATCTGGGACAAAATATGTTCCTAAAGCACTAATGGAATATTGGGCAAAAAAAGACCCTATTATAAATTATGAGGTTTTTTTAGAGAGTGAAGGGATAGAGGAAAAGGCCCTCAATAGCATCAAGTCAGCGATTAAGCGCAAGATTAATGCTGCTGTAAAGCAAGCATTTGATGCACCTGTGCTTACGTCAACAGAAGAGGATGAAATCACAGATGTTTTTTACCCTCATGAACAGGGAGTCATCGTACCAGGTAAAAAGAAAAAAGACAAGAGATTTGTCGATGCAATTTCTGATGGCTTAGACATGGCCATGCATGAACACCCTTCTTTGGTGATGATGGGTCAGGACATAGCAGATTATGGAGGTGTGTTTAAGATAACCGAAGGCTTCGTAGAGAAGTATGGGAAGGAAAGAGTTCGAAATACCCCTCTGTGTGAGTCTGCCATTGTGGGAGCAGCTCTGGGGTTGAGCATTGCTGGAATGAAAGCAATGATGGAGATGCAGTTTGCGGATTTTGTTACTTGCGGATTTAATCAAATCGTGAATAACCTGGCCAAGATTCATTACCGATGGGGTCAGAAAGCCGATGTTGTAATTAGAATGCCGACAGGAGCAGGTGTTGGGGCAGGACCTTTTCATTCTCAGTCTAACGAATCCTGGTTTTTCCATACTCCCGGGCTGAAAATCGTGTATCCTTCGACACCGGAAGATGCTAAGGGACTTTTGTTAGCAGCCTTTGAGGACCCTAATCCGTATTTGTACTTCGAGCATAAATACCTCTATCGATCTCTTACCGGTCTGGTACCTGAAGGCTACTATACAGTTCCTGTGGGAAAAGCAAAAAGGGTTAAGGAAGGAGATGATGCAACCATCATCACATATGGCCTGGGGGTTCATTGGGCAGAGCAGCTATCTGAATCATCAGAATTCGCAGGGATAGAGATAATCGATTTGAGAACCTTATCTCCATGGGATAAGGAGGCAGTTGAAACATCTGTTCGAAAGACGGGTCGTACCTTGATATTACATGAAGATACCATGACAGGGGGGATTGGAGCTGAAATAGGGGCTTGGGTTAGTGAGAACTGCTTTGAATACCTTGATGCTCCCGTAATGAGAGAAGCCAGTTTGGACACTCCTGTACCATTTGCTCATAACTTGGAGGGCAATTTTTTACCAAAAAACAGGTTAGAAAGTAAAATGCGGCAATTATTGTCCTATTAGTATAGGTCCTTGTTGGGGATTAGGCTTTAATTGCTGTTCTTTGAAAAAAGCTCATTTTTTGGGAGAGAATAAGCAAATATTTCTTGGTTTTAGTTTTCTGATAGTCTTCCTTTTCATCGGAGAAGAACTGAATGCACAGCTTATTACAGATAGTGATGCTCGACTAAAGACCTCTGTAAGGAAACGAGAAGGGTTTGTAAGCAATCAGAGAAAACGACGTCTTCCGGGACCAAGCACAAAACCAACCTTCGAAAGAAAGTCTCCCCCAAGGTATAGTGCTCCAATTAGTTATCAATCGGGTAGAGTAAAAACGATAACACCTAGAACAAGCCCAACACCAGCGTGGAACTCGGGGATCAGCTTATTCAAATCAAATAATTCTAAAAACCGATTCACGGCGTTGTCCTACAGTACGTCTACAAGAACAAGAGGTGTGACTCCACGCTACTCGCAAGCTCAACAAAGAAAAGTTATAGCACTAACTTCTTCACCGAGATATTCACCCGGATCCCCTTTCAGGACTAAAGATAACCGAGTACAGCCGCGTTACAGTGTACCCAATCGCAGTGGTGTTCTTTCTCTATCAGATGGCCCTAGGTATTCACCAGGATCTCCTTTTAAGGCAGGGAATTATAGAATTACACCAAGATACAGTACGACTGTGAATAAAGGCGCCTTGTCACTTGCTCGTCTTCCAAGGTACTCCCCTGGGAGCCCCTACAGGCCAAAGGACTACAATATAAAGCCCAGGTATTCGGCTGGATCATCTTTTATACAGCAAAACGTGACGATTAAGCCAAGGTACTCGCAGCAAGTAAATCGACCGATGTGGGTTTATAATGTTAAGCCCAGGTATAGCCCTGACCCTCCTTTTTCCAGAGAGCAACATAGAGTGAGTCCGAGGTACTCAATAGAGCACAAATACAGTATCAAGCAGTATTGGCAGCTGCGATCGGTACCATTAAGGGGCACAATGGCCTCTTACACCGGGCCAATTAAGATTAAAGGAGACAAAAAGAAGCAATTTCACCCAAGTGCAGGATATTTGAATGTTACGCATGCCTCCTCTGCTCAACTGAAAGAGGCCTATCGCAGTTGGAGTATTCTTTGGAATAGAATGTATGGGAACAATGCCCAACCACCTGCTGTTAAAGAAAGAGGTTCAAAGCCGAAATTTGATAAAAAAGAAAGAGAAATCTGGAATAACTAATGAACTGGCAATCGCTTACTTTGTTAAATCACCTTGATCAACTAGAGCAGGAGTCTAAAATACGGCCGATCTTAATCTTTAAGCATAGCACACGTTGCTCGATTAGCTCGGCAGCACTTGCTCGACTTGAGCGAAAATGGAAGCTGGATGATCCCGTTGAAGTTTCAGCATACTACCTTGATTTGATAAGCTACCGTGAAATTTCAAATGAAATATCTTCTCGTTTCTCCGTTGATCACCAATCTCCTCAGGCAATTATGATTTACAATGGAGCAGTGATCTACGAAGCGTCTCATTTAGGGATTAGCTATGATGAGATAGCATTGCACGTCCAAGAAGCAGCGGGTACTTAAAAGCTAAATGTGATTTCTTGCTTTAATTGTTCAGAGAGGCTAAGTGCTACAGGGCAGGTCAACGCTTTTTCCTTCAGTAGTTGCCGTTGATCAGAAGTTCCTTTTGGATCACTCCATTTTAGGTGTATTCTTAGTTTTGAGATCTTGCGAGGAGAAACTGACATGACTTTTTCTGTTTCGGCCTCAAGTTTGTCCATATCAAAGCCCATCTTTTGTCCCTCTATCCCCATGATGGTCATCATACAGCTGGCAAGGGCCGCAGCGACTAAATCGGTTGGTGAAAAAGTCTCCCCTTTTCCATTGTTATCTGTCGGGGCGTCTGTCAATAAGGTATTCCCGGACATGTTATGTAGAGCCTTTGTACGTAATTGTCCCTGGTAAGCTGTTTTTATATGCATTACAAACTTTTATTTTTACATTCTCGTTACCACACTAAGGTGTTAATTATTTATGAAGAAAGCCTCAGTCCTGTTCATGTTGATGACGCTGGCGTTTGCCAGTAATTCTCAAATTTATGACGATTATGAATATAAGCGAGAATTTCTATGGGGCGTCAACAAAAATACAAATAGTGGGCTCTTAGGAGGGGTATTTCTACGCAGTAGCAGGTTCCGTTCCGAAAGATTGTTTACCACCTACGGCGTGGAGTTGATGAATACCAAACACCCCAAGGAGCAGAAATATACATCACAGCAGACCGGCACATCCTTTATCTGGGGTAAGCAGAATTATCTGTATAGCCTTCGTGCTCATTACGGGTTAGAAAAACTTCTTTTTAAAAAAGCAGCCCAGCAAGGAGTACAAATCAGCATTGGCGCGGCTGGAGGAGCCACCATTGGTCTTGAATCACCGTACTACGTATTAACAGCTGGAGGCGAATATGCACCATATGATCCCGATCGGTATCCAAATTTAGGTTCGATCCAGGGATCAGGAAAATTGCTACAAGGGTTAGGGGAATCTACCATTGTACCAGGACTCAATGGAAAAGCATATGTTTCTTTCGAGTTTGGTTCTTTTCGGAACAATGTTGCGGGAGTAGAGATAGGATTGTCAAGTGAGTTGTTTGCAAGAAAAATCATACTTGTTCCGACTCAGGAAAATCGAGCGTGGTATAACGCTGCGTTTTTTACTTTCTTCTGGGGGATAAGGCGGTGAAAAATCGTGTTTTGGTAGTCTGAGAATGAGCTAGTTATTTTGCAATTTTGAATGATCAATTAATGATTGAATTACCTGTAGTAGAGCCGACAAAAAAAAGAACCAAGCCTGATTGGTTACGCGTCAAACTTCCTGTGGGGAAGGAGTATGCACAGGTTCGAAAGATTGTCGATGAAAATAAATTACATACGATTTGTGAAAGTGGGAACTGCCCAAACATGGGGGAATGTTGGGGAGCAGGCACAGCGACTTTCATGATCCTTGGAAATGTCTGTACGCGTTCGTGTACGTTTTGCGCAGTAGCGACAGGACGTCCACCTGAATACGATGAGGCGGAGCCGCAGCGAGTAGCGGAAGCGATCGCTACCATGGGTGTAAAGCACGCGGTCATTACTTCCGTAAACAGAGATGAGCTCAAAGATCGGGGTGCAGAAGTTTGGTACCAGACCATAGTAAAAGTGAAAGAGCTAAGCCCTGAGACGACGATCGAGACCTTGATTCCAGATGTCAAAGCAAACTGGAAAGCTTTGCTTCGTATGATAGATGGAGGTCAGGAAGTCGTATCCCATAATATGGAAACAGTCGAGCGATTGTACCGAAGGGTGCGACCTCAGGCAAAATATCAAAGAAGCCTCGATCAGACCAAACTTACCAAAGAAGCGGGTAAAAGAACCAAGTCTGGAATAATGTTAGGGCTTGGTGAAACGGTGGATGAAGTGCACAAAGCCATGGATGACCTTGTGGCTCACGGCCTGGATATATTAACCTTAGGGCAATATCTACAGCCTACTAAGCGTCATATCGAAGTTGCAGAGTTCATTCATCCAGATCAATTCGATATGTATAGAGAAGAAGGTTTGAGGAGAGGGTTGAAGTATGTCGAATCCGGCCCATTGGTAAGGTCATCTTACCATGCTGAGCGTCACGTCAACGTGCCAGTTTGAACTGGTAGAATTTCTTAATTATCTTATAATTTTCGATTATTCAGAAATGAAGTTAGTTCGTGAATGGTAATCGTGTGAAATTGAATTTCACCGGACTTATTCACCACAAAATACTGTGGTAGAGCTTGTAGATCAAATATTTCTATTAGTTGTCGGTTTAGGACACGGTAAGACGACCAGTAAATACTGTCATTTTCTGAGGCTTTTATCCATTTCTCTTTGCTTTCGTCCGTAGAAATTGAAATAAAGCCAACTGAATTATCAAATGTTTGTAAGAATTTAGGGATGCTTGATTGATTTGCTGATCTACATGGCCGACACCAAGAAGCCCAGAAATCAATAACAGTGTAATCCATTTCTAGTAAATCTTCGAAATTTCTACCTAAATCATTTATATCGAGTACCGCAAAATTATTAAGCTTATTATGTTCATTTTTCTCAAGTTCCTGCTTTATTGATTTTCCCAAAGTGATAGCTTCAGAAAACTCGTTACTCTTACGTTTTAACACAGGGCTTTGCAGGTTACCAAAATTTGCAGCATAAAGTAGATATGCGCCAAGGTATTGCTCACTGAGGCTTCCATTATTAAGAATTTTAGTCAAGAGCTTTGGTTTAATTGAATCAATTTTTGCCATCCACAAGTCCATAAATTCTGACTCAGAATATAGTTCGGGGCTTTGCTCTCTTTTACGTGAAAGATGAAAAAAGCCCTTTCTCAGATCCCTAAAACTTTCCAATGCAAGGTTATTCACAGCATTCTTGGAAGTGATACTTGAAGAGTAGTATAAAGAGTCTGCATTTCCCACAAATTCTACTTTTTCCCCGCCTTCCAAGGTAAAATAGAGGTAGTTGTCTTGATTCCCTTCAATTATTGAATAGTTATCATCCCCTTTTTGAATTACAAATTTAAGAAGCAGATGATTAGAGTCTAAATTGAACCTTTTTCTAAATTTCCCATCCTCGTCTAACCTAATAGAATCAATTGATACCCTCTCGAAAGGGCTTAGATGTTCGATCGATTCTACAATAATGAGATTGGACCATTTTTCGTGATTTTTAATAACTCCGGAAATCTCTACTTGAGCGGTCAAGGTAACGTAGTTGAATACGAAAGTGACTAAAAGAATATTTTTGATTTTCATAATAAAATGGACACAAACTAATTTCTTAGCCTGTGTCTAAATTAACTAAAGTGAATTTTCAACTAGTACTTCAATTTCTATTACCAGCTCATCGATTTTTGTTCCTGTTTTTTTCTGTAATTCAAATAGAGCAGTACTCATAGAAGCGGGCTTAAATGAAATAAATTTTCCCAGTTCTAAGTCTTTTCTTGCTTCTCGTTGTGGCTCAATATTTGCCGTACGACAAGTTGCAATCCCAAAATAGACACCACATGCGCCATGCTGGGTGTTAGGGTCCCAGCAAATGCAGCAAGAGCTAAACTGTCCATCAGCGCTACAACCACCCATACCTTCACCGCATGTGCACTTCGAATCACTACCAGCGACACCAGCTATATCATATGATGAATAGTTTTCGTCATTACTAATGGAACTTAAGCTAGACCATACATTGACTTCTTCCTCAGATAATCCATCGATGAACTCCGAATATTTTTCTAAAAAATGATTCATGGAAATTTGATCTACAAAGACCTCGTCTGGTAAAATACCCTTCTCTTCTTGTTGATACTGAGAGCAGCTAGCTCCTAGAACAGCTGCAAACGTGATTAAAATGTAAAAAAATCTCATAGTTTTAAAAAATTGTATTGATCAAACTTAATTAAAAAAGCTATTAGAAAAAGAAATATCGCTCAAACGTTGATGCGTTATAAGCAAATTAACATATTCATGGTAGTTCTAGTTTACCCAGAATAGGGTATTAATCAATTTTTGGATAGATCTAAAGTTGATTTTTAAGAACTATTCAAGACGTATAGGAATTAAGAAATTATGTCGAATCCGGTCTATTGGTGAGATCTTCCTACCATGCAGAGAGACATGTTAATGTTCCGATCTAGCTCAGTAAAAGAAAAACGGTTATAAAAAGAAAGCCCTGACATATTTGTCAGGGCTTTCTTTTCTAATAGGTGTTGTAATTGTTAGTTCGTATACGAACCTCTTATTTCGGCAACTGCTGCAGTCAAACTACTCAACATATCTTTTGTAAGGATTAGGTCTCCCGTATTTTCAGAAATGGCTTTAGAAACTGCTGCTAAATCAGTATCATAGATCTCCTTGATTCTACCAAGGTCAGCAGCCATCTTATCAATTGCTTCATCACCTTTTAGATCTTCCATGACAACCAATAAATTATCAACAGCAGGTCTTTGGTCTACGATAATCTTGATTAGTGGCTCAAGAACAAGTGCAGGAAGGTCATCGTCAAAGTTTGCAACTAGTGCACTGGAGACATAAATACCTTCTATGTACGAGCCAGCCAATACAAGTCCGGCTATGTTCATTCTGTCGATGGCATCCAATCTTTCACTTGTTCTGTTGATGATTTCATCAACTAATACTTTCAAAGAATCCTTTTCATTCAAGTTTCTTTCAAAGCGACTCATTAACTCCATGTCCATGGCAGAAGCTACTCCAATTTCTTCCGATAGTTTCTGACAAGCCGATACGTATTCAATCGTTTGCTGTGCCATTTCATATGAAGTTAGGTATCCTACATCTGTGATGTACACACCTAAATTTATGGCTGCAAGGCTCGCGGGATTACTGTAGCTTTCTAAATTTTCAAGGGTGTTTACCAAAGAAGCGTCAAAATCGCTTCCGGTAGCCATTAGAAGATAAGGAACTTCTGATGGAGGAGGTAAGTCTTTTATGACATTATTGATATCACTGATCACCTGAGTTTTTGCTGCGTCAAATTCATCTCCTTCTGCACCGGCAGCAGTTTCTTGTGACTGCCCGCCACCACATGAACTGAAAATCATTACCAGAACACTCAAAATAGATAGCACTTTGATTTGAAAAGATCTCATATCGAAATTGGTTAGATTATATAAGTTCTAAAATTAGCAGATAATTCTTGTATTGTGGTTATTGTGCTAATTATTCCTTTAAAAGCGTGTATACGTTAGTGCGGATTTTTTTAGAGAGAGAATCTAAGGGCAAATCATTTACGTCATTTCCAAAGGGATCCTCTATTTCTTCCGCAATCAATTCCACACTAACCAGGAAGTAAAAGGCAAGCATCACGATGGGGATAGCCCAATAGCCAAAGACCCATGCAAAGGAAACGGGAAGGGTAGTCGAATAGATAAACAGAAACTTTTTAATAAACATGCTATATGAATAAGGAATAGGCGTCGATTTGATACGCTCGCATGCGCCGATTATATCTGTAAATCCTTTCAACTCCTTATCAAGAATTAGGAGCTGTTCATCGCTGATTGTTCCTTTTTCCCTTAAAGCGTTTGACTTAGCGTAAAGCATTTCATGAATGGCATTGGGTCGGTGAGGGCTTTTGATGATTTGGTTTTTCATCTTCTCATCTGTAAAGTCCATTTCCCCTACTAGGATGCTATCTCTCAGATGCTCTTTCATAGCGTATGGAACATTTCCTATCAATGCTCGAAAATGTGCTCGTTCTTTTTTGGCATCCGCAGGCAAAAAGCTGTTGAACTTTATGGCAAGCTGCCGGCAGTCATTGACTAGTTTACCCCAAAGTTTGCGTCCTTCCCACCACCTATCGTAGGCAGTATTGGTTCGTAATACTAGGAATAGACCTAGGATTGTTCCAAGAATTGAGTGAAATGAGATTGTTCCGCTGTAATGCACTTCCATAACATCCACGATGATGAAGACAAAAGAAGCTGTAAAAAGCCCTATGAACATCATCAGTGGTAGTAGTGCCCTGAAGATCATTCTGCTGTAAAAATCAAACAGCAAGGAAAACCATGACCTTGGATTATACTCTTTCATGGAGACTTGGGTTTAGTAGTGACATCTCAAATTAATCTATTTTCAGCATTTCCTTTAGTTGCGGCTTATAGGATGCCGTAAGGAGTCCCAATGAAGATTTAAGTGACATGACGCGTTGATAAGAAGCTTCAATTTGAGTCTTTTCTATCCTACCGTCGAGCACAGCGCGCTTAATTATATCGTGTAATCCACCTGCATTGGTGGTATCATTTAGACTAATATTATTGGAAAAAACCAATACATCAACTCCCGCATTTATAGCAAGGATCACCGCATCCTCAAA
Organism: Flammeovirgaceae bacterium; assembly: GCA_038129245.1. Taxonomy (GTDB): domain Bacteria; phylum Bacteroidota; class Bacteroidia; order Cytophagales; family Cyclobacteriaceae; genus JAYPLE01. Next base: position 118,704 of record JAYPLE010000003.1, on the reverse strand, counting down.
CCCATAGTGTTGTGTGATAGCCCCCATATGCATGTCGTCACTAAACACTACGCCATTAAAATCAAGGTGCTTTCTTAATATTCCATCGATGATTTTGTCTGACAGAGTGGCCGGAAGCAGCTTCTCATCTAAAGATCGATTTACAATGTGTGATGACATGATTGCTCTTACTTTACCACTATCTAGCAAGAATTTATAGGGGAACAATTCTTCAAACTGCCAAGTATTTGAAACATCTGCAATACCCAGGTGGGTGTCACTTGCAGATGAGCCGTGTCCTGGAAAATGTTTTAGTACTGTGGCAACTTGTTGTTCATCGTGTGCTTCGATCACTGTTTTTGCATGCGACGAAACCACTAGCGGATCTGATGAATAACTACGACCATACCCGCCGATTACCGGGTTTTCAGGGTTGATGTCTATGTCTACAGTTGGTGCGAAATTGACATTGAAGCCGAATTTTCTAAGGGTGGTGGCAGTTGCTTCAGCGTAGTAGGCAGTAGAATCTAACACATTTAATTCTCCTAAGTATTCTGCAGTTACTGTTTTAGGGAATCCATACTTTGGTTTTAGACGATTTACTTTACCTCCCTCCTCATCTATTGCCATGAAAAGAGGTGTGGGGGCACCCTGCTGTAATTCCCAAACAAGTTTTGCTAAGTTTTCCTTCGTATTGGATTTCTCGAGATCCTTTTCAAAAAGGATAATACCTGATATTTTTCCATCTTGGATAGCCTGAAGTGTTAACTCTTTTTGCTTGGATTGTGTGTACTTATTTAACCCTACCATGACCATCTGACCAATCATCTCATCGAGGGAAACAGAATCTTCTGTTTGAGCATGGGACCTACTTAACTGACCGAAAAATAGGGAGAGAATAAAAAAGTGATATACAACGTTGTTCATTTCAATTGCAGCTTCTGTATAGGCTGCCCTGACATAGTTTTTTGCAATACTAACAAATCTGCTGCCATACAGGAATGCACAGGTAAAAATCCAATGACATCCCCAATTGCTGTATTTTCTATAAAGCTTGAAGGGGCGGAAACTTTTCCATGCTCTTGAGAGAGGCCTTTCATCGTAACTCCTTCAATTATTTCCCAACCATCGTTTGTAATCATTACAGCTTGGCCATAAAGGGTCTCTCCGTTTAGTTCTAGCCGATCTTTGGAGAAGTGTACACCTCCACCGTAGACCACCATTTCATTTCTTTCCGGATGCTTAGAAACTATTGGGCATGCAATTGCCACAGAGATATCTTCTTTTTCACAAGATCCAACCAAGGCTTGCGTGAGATCATAGTAGACCATATTTCCGCAACGGAGCTCATCTATATGCTCCCAATATTCACTGGTGCTTGCACTTGGAGTGTCTCCATAAGAGAGATAGGGTTTTTCCCCAACAGCTTCGATTAACTGACCAAGGTTGTGAAGGGCTTGTCGATGGATAGGTTCTATTTCATTTCTTCCTCGGGCACTGTACGCATGTCCGGCATGCGTTACCCAACCAGAGAAAAGATGGTGGGAGTTTTTGGTCATTAATCTCTCTATAAGACCCGCATTGGTGTAGCTTACCCCTGTCCGTTTGTATCCGCAATCAATTGCGATGTGAAAATTGACTCGATTAGATACATTTAGTTTCAGATGTTCCAGTGATTCGACAGATTCAATCAAAACACCAACCGTTGCCTTTTCTGCCAGGCGGTTTATGGTTGTTGCTTCCAGTGGGTTGTAGGGGAAGGCGATCAACACATCTGCCCAACCGTCTTGGATGAAGTATTCTGCCATAACCACAGATGAAACAGTAATCTTCTTTACACCCAGTGCCTTGTACCAATTACCTACGGTAATGGACTGATGGGTCTTGAAATGAGGTCGGAAACTCAGGCCATGCCTTTCGCATCTTTCCTGAACCGATCGGATGTTCTTCTCAGCTTTTGACTGATCTACCAGTAAAGTTGGACGGGAAATCATGCTGCGTGTTGGTTGATGATCTGCATCATAATATCTGTAAGGTAAGCCCCCATATCATGTCCGTACCATGACATCGTTCTTGTTTCGTATTTATTCAGATCATACCATTGATCATGTGGGACATAACCTATATAGCCACCGTTAAAACTATTGATTCTCAAGGAGAGGTTTTTTGATTGGGCATATTCGTAGAGCGGGACCGCCAACTCACCAGAAAAATCACAGGGGAGTCCAATCATGAGCAGTGAATCGATGGATGCCACACTCACTTCTACCGGATACTCACCGACAAACTGACGGAAAAGCCAGGGTCTTACTTTCAAATTGTTGGTGATTTTTAACTGAGGGTCTTCTAGGTAAAGCGGCAGCTTGTAGACTTCTAATTTTCCAGTGTAAAAGAAAGAGGGATTCATAAGAAGAGGCATCTTAAGCTCTTCGTGTATTCCTTTGGCTATCCAGGAGGCATATTCTTTATTTGCCAACCCATTCCTTGCCGGGCCCATGCTCGCAACCGCTCCTGCTCTGAAGTTAGCAAAAACAAACTGTGAGTTACCTCGAATAAGTTCGGTTAGTACAGCGGGATAATCACCGGTTACTTTTTTCCAGTTATGATCAAAGCAAGTTGCATGTGCCCCATAACTAAGGTCAATCGCTTTTCCATTTTCCGTCAGAAACATCGTTGCCGTTAGATAAGGGTCGACTATCCCTTTGTCTCTCGCTAATCTGTTGAAGATAAAATCAGGGACATCTAACTCTAGAAAAGAGTACCCACCTAGTGAGGAATTTTCTTCTGCACCTAAAATAGTGCTTGCTATTTGACTGCCTAGAAAGGTAACCATTTCTTGATCAAATGATCCCGCGAATAAATTTCCAACAAGACCCGGAGCCCAGGCTCCAATACTTGAATGTGTATGTGTTGCCCCAAAGTATATTTCGTGGGGAAACCAGCCTTTTGTTTCCAATTGCGAGTAAACTTCATTGGCAACTTCAGGGTGTATGATCAACAATTCAGCACTTACAAGTGCTATCTTTTGATTGCCGTTTGTGATCACCGTGGTTTTTGCTTTTACAGAGTCAAGTAAGCCGGTGGCATATTTAGGTTTTCTAGCACCATATCCGGCTAATGGTGCCTCTGACACCTGAGATGATGGTATTAGTGACGCACTTGACCACCCTATTTGCAGACTGTCGCTTATCACCGTAGGCCGGTATTCGTAGTATCGGTCCAGCGCACTCTGTGTTTTTTGATAAGCCTTAGTTTCTTTGTACGGAGTTCTGTCCAGCCATGTAAATAGAATATTGGCAAGAAGGATTATCGAAGCGAAGAAACCAATAATTGTTTTCCAGTACCACTGCATATAGTAAATGTAATTATTGATTTAGAATATGCTGAATAATTACTTCGGCATGAATGCGGCTGTTCTCTATGAACCACTTATTTGTTTTTAATCCACCACAAATAACTCCCGCCAGATACACACCCTCTACATTCGTTTCCATCGTTTTTGGGTTATAATCAGGCGTTTTGTGCTCGTCCTGGCCCATTTTAATTCCGATTGATTTGAGAAAACCAAAATCTGGCTGATAGCCTGTCATTGCCAACACAAAATCATTTTCTAATGTTATCCTTCCTTCCGGAGTTGCAATTTCTACTTCTCTCTCTCGGATCTCGGTGATTTCAGACTGAAAATAACCCACGATACTCCCTTCTTCAATGCGGTTAATTAAATCCGGACGAACCCAATATTTGACGGTTTGCCCAATTTCCTTTTCCCTGATTACCATTGTGACTTCTCTGGCGCCCTTTCGGTATGTTTCCAGCGCTACATCCACAGCCGAATTGGCAGCTCCCACCACGATGATTTTCATCCCAAAATATGGGTGCGGATCACTGTAGTAATGTGTTACTTTTGGAAGCTCTTCACCAGGGACATTGAGCAGATAGGGAAGGTCATAGAAACCTGTGGCTAAGATGATTTTTTTTGCTCTGTAGACTCCCTTGGAGGTAATGATTGTTTTCACATTCTTAGCGTGTTCAACCTTCTCTACCGACTCGTAAAGCTTCACATTTAAACCCCAAGAGAGAGCGACACGACGGTAATATTCCAGCGCCTCTGGCCTAGTAGGTTTTGGGTTATGAGAAATAAAAGGGACGTCTCCTATTTCCAGCCGATCTGAAGTGGAGAAAAACGTCATGTTGTGGGGATAATTGTAGATGGAGTTGACAAGTCTTCCTTTGTCGATGATCACATGGCTGATGCCTGCTTTTTTTGCTTCAATTCCACAAGCAAGTCCGATAGGACCTGCTCCTATAATCAATATGTCTACTTCAGTGTTGCTCATTTATCTCTAGCGTTTCAAATGGCGTTATGATCATATCCAATGGCTGATCATGCGCTTCTACAAAATTAAAAGCATCCATGCCTCCAGACAGGCATAACCCTATTTTTAAGGTATCTGGGTTGATTTCAGAAAGGATCTTGTCATAGTAACCACCACCGTAACCAATTCGATGACCATTTCTATCAAATACAAGTAGTGGTACCAGAATAACCTCTGTCTCGGTCAGGTTTGTTTCTATACCATTTAGAGGCTCAGGTATGCCTTTTGAAGATGTTTTAATCATCGTATTCTCTTCGAAGAAGAAATGTTGAAGTGACCGATTTGCAAAGTCAGTTTTGGTTGTCAGAGTAGCGACACCATTCTTCCAAGCCCAGCGGATAGCAGAGAGGCAGTCAGGTTCTTGATTTTTTGTCATGGGGAGGAACACATGGAGTTCTCTAGTCCTCTGCTTGGCTAGAAGGTGTATAATTTTTTCATTAATTACCTGATTACGGTTTTTGAAAACTGATGCAGCGACCAGCCTGCGGTAGTCCAATACCTGTGCTCTTAACTCTTTTTTTATCAGGTTTCCCAAAATTGGTAATAACTAAACTCTAGTGGATCAAAGTTATCCAACAGCGTCTGAATAAAATTCGGATTATTTAATGCAAAGTTTAAGTAGTTATCATATCGTTCCTGCGGAACCCCGTTCGGAAAGAGTTTTTCTTTGATACCACTAATTTGATTCATGGCCAGCTCGTTTTGGTTTTCCAAAGATTTTTTCAATCGTTTTTGGATGTTATCGACACTTTTGTAGGTTTTGGCTCCCTCAGCACCGATGAACCCCTCAAGCGATTTATCAATTGTAGCAGCTTTAGTGGTGATGCGATCAAAGATGTCGTTTATTTCCGCTTTTTCTTTATCAAGCAGGTGCTCATTCTTCTGAAAATGTTCCAGATACCATGCCTTGAGTTCATGCGTACTCTTGAATAATGAAGTTGCTGGTAACGATAGTTTTTTGACTTTCTTGGATAATCCTTTATTGACGATCATTGCAAAATTTCTAGCCAGTAGAACCGGAAAGGCTATATTGAAATGATCAAAATTATCCTTTAATTGAAGCCAATAAGTTACTTCTGAAGGGCCTCCTAAATAGGCTATATTGGGCAAGATAACCTCCTGATATAGAGGACGCATGATCACGTTTGGACTAAAGCGTTGGGGATTTCTTTTAAGGTCTTCCCTCAACTCTTCCTTGGTAAAAGTCAAATCTGTGTTGTTGACGCTGAAAACGCCGTTTACCTCTACGATTCTTTCACGGAAACCGTTTAGGTAGAAGAAGTTAATTTTTCGGGGAAATACTTGAGTACTATACCCGGCATTTGATAAGCGAGCACTTGTTTCCTCAACAAGGTCATTTGATTTTTGCTCAAATAAGTCTGCTTCTATGATGGGAGAAAAGAGTTGCTTGAGTCGTTCATGATCGGCATCCACTACTACCAGCCCTTGATCACCGAAAAGTTCGTGCATATAGAATCGAACGGATTCAGCTAAAGTTGAATGATCAAGATAAGCGTGCTCGAATACACGTGCAAACTCTGGAAGCTGTTCCATGACGAAGTTTAGTGACTGAGGAGCAAATCTTCCAACAGGCCCTCGCTGCTCGGTCTCCCAAACATATTTTTTCCCAAAGAGGTGAAAATGATTAATTTCTTCGAAGTCGTGATCTTCGCTTGCCATCCAGTAAACCGGCACAAAATTGTAATCCGGAAACGCAGCTTTTAACTTTTTAGCCAAGTTGATGGCACTAATGATTTTGAAAATCACATAGAGTGGGCCAGTAAATATATTCAGCTGATGTCCGGTGGTGACGGTAAAAGTATGCTCTTCTTGAAGAGAGAGTATGTTACTGAAGTTTGCCTCTCTTTTTGCTAACGGACCGTATTGCTCCATTAGTACTTCGTGCAGAATAAGTCGGTTTTTTTTGCTGAACTGCCGCGTTTTGAGTGCAGCTTCCAACCCTTCAATAGAGGGAGAAAAGCTGTAGTAATCTTTCAGTTCAGGCTTTTGCCTAATGTAGTCAAGGAACATTTGAGAGAGCAGTCCTGTCTCTTCAAAAGGTATTTTGTGGACATTCATATGTTGGCGTTATGCAGGTTCACCGAAAAGGTCAAATTCCGCTGCATCCGTAATTTTTATATTAGTAAAGTCACCAATTCTCAGGTAGTGCTTTGAAGCATCTATCAGCACTTCATTGTCTACTTCCGGAGAGTCAAACTCCGTTCTTCCGACAAAGTTTCCTCCCTCAACGCGGTCAATTAAAACTTTTAGTGTTTGACCTATTTTCTGACTGTTAATTTCAGAAGAGATGGATTGTTGAAGATCCATGATTTGAGCAGCTCTTTCTTCTTTGACTTCTTCAGGAATGTCATCAGGCATGGCGTGAGCATGTGTTTGCTCCTCATGTGAATAGGTAAAAACACCCAGTCTTTCAAACCTAGACCTTTCCACGAACGTCATCATTTCCTGAAAGTCTTGTTCTGTTTCCCCCGGGTGGCCCGTAATCAAAGTAGTACGTATGGCTATCCCTGGTACCGTGTCTCTTATTTTATCCAGTAGGTCTTCCGTTTTTTGTCTGGTAGTTCCCCTTCGCATGATCTTGAGCATATTGGTAGACCCGTGCTGTAAGGGAATATCTAAGTAATTACAGATATTTGGTCTTGTTGCCATCACCTTTAATATATCCTCAGGAAATCCTGTGGGGAATGCATAGTGTAAGCGAATCCAATCCAGCCCTTCAACATCTGCTAGCTGATCTAGTAGCTCAGATAAGTTTCTCTTTTTATAAATATCTAAACCATAATAGGTGGAATCTTGAGCGATCAGAAGGAGTTCTTTTGTGCCTCGAGAAACAAGCGACTTAGCTTCTGTCACAAGCTCTGCAATAGGACGAGAAACATGCTTTCCTCGCATTAAGGGGATAGCGCAGAAGGAGCATGGCCGATCACATCCTTCAGAAATCTTCAGGTAAGAGTAGTGCTGTTGTGTAGTTGTAATTCTTTCTCCAAGTAATTCATGCTTGTAGTTAGCATTAAACTTTTTAAGCAGTAAAGGAAGCTCCATGGTTCCGAACCAGGCATCTACTTCAGGAATCTCTTGCATTAAGTCGTCACGATACCTTTGAGAAAGACATCCTGTAACATACACTTTTTCTACGATCCCCTCAGCTTTAGCATCAGCATACCTTAATATGGTATCTATTGACTCTTGTTTAGCATTGTCTATAAAACCACAGGTATTGATAATCACCACGTTGGCATCATCCTTTTGATCCTCATGAGCGACATCTACTTGATTACCCCTTAGTTGGGTCATCATCACCTCTGAGTCTACAATGTTTTTACTGCAACCAAGTGTTACAATGTTTACTTTGTCTTTGTGGAGCTTCTTAGTCTTCAAGTCACTAAATTTTCAGCAAAACTAATACAAATGGTTACGGTGATTCGTTCTACTTATGCAGCCATTCTATAATTTTGGGCACTTTATGCGAATACAGCAGTTTCTTTTGGTGATGACGCTTTTCTCTCTGTTTGGTTGTACTACCATTGAAGATTGCCAGAATGACCCGAACAGATCTTACATGATCATTCAGTTTGCTCACAATGAAATTGTGAGTTTTGACTCTATTCGATTCAATAATTTGTATCGTTTGGATGCAGACACCGATACTTTGAGCACTTTAGGCGTCTTTCTTGACCCTCAACTAGTTCGGGTTGACTTGGATTTTTTTACAGATAGTGTTGATTATCAGCTATCGGTCTCTTACAATGCCCAACTGCAGATTTTTGAACTGGATTGTAATCCCACATTGAAAATTTCTAATTTGGATACAATCGGGCATAGTTTTGATTCTCTGGTAATCAATCAAACCGTACTTACTAATTCCAATTTCAATGGAGATGTCACGGTATATTTTTAGTTTGGTCTTTCTTTCTGCATCCTGTTGGGTATTTGCCCAGTCTCTACCAGACTCAGTTACAGTCAAGGATAAAGAAGAAATTGATTGGACACCGTCACTTGTCAGGTTTGGTTATGACCTGGGGAGTACGGCGTTGACGCTCGCTTCTTCTCCCCATCAGCGCCAGGAGATCATGGCTGAGATGGACTTTGGGAAATGGTTTTTTGTGGGAGAAATCGGCTCGCAGGCAATTGAACGTGGTGAAGTGTACAATTATCGCAGTGCCGGAAACTATGGTCGGATAGGTTTAGATAAGAACCTTACACCAAAACTACCCGGTGGACACGTGGTAAGTGCAGGTTTTCGATACGCATTTTCAAATTTTCGTGAAACGATGGACTATGCAGGTTTACGAGTTGAAAATTCAGATTTGCTTGCTACTTGGATGGAAGTGACAACAGGTATTCGGATGAAATTATGGAAGCAACTGTACCTTGGATACCAACTTAGATTGAGAGGTTTCAAGAGGATTTCAGATGAAGAAGGAAAGCTCCAGACCTTCGATGTCCCGGGTTTTGGAAGAAATAAAAGATCAGGAACTACCGTAAGAAACGGAGGAGTTGGCTTTAGCTATTATGTTTCTTGGACTATTCCTTTTCGCGAAAAAGAGGGGATACCGGATGAAGATTAGAGAAACCTTACATCCTCTACTACAGAGGTTCCCATCTTTTGCTCAAGTAGCTGTAAAACCTTTGTTTTCGCTTGAGTGAGTTCTTGCTTCAGCGGAGCTGAAGAGAGTTTCACGAACAATATTTTGTTTTTTACAAAGAGCCCAATGGTTCGACTGGCTATGGGCTTCCCCATCATTTCGCCCCACATCGAAATCAGTTTCTTTTCATTGAATTGCTGATCGATATTCTCATCTTTAAGATATTTCGAGAGCGCATCCTTGATATGTATGCTGGTATCTCTTTTCATTGAGCTAGGTTATCAGCAACTAAATTACCGGCTTCTATTTCCAGAATCTGCGTATTAGCAATATTTTTTGTCAAACTTCTGGACCGCTCAGACCTGGCGTCCGTCAGAAAGACCTGACTTTTTTGCTTTATTTTATCGTTCTCAGGGTAGGTGTCCGAAAGTAATTTTAGAAGCTGCTCAATTCGCTCATCATCTAGTTTATCGAAGATGTCATCTAATAGCAGAATAGGGTATCTCCCTGTTTTCTCGACCAGGTGATCGTATTGAGCTAGCTTAAGAGAGATGAGAAAAGATTTTTGTTGGCCTTGGGAGCCAAGCCTTTTAATTGGCTCTCCTTCTAATGAGAATACAATGTCATCTTTATGTGACCCAAGATGCGTTCGTTGCAGGAGGACATCTCTTTCCCGGAGGCTGTAGTATTCGTCAGAAAAACTCGCTTCCAGTACTTTGGATTTGAGCTTAATCTCACATGACTCATGTTCCTTTACCAGAATACTAAGATTCGCATTGAAAAAAGGCATAAATTCCTCGAGAAAAGTTGCTCTGCTTTTTGTAATAATTTGTGCTAGAGGGACAAGGGACCGATCGTACGTGTTCAAAAGCTTCTCATTTGTCGAATTAAGCTTGCCATTGATGTTTTTTAGAAGTGCATTTCGCTGTTTCAAATACCGTTGATAGATAAGTAGGTTGTCAAGGTAATCTGGCTGATACTGTGAAATACATCCGTCGATCCATTTGCGGCGAACTTCACTTCCTGACAAGATCAATTGTACATCATACGGGGTGCACATTACTCCTAAGAATTTACCAATATGTTTGGAGAGCTGCTCGTAGGAAATTTTATCCTTTTTAAACGTTTTTTTCTGCCCTTTCTGCAGGTAACATATTAGATCTGTAGTTGTATCATTCTCTAAAACTTCCCCTTTCACCAAAAAGTATTTTTCTGACTTTTTAATATTCGAGGAGTCATTAGCGATAAATCCGCTTTTGGTGAAAACCAGGTAATGAATGGCATCCATTAGGTTCGTTTTACCTGAACCATTTAAACCTACAATGCAAATAAGACGAGAACCCAGCGCTACGTCCAGAGACGTATAATTTTTGAAGTTTTCGAGTTTTAATTGCTGGAGTCTCACATGCGGGGCTTTTATTTTGAGGAGGCGGCTTTTTGCTTTAATTTCGCAACTCTCGAAATCTGGCTACAAAGCTAAGAAACGAATCATATAGTTTATGGCAACAAAATCGAAAGCTAAATCTAAAAAAGCATCTTTTTCGAAAGAGCAATATATATCCTGGTATGATCAAATGCTCATGATGAGAAGATTTGAGGAAAAATCAGGTCAATTATACGGACAGCAAAAAATCCGAGGGTTTTGCCACCTTTACATCGGTCAAGAAGCATGCGCCGCAGGTTCTGTGAGTGCCCTCAAAAAAGGAGACAAATACATCACCGCGTATAGAGACCATGCACATCCACTTGCTCTTGGGACTGATCCAAAATATATCATGGCGGAATTGTTCGGTAAGGTGACCGGTGTATCCAAAGGCAAAGGAGGGTCGATGCATATGTTTGACAAGGAGGTGGGCTTCATGGGAGGACATGGAATTGTCGGTGCTCAGATTCCTTTAGGCGCAGGGATAGGATTTGCTGAAAAATATAAAGGAACAGATAATTTATGTATCTGCTACATGGGTGATGGAGCAGTTCGGCAAGGGGCGTTTCACGAAGCATTGAATATGGCAATGACATTAAAGATTCCTGTAATTTTTGCTATTGAGAATAATGGATATGCGATGGGAACCAGTGTGCAAAGAACTTCAAATGTTCACGAGCTGTATACCTTGGGGGAGGCATATGATATACCGTCGGCCGCCGTTGACGCGATGTCAGTAGAAGCAGTTCATCACGCAGTGGCAGAAGCTGCTGACAGGGCAAGAAGAGGTGATGGGCCCACGCTGCTAGAACTGAGAACTTATCGATACAAAGGTCACTCTATGTCTGATCCTGCAAAGTATAGGACAAAAGAAGAGCTTGAAAATTATAAGATGCGAGACCCCATCGAACAGGTCAAAAGAGTGATTTTAGATGAGAAGTATGCTACGGAAGAGGAGCTAAAGGAAATCGATACGCGTATCAAAGCGGTCGTTGCAGAAGCAGTGCAATTTGCAGAAGAATCGCCGTATCCTGATGCTTCGGATGCCTACACCGATGTTTACATGGATCATGAGTATCCTTACATTATGGAATGAGGCCTTAACTGACTAAAATTCGAAGAAAACCTTATCTTTGCGACCGCAAATTTTAAAATAGATGGCTAAAACCAAAACGAAAGAAGGGAAAGACACAAGCAATATGATCGAGAACCCCGATGTCCTAGTTTCTAAGACAGAAGAGTTTTTCAATCAGAAGAAAAACCAAAACGTAGTATTTGGTCTCGCTGGTGCTATTGCATTGTTAGTTGTGGCTTTTATGGCTTACCAATATTACATTGGAGGACGTAATCAAGAAGCTCAGGAGGAGATGTTTCAGGCTGTCTATTATTTTGAAAAAGATAGTGTAGGTCTCGCATTAAATGGAGATGGAAATAGTTATGGATTCTTGGACATTGCTGATTTTTACTCGGGTACAGAAGCAGCAAATTTATCACAATTTTATGCTGGCGCATCCTATTTGAAATTAGGCGATTATCAAAGTGCAATCAGAGCTTTCGGAAACTTCTCCTCTAGTGATCTACTTATCCAGGCAAGAGCGTTTGCTTTGATGGGAGATGCGTATATGGAGTTGGATGACTTTGATAATGCAATTTCTAGTTTTGAAAAAGCGAGCTCGCAAAAGCCTAACAAGGAGTTTACACCTATCTACCTGACTAAGCTTGCGGTGGCGCAAGAAGTTGCAGGGGACCTGTCAGCAGCAGCGGCAACCTATGGGAAGATCGTTGAAAATTATTATGGATCTTCTCAGTACCAAGAATCTAAGAAACATAAGGCCAGGCTGGATGGGCTCCTGGTAGAATAAGAAAACAAATTAGAAAATAAAGAAACTATCAGGGCAGGGTATCATTTACTTTGCCCTTTTTTATTGTATGGCAAGCATAGAAAAAAACCTCAGTCAAGTAAGTGTCCAACCAGAGGCTAAAGTATCAACCAGAAAATTTGGAATCGTAGTTTCAGAGTGGAACACCGACGTTACGGAATCGCTATTTGAAGGTGCATTTTCTACGCTCATTAAGGCGGGTGTATCAAAAGAGAACATTTTGAGATGGGATGTTCCGGGAAGTTTTGAGTTGACCTTGGGCGCACAGTGGATGGCACAGAAGGAAGCAATTGATGCTGTGATCGCACTAGGTTGCGTAATTCAGGGAGAAACGAAGCATTTCGATTTTATTTGTCAGGCAGTTGCATCTGGTATTACCGATGTTGGTCTGAAGTATAATAAGCCGGTGATATTTGGTGTACTCACAACTAATGATAAGAAACAAGCGATGGAACGAGCAGGAGGAAAGCATGGAAATAAGGGGGATGAGGCCGCCGCTACTGCCTTAAATATGTTAGCTATAAAGCGATAGAATATGCTCGTCCAAAAGTTTGGAGGGACCTCTGTTGGAACGCCACAGAGGATGCATCATATTGCAAGGTTGATCGAAGAAGCAGCTAAACCGACGATAGTTGTATTGTCTGCTGTCTCCGGAACCACCAATGCTCTTGAGCGTATCATCGAGAGCTTTAAAAAGGGAGATCACAAGGCAGCCAAACAAAAGGCGGACAACTTAAAAACAACCTATTTCCCATTTGTCTATCAACTTTTTGAAAATAAGTCAGACCAAGAAAAAGGAGCTGAAATTATTGAGCGGCATTTTATGGAAATTCATCGGTTAATCTCCCAGCCGTATTACCCCCAAATCGAGAAAGTCATTGTTGTACAAGGAGAGCTGATATCCACTCATTTATTTCAATTATACATGCAGTCCAGTGGTCGAAACTCTATACTGATACCTGCAGCAGATTTTATGTACTTAGATGAAAATGGAGAGCCAAATTTGCCGGTCATTCGAAAGAAACTAGAGAGTATTATTTATCCCTATCCTGCGGATATTTTTCTTACCCAGGGGTTTATCTGCAGAAATTTGAGTGGAGGTATTGACAATTTGAAAAGAGGAGGCAGTGACTATTCAGCGACGCTGATTGGGGCAGCTTTAAGAGCCAAAGAAACTCAGATTTGGACAGACATTGACGGGATGCACAATAATGATCCCAGGATCGTGGACCGGACTAAACCTATTTCCGACTTATCATTTGAGGAAGCGGGAGAGCTGGCTTACTTTGGCGCTAAAATTTTGCATCCAAATTGTATCATACCGGCACAGCAGCAGAACGTTCCAGTAAGAATTAAAAACACCATGGACCCCTCAGCTTACGGAACTTTGATTACTTCTAATCAAAGCCCTCAGGCAGTTAAAGCAATTGCGGCTAAAGATGGAATTACAGCTATAAAAATTAAGTCATCCCGTATGACGATGGCGTATGGTTTTTTGAGAAAGGTTTTTGAGGTTTTTGAACACTACAAGACTCCCATTGATATGATTACTACTTCAGAAATTGCAGTTTCACTTACAATCGACAAAAATGAATATTTAAATGATATCGTAAAGGATATCAGTCAGTATGGAAAAGTGGAGGTGGACCAACATCAAACGATCATTTGCATTGTAGGGGATCTGGTAGCCGAAAAAAAAGGAGTAGGCAGAGAGATTTTCAAAGCGTTGGAAAATGTTCCCATGCGTATGATTGCTTACGGAGGAAGTCGCAACAATATTTCAATTCTCGTAGAATCTTCATTAAAGAAAGAAGCATTGGTTGCTTTAAACAACCAGTTATTCCAATTTAATTAAAGGCAAAGAAGATTAGCCATACTATGATGAGTAGAGGCATCAGGATTGGAATCGAATAGCGTACAATGTATCCAAAGAAAGAAGGCATTTTAATACCAACTTGTTCGGCTATGGATTTCACCATAAAATTAGGGCCATTTCCTATGTAGGTAAAAGCACCAAAGAACACAGCAGCTACAGAAATTGCTCTCAATTCGATGATTGAGTTTTCAAACATTCCATTTGCATAGTCCAAGACATCGCTCAGCTTTCCAATACTTGCTCCATCGGCAGCCATACCTGCAGTTAAGAAGTTGATGTAGGTTGGTGCATTATCTAGAAAGCCGGAAAGAATGCCGGTGCCCCAGTAGAGTGTATTGTGGGTGATTATTTCCGCTCCTTCGGGAGATTTCGCAAAATTCCCCACAAGCTCGAGAGCAGGCATCATCGTACCAAAAATTCCGATAAATATGAAAGCTACTTCTCTGATGGGCTCAAAATTGAAGTCATTACCAGCGAGTGCCTGCTTATCTGCAAATTTGTAAGAAAAATAGGCCGCCGAAAGCATAATGATCTCCCGTAGGAAGGAGAACTTCTGTCCATCATAGTGGATAGCAGGCACCCATTCAAAAACGTTGGGATCAAGAAAAACAGATGCAACGACGACTGCCAGCCACACAAAGTTTTTTGAACCTCTAAGCCCGATTTTGCCAGTAGGTGCGACAGGTTCTTCATCTAACTCATAGTTGGATTTGTTAATACGGTCAAAAAGAAAAAATACTACCAGAAGTAGTACTATGGCAAATCCCCAGGGCACCAGGTTGTTCGTCAAAGTCCAGAAAAAAGGAATACCCTTCAAAAACCCCAGAAAAAGTGGTGGGTCTCCGATTGGTGTCAGGCTACCTCCAATGTTACTTACAATGAAGATGAAGAAGATGATATGGTAGGGTTTGATCCTATTTCGGTTCAAACGGATAAAAGGCCGTATCAGCAGCATTGAAGCTCCGGTCGTGCCAATTATGTTCGCAATAACTGCTCCAAGGGCTAACAAAGCCACATTGGTAGCTGGTTTAGCCTCCTTATCCACAATGATCATTATTCCTCCCGAAGCGACGAAAAGGCCTGTCAGGAGCGCAATGAACTGCACGTATTCAGCCAATGCATGGACGGGGCCATGGCTGTTGTGGAGTATGAATAAGTAGTAAAAAACAACAGTGGAAGCGAGAATAACAGCAATGACCGGATAAGACTTATGCCAGAAATGCTCGTAGAAGAGGGGCCCTGTCGCAATCATCAATAGGAGTATCACGAACGGAGCAACACTCCACGCTGCCGGAGCGGCATGGTCGCCTCCTCCGGCGTCAATAGCAGTGACGGATTCTACCTCAGCTACACTGCGTACTTCTTCAATTGTCCCAAGCTCACCTCCAAATGCAGCAACACTTACAAAAAAGAACAATAGCAAAAAGGTGCTTTTACATGTAAACTTCATGGAATGGATGGGGTGTTCAGTGAACAGTGCTTACTAAAAAAGCAATTCAATCTATTAAAAGCAAATTGGGGCCTTAAATTAATGTCTCTAATGCGGTCTGAAAGGAGGCTTTAGCAATATTTTGTTTTTGCTTGTTTAAGGCGTGTACTTGCGTCAATGCTCGATGAATAGTCTCACTAATATCCATGAAGATCTCATGGTCAGTGATCTTTCGGTCGTTTGCAGGGTCCATGAAATAGGCGAAGGCTCTTGCCATGCCACAATTAGCTATGAAGTCTGGTATTAATGATACTTGCTGGTCCACCATTTCAGCAATTGGGCCATAAAAAATCTGTGGGTCCCTAAAAGGGACATTGGCGCCACAAGAAACAACTTCTAATCCGGATTTTATCATCTCATTTGATTGTTCTGCTGTCACTAATCGGGAGGCAGCTGCAGGTATAAATATTTCCGCACCGATCTTCCAGATTTTCTCGTTGCATTCTGAGAATGACATCATATCGCTAGAGACTAGCTTATTGACCTTTCTATCATAGAATAGCTTCTTGATGTCATCCAGTCCAAGCCCCTCTTCTGCGATAATACCCCCTTCTTTGTCTATGACCCCAACGATTTTAACACCATACTTCGCTAAGTACAATGCGGCAGTAGCTCCAACATTACCCCATCCCTGAATGATGGCTTTTTTAGTCTGGATCTCACTCCTCCATAGGTCGTAGTAGTGTCGTACAGATTCAGCTACGCCAAAGCCTGTGATCATATCCGCTATGGTATATTTTTTATCCGAAGTAGGGATGTATTCTTGATCTTCAATGACCTTTGATACCCCCTGACGTAAACGCCCTATCATATGAATTTTTTGAGGCTTAGGAGGATCGTAATATCCGTTTACTACTCCTTCCTGCGGGTGCCATAACCCGAAGCTCTCAGTAATAGGAATCACCTCATGAATTTCATCTATGTTGAGGTCTCCACCTGTTCCATAGTAGTTCTTAAGTAAGGGATAAACGGCTTTGTACCACCTTTTTAGCACATCGTTCTTTCGTGGGTCATTTGGGTCGAAGTTTATTCCGGACTTTGCCCCTCCAATTTGAGGACCGGAGACGGTAAATTTTATTTCCATCGTCTTTGCCAAAGATTCAACCTCTCTCTTGTCTAGTCCTTTTCGCATTCGTGTGCCACCACCAGCGGCACCACCTCTGAGCGAGTTAATGACTACCCATCCTTTTGCTTCTGATTGAGGGTCCGACCATTCAAAAACAATCTCTGGTTGCTTCTCTTCAAACTTCTTAAGTAGGTTTTTCATTTTGTGGGTGTGTAAGCTGCCGCAAATTTAATTGTTTTAACAACTTTTTACGGAAAGTAAACAACTCCTGTACTTAAATCTGTTTTGGCACCGGTGTAGCTTGAGAGACAATTAGGCTCTTGGTTGATCCTTAAAACGGCCATAAAAGCAAATATCAAAGCTTCTTTGGCTTCTATTAACGAAGTATCCGGAACGATAACTTCTGCGTCAGGAAGTCTTCTTTCTATCAGACTCATCAAGTATGAATTGAAAGTACCGCCACCAGTAACCAAAATTTTCTTAGCACCAGCGTCATTTAGGACCTCACTTATCCGATCAGAAATAAAGTGTGTGAAGGTGCATAGCAGTTCTTCATTGGATAGCGAAGGAAACTTTTGCAAAAAAGTCTCATTGACCCATTCATTTGAAATAGATTTAGGTAGTTTTTTTTTGAAAAACGGGTTAAGATTTAACGTCTCTGTCCAGGAAGAGCTGACCTTACCCCGCCTGGCAATATCACCATCTTTATCAAAGGGCATGCCAAGCTCAGATGCAAGTGCGTTAAGTACTTGATTACAAGGCACAATATCTCCGGCTATTATGTCTTTTTCATTTCTAAGGGAGAGATTGGCGATGCCTCCAAGGTTGACATGAGCGTCATATTCTGAAAAGAGAAGAAGGTCTCCTATCGGAGCCAAAGGCGCACCATTTCCCCCAATTAATACATTTTGTTGCCTAAAGTCCGCCACAACCTTTAGTCCGGTCTTCTGTGCTACAGCTTGGGGGTTACCAATCTGCAAGGAAAGTTGGCGGTCTACCTGATGAAAAACGGTATGTCCGTGGCTACCTATCAGGGAAGGTTTGAGCTCATTTCTATTTATAAAATCCAATGTTCTTTCCCCTATCCATTGACCTAATTCTATGTCAAAGGTTGCTAATTCCAGTCCTGCTAGACTTCTTACTGTCTTTAGTTTTTCGAAAAGTATTGTATCAAAATGATAAGTGGAATGTGCTTGAATCTCAAATTCCCATGAAGAATTGTTTTTTCGGAAATTTGCACAACATAAATCAAGTCCATCCAACGAGGAGCCCGACATGATACCTATTGCGTTGATTTCATTCATTAGCTTTGACGAAAATTGAAAAGAGTGTGAGCAATCTAGTCATAGATGTTGGCAATACACGTGTCAAATGGGGGGTCTTTGAGCACGGGCAATTACTGAGGACCGGCTCGGAAGGTGATCGTAACAATCCCTTGAATGACACTGCTGCTTTTAGTAAAGTAATTGTCTGTTCAGTACGTGAAGTGTATGAACTGGATCTACCAGAGAACAAGACTATTTTTTTTGATCGTAAAACGGCCATACCTCTTCAAATAGAATATGAAACTCCTAAGACATTGGGGTTGGACAGAGTTGCAGGGGCTGTGGGCGCCTATACTGAATTTCCTAATACGGATTGTTTGCTGATCGATGCAGGGACATGTGTCACTTATGATTTGATCACGAAAAAGGCAATTTTCAAAGGTGGTGCCATTGCCCCGGGGCTTCAAATGCGACTCTCTTCAATGCACCGGTTTTCGGAGAAATTACCCAAGGTTTCCCTTCAGGGAGACAGAGGTCTTAATTATCCTGCACAATCAACTGTAGCCAGCATGGAGACAGGTGCTTTGTTAGGGATTAAACATGAAATTCAGGGATATATTTCCGATTTAAAAGAAGATTTCCCAGACTTGCACGTTATTCTGACCGGTGGGGACGCTTCTTACTTTGAAAGCAAAATAAAAGCCCCCATCTTTGTACGCCCTGAAATTATCCTGACTGGATTAAATAGAATATTGTTACACAATGAGATTCATGCATAGGTTGCTGGCTGTAGGGTTTTCTCTCGCTTTCTTCACTGCTTCTTCCCAATCCATAACAACTCCTTATTCCAACTTCGGAATCGGTGAGTTCAACGGTATCAATATGCCCAATCAGATAGGTATGGCTGGTGTAGGAGTGAGCACGCCTAATCTATACTACATCAACATTGAGAATCCGGCATTGCTTACTTATAATGTACTGACCTCTTTTCAAGTAGGAGTTACAGGAGATTTTCGAAGCTATTCAACTGCTAATCAGAGAGCGTCTGACGCTACAGCATCGATAAGCCACATGGTGATCTCAATTCCATTAATCACCAATAGGTGGACTTCCGCAGTCAGCCTTCTTCCTTATTCATCTGTGAATTACGATATAGCCTCTGCTTCATTGATTGAAAATTCTTCGGACTCAGTCACCAATTTTTTTAGTGGCAGTGGAGGGTTGTCTCAAGTTAGTTGGTCACATGGATTTAGAGTGGGAAAATTTTTAAGTGTGGGACTCAGAGCTTCTTATATTTTTGGGTCAACAACTAAGAATATCATAAACGCAATCAAACCCTCAGATGTAGTTTCAACCTACAGAATAAATTATGAGGAGTCCGCTAGTTATTCGGATATAATTTTTTCTGCATCGGCAGCTTTTAAAAACAAATTAGGCGAAGGATCCTTTTTACACTACGGATTAGTGTATGATTTTCAAGGGTCTCTAAGCGGTGAGCTTACAGAAAACCTACGAAGATTGACAATAAATGATGTGCCCATATCGGCTTACACAATAAATGAAGATGAAGCGGTGAGCTTCCAGTTGCCATCAAGGCTTTCGTTTGGGATGACATATGAAAGATTGAATCAAACAATGGTAGGTGTCGATGTAGAGTTGCTTCAATGGCAGGGTGCCCAAGAAGAAAACGCAGAACTTAAAAACACGCTAAATGTAGCTGTAGGAGCTCAAATAACACCTGATTATAAGGATGTGAACAATTACTTTAAACGAGTTGATTATCGATTCGGAATTAGCTATTCACAGCTTCCGTATATCGTCAATCAATCAGAGATTAATGAAATTGGCATTAATTTTGGAGTTTCCTTTCCAACTAAAAACTTTTCGAGCGTAGATGGGGGTTTTGAGTTTGGATCTAGGGGCTCCACTGATAACAATTTGTTGCGTGAAAATTTCGCACAGATTACTTTCGGGCTCACGATCAACGATCGATGGTTTATAAAAAGAAGATACGATTAATAACATATAGTTAAATGAAGGAATTAAGGAAATTTCTATTCATACCCATGCTGCTAATAGGTGCCGTTGCATTGGCACAACCGGGGTGGAACTGGGGAGATCAGATAGACGTAGCTAAGGAAAAGAATGCGTTCTATGTAGACATGGTCAAAGCGGGTAGATTTGCTGAGGCTATTGAATCGCATGATTGGTTACTAGAAAATACACCTGATCTTAACGAGTCGCTTTATCAAAATGGAGCCAAGCTGTATGAGGGTCTGGTAGAGACAGAGAAGGACGCGGAGAAGCTATCAGCGTACAAAGCCAAAGCACTGGATATGTATGACCTTCGAGTCAAGTATTTTGGCCGTGAAGCCTACGTGATGAACAGAAAAGTTTATCCTGCTTACAAATTCTACAAGTCTGAAAGATCAAAGTATGGCGAGTTGTATGAAATGTTCAATAAAGCATTTATGCTAAACGGGGATAATTTCTCAACGGGGAATGCCGCGGCTTACATGGACGTTGTAAGGCGCCATAAGGCAACTGGAGGAGAAGTTTCAGATGAGCAGGTAATTGAAATCTACACGTCCCTAACTGATGTGCTGGACAAAAAGATTGCCTCAGGAAAACAAGAGGATTACACCAAAAGAACGCTAGAAACATTAGATAAGTTATTATCAAGTACAGTTGACTTGAATTGTGACTTCGTGGAGAGCATCCTAGGTCCAAAATTTGAGAGCAACCCTGAAGTAAAGATTTCCAAGAAGATATTTAGCTTAATGCTAACAGGAAAATGTACAGATCGGCCACTTGCTTTCGAGGCGGCTAAAGTGGTAAATGAAAATGAGCCATCCTTTGGCATTTCTAAATTCTTAGCTGTGAGAGCAGCTGCTGACGGAAACATAGACGGTGCCATGGAATTTTACACCCAAGCATTGGATTTAACTGACGAAAATATCAAGAAGGCAGAGATCCACATGGGAATGGCCAGATTATATGCCAACCAGGGACAAAAAGTGGCTGCCAGATCTAGCGCAAGAAAGTCGCTGGCTTTTGACCCTTCAAATAAAGATGCTTATAGTTTGATTGGTAACCTTTACATGGGTTCTTTCGAAGAGTGTAAGCAAGGGGAAAAGAAGACGCATGATTATGCTATCTTCATCGCAGCACATAAGATGTTTAGGCTGGCTGGCGATTCAGGTGGTATGGCAAAAGCGAAAGCACTTTTTCCATCTATTGAGGATATTTTCAATGATGAATATGCCGAAGGAGACACGTATCAGGTTGGATGTTGGATAAATGAATCCGTAGTCATTGAGCGAAGATCTGAATAGTAAAGCAAGCAGTAGTTTGTTAAAATCGACTCTGAAATTATTTCAGGGTCGATTTTTTGTTTTATACCTGATCTTCGGTGTCATGTTCATGTCCTGTGACTCCAGAAAAGAGCTATTGACACAGGAGGTATTTGATGGCCCGATAATGGAAATGCATGCTGTAAACACCATGCTCTCTGATTCTGGTCGTCAGGCAATGCGCCTGGAAGCAGATCTCCAGCTAGATTTTGATAATGGGGACTCTGAGTATCCCAAGGGGCTATATCTTCAATACTACGGCAAAAGTAAGGCGGTTATCTGCACGTTTGAGTCAAATACCGCTCGGTTCTCACAGGCTGAAAATTTGTGGAAAGGAGAAGGGGATGTGCATGTAAAGAATCTCCAGAATGGAGATGAACTGACGACAGAATTGCTCTATTGGAGTCCTGTGGACAAAGTATTTTTTACAGATAAATTTGTGACGATTGTGAGTGAAGGAGAAATCCATACGGGTGAAGGCCTAAGGGCAAATCAAGAGTTCACATCTTATCAAATACTAGAGCCATCAGGTACAATTAACCTTAGGGAAGAGTTTTGAAAACATTGACCGATGCTGTCCTATTCTTTTTGGCGATGGGTTTATTTGTGATTGGGATTTACGAATCCATTATCACAGGGGTAAGCAACTGCTACTGGATTTTTATGATAAGTCTATCCCTGCTATTTTTATATGGGTATAGAAAAAATCAAAATGTTGGTAAGGTGAAGAGTAAGGTGAATAAGAAGAAAGCGGTTAGAAAAAAGAAATGACGGAATTAGATCTTATTTATAATATCCTGATTGCCCTCGTTTTTTCCGCCTTTTTTTCAGGTATTGAGATAGCTTTCATTTCTTCTGATAAGTTGCATGTTGAACTGCTGAGAAAGAAGGGGACATTTGCTGGTAGAATGCTAAGTATTTTTCACGCCAGAAAGGCTCATTTTTTGGCGACAACACTCGTGGGAAATAATCTGGCGCTCGTTCTGTATGGAATCTTTATGGCTCAGCTAATCGAGCCGTGGCTTTCGACAGCATTCCCAATTTGGGTAAATTCAGATATGTTGATACTCATATTGCAGACGGTGATAGCCACACTACTGGTCTTGATCACGGCTGAGTTTTTGCCTAAGAGTCTCTTTTTGATAGACCCTGATTTTATGCTGAGGTTGTTGATTGTCCCGGTTACGGTGATCTACTACCTTATGTATCCTTTGGTGAGTCTTGTAGAAGCTATTTCCAAATTCATTATTGTGGTAATCTTTAGGTATGACTACTCAGAGGACAAACCCGTTTACGGGTTAACAGACTTGAATAACTATATTCAAAAAAATATTCTGCCTGATGCTGAGGGAGAGGCAGAGATTGATACCAAGATTTTTAATAACGCGCTCGAATTCAAAGAGGTTAAAGTACGGGAGTGCATGATTCCTCGTACAGAAATTGTGGCTGTTGAAGCAAAAGATGAAATTGAAAAACTTACAGAGGCATTCATTGAGAGTGGGCATAGTAAAATCCTTGTCTACAAGGAGTCCATCGATGACGTAATTGGTTACTGTCATAGCCTGGAGATGTTTAAAAAGCCTACATCATTAAGAAAGATCTTAACTCCAATAATCATTGTTCCTGAAACATTTCCGGCAAATGAGTTACTCATTAAGTTCATAGGAGAAAGAAAAAGTATTGCCCTCGTCGTTGACGAGTTTGGGGGAACCTCAGGCATTGTCAGTATGGAGGATGTGATAGAAGAAATATTCGGAGAAATCCGTGATGAGCACGACGATGAATACTTAGTGGAAGAAGCGCTTGCTGAGAACACGTTTTTGCTGAGTGGTCGCCATGAAGTAGATTATTTAAACGATAAGTACGATTGGAAGCTACCAGAAGGAGAATACGATACACTAGGCGGGCTGATCATTACCATTAATGAGGATATTCCGGATGAAAAAGAAGTGGTAGATCATCCTCCTTTTTCTTTTCAGGTTATGACCAAAGATGAGAATAGAGTTGATAAAGTTAAGTTAACGATCAGTCCAGAAGAAGAGACCTTGTAAATCAAAGCTTTACATTCATTTTTTTATTGCAATCAAGTCCTTATTTTTGCCGTCTTTAAAAATTTAGAACGATTATGGCGTTGATAAGTACACTGCGAAACAAGATGGGAAAAATTGTGATTGCGTTTGTGGCATTTTCCATGTTTGCTTTCATTCTTACCGACCTTTTTCAGTCAAATTCATTCTTAAGAGGGAATACAAATACCGTAGGGGAGATCGCAGGAGCTGAAATATCATATCAAGCTTTTCAAGCAAAAGTTGACGAGCTTTCTTACAATTTTTCAATAAACAACGGAAGAAACCCCCTTTCAGATGACCTTGAGCAGATAAGACAAGAGGCATGGCAGACGCTGATCATCGAGAATGTTTTCGATGTAGAGTATGGTAAATTAGGATTGGTGGTAACGGATGCTGAAGTGGTGGATATGGTGCAAGGCAATAATATAGACCCTCAGATTCAGCAATTCTTTGTTGATCCGAACACGGGAGTTTTTGACAGGCAAAATGTGGTGACTTTTTTGCAGTCCTTAAATGCAGCGCCTCCTCAACAAAGGGCATCTTGGCTTGCTTTTGAATCTTCCCTAGCCCCTGCACGGAAAATGACCAAATATGAGAACTTGCTAGAGAAGACACGTTTTGCGAACAAATATGAAGCAGAATCGGAGTACGAGAGTTCAGAGACGGTTTTGGTTGATTATTTATATGTGCCTTACTTCAGTGTTGCAGATTCTGTAATTGATGTTACTGACTCTGAGTTAAAGAGTTATTTAGCCTCTCACGAAGATGAGTATCAGAGAGAAGAATCCAGAAATATTGCTTTTGTAAGTTTTCCTATTCAGCCCTCTACAGAAGATTCTGCATTCGTAGCGGATGAAGTGGAACAATTGTATGCAGACCTGATGAGCGCAGATGATGATAGTCTTTTTGCTGCGATCAACTCTGACGGCATTACTCCTTATGGAACATACAAGCCAAATAACTTCCCTTCATGGTTGGAGGATGAGTCGGTAACTCTGGAAGTTGGATTTGTATCCGAGCCACTGTTAGAAGGAAATCAATACTCCTTCTTTAAGATTTCGGATAAATATGAAGGCGAAGAAGCTTTTGTAAAAGCAAGTCATATACTTTTCAAGTGGGACGAAGACACAGATGAAGGACGGTCTGCTGCCAGGGCGGAAGCAAGAAGAGTACTTAGAGAAATAAAAAGTGGGGCAGATTTCGCAGAGATGGCAAGCCAGTACGGAACCGATGGGACGGCTTCAAGAGGCGGAGACCTTGGTTGGTTCGGTGAAACTTCTTCATTTGTACAAGAATTCAAAGATGCAGTTTTCGCATACTCCGGTAAAGGTCTGCTGAAAGATGTTGTAGAAACGGAATTTGGGTATCACATCATCAGAGTTGACGTTGCAAAAAGCTACACAGTTTTCAAGGTAGCGAGGTTGGAAAAAGAGCTATTTTCCTCGGATCAGACACTGAATAGCATCTACAGACAGGCAGAACTTTTCTCAACGGAAGCTGTGGGTTCTTCGGAATTCTATGAGCTAGCGGAGGCATCAGGCTTAGATATAAGGACGGCAAACCGAATCAGAAAAAACGACAAGAGAGTAGGTAGTATGATCAATGCCAGGTCCATTGCTTTCTGGTTATACAATAAAGCAGAGGTGGGTACTGTTTCTGAGGTTTTTGAGTTAGAGAACGAATACGTTGTTGCGTTGCATACAGGAGCTCAGGAAAAGGGATTAGCAGATTTAGCTGATGTTCGTGCCGAAATCACAAGAAAGGTTAAGGATGAGAAAAAAGCGGCAATCATCAAAGACAAATTACAAGGACTTTCTGGTTCATATGAAGAGATGAAGAATGAATACGGCGAAGGAGCAAGAAACGGGTCCGCAACACTTGCGCTAAATAGCAATTCTTTTTCAGGTGTTGGATTCTCACCAATTGCCATTGGAACCGCTTTCTCATTGGAGCAGGGAGAATCTACATTACCTTTCGAAGTTCAAAATGGCATTGTGATGCTGACAGTGACAGAAAAAGCGGGTCTTCAGGAGTTGAGCGACTATGAAGCCTATAGAAGTGTTGTTGTAAATAAGGGGTCGTCTTTTAGAAGACGAGAGGTACCATTTACCTATCAAAATATTTACAATGCGCTGGTCGAAGAAGCAGAAATCGAAGATGATCGTTATCGATTCTATTAATGAAAGAGAAACATCTTATTTACAAAGGGCATCTTTTGATGCCTTTTTTTGTTGAAAAGCTATGAGTTGGGATATAGCATCTTTTAAAGAAAAATTGGAAGCGGAACACAGTTTTCCGGGACCTTATATATTCAAATTTATCGTGCCTATGAATCAAAAAGATCAGGTGATCCAAGTTCTTCCTAAGGGGGAATTGTCAACGAAACATAGTGCTACCAATAAGTATATCAGCATAACCCTAATAGCACAGGTGCAAGCAAGTGAAAAGGTCATAGAGGTGTATCAACGAGCATACGAGATCAAGGGAATTGTTGCTTTGTAGAAACCTGTTAACTTTCGAGTAGTTATTCAATCATTATGTGGAAAGAAGAAAACAATAAATTAGCGCGTACTTTCGAATTCCAAGATTTTGTGTCAGCCTTTGGGTTCATGTCTAGCGTCGCACTCATAGCTGAAAAAATGGGCCATCATCCAAATTGGTCAAATGTTTACAATAGTGTAACAATCGAATTGACAACGCACGATGCGGGAAATGTAGTTACCGATAAGGATCACAAGCTTGCCGCAGCTATTGATAAGCTAGTTTAGGAGGTCAGTTGAGCGAGGCGTGCATATACTTCGTACCGACGCCCATCGGTAACCTTGGGGATATCACCATCCGAGCACTTGATATACTCAAGCGGGTCGACGTGATATTAGCGGAGGACACACGTAATTCCGGGAAACTTTTAAAGCATTACGAGATAAGTACCCCCATGCAAAGTTTCCATGCTCATAATGAGCATAAAAAGACACAGCAGGTGATTTTGGAGGCTAAGCAGGGGAGGGCATTTGCTTTGATTTCCGATGCAGGTAGTCCGGGTATTTCGGATCCTGGTTTTTTGCTGGCAAGGACCGCAGTAGAAGAGGGTGTCGGTATTGCCTCTTTACCGGGAGCTACAGCCTTTATTCCAGCTTTAGTTCAATCAGGATTTCCAACTGACCGATTTGTGTATGAAGGGTTTTTACCCCATAAAAAAGGCCGGAAGTCTCGGCTAGAGCTCATCCGGAATGAGGAACGAACAGTTGTGCTGTACGAGTCTCCGCATAGGATATTGAAACTTCTGGAGCAATTAGTTGAAATGATGCCACAGCGAAAGGTCTCGGTATCAAGGGAGATATCCAAGAAGTTTGAAGAGACGATTGTGGGGATGCCCGAGCAGGTTTTACAGCATTTTCAAAGTAATAGCCCAAGAGGGGAATTCGTTGTAGTATTAAGTTCCGTGTAGTGAAAGACCTTGAACAAATTGTGGAGGAGGCTACGCATGTTCTGAAAGAGGTGGGCGCATTTATTGCCAGAGAGAGAGCATCTTTTGATCAGAATAAGGTCGAAATAAAAGGTCGAAATGACATGGTCTCGTACGTGGATAAGTCAGCGGAAGAACAGTTAATCAACGGCTTAAATCAAATAATTCCAGAATGTGGTTTCATTACAGAAGAGGAAATGACTGAGCAAGGAGAAGCAGCATATACCTGGATTATCGACCCGTTAGATGGGACAACCAATTTTATACATAGTTTACCAATATATGCGATAAGTGTTGCTTTGATGATGGGGTCAACAGTTGTTGCAGGTTTGGTTTTTGAGATTAACCGAAGGGAAATGTTTACTGCTATTAAGGGGGAGGGAGCTCGAATGAATAGTCAGAGGATCTCAGTTTCAAAGGCTCCTACTATCATGGAAAGCTTAATTGCTACGGGGTTTCCTGTCAAGGATTTTGACAAACTAGATCAGTATCTGGCAATTATTAGAGAAGTAGTACAGGATTCTCATGGTGTAAGAAGAGGAGGGAGTGCAGCAGTAGATTTAGCTTACGTTGCATGTGGAAGATATGATGCGTTTTTTGAGTATAATCTAAATCCGTGGGATGTCGCGGCCGGAATTCTTTTGATCCAGGAAGCGGGAGGCATTGTGACAGATTTTAAAGGAGGCGATAAAATGCTTTTTGGGAAACAAATTTTAGCCGGAGGCAAGAATCACCTTGAGTTGCTTGAGTTAATTAAGAAACACTGGTCTGTGTGAGAAGCTCTTGTATCATGCCGGTAAACTTCGATAAGCTTTCTTCAGTTTCTTCTTCTCTACTGACATAATTAAGTAGCGGTATTTCTCCTGTATCAGTCTCCAAGACCACAGTTTTTTCAAAATCAGTCGTTTCATCTTCATATGCTGAAGCATATCCACCCACTGCTTGGGTATTCAAAGAGACCCCTTTGAGATCGGTAAATAGGTATTTCTTAGGGTTTACAAAAGCAAAGAGTGATTTTCTCAGAACCGAACGCTGTTTCAAATCAAGAACAGTGATGGTGTACATGGAGAATCTAAGGTCCCGATATGCCAAATAGCTGATCATGACAAGTACTGCTAATAAGAATAGAGCACCAGTGTTCAACCCCTGTTTATATATCCAAAAGATCAGAAGAAAGACTCCAAGAAAATAAGTGACACATTTGAAAATTGAGTTATTTCTATTTCTAATCCATACAATGTGATCTTTTATATCAGCAGAAATAGACTTTGAGAATGCGTCTCTTGGTAAGAGCATTTAACTAAGCTAGCGATTTATGCCCACACCTTGGTGCCCTCGGTACAGTTTTTACACATTTCAATTTGATCCCTCCCTCGCAATAATTGCGTTCTAAAGCGTTGATATTCATTGCCTTGCCAGATGTCTTTAAATGAGTTGGTTCCAATCTTACCCATAGAGTGCTGAGCATCTTTATCAAAGCAGCAAGGGACCACCCTGCCGTCCCATGTAAGTACTGCAGAGCTCCACATTTTCCAGCAGTGATCTAGCAATTTGTTTTTGATTTCATAAGTGCCCTGATTTGTTTTTTGATACCTAGAGTACTTATCAATCGTAGGTATAAGCTCGTTCCCATTTTGATAATCATAGACTTGCGCTGTTTTCAGTGCTACTTTGTCTACTCCATATTTTTTTGCGAGTAAGCACAGGTCTCCAATCTCATGTTCGTTTGGCCGGACAACGAGGAATTGCCAAACCACCGCTGGGGTTGCGCTTTTCAGTCTTTTTTTCCATTTAATTATGTTTTCAGTGCCGTCAAGAACCTTCTTTATAGAACCTTCTTTTCTATAGCTTTCATAGGTTTCTTGGGTCAATCCATCGATGCTTATGATCAACCGGTCTAGCCCACTTTCAACTGTTTTCCGTGCACGCTCGTCGTCTAGAAAATGAGCATTAGTACTGGTTGCAACGTACATCTTTTGATTACTTGCTAATTGAACCATTGAAAGAAAATCAGGATGCAGATAGGGCTCTCCTTGAAAGTAGAAGGTCAGGTAGCTTGTCTTTGGTGAAAGTTCATTTATTATTTGCTTTAAAAGATTAAGGCTAAGCTTTCCTGTAGGCCTGCTGAAGTTCCTTAGCCCACTCGGGCATTCGGGGCATCTGAGATTGCACGCTGTTGTAGGTTCAATTGAGACTGCGATAGGTAGACCATTGATAGATACAGAACCGAATATTCTGGAATATAGGTAACTAAAAAAGACACCTCCTATGTTGATTAGGCGTTTAGCGGTTAGCTTTGACGCTAAGTTGAAGAGATCTACCCAACTTATAAACATATTGTAAACCTAATGAAACTCACTCTCAAAAAAGCGCTAGTGCTGACTACTGTAATTGCTGGGATGCATTTGAAGGGGGTTTCGCAAGCCAACCTCAGGCTCAGCGAGAAAAGTCAAGTTTCAGTGATCACTTTTGGTCCTTATCAGGGAGAGTTGTGGTCGGCATTTGGGCATAGTGGACTACGCGTATATGATCCGGTATTAAACATCAACTGGATGTACGATTGGGGTCGTTTTGATTTCGATCAGAAGAACTTTTACTGGAATTTTGCTAGGGGTAAGATGCTATACAGCATTGGTAGGACCAGGGATTTCGACAGATATAAGGAATACTACATCAGTGAAGACCGCTATGTTTACGAACAAGTACTCAACCTTACGTTAGAGCAGCGTCAGGCTTTTTTTGACGCATTGCAAATTAACTACTTACCCGAAAACAAGGATTACTATTACAACTATGTCTATGATAATTGTGCCACCAGAATCCATAACGTGACCAGAGAAGTCTTGGGGGATGTCGTAAGCTTTCCCTTGTCTTTCAAGAAGCAAGATAAGTCTGTGAGAGATTTGATGGATGACTATCTGGCATTTCAGCCGTGGGGAGATTTCATTATCGATGTTGCCCTTGGACCTGAAATAGACAGAGAAGCAGAGGCGAGCACCTATATGTTTTTACCTGACTATATTTTCAAAGCTTTTGAGGAGGCGGAGATCTTGAAAGATGGTCAAAGCCTGCCTTTAGTGCAGGATACTAACATACTGTATCAAGTACAGAAGAATTCGGACGCCGTTGGCGTATTTAATCCCTTTAATGTGTTTTTGATTCTCTTTTTTGCAGTGGGCTTAATTACAAATCGAGATTTCAAAAAGCAAAAAAGGACTAAATGGATTGACTACGTACTTTTCTCATTTATCAGCGTATTTGGATTATGGTTTGTATTCCTATGGTTTGGAACGGAACACTTGTCACAAAACAACTGGAACTTGCTGTGGGCATTCCCTCTCCATATTCCACTGATATTTCTTACAGGTAAGGCAAAGTTGGAGTATCCGCTTTCCAGGTTGTACAGGTTCTTGGCGGTGCTGCATGCACTTACACTGGTATTTTGGTTCATAATTCCGCAGCCACTGCACCCGGCATTGGTGCCGTTACTGATTACGTTAATTCTTAGGTCTTTTTACATTAGTTACGACCTTAGCAGAATTTAATTCGGTAAATAAAGAATTCGACTGTGCGACGGACGTCTGCTACAATGTTTGGTTTGCTAAGTAAGCTGAAGAGAGAGGCAGACATTGGAGCACGCCATTTGCAGAATTACATTTTGTAACCGCCGGAGTAGGGGTCAGACCTTTTCGACGAGATTTGTTGTTACCTCATTCATCAATACAACCAAATTAGAGAAATCAGGAAAACATCGGCATAGTATGTCCCTGGACTTAGGTTGATTCTTCGCCTATTGACGCTTGGAAGACAATAATTGGTCTGCTGATGAAAATACAAGACTGGATTCAAAGCCTTTTCTAATAGCAAATTCTGTTAGTTTCTTCTTTTTTATGAGAAAAGCGTCTCCTGTAGGAATCCTGCTCAGCTTTTTTTCTAGTAGATGCAATATTTGATTCTGGTAGTATTCGTCATCGATGCTAGCAAGTGTGTCCTCTATCACATTTTTACTTACTTGATGTGATATTAGTTCCATTCTCAGACGGTTTTTACCCCATGTATTAAACTTCAACTTATCGTTGCAAAAAGCAGCAGCAAAACGGGATTCATTAAGAAAACCGGTCTCCATCAGAGTGAATACTACAATTGACTGCTGGTCTTTACTCAACCCTAGTTTGGTCAGTTTGTCTGTAACCTGCCTGGGCGATCTTTCTCCCATAGCGCAGTAGCGAGCGGCAGATTTCTTTGCTTTTTGTAATAATTCTGCTTTAGCAGACATTACTTGATGTACCCCTTCCGTTTTAGTATCGTCTCCACGAACTTGATTTCATTCTCTGTCTTGAACGCTTTATCAGGCAAGTAGATTAATTGTGCTTTGCTCAGGTAGAAAGTAAAATGATCTTTTCCACGCGTAGCTCTCTGGATTTGCTCCCACTTCATTGGCATTCCTTGCTTAGTATTAAGCTTAAGCATGATTTGCTGACTACTGATTTCGTAACTAAGCTTTTCAAAGAGGAATTTGCCTTGCTCAAGCTGCGTCACACCGGCAAATTGAACTAACCAAAAGAGAAGGTATAATACCAATGCAATGCTAGCTCCTGTTATCCACCAGTGACTTGGTGCAAAAAAGTATCCTGCACATATTGCCAGGTAGATTAAAAAAACCCACCACTGTTGCTTAAGAACGCTCTTAAATGCAATCCATACATAAGTATTGGTAGGGAGTTGATATTTTTTAGTTTTTACTATCATAATTATTTAAACAGCTTTTAGGCTCATATCAAGACTTTTGTATGAGTATGTCATCGCACCAACTGAGATGTAATTGACTCCTGTTTCAGCGATCTCTCTGATATTTTTTTCACTTATTCCTCCTGAAGCTTCAGTTTCAAATTTGCCGTCAATCATGGCTATTGCCTGACGCATGTCTGAAGGAAGCATATTGTCAAGCAGTACACGGTAGATGTGACCAGTTTCAATGACTTCTTGGAGTTCGGTTAGGTTCCTAACTTCTACTACTATCTTCAGTTTTTTCTTCTTTTCTGAGAGGTATTGGACAGTTGACTCAATTGCATTTTTCGCACCCCCGGCGTAATCTATGTGGTTGTCTTTTAACATCACCATATCAAAGAGTCCGAATCTATGGTTTGTACCACCGCCGATTTTTACTGCCCATTTCTCAGCTAGTCTAAAATTCGGAGTGGTCTTACGTGTATCTAGCAATTTTGTGCTGGTTCCTTTTAAAAGGCCACATAAATAATTTGTGTAGGTAGATATTCCGCTCATGCGCTGCATGCAGTTCAGTACCAGTCGTTCGGCACTAAGTAAGTCTCTTACG
Organism: Flammeovirgaceae bacterium; assembly: GCA_038129245.1. Lineage (GTDB taxonomy): Bacteria > Bacteroidota > Bacteroidia > Cytophagales > Cyclobacteriaceae > JAYPLE01. Next base: position 86,520 of record JAYPLE010000003.1, on the reverse strand, counting down.
GGACCTTCCACTGTAAAGGCTATCTGACCGTAATCTACCAGAGTTCCGTCATCAATTATTTTATAGAAAGCTATGTCAGGGGATATATGAGAAAAGATTTTCTGAGCAAGCTCGACACCGGCAAGCATCCCCGAGTCTTTGACTATCAATTGTGCTTTATTCCTTGCCTTAGCAGGTATTGAACCTAATGCAGTGTGATCCCCATCCCCAATATCTTCATGCAAGGCGTGCTTGATGAAATAGTTTATATAGCTATTTGACAGATAGTTGTACGACATTAGCACAAAAATACCCGTTTGGTTATTCTTTGCTAAATGAAATAGTGTGTATCGTGTAGGTATCTCCCCCTTTTTTTAAGAGATAATAGACACGATAATCTTCACCCTGTGCGGTGTACTGTGCAATGGTGTATTTATATCCTTCCGGAGAAGCCCCTTGGTGGATGTAACGGAAGTCAGTAGCAGGATGCTGATCAAAAAATGTCTTTAATATAATTTCGGCCTGAGGTCTATTATAGGTATTGCTTACACCATTCTCCTGGATTTCAACGGAGCTATTACAGTATTTAATAAGTTCTTTAGCACTTGAGGTCTTTAAAGCGGCGCCTATGTTGCTGATCACATCTTCCTGTGCTTTTACAGAAAAAGTAAAGAGGAATACAAATGAAAAGGATATCAATGGTTTCATACAGAAAGCTTTGCCAGAACTGTGCCAAGATACTTAACAAAAAGACAATTCACGAAACTAGGGCCCTTCTTCCACGCTGATAAAGTCCGATTGTATATTTGTCTTATGAACAAGAAAGTGATATTAATGATATTAGACGGCTGGGGGATTGCGAAAGACGCTTCTGTCAGTGCAATTGCTTCAGCAAATACTCCCTTTATCGATGGCTTGTATAATGAATACCCTCACTCGACGCTCGAGGCCTCGGGTATGGCAGTTGGTTTACCTGAGGGGCAAATGGGTAATTCAGAAGTTGGTCATATGAACCTGGGAGCGGGAAGAGTGGTATATCAAGACCTTGTAAAGATCAACAAGGCAGTTGAGGACGGATCTTTAGCGGAGAATAAAGTACTGAAGTCTGCTTTTCAATATGCGAAGTTTGCTGGAAAGGCTGTTCATTTTATCGGACTCGTTTCAGATGGAGGAGTTCATTCTCACATCAATCACTTAAAAGGGTTGATAAATGCTGCTCAGATCAAGGAATGTAAAGAGGTTTTTGTTCATGCATTTACAGATGGCAGAGACTGTGACCCTAAGAGTGGAAAAGGATTCCTTAGTGAACTGTCAACATATATGTCTAGCTCGGTGGGACAACTTGCATCCGTAACGGGACGCTACTATGCAATGGATCGGGACAAAAGGTGGGAAAGAGTAAAACTGGCATATGATGCGCTTGTTAAGGGAATAGGTACAAAAACTACTGATGTGCTATCCTCCGTGCAAGCATCCTACGACCAAGGGGTGACAGATGAGTTTATAAAACCAATTGTTCTTACGGATGACGCCGGCACTCCAGTTGCAACGATCAGAGAAGACGACGTAGTCATTTGCTTCAACTTTAGAACAGATCGCGGTAGGGAGATAACACAAGTGTTGACCCAATCTGATTTTCCAGATAATGGTATGAAAAAAATGTCTTTAAGGTACCTGACGTTGACGAATTATGATGACACATTCAAAGGGGTTGAAGTGGTGCTAGGTAAAGACAACCTCGAAATGACATTGGGAGAAGCACTACAAAAGGCAGGGAAGAAGCAGATACGAATTGCCGAGACGGAGAAATACCCACACGTTACTTTCTTTTTTTCCGGTGGACGCGAAGCAGAGTTTGATGGAGAAAAGCGCTTGCTGTGCCCATCTCCCAAAGTGGCTACCTACGACCTTCAACCAGAAATGAGTGCAGGTGAAATAAGAGACTCTATTATCCCCGAATTGCACAAAGGAGAAGTGGATTTCGTGTGTCTCAACTTCGCAAATCCTGATATGGTGGGGCATACGGGTGTTTTTGAAGCAACCGTGAAGGCTTGTGAGACAGTAGATGCCTGTGCAAATGCTGTTGTAGATGCCGCATTGGAAAATGGTTATACCACGATGATAATTGCAGATCATGGAAACTCAGACATGATGGTCAATCCTGACGGGAGTCCAAATACCGCACACACAACAAACCTTGTTCCTCATATTCTTGTTGATAAGTCGTTTGAAGGAAACTTAAGACCAGGCAAACTCGGAGATATGGCCCCGACAATCTTGACATTGATGGGGGTTGATATACCTGAGCAAATGACCGGTGACGTTCTAATATGAGAATATTTACTGCAGTTGTAGTCTGCATCTTGTTGATTGACTGCTCAACGCGACCATCCTCAGAGGCCTTTCAGGGTCAATCTTTTGTTTCGCTTGACAGCATAATATTGTCCCAGCAACGCTTACTAATTGGGAAAAAGCTTACCAAATCCGTCTTAATTGATGACGTGTTGGAGAAGTCGATTGTTTCGATTGATTCCAGTTTCATAGGCAATGAATGGAGCTTCTTGAAAGAGTTTAACTTAAATAAACCTGCTTTTATTGGAGGCATTAAGACTACTAAGGCACAAAACGTAGTCCGCTATGAACCTAAGTCAAATCAAAGCTATCTCTTCGGGTTCCTAGAGTATCGTTTCGGAACAAATGGAGAGATTATTCAAGTTTCGGGAGGTTTGAAAGATGAAAAAGCAAAGTCTTTATACGAAAGTACACGTGAGTTTAAATTTGAGTTTTCGGATGGAGTAATAGAAAAATATACGATCTCAGGGTATCAAAAGATTATCATGAATGATACCGTCTTTTTTCAGGTCACAGGAGAGTTATAGTAGATGGGCAAAGTGGAAAAGGAAAAGAAGAGATTCTCTAAAGAAGGCTTAAGTAAGCTATTAGGAATATTCAGCTACGTACTTCCCTACAAAGGGTCTTTCAGTGTAGGGTTAGTCTTTCTTATCACGTCTAGCACCCTTTTACTTGCTTTTCCAAAACTTGCCGGTCAGTTTGTCAATGTTGCAGAAGGTCAGTCTGAGCAGTTTTTAATCGAGCAAATCCAATTGGATTCTTTACGTCAGGTTGCAACAGTGCTGTTTATTATCCTGATAATTCAGGCCATGTTGTCTTTTCTTAGGGTTTATTTATTTGCTAGCGTGAGCGAAAGGGCGCTTGCAAATTTGAGATCAGATGTTTATCAGAAGATCATCAGGTTGCCGATGACCTTTTTTGACAAGAGAAGAACAGGAGAGTTGATTTCTCGGATTACGAACGATATTTCCATTTTACAGGATACCGTATCTGTGACACTTGCAGAGTTTGTTCGTCAGGTAATCGTCATGACTATTGGGATTACAGCAATCTTCCTGACAACACCTAAACTGAGCTTTTTTATGCTTGGTACGTTTCCGATCGTAATTCTAATTGCCATGTTTTTTGGTAGGTTTATCAGGAAACTTTCGAAAAAGACGCAAGATCAATTAGCAGATACTAATGTAATTGTTGAAGAGACTGTGCAATCGATCGATTCAGTCAAATCCTTTACCACAGAGCTATTTGAAACAATTCGATATAAAAAGTCAATAGATAACGTTGTAATAACTGCCTTGAGAGGTGCTAAATACAGAGCGGCATTTATTTCATTTATGCTGTTTTCAATGTTTGGAAGTTTTGTAGCTATTTTATGGTATGGGGGTAGTCTTGTGGCATCTGGAGAGATGAACTCGGGAGATCTAATTTCGTTCGTTCTTTACACTGTCTTCATTGGAGGCTCCATAGCAGGACTTGGTAATCTGATCGGTCAAATACAACGCTCCATGGGAGCTTCTGAAAGGGTCCTTGAGATTCTAGAGGAGAAAACAGAGGCTGAACTCGACCCTGAGTCACCTCTTGCTGTGCAGAATGGGGACATTCAGGTTCAATCAGTAGATTTTAGTTACCCCAGCAGAAAATCGGCACAGATAATCAAACACCTTTCTTTCACAATCAGAAAGGGAGAAAAGGTAGCGTTAGTAGGGCATTCGGGAGCTGGGAAATCTACCATTGCGCAGCTGATCATGAGGTATTATGAGCCTGATTATGGTCAAATCTTAATTGGTGGGGTACCTATTAGTAAATCTACGGTGGAAGACCTGCGTAGAAAAATCGGTGTGGTACCACAGGAAGTCTTGCTATTTGGGGGGAGCTTGATGGAAAACATTCGGTATGGCAGACCTTCTGCTACAATAGAAGAGGTGAAAATGGCCGCAAAGAAAGCATATGCGCTAGATTTTATTGAGTCTTTCCCTGAAGGCCTTGAAACACTTGTAGGTGAAAGAGGAATTAAACTTTCTGGGGGTCAAAGGCAAAGGATAGCAATTGCTAGGGCAATCCTGAAGAATCCGGAGATATTGATTTTAGATGAAGCAACAAGTTCCCTCGATTCAGAATCTGAGAAACTCGTACAAGATGCTTTGACAGCTCTTATGAAGGATCGAACAACACTTGTGATTGCACATAGATTGGCTACGATCCGGTCAATGGATCGAATAATTGTGTTAAAATCGGGACAGATAATAGAAGAAGGAAATCACAATGACTTGGTGGCAAAACAAGGAGCTTATCACCAGTTCATTGAGTTTCAATTATCCGAAGCTTCAGTATAAGGTTTCTTCTAACTGCTCCCTCTTCATTACTGAAGGGCCGTTTCCTGGTAAGCATACACCTGGGGGCAAATCAAGTTTTGGCCCGGAATCAACTGGTAAGCCACCATCTCCATCGTTGCTACTACCATCTGAACGATTGTTGCTTCTTTTGTGCCAAATCATGAACCCAATAAGGATCATGTAAGTAGCAAGGCATAGAAGTAAGTCAAAGTAGACAACAGTCATATCATCAAATTAGACAAAAAATGGTATTTATCGAACACCTAGGCTAAAATCCTATTTTTTTGGATTTCCAGCCATTTTTTTCTAACGTGCGCGCCGTGTCGAGCACTTTCTCCTTTAATGTGCTCTTATATTTTGATAGGTTTTTAGCAATGTCTTCATTAAAGGCACCAACGATTTCAGCGGCCAGGATGCCTGCATTTTTTGCACCATTTAAGGCCACTGTAGCTACCGGGATTCCTCCCGGCATTTGAAGAATCGACAAAACGCTGTCCCACCCATCGATCGAATTGCTAGATTTCACGGGAACACCTATGACCGGTAACGTTGTGATACTTGCTACCATTCCCGGCAGGTGAGCGGCTCCTCCGGCGCCTGCTATGATCACGTTTATGCCGTTTTTTCGCGCGTTTTCAGCATAATCGATCATTCGGTGAGGTGTGCGGTGGGCTGAAACGATCGTTACCTCGGTTTCAATACCCAAGTCCTCCAAAATTTGAGCAGCCTCCGTCATGACCGGAAGGTCAGATTGACTACCCATGATGATGCTTACTTTTGGCTTGTTCATGCGATTACAGATATTAAATCTTTGATTTTCATTGTTCGAGCCTTAAGGGATTCGATATCAGAATCTGTGATCGTAATGTGTCCCATTTTCCTGAAAGGCTTAGTAGTCTTTTTACCGTAGAGGTGAATGTGTGCACCAGGCTCTGACATCACCATTTCCATACCTTGATAGATTGCGTCTCCGGTATATCCCTCCGCACCCAATACATTTACCATTGAAGCGGGGGCCAGTTGAGAAGTATCGCCTAAAGGCAAGTTCAGAATGGCCCTAAGATGCTGTTCAAATTGACTTGTCACATTCGCTTCTATTGTTTGATGACCACTGTTATGTGTTCTTGGGGCAATTTCATTTACCAGCACCTCCCCATCTTCCGATAAAAACATTTCAACAGCAAGAAGACCAACTAATTGCAATTTCTGCATCACTTCGATAGCTAATGCCCTTGCTTTTTTTTCAATCTCTTCATTTACTTGTGCTGGAGCAAAAAGATATTCGACTAGGTTGGCTTCAGGGTGAAAAGCTAATTCTACAACTGGAAATGTTTCTGTTTCTCCGTTTTCATTTCTTGCTACTATGACCGAAAGTTCCTTTTCAAAATCAATTAAGGTCTCTAACAATCCAGGCTTGTCAAATGCTTTATCGAGGTCTTCACTTGAGCGAATCATTTGTACACCTCGGCCATCGTATCCTTCCTTGCCCAATTTGTGTACAGCAGGAAGCATATGTTGGTAATTGGCGACTTCTTCTTTGGTTTCTGTTAGGACAAAAGAGGCGGTTGGGATGCCATTATCCTTGTAAAATTGCTTTTGCGTCCTCTTATCCTGAATTAATGCAATGACCTCAGGTTGTGGGAACACTTTTTTCCCTTGCTTTTGAAGGTCTTTCAGAGCATTTGTATTGACGTTTTCGATTTCGATTGTAAGTAGATCTTTATCAGCACCAAACGCCATTATGGTATCGTAGTCTGTCAGCTCTCCCACTTCAAAGCTTTCTACCAGGGAACGACAAGGGGCATTTGGGTCCGGGTCTAAAACGCTGATGTCTAAATTGAAGTCCATCGCAGACTGAATCATCATACGCCCTAGTTGGCCTCCGCCAAGCACTCCTATCTTTAGCTGAGTAATTGTTGACATATTGCAAAGATGTTCAAAAAGAACTTTTGACGTTGGTTAGTGTTTCAAATAAACCAATGCAGAAGCAAAAGAAAACAGAGACTACAAAGCCGGAGGAGTCTGAAAACCATGCGCGGCTATCCAAGGAAGAAGAACATAAGGAACCAAAATACTCAGAGAGGGAGGGTTTACCTGACATCGACTTCAAGAAGTTTCTGGGCTGTGGATGAGGTTAGTACTTTACTCTGATTGATAAAACCTGACTACTCTTTCACTGATGGAGGTAAGAATTTCGTAGGGAATTGTTCCAATTTGCTCAGCAAGCTCAGTTATGCTTTGCTGGTGCCCAAAGATTTCGATTTCATCCCCTTCCTGTACACGGTGTCCCAGCGTGTCTATCATCGTCATATCCATACAGATATTTCCTATAGTGGGGAGCTTTATGCCGTTCCAGATTACCTTTCCACTTCCTTTTCCGAATCTGCGGTTATATCCATCCGCATATCCAATTGGCAGGACCGCAATGGTAGTAGCATCAGTTGCTTTTCCTTTTCTGTTGTAACCGACGAAGTCACCTGCTTCAACTGCTTTCACCTGACTAACATACGTCACCAGCCTACCCACCGGTCTTAAGGATAGCTGGTTGGTGGGGTCGTAGCCATACAAGCCCACGCCAAGCCTAATCATGTCAAAATGATACTCTGGAAACCTGATTATTCCTGCGGAGTTCACCACATGTTTAAGCGGACGATACCCAATTGCTTTGTGGAATAAATCATAGGCTGCTTCAAAGGCGCTGATCTGGTTTCTAGAAAAACGGTCAGAGGCTTTTTCTTCGGCACTGGATAGATGTGTAAAGATTCCTGCTACCCTTACTTCCGGGTTACGTTGAAGGGCCTTAGCGGCTACTTCCCACTCCTGTGGAATCAGGCCTAACCGGTTCATTCCTGTTTCAATCTTTAAGTGGATTGCTGGTGGGTGTTCCTCTTGAATTACTCGATCAAGTGTACTAAGGCTGTAAACCTCCGGTTCTATTCCAAGCTCAGACATTTCTCTCGACCTCTCAAAATCGGGATTCAACACCAATATGGGTCTTGTAATGCCATTGCTTCTTAATTGAATTGCCTCGTCAGTGTAGGCAACACCCAAATAATCAATATTATGAAACTGAAGTAGGTTTGATATTTCAGCTCCGCCACCTCCATACCCAAATGCCTTAACCATTGCGAGCACTTTTACATTAGGGTTGACTTTTTGTTTGAATGAACTCAGGTTGTGGATGAGGGCTTCAAAATTGATTTCGAGATGTGTTCGATGAGATTTTTCACTAAGCCGATTCACTACATCTTCGAAGGCAAATTTTCTTGCACCCTTTACCAGGATCATTTCGTTTTCAAAAACAGGTAGCTCATGGAGGAGGTCTCTTTTTGACGAAAATAGCGTCACCGGAAAAGGCCAGTTATTGAAATTACGTTTTGTCCACGAACCAACTAGTAACAGACGAGAGACCCGATTACCTGTCATCATTTCCTTTAGAAGGGTTGCCACTTCTATTTCATCTTGAACAGCATCTAAAAATTCGGATAGGATGACGGTTTTTTTTTCTCTCTGTTTCTGAAGTTTTAAATAGTCTAATGCCACTTCTAGCCCGTTGAGGTCATTGTTATAGGTATCATCAATGATGTAGCATCCTCTCATACCTTTTTTAATAGTCAACCTCATTTTAACCGGTTGTAAGTCTTGTATGGCAGCTTGAATGCTTTTTGGACTTATGCCAAGATGGAGTGCGACAACAATTGCGTGTAGGCAGTTTTCAGTCCAAATACTCAGCTCAAAAGGAGTTTCGAATGAATGCTCATAATCTTTTGATGTCAATTTAAGTTTACCATCACGTTGCACTACGCGTACTTTAGCGCTGTCCTTCGTAAAAGACCAATCCAGGATCTTAGCTGGATACTGCTCAGAGAGATGTGTGTAAACAGCATCATGCTCTCTGCAACAAACGATCACTTTAGCATCAGAAAAAAGTAGTGCTTTTTCAGCAATTTTCTGTTCTATATGGTCGAATCCAGCGGCATGTGCAGGACCAATGTTTGTCAATATGCCAATCTGTGGCTGAAGTACCTTTTGCAGCTTTGTCATTTCTCCCACTTGCGAAATCCCTGCTTCAAATACACCGACTTCATGATTTTTAGTCGCGTTCCATACGGATAAAGGCACACCAATTTGAGAATTGTAGCTTTTTGGGGTTTTGATGACAGACTTTTCAGTTGAAAGCATAGAAGAAAGCCATTCTTTTATGGTCGTTTTACCGTTACTTCCAGTGATTCCTATGCTAAGAAGGTTGAGTTCTTCTCGATGAAACCTTGCTACTGCTTGCAGAGCCTGGACGCTATTTTCAACTTTGAGAATGCTAGCCTCTGGATAAGTTGAATTTTTAAGATTTTCTTCTATTATAAAGAAACGAACCCCTTTTTCGTATAATTCTTCAATGTAATGGTGTCCATTTTGCTTTCCAGAGATAGCGAAAAACAAAGTCCCCTTCGAAGATTTTAATAACCTCGAGTCGGTGAGTAGATGATTGATTATTAGTGATTCATTCTCTGGTAAATGATGGGATTCAACTCCTGCCGTAATTTCTTTTATTCGCCTCCAGATCATATACTAAAATAATAGTTCCATCTCGTATTGATCTACTTCGTTTTGGAACCCTAACGAAATTAGAAAATCATGCATAGGCTGGTAGGTGTCGGGTACGTTGATTAAGCTTATGTCTTTGCCGGGGGAAAAGAACTGCACCTGGTTGATCAATGCGCGTCCAATCCCCTTGCCTCTGTAATGGGGGTGTGTACCCAGTTGACTTATTCGGCCCAGCAGAGGCTGAAAAATCGTGTATCCTGCTACGGTGTCCTCAAATAAGGCCTCCAGGATCATTTCATTTTCAATGTTATGTTTCAAGTGACCTTTATCGTCTATAAAGGACGGCCTAAAGTCTGCAAATTCATCATAAACGGAAAAGTTTGGTTGGTGGACTTTGCGAAATGTAATTTCTCTATTCGATGTAAGTGCAGCCACTATACTTTTTCTTTTATAGCACCGAAATGTTTGTCTGTATTGGAAGCCTAGCCGGTCATATACTTTGATTGCAGGATCATTAGATGTGATCACTTCCAACAATAAACGACTTGCATTACTGGCGGAAAGAGCAGGTGACAAAAAGTCGAAAAGCTGTAGTGTTAGGTTCTGCCCTCTTACGGCCGGGACCACACCGGTTCCACCATTGTACACTGTCGTTTTTCCTTCATATTCTCCTTTGGTCTGCAGTAGAAATCCAACACATTTTTCATCTTGTAACACCAATGCTGATAACTCGGGTATCAGCGAAAGCTTAAACTTCATTCGAGATCGGAATGCATCAAAACTTGGACTAAAGGGGACCTTGTAGGAAGAGAAAGCTTCTATAAAACTTTGGTGTAGCTTGCTAAAATTCTCTTCTTCAAAGTGTCTAATTATCATGAAATGCAAGGAATGAAATCGTGAGGTCAAAGCTATGATCTTTGTCATCGACTTGTGCATCATAATCAGCAAAAAGAGTCTCAAAAATTATCCTGATACCGTGCTGGCTAGGGAGGGTCTCGATGTGAATATCATTTTGCAGTAAGGGGATTAGTATTTACCAGTTTTGATAATAGTCCTTCATAGATTAGAATATTTGGCACAGTCCCGCAGGTTAGGGAGCAAGAATAATTTTTAGCTTCATGCTACCTCTTCAGTGAATTCCATTAAAACTTGTCCAATCCTTAGCTGAATGCTTTAGCATCGATGAGCTTCTTCTTTGTTCATCATTGAGACTTCTGTTTTTATTCTTCTTCACAGAGCTTTTGTTACTTTTGAAAAAATTTTCAGAATGGCAGCTCTTGTTGTAAGTAGTTTCGATCAGTTTAATCAGTACCTAGGTCAATCTCTGGGTCAGTCAAAACCGCATAAAATCACCCAAGATCAGATCAATGAGTTTGCAACCGCAACCCTTGATCACCAGTGGATTCATACAGACGCAGAACGTGCAAAGGATGGCCCGTTTGGTAAAACCATTGCACATGGTTACTTGACGCTGTCAATGGTTCCCTATATGTGGGAACAGATCCTCCAGGCAGATAACCTAAAAATGATGGTTAATTATGGGATTGACTCACTTAAGTTTGGTCAGCCTGTACCCGTAGACTCTGAGTTAATCTTAAAGGCAAAACTTCAGAGTTTAACTAATCTTAGAGGTGTCATTAAGGCCGAAGTAGGAGCTAGAATGGAGATCATAGGGGAAAAAAAACCTGCTTTCACCGCAACACTTATCTTACTGTATCACTTTAATGAGTGATGTTTTGTCCTATTAATCGGAAAAGGTCTTTTGATTCTGAAGAACTTGCCTTAGAAGCATTATTTCAACACCATATATCTCAGCATCACCCACAGGGTAGAGGACCTATCAATATTTACGAATGTGATCATTGTGGTCAGTGGCATTTCACTTCCAAAGGAGATCCGCATTTCAAGCTTGTTTCCGATGAGGGGAAGGCACGAATACATAAAGAGCGCGAAGGCACTTACTGGGAAAGAAGATTGAGGTAGAAAGCAAGCTTCTTATGGTAGGATGAAGAAATTGCCACCGCGGCAGTTTATGCATGATTCATTGATACTGTTTATTGTTACCTTCAGTAGCTTTCGAAACTAAAACCCCTCCAAACAGATGACTTTTTGGGTTTTCAAATTACTATTTTAGACCGGGGTAACGGCTCATCCCGTGGTCTAGAGGGATTCAATGAGTGTACAAGCGCACTCACGACTCCCTGTCAACATAGGCATTCGGTGCTGTAATTAGAAAAGTACATAAAAACAAAAACCCATCCGTTTAGATGGGTTTGTTCGTGTGGGATCTACTGGATTCGAACCAGCGACCCCCGCCCTGTCAAGGCGGTGCTCTAAACCAACTGAGCTAAGATCCCTTGGCAATTCGTCGGTAAATATAAATGTTAAAGTATTGTTTCCACTGTTTGTCCATACTTGAATTCCTGTAATTTAAAAGAACATCCAGCGCACCATCTGCATTCTTGTCTTGCTGTCTGCCAACACAGTGATCTTTACTATTTCTTTATGATTGACCTGGTTGTTTAAAGCTTTTAATAGCCTTGAGCAACAGTTTACTTTCGAGATGAAGAGATTATTGAACGATACAGATGACACCGAGACCCCTTTAAAGAATCCTGTATACAAGAGTTCAAATACACGCGAGACCGCTCGGAACAGTTAGTCCTCCGGTTACTAACATTGATGCCTTGAATTATGGCTGAGCTTGAGAAGGTGTTGACATGAGAGGCATTTTAATAGGGTTTTAGAGAAGGGTTAAGGAGCACAGCCATTTGAAATAAAAAAGCCCGGATCTTTTCGTATCCAGGCTAAAGAAGTAGTTTAAAAATGACAATACGTTGGAGATTGGAAATCACCTTTGTATCGGGTTTTCTTTGGTTACTCTTTCTCAGTGATGGAAATTTTTCTTGTCAGTCTTTGATCTCCTTTCTTGACCTCAAGCAGGTAATCTCCAGCTTTGGATTGTGATAAGTCAATTACCTGGGTGATATCATTTTTTGCTTCTTTGACACGTGAAAGGTAAAGGTCTTCTCCAACTTTATCTTTTAAATTGATTTTAACATCAGTTTCTTCCTCAACGGGTAACTTAATTAACAGTTGATCACCAAGAATCTTGAGTTTCAAATTTTCATCTTCCAGTCGTTCGCCTTTCGTTGTAAGGGCATTTTTCCCAAAATCAGATTTTTTAACTTCTGCTATTGAGATATTCACTGTAGAGGCTTCAGTTTCAATCAAAATAACATCCTCTTCGTGATCTATTGTCTTAACTATCTTCTGAATTTGATTAACAGACTCTTTGTCAATACTTTTCACAATCCTTTGTATGTTGACCTCTACATTTGCCTGCTCTTCGGTCAGGTCGCTTAGGTTGGTTACGTGCATATTTTCATCGTCAGAGGTGGTAATTGTAAAAGTTCCTCCTTCTTTTGAGTCAACCTTTACCACTAATTCTTTTTCTGAGGCTTCACCTAAACTCATCCAAGTGATGTCATCATCTGCAGAAAAGGCTTTTAATTCTTTATCGGCTTTCAGCTCTTCAATAGAATTATAGGTCTTTTTAAACATCTTTTTTACTCCGTCGATTTCTTTGGTGAGATTTATAACAATCTCGCCTTTTTTATCTTGAGCGGAAGAGGTAATGTGTAAGCATAGAAAGGCGATCATTGTTCCTAAGAATAAGGCTAGTCTTCTTTTCATTTTCTTATAGTTATTGACATTCTGAGCAATTTATGGATAGTTATACTGCAGACTAGCTAAGTGTTGGTTAATGATTGTTAAAAATGGTAAAAGCACCCACAATCAGAGACTTAGCAGATATTTTTGTTCCATGTCAATGATGCGACTTAGGTGGATGATGGGGTTGATGGGCATTGCCTTGATTGCCCTAATTTTCTTTCAGTGGCAGTGGGTTACCACCGCGATCGATACGAATGAGGACCGCTTTCAGCAAGAAGTAATGGAGTCACTTTCCAGCGTTGTTCAAAAAGTTGAGAAGCGTGAAGTGCTGCAATTGGTCAATCGTCAAATGAATAAAACAAAACCCTTGGTTTCACCCTATCAGTCAGCAGGAGCTCAAACACGTCAAGAATCCGTTAGATTTTTTTATCAATTCAATGATTCAGCGGCTACTCAGGAGGAGCTAAACATGTCCATGACAGTAGATACCTACGGAAACGTGAACTACAACTTAGTGAATGATCAATCGGTAGCTGAAATAGATCAGCAGTCAGGGGTTGTGTACGGTACCAATAGCTTGCGTAGGGTTCAGGTACTTGAAGATACGGTCGCACAGTTAAAAGCCACCGTCGAAAAGTTGTCTGCTATACAGCAAAACCAACTTCAAAGACAGGATCAAATGATTCGTCAGACATTGCAGAAGGTGAACACAAAATCCCAGCTTCTTGTCACGGTACTGGAAGAGATGATGTACAGCCAACCAGCGGAGTATAGAATTTCTGTTGAAGCAATTGACTCCCTACTCAAAATCGAGTTCAGCGAAAGAGGAATCAAAATACCATTTGAGTTTGGTGTCTGGAAACCAAATCCATTGATTTGGTTTGCCGGGCAGACTCAAGATAGACAGCAGGATATACTTCAGTCTAAATACGCTGTAAAGCTGTTCCCAAATGATCTTTTTGATAACACACAAAGGCTATCGGTGATCTTTCCAACCAAAGACCAATACCTTACCGGTAAGCTTTGGTTCAATATGGTGAGTTCTGGCATTCTTTTGATAATCATACTTCTGACTTTTGGATATTCGATCATTACAATACTCAGGCAAAAGAAATTATCAGAGATGAAAACGGACTTCATCAACAATATGACACATGAGTTCAAGACCCCAATTGCAACCATTGGCCTTGCGGTTGAAGCCTTGCAAGATCGTTCAGTCGCTGACATGCCAAACTTTCGTGAGCGGTACATCGGTGTGATAGGAGATGAAAATAAACGTCTTGGAAATCAGGTGGAAAAAGTATTGCAGATGGCTATTGTCGATCGAAACGAAATGAAGCTAAATTTCGAAGAGGGAGATTTACATGATGTCATAATAAAAGCAGCAGAGAAGATTAAGCTGCAATTAGAGAATCGCTCGGGTGAGGTCCAGATGGTACTTGAGGCAACCCCTTCCATAGTCAGCATCGACGCTACTCAAATGATGCACGTAATGCTCAACTTATTGGATAATGCCATAAAGTACTCGGAAGATTCTCCGAAAATCTTAATTAGGACTTCTTCTACGCGAAAAAAGATCAAGGTGTCAGTCAAAGATCATGGAATTGGAATGAGTAATGACGCGCAGAAACATATCTTCCAATCCTTCTATCGTGTATCTACAGGTAATCGCCATGATGTCAAAGGCTTTGGTTTAGGTCTGGCATTTGTGAAAAACATTATCGATGAACACCATGGAGAGCTTGATGTACAGAGCGACATTGGGCGAGGAACTAATATATCATTCATTATTCCATTATCTGCTCATGAGTAAACTACTAATTGTTGAGGACGACCCTAACCTAGGGCAAATATTGAGGGAGTACTTGCAAGTCAAAGGCTTTGATGCTCATTTAGAAGCAGATGGAGAGGAAGGACTGAAAGCGTTTTATAAAGACAAGTATGATCTTTGTATTTTGGATTTGATGATGCCAAAGAAGGATGGTTTTACACTAGCAGGTGATATCAGGCAAGTTAATTCTGACATTCCTATAATTTTCCTTACAGCAAAGTCAATGAAGGAGGATGTCATCAATGGCTTTAAGGTAGGAGCAGATGACTACGTGACCAAGCCGTTTAGCATGGAAGAGTTGTTGCTACGAATACAAGCGGTTCTGAAACGGACACAAGAGAGGTCCTCAATCAAGGAGCTGGAGAAAGAGTTCAAATTAGGTCAGATAACATATTCTTATGACGAAAATAAGCTTGTGACATCTGAGGGAGAACAAAAGTTAACAACTAAGGAAAATGAGCTATTAAAATTATTTTTCGAGAACCTTAATGACACGGTTGAAAGAAGTACTGCACTCATTAAAATATGGAAAGACGACAGCTATTTCAATGCGAGGAGCATGGACGTTTACATTGCAAAGCTTAGAAAATATTTGAAGTCTGAAACGTACGTGAAAATTCAAACGGTGCACGGTGAAGGATTTAAAATGATTCACAAGGAATAGGTAGATGGATACTATCTTTGCCGCGCTAACAAGGAATACTTGTTAGCATTCTATTTGCATCACTCTTTATTCAACCTCTTGTCCTTATGGAACTAGTTCCTTCTCTGACGATCTTAAATGGCAGAACAGCCAGGCTTAAACAAGGAGATTTTAAATCTGAAAAGGTTTACGATGTTGGTCCTTTGGATGTTGCAAAGCAATTTGAAGATCATGGTGTACGTCGAATGCACATCGTAGATCTCGATGGTGCTAAAAAAGGGGCTATTGTGAATTCTGCAACCCTGGAACTTATCACAGGATATTGTGACCTGCAAATCAACTTTGCGGGAGGCCTTCACACCGACGGCGATATCACCAAAGCTTTCGAATATGGTGCCGAGAGCATTACAGCCGCCACTATCTCAGTTTACAACAAAGAGCTGTTCACTTCTTGGATTCAATCTTATGGAAGAGAACGAATTTCGTTAGGAGCGGATAGCTTGCAAGGTAAAATCAAAGTAGGTGGATGGCAGAAAGAAACAGAGATTGACCTAATTGAACATATAGAATATTACTATGAGCGCGGGCTGAAGTATGTAAAGACCACTGATATATCTAGGGACGGTATACTAGAGGGACCCGCCATTGATCTTTATAAAAAACTGATCAATAGTTTTCCAGGATTGTGTGTTTTTGCTAGTGGAGGTGTCCGAAATATGGATGATGTTTATCGATTGGAGGACGCTGGATTACATGGCGTCATTTTCGGCAGGGCTTTCTATGAAGGACAAATCAAACTTCAGGAACTAGATAAATTCATTGCTTCTAATCAGTGATTAGACGCTCGATTTGACCAATACCAAGTTTATTTTCGTACTTGTACTTGTAAATAAAATAAAAGAGATAGTTGTATTTCGAGATCGAGCTATTCGCCGTATCAACTGGTACCGGATTACCACTAGTTATCTTGATGGGCGCTAAATCAAGCGACTCTGCTTTAATAGCATCTTCCTCGTAATAGTTCAATTGAGCAGGAAGCGTAGTCCGTACTTCCTCTTCCGGCTTGCTATCCTTATTCTTGCATTTTTCATTAGTTGCCGTCGATTCTATCGCGAATGCGGGCAATGTAAAAAGAAAAGATACTATCGTAAAAATGGTTTTCACAGACACCTTAATGTGGAAGATGAACAGCAAAATAGCAGAAAGGTTTAAGATTTCGCTAGAATTTCTGAATTTTTTATTGATTTCTTCATTACACCTTGCTGAATAGAGAGATTATTCTTAAAAAAATCCAAAATTTAAAAATGTATGGGTCTTGAGAAAAGCCTGCGCTGCAGTTGAAAAATGCTTGTATAATTGGCTTTATGTCAAGGGAATGTAGGAACAAAAAAACCCCGATTTAGATCGGGGTTTTGAGGGTGGAAGATCGGGCTCGAACCGACGACCTCCTGAACCACAATCAGGCGTTCTAACCAACTGAACTACAACCACCATATTTCTTCGCGATAAATTGCGATTCTTTAAAAGATTGCAAAATTAATGAAAGGTCCTTACTAACAAACTATTTACGGTCAAAAGTTAATCGCATGCCAAGGATGGAATCATCAAAGATCCCATTATCATATGCAAGATGGCCGCTAATAAAGGTCTTCTTTATTTGACTTTTAAATGTGTATCCTTCAAAAGGTGACCAACCGCATTTCGATAACACATTACTTCTGTCTACGGTCCAAGAAGCATTTAGGTCAACTAGTACTGCATCTGCAAAATAACCTTCTCTAATATATCCCCTATCTTTTATCTGAAAACAAATGGCTAGTGCGTGAGAAGTTTTCTCCACGATTTTTTCGAGAGAAATTGCACCTTCATGATATTTATCCAGAAGAGCAGGAAGAGCATGTTGAACCAGCGGCCCACCGGAAGGGGCTTTTAGGTATTTATTGGATTTTTCCTCAATCGTATGGGGAGCATGATCAGTAGCAATTACGTCTACTCTATCATCAAGTACTGCTTTCCAGATTTCACTTCTATCAGACGCTTCTTTAACGGCAGGATTCCACTTGATCCAGGCGCCTTTATCCCTGTAGTCTTCTTTGCTGAACCAAAGATGATGAATGCAAGCTTCGCTTGTAATCAGTTTATCTTTTAGAGGAGTCTCATTGTCAAATTGGGATGTCTCTTTACCTGTTGAGATATGCAGAATGTGTAAGCGAGCCTTGCATTTTTTGGCAAACTCGATTGCTGCAGCGGAAGACAAGTAACAAGCTTCTTCAGATCGAATTACTGGATGCAGTTCGAATGGAATGGAATCCCCATACTTTTCGATAGCAGCGGCAGTATTTGCTTTGATGGTGTCTTCGTCTTCACAATGTGTTGCAATCAAAGTTGGCGCATTGCAAAATATTGCTTCGAGGGTCTTTGGATCATCCACCAACATATTGCCAGTTGAGGAGCCCATAAAGACTTTTGTGCCACATACTTCATTCGGGTCCGTCTTTAGAACTTCATCCAGGTTATCATTGGATGCACCCATGTAGAATGAATAGTTAGCTAATGATTTATTGGCTCCCATTTCATACTTGGCTGCCAATAAGTTTTGTGTCAATGTTTGAGGTATAACATTGGGCATTTCCATGTAAGAGGTAATGCCTCCTGCCACTGCTGCTTTTGCTTCGGTGTAAATCTCTGCCTTATGTGTGAGGCCGGGCTCTCTAAAATGCACTTGATCATCTATCATACCTGGGAGCAGGTATTGACCCTCAGCGTTAATTTCCTTCACTCGGCCATCAGCGATGATAGTATCATCAATTTTTTCAAATCGTCCATCAGCTATTAGAAGATCTTTAGTCATTATGGAACCTTCGTTGACTACTTGGGCTGCTTTGATCAAATATCTCATATGGTAAAATTAAAAAGGCCACTTATTCGAGTGGCCTTTATTTCGTTATTTTCCTTCTAATTTATCTGCGGTGATGGTGCCTTCCCGGTTGGCAATTTCCCATGCGGTGTAATAAACCAGTCGAGCTATTTTTTGCATTTTCTCGAAATGGATTTTCTCGATGGTATCAGTCGGCTTGTGATAGTCAGCATGTGTTCCGTTAAAGTAGAAAATGATCGGAATGTTGTTCTTTGCGAAGTTGTAATGGTCAGAACGATAGTAAAACCTGTTGGGGTCATTTTCATCGTTATAGGTGTAATCCAGCGCAAGTTTTTCAGTTTTTTCGTTAACTGATTCATGAAGGTCATGCAATTCTTGCGATAGCTTATCAGAACCGATGATGTAAATATAGTTTGGGTTGTTAAGCTCCTCATATTTGGGGTCTACACGACCCACCATGTCAATGTTAAGGTTAGTGATGGTTTTCTCAAGTGGGAAAATTGGATTCTCTGTGTAGTACTTTGATCCAAGCAAACCTTTCTCTTCTCCGGTTACACACATGAAGAGGATACTTCTTTTTGGACCTTTACCCTTAGCTGCTGCGCTGGCAAATGCTTCTGCAATTTCCATCACAGTAGTAGTTCCAGAACCGTCGTCATCGGCTCCATTGTGGATTTCACCGTTGATGATTCCCACGTGATCATAATGGCTAGTGATAATGATCAATTCGTCTGGTCTTTCTGACCCTTTCAAGTAGCCAAGAACGTTAGATGTTTCAAGCGGCTCTATTAGCATGTCCGCATTAAATATTATTCTGGCTTCATCCCCGTGGCTGATAGCAGTCAATTTTTTTTCAAAAGCCCATTCTAAAAGCGATGGATCTATCATGAGAATTTGATCTCCGCTGTTATCAAAATTGCTTCTGATGGAAGGTCGTTCAAAATATGCTCCAAATCTTTTCAGCATAAAATCAAACTCTTCAGCGTCTTCGTTTATAATAAGATAGCCGGCTGGATTTTTCTCTTTTACTTTTGCAATAACCTTTTGCCAGTCATTTGCTTCTGTTCTGAATACGATGTGCTTGCCTGATAAGTCTAAATCAGTGTCGTTAAGGTTTTCGAGATAGAGAAGTTCAATGTATTCCTCGCCAAAGGTTTCGGATCTGGAGTAGTACAGAAAATCTTGTAGGTTCTCCTTTAATTCCTCTCCTTTTCTTAAGTAGACCTGATTGATAGTCCCTTTTTTGAGGTCGAATGATTGAAAAAATGACTCACCTTCAGCGGTGGAAACTACGGGTGAAAGGCCAATGCTCTCAAAATGTTGAGCTATATAGTTGGCTGCGATCTTCTGTCCTTTAGAACCTGTATCCCTACCCTCCAGGCTGTCAGACGCAAGCACTGATAATCTTGCCTTAAGGTCTTTCGCGGTAATTGTCCTTGCATATTTAGTTGCTTGCTTATCTTGAGCAGGGATTTGATAAAGTCCAATCCACGTAAGCAGTGTGAACGTTAATAATGTTTTCATAGTTTGAGTTTTTATAGGAACAGGATTCTTATAGATCAACAAAAATAACGTAAATCATCCGATAGATATTAGACAATATTTTAAACAATCTGGTTGTTCATTTCATACTAAATTTGTACACCTTATATGATACTCCTTTAGCGCGTAAACATGAACATAAATCTTAGCAAAAGAGAAGCTTTCGTTAATCGGCATAATGGCCCCACCAGCGGTGAAATTCATCAAATGATACAGACCCTTGGAGTCTCCAGCCTTGAGCAATTAATCAAAGAGACTGTGCCTGCTAATATTAGGATGCAGGTACCATTGCAGCTTCCGGATCCTTTGAGTGAGTTTGATTACCTGAATCAGCTAAAGGAACTGGCTAATCAAAATATTATTGCGAAGAACTTTATTGGACAGGGTTATTATGGCACTATTGTTCCAGGCGTCATCCAAAGAAACATATTGGAGAATCCGGGATGGTATACTGCTTACACCCCTTATCAGGCAGAAATAGCACAAGGTAGACTTGAGGCATTGATTAATTTTCAGACACTGGTTTCCGAATTGTCTGGTATGGAAATTGCCAACGCATCTCTACTGGATGAGGCAACCGCTTCGGCAGAAGCAATCACAATGTTTGCAGGTCTTCGTAAAGGAGTAAAAAAGAAAGCAAACAAATTCCTAGTAGACCAAAACGTATTTGCTCAGACACTTAGCGTGATTGAGACGAGAACTATTCCACTAGGAATTGAAGTGGAAGTGGTTGATTTGAGTAGGGCTGACCTCACCGACGAAAACTTGTTCGGAGTATTCTTTCAATACCCGGACAACAATGGGGAAATCAGAGATTGGTCTGCAATGGTTGCGACAGCTAAAGAGCTTGGACTGTTTGTTGGAGTAGCGTGCGACTTAATGGCATTAACGATTGTAGATGCACCCGGTAAATGGGGGGTCGATGCCGTTGTAGGAACTACGCAAAGGTTTGGTGTTCCGATGGGTTATGGGGGACCTCACGCGGCATATTTTGCCACTAAAGAGGAATATAAAAGGTCAGTCCCCGGTAGGATCATTGGTGTATCCAAAGATTCAGATGATCACGTAGCCTACAGAATGGCGCTCCAAACAAGAGAGCAACATATTAAGAGAGAACGCGCGACCTCAAACATTTGTACTGCCCAGGTACTACTGGCGGTAATGTCTTCTATGTATGCCGTGTATCACGGACCAGAGGGATTAAGAAGCATTTCTTTGAGAATTCACTCTTTGGCAAAGTCAGCTTCTAAAGCACTCGCCCAGCTTGGAATTGTGCAAACAAATAAACGGTATTTTGATACACTCAAGCTGTTGCTTTCTGATGTGACAAAACTCCGGGAATTAGCGGAGGCAAATGATGTCAATTTCAGGTACTTCGATGATGGTTCAGTCGGAGTGTCATTTGACGAAACACATGATCAGGAGGATGTCGCGCTGATTGTTTCATTATTTGCGGAAGCAGAAGGGAGAGGAACTGTTGAGGTAGACGAAGAGGTCGCAATTGACGATACTGAGATAAGGCAAGCAGATTACCTTCGACATGAAGTGTTTAATAGCTATCAGGCAGAACATGAGATGCTCCGTTATATTAAGCGTCTTGAGAGCAAAGATTTGTCGTTGGTACACTCAATGATATCTCTGGGTAGCTGTACCATGAAGCTCAACGCAACAACCGAAATGGTTCCAGTGACGTGGCCGGAATTCGGCAACATTCATCCGTATGCACCGGCAAGTCAGGCGAAAGGATATAAGCAGTTATTGGATGAGTTGTATGATTGGCTAGTAGAAATTACGGGATTCGATGCCCTGACATTTCAACCTAACTCTGGGGCACAAGGAGAATATACGGGTCTGATGGTAATCAGGGAGTATCACCTTGACAGAGGAGAGACACAAAGAAATATTGCGTTGATTCCATCTTCTGCACATGGAACAAATCCAGCAAGTGCTGTAATGGCAGGTATGAAAGTGGTAATTGTTGCTTGCGACGAACAAGGGAACATTGATCTTGATGATTTAAAAGCGAAGATTGAAGAGCACAAAGAGCAGTTATCTGCTCTTATGGTGACCTACCCGTCAACTCATGGTGTTTTTGAAGAAGCGATTGTGGAGATATGTGAGATGATTCATGAGAATGGTGGACTTGTGTACATGGATGGAGCAAACATGAACGCACAGGTAGGTCTGACATCTCCCGCATTAATTGGTGCGGATGTTTGTCATTTAAACCTGCATAAGACATTCTGTATTCCGCATGGTGGCGGCGGCCCGGGCATGGGTCCAATAGGAGTGAATAAAAAACTAGCGCCATATCTTCCCGTGACTGGTAAAAAAGCAATTAAGTGGGTTGCAGCAGCCCCTTATGGCAGCGCATCCATTCTTCCCATATCACATGCTTACATTGCTATGATGGGAGGAGAAGGACTAACAGAAGCCACTAAGATTGCTATTCTCAATGCGAATTACATAGCAAAACGACTGGAGGGACATTACCCTGTTCTTTATAAAGGGAGTAAGGGTCGAAATGCGCATGAGCTAATCATTGATTGTAGAGGTTTTAAACCTGCAGGTATTGAGGCGGAAGATATTGCCAAGCGTTTGATGGACTATGGTTACCATGCGCCAACGATGTCGTTTCCTGTTGCAGGGACCATGATGATCGAGCCTACAGAGAGTGAGACAAAGGGAGAGCTTGATAATTTCTGTGATGTGATGGTTGCTATACGTCAAGAGATTGCTGAGATCGAAAAAGGCACGGCAGATATAGAAAACAATGTCTTGAAAAATGCGCCTCACACTCAAAGGAGAGTAGTCGCTACTGATTGGGACTTTCCATACTCAAGGGAGAAAGCGGCATTTCCAATGCCACATCTTAGAGAAAACAAGTTCTGGCCTTCTGTAGGCAGAATTGACAGTGCGTTTGGAGATAGAAACTTAATGTGTAGTTGTGTGCCGGTAGAGGCATATGCATCAACATCTGAAGAGGTCGACGCTTAGCAAACTCATTTTAACAGAAAGTATGAAAAGGCCGGAAAACCGGCCTTTTATTGTTTAGTTACATCGGCTGAAAGAAAAAGTACCTTCCACCGTATTATCATCGTCGAACATAGCTTGAACAAAACCTACTATCTGACCTCCTGCAGCGGTGTTAATTTCAATAAATCCTCCAGTTGCACGAAAGAACGCATTATCTGTACCGGGTTGGTCAAAAAGTACTTGGATATCGGCAGGGACTTGAAAATTTCCCGTTGAATTTGGGACTTGCATAGAAATATGCGCTTCACCTGAAATGAAGATGGAACAGGGGTCCGCTTCCGTCTGTTGGGTACCGTAGAGCTCCGCATCATACAGGTCGTCGATTTCATTGTAAAAGGCTTTAGCATATTTATAGGTCCACGCCTCACCACCAATGGTGCCTTCAAGTGGAGCTGCTTCCACGTCAGAGTTATCACCACAATTGGTCAGTAGGATGATGTAAGTAAATGCCAAAATAGAAAGTGAAAGCTGCTTCAGTTTTCTCATGATTCAAAGTTGCAATGGAATGTCTTCGTTTTTGATTCTCTTTTACCTACCGGGTAAAGACGTTCGATGAAAGTTACTTCATTTTGGTGATTGATCATCACGATGGTACTGCAGCAGGTACCATAATCAGGTGTTCTGATGCAGATAGCAGAAAGTTGCTTTTCCTTGGCATATGGTAAACCGGTCTTGGGAAGTAATTCATCAGGCGATTTAGATTCATCTATTAGTAAATCAAAAAACGATTCAGGGTTTGTAACATTTTCAGCAATCAGAGCTGAAAAATCTGCTTTTAACTTGTCCGACTTATACCAGGAACTGTCTAGCAGTGCATTGCTTAGGACATGGATGCCATCTTTCACGGAGTTTATGGTATTCTCATAATTTGAAAAATGCAGCATCTTTCCCTTTTCCCAAGTGAGTAAATTGAAGCCGTTATAGTTTGGGGCTTTACCTGCTATTTCAGAAGCATATGAATCCAGAGCGTGATCCCCTAGAAGAAAATTAACAGGTAGTTCACCCCTACTTTCTGCTGATGATTTGATTCCGGCAATGTCGCGGTAATTCGTGAGTGTTGAGAACCTACCGTTTTTGTGTAATCCTAACCAAGTTCCACCTGCCTCCAGATCACGTCCTGCGAGAATGCCATTTTCCCACCAGTGGGCTTCTTTAGTTGGCCTATGATAAAACTCGTCTCGGTTTCCGATAAGAATGAGCGGATAGTCAGGAAGAACATTTTTCGCGAAAGCGAGGATGCACATGAGGATTGCCTTTGTTTTATTTACCATTAAAGAAAAGGGAATTCCATTGAAAAAAGTTTTCTCCTCATTATGGGAGTTTCAAAAACAACATTTTGAGATTCGATTGTACGGAGCAGTTGCTTTGCTACTCACCGTTTTATTGATATTCAATTATTCGTTTGATGTAGAAGACAGTCATATAGACACGTTAGATCAGCTGTGGCTACGATGGCTGGTATTCTTTGTATACGAGGCGGGCCCTTTCCTTCTCACAGGTATTATTCTCTACCAGTTTGATAAAGTGGTGCGTTTCTTTACTAAACCAGACTTCTGGCTTCTCTGGTTTCTAGGATTTGCTGTATTGGCTTTTGACAGGTCATTACATATTTGGGAGTTTGTTCGTGATTGGTTTCCTAATCCTGCTTATCGCATCTGGTTTAGGAGCATTGACTGGACTTCTTCCCTGCTTCTGACAGTACTTCCAGTGGTACTTATTTATGAACTAGTAGGCCGGTCTAGTGAGCACAAATGGTACGGATTGATTCCGAGTAAATTTGATCCAAAACCTTATTTGTACTTGTTACTGATTACGGGGGTGTTCATTGGTATAGGTTCATTTTTTGGTGATATTCAAGCTTACTATCCAAGGTATAGAATCAGTGATGGCCAGCAGTTTGCCAGGTATTATGACGTAAATGGATGGATACCTCTAGTAGTATTCGAAATAAGCTATGCCTCTAATTTCATTACCGTTGAGCTTTTCTTTAGAGGGCTTTTGATTTATGCCTTCGTTCGATATTTCGGAGCATATGCTGTATTACCCATGACTGTCGCGTACTGTGTGCTTCATTTTGGAAAGCCTTTGACGGAATCCTTAAGTTCCATCGCAGGTGGTTATGCCTTGGGTATATTGGCATTGAAGAATAGAAATATCTGGGGCGGCGTAATCCTTCATATCGGAGTAGCCTGGCTGATGGAGCTATTTGGTTTTTTACAGAGATGGGTTCAGCATAGTTGAACCATCTTCCACTATTTTTACCATTATGGAAATGGAGATGATGTATGCGATAATCGGTGGCCTTCTTGTTGGAGCCTTGATTGGGTATTTGGTGCGGATGGTTCAGCGTCCAGTGGGTTCAGCTGATAAATCTGAGCTGGAACTGGAGCAAGCTAGGGGAGAAATAAGTCGCTTTCAGAATGAGTTGGAGCAAGTTCAAAGTGAATGGTCGAAGGATAGAGAGCAGCTGATGGAGGTCAATGCGCAAAAAGCTTCTTTGCAATCAGACTTAGGACATCTTAATGAAAAGTTGAAGACTCAGAAAGAGGAATTGGAGGGCTTGCAAGAGCAGTTTACCATTCGTTTTAAAAACCTGGCCCAAGAGATTTTGGAAGAGAAGAGTAAGAAGTTTACAGAGCAGAACAAAACCAATATCGGGGACATACTAAGTCCGTTGAAAGAGAGAATCGAGAAGTTTGAGAAGCGCGTGGAGGAGACACATCAGAACAGCTTGAAGATGAATACCTCTCTGGGTGAGCAGATCAAAAACTTGAAGGAGCTGAACGTACAGATCACCAAAGAGGCTGAGAACCTGACAAAAGCACTTAAAGGCGATAGCAAAGCGCAAGGGAATTGGGGAGAAATGCAATTGGAGATCATCCTCGAGAAAGCAGGCTTGCAAAAGGATGTACATTATTACAAAGAGCAGAATTTCAAAAATGAAGAAGGCGCCAACCAACGTCTAGATTATATTGTAAAGCTTCCAGATGATAAGACACTGGTACTGGATTCGAAGGTGTCTTTGACAGCCTATAGCAGCTACTTCAATACAGAAGAAGAGCATGCCCGGGAGCAGCACCTGAAAGATCATTTACTGAGCATCAACAAGCACATTAAGGATTTGGGTGATCGTAATTATCAGCAGCTCTATGAAATTACACAACCTGACTATGTGATGATGTTTGTGGCCAATGAGCCTGCATTGACGCTTGCTTTGAAAGAAGATCCAGAATTGTACGAAAAGGCATTGAATCGAAACATTGTTTTGGTTTCAACGACGACCTTACTCGCCACAATGCGTACGATTTCTTACATCTGGAAGCAGGACTTACAGAACAAGAATGCACTAGAAATTGCTCGGCAAGCGGGAGCTCTGTACGACAAGTTTGTCAATTTTTCGGAAGATTTAATCAAGGTGGGTAAGAGTATTGAAACAACTCAAAAGACCTACCAAGAGGCTGCTAAAAAACTATATGAGGGTCAAGATAATCTGGTACGAAAGACAGAGCGCCTAAAAGAATTGGGAGCAAAGACCAGCAAGCAAATGGACCAACGATTGTTAGATCAATCTTCGCAATAAACCTTTTTGGTATCCCCTACGTTTTCCGATTACTTTTGCAGATCTGAAAATAGGAAGCATGGAATTGACAGCAGAAAACAAATTGAAGAAACTGATAGTAGTCGGTGATCGCGTATTGATCAAACCGCAAAAAGAGTCGGAGAAGACATCTTCCGGGATATACTTGCCTCCTGGCGTTCAGCAAAAAGAAAACGTACAAGCCGGGTATATTGTCAAAGCAGGTCCTGGTTATCCTATTCCATTTGCGATGGATGAAGATGATGACTGGAAACCTGAAGAGGAGAAAGTGAAATACGTACCGCTACAAGCCAAGGAAGGTGATAAGGCCATTTTCTTACAAAAGGCAGCTACGGAGATCAAATACAACAATGAGCGGTACTTTATTGTACCTCAGTCTTCCATCCTTATGCTAGAGCGAGAGGAAGACTTGTTTGAGTAGTATGATGTCGAATATTTCGTATTTTTTAAGACTTCACGAAGACTTAAGAGTGTAAGACCTCTACTAAGTCATTTATCTTAAAACCCCTTGGGTTTTTCCTCTCTGGTGATAAATGACGGCTCCAATAACCGGAATCAGAATTACTAGCATTAGCCAGCTGAGCTTAGTGTTAGCGTCTGGAAAATCTGGCCTGATTACATCAATCATAATGTACAATTGAACTAAATTATGAGAGTTAAGTTCTAGTATCTTGCTTTGATTCGATTTCAATGCGAAAAATACATTTGAACGCAGGGTGTATAGCTAGATGATGAGAACGAGAAATACAAAGATTAAACCTATATTGGGCTGCTTAGAAATAACACTTGGTGTATCAATCCTGTTTCTTCGTCCACAAGTATTCTAATTATTGATTGGTTTTCCCCAACAATTCTTTTGTCTTTCTCTGACAATGTACCTTGTTCAGGCAGAATTTTATTTCTGTTTGAAAACTCTCCAAGCTCAATTTTAAAAATTTCCCAATTATGCTTAGTTTGACTTTTGAGGCCATCAAGCTTTAGCGACCAATTTGTATCGGAGATCACCAAATCAGTCAATTCATATGAGCCTGTATAGTTTGCAAGTTCTACTTCCATTCCTTCGAAGAAATAATCTAAATGTGAAGAGATTGGTGTATTTCTTTCTACCCTCTCCAATGAAGACCCAAACTTATCTAGTTGGGAAAGATCCTCAACACCAGAAGTGAGTTCTTTAAGACGAATATCATTTACATATATTTCCCCTGGAAATGCTGATATATCAATATCAATTGACTTCCATATCTGATCTTGAAAAGTTATATCAATACTCATTATTGAAATTGATACCTGAATGAGAAAAATTAATATCATAATTAATTACAAAATTTTTGAAGATTACCGTTATTGTCATAATTAGCGGAAAGGAATCTTCCGGATTTCTAAATTCCATTTGGTTGTAGTTCTCATAACCATTTTGATATTTTACTTCATAATGGAGGTGGGGTTTGTCATTGGTTGCTGATTTACCAGATATCGCAATAACCGAGCCTTGCTCGACAATTGTTCCTTCTAGTTTTGGAAGTGTGTTTAAATGGGCATAGAGATGATAGTAGTTGCCACTTTTAATAATTATAAAAAAGCCAAGTTCAGGATGTTCAGTAACACAAATTACCCCAATCCTCCGGTAACGCAATGCACATTATCACCAATATCTGCTTTCAAAGCAATTCTCTGATGTGGTTTATCACAATTTTGCAATCGTAAGAAGAATTTATCTTCGAGCATCCATAAAGGCTAGATTTCTTACTTGCATTGCAATAATGGCCGCCTTACCTGCAATTGGCAGCTCTATTTTATTTTACCATTGTTTGATTGAGTAGTCCCACCGATCTCTTTCCCGTTAAAGATTTTAGGCGTAGACAGGATCATTTACAAAAGATCGCTTAAAATAGGTACGAATCTATAGAACCATTCCATTTTGGCTTTTAAAATAATAGATCCCACAGGCTACTTTTAATATCTTAAGCTAGATCATGGAAACTAATAGAGACTTACAAAAAATGAGCTAAAGTACACTATTGATAAATATAATCTTCTGGATTAACTCAGTCTGCAAGTCATATAATACACGGATTTTAGTGTCGCCTTCTGAGACTCTTGTTAGGTCTGCATTACTAATCTCTCCAAATTCTGGTAAGGTATTATGTGCTTTGGCGAATTCTTGTAAAGGCAAAGCCAAATCTTCAATTGTTAAACCAGCTTGTAACTTAAGGTTACCGACCTTAATATATTTTTTCGGATCAGATATCAATAAGCTCGCTAGTTGAGGTTTTTCATAAAGTTGTACCACTACTGTTTCAAATCCATCAAAATCATAGAAATAATCAACTTCCGCTGGAGTATCATTGACTCGCTTGTTTGTATAGGAGCCAAATATCTCCTGTGAGATTAGACTGTCGTAGTTGTAGGTTAAATCATGAAGATCGTATTCTCGAAAGGTGACAGGCGTAGAAACCAAGTTTAAATCGATTTCAATAACTCCTAGTATCTGCTGGTCAATTGATTTAATAGAAGTATTATTAAACAGAATGAAGAAGATTATCACCAAATTGTGTGTTATTAATTGCATATTGATATCAGATTGCCGTTTAAATCATATTTAGCTGTTAAGAACTCTTCAGGGTCTTTGAAACTCATGGAATTATATGGTTCTGTTCCTGACCTATGTTTTACCTCATAATGGAGGTGTGGTTCGTCTTTTGCATTGCCGCTATCGCCTGACCTTCCAATTACAGCGCCAGTTTCTACTAATCCAGTAATATTTGGAAGTTCATTTAAATGAGCATACAAATGATAATCATTGCCATTTTTAATAATGATGTGATTGCCTAAAGTTGTAGAAGTTCCAGTTGAATACACTAATCCACCTGTAACGCTATAAATATTTGTCAACATTGGAGCTTTCAAGTCAATTCCCCAGTGCCGCCTTCTATCAGAATTGCCATCACACACAGAATTGACCTTAAACCTAGCACACCCTTGTCTATTTGAATTTTTATCTGCATTCCACTGACTAATCTCCATATCTAGGAGTGGATTGCCTGAGCAGGGTTTTTCAACGCAGTTACCATTAAGGTCCTCAACTGTGTTTATAGAACACTGAAAGGTATTTGGAGGAGTATAATCACCAAAATTCAACGATTCAGTTCCGCCAGTTTGATTATCAGTACACCCCATGTCATCACAATAATACTCTTCATAACTTTCCCAACCGCAGGTGGTGGTTACCTCTGTATAGTTATAGTCACAGCCATTATGGCAAGTATACCAATCCACGGTTGACGTTACACATGTGTAGGCATCCAGCTTGCCATCTGATGAAGAATAATCCACAGAGTGACCATTCTCCATTCTATTTTCGGAGATAAGCCCCCCATAAATATTATACATCCTAAAATAGCCGGTAAAAAAAATCCCATCCAGGAAAACTGTCGTATTGGCTTACCCATTCCCTATCAAATTCATTTTCGATAAGTGTGCCATAAAACTCACCATCCTCTCTTTCACGAAGAACGAACTTACTGTAGACTAGATTTTTAACATTATATACATCAAAGTCATAGTAAGTGATATTAGTAACTTCATCGACTCTTTTATTGGCATGACTAAAGTCTACACTGTCAAGGAAAGAACTAACTCGTCCACTTGGATTATGTTCTTGAAAACGTATAAGAACATCTTGTAATTCTACATCAGAAGAAAGTTCAAGTTTGACAAACAATTTTTTTGATTCTGTGTCTATTTCAGCAAGTTCATTTTGACAGGAAAAGAGTATCAATGCAGAAGCAGTGACCAAGAAATAGTTTAAGGTTGATTTCACTCCAATTTTCTTTTTAATTAATTGTAGTGAGATATTTTCATATAAACTATTAATATGACAAATAAGTAAATACGTTATATTATACGATAATATACAATTGAATTATATGTCCTTACGTTATAAATTTTTTAAGATTTTGCTTTTTCTCTTATTAACTCTAAAACATATGGCAATCTCTTTCATGCACCTTTGGAGATTTCACCTTTCGAGTTCTCAGAAACTAGAGATTTCTTCCTTTTACTCGCACTTTGGTAAATCAGTAGGATTGAAAAAGCAGAGTGTGATATACTTAAATCATTAGAATCAAAAGACTCCTATATAAACAGATTGATTCCTTTGTATCATCTAGAGAAAGTAGCTACTAGAAAAATGGATTTATTGAGGTTGTTACAAGATACCTTCTACCAGTGCAGCAAGTTTTTATTCGGCTAAGTTCTTTATAAGTAGATAATAGTCTTACAAATTCAAAAGACCTTAGACCCTTTGCGTTCTTCCTCTTTGATGGTAAATGATTGCACCTATCACAGGTATCAGTAAAACCAATAGTAACCAGCTGAGCTTTTGATCGCGTTCAGTAAAATCTCTTCTGATCACATCCACGATCGCCCATACCCAAAAAAGTATGGGGAAAACGAAGAGTGGGATAATAATTAGATAGGCCCAAAAGCTGGGCATAGCTAGTAGAAAAAGGCTGTTCATTTTATCGGTTGATTGCGTTATCTGAAATTAAATATACTAGACGTACTTCGGATCAAAAAATACAAGCCTATGAACTCAGAAGGTCACTTTCTGTTTTGAAGGCCGAGTAGAGCATTTATACCGATGGAGATATCAGCTCATCCGGGAGGTTGTAGCTTGCGTCATCTAGTGTAGGTAAGTCTAAATCACCACAAATCTCGATAGAAATGAGTGTTCAGTAGCGTAAAAGCTTCTTAGTTTCATCTATCTATCTGCTTTTCGCAGTTACAAGGAAAGGGGATCATAATTGCGCTACTTGAACATAAAACGTTTAGGCCTTACCAGCCAAATATTCTTTAGCAAAGTAGGTTAAGATCATATCAGCACCTGCCCTTTTGATCGAAAGCAGTGATTCTTCCATGGTTTTTTGCCCATCTAGCCAGCCTTTTTGAGCAGCAGCTTTGATCATGGCATACTCTCCAGACACATTGTAGGCAGCAATAGGTAATGGGAAATTTTCTTTTAAAGTTTTTATGACATCCAAATAGGCTAGCGCAGGTTTCACCATCAGCACATCTGCACCTTCTTCAAAGTCAAGCTGCCCCTCAATAAGTGCCTCGGTGACGTTGGCTGGGTTCATCTGATAGGTTTTCTTATCCCCAAATTTTGGTGCCGAATCAAGCGCATCTCTAAACGGACCATAAAATGCACTTGCGTACTTAGCCGTATAACTCATGATGCCAACCTCATGAAAGCCGTTTTGGTCTAGTACTTCTCTAAGGTAACCGACTCTTCCGTCCATCATATCAGAAGGCCCAAGCATGTCGATTCCAGTTTCCGCTTGAGCAAGAGCCATTTTACCCAGCACTTCTAGTGTCTCATCGTTCAGAATTTTCCCTTTTTCAACAATACCATCATGCCCGTCAGAACTGTAAGGGTCCATAGCCACATCAGTGATAATATGAGCCTCAGGAAATTTCTGCTTAATCTCTGCGAGCGCTTTGAGGTAGAAGAACTGCTGATCATAAGACTTAGTGGCCATTTTGTCTTTGTATGACTCAGCCACGACTGGAAATACATCAAAGCTTCTTATGCCAAGGTTCAAACAGTCTTCTATTTCATGCAACATCAGATCGAGCGTCCATCTGAAGATACCTGGCATACTATCTACTTCAACTTTTTGACTAGATCCCTCTAGCAAGAAAAGAGGAAATATCAGATCATTAGCCGTAACATGCGTTTCTTGAGCCATTGCGCGAATGGCAGGAGAATTTCGGTTTCTTCTTGGACGTCTAAGCATGGAGTAAAAATAGAGAAATAGAGGCAAGTGGCAGGTTAGAATGCTGCCTTGCTAACAATCAATTTGCTGATTAAGTCATTCGTATGTTGTTAATAAAGTGCCATATCGAATTTTCTTCTTAGACTTTTGGTGACTTCATGGTCACCACCTAAAAAATGAAAGTACGAGATAGCAGTTAATCGCGCAAGTTCGTCAGCATAAGATTTTTCTATCATGATGGACGAGATGAGGAACTCTAAGGCTGCCTGATGATCTTGAGCAAGTGCTGCTTCCCTTCCTGCTTTTATTTTCTTGGCGACTTCTTGGTCAGATTCGTCTTCAAAAGTCAGAAACCGGGCTAGCTGCTTATAGGTCTCCACATCTGCAAAGAATTTGATGCCCGCCTTTATATTTCTGGTAATATCGAGACTCCTCTTAGGGTCACTAAATAGTAGTGCTTTTGTTAGAGCCACTTGAGCGTCCGCCAGATCGGGGTGGCTGGCTGCAAATGATTCTAATCTCGTTAGGTCATTTCCAATTTCTTTCAGTTCCGAAATGCGTGGGTCAGGGATATTCTTCTCGAGCCAATTTTGTAGTTCATGTTTTGGCATCAATCCTGCAAATTGGTCTTCTTCTCTGCCATCTATGAAGAATTTAACAGTTGGAATACTTCGAATACCAAAACGCTGCATGAGCTCAGGATGCTCATCTGTATTGAGTTTTATCAGTTCCCATTGGCCACTCGCTTCTTCAGCCAATGATTCTATAATGGGTCCGAGTGATTGACAAGGTCCACACCATGGCGCCCAGAAGTCTACCACAACGGGGATTTCTTTACTCCTCTCGAGAACTTCCACGTCAAAATTCATATTTTTAATTTGTTAAACCCTCGCGATTTAACACCTAAGAGCTCATCAGTGTTCCGGGAAATTGTAATGAATGATTCTGGCAGAAACTAACAAAAGTTGTATTCAAAGCAGAGGGGTTTTACATCGGCTGTTGAAAAAAGTATTGTTTTTGTGCGGAGGTGTTTTGAATGCCTTATTTCTTATGTTTTTTTGACAGCCTTCCATAAAAAAGCGAAGGGATCAGTTACTGGCTAGGACTTGCAATAAGTCTTCCAGATAATCTCGTTGATTCGATAACCTGGGTACTTTGTTTTGTCCTCCCAGCTTTCCTCTTTTTTTCATCCACTTCATAAAAGTTCCGTAAGGAGCTACGTGAATTTTTGGTGCAATAAGCGCAATGTCCTTATGCCTTTTGGCATCATAGTCGCTGTTGACTTCTCTCAATTTTTCGTCAAGTAGCATCCTAAACCGATCAATATCATTTGGTTCACGGATGAATTCAATTATCCATTCATGGCCACCTTTTTTACCTCCCTCTTCCAGGTAATGCGGAGCTGCGGTGAAGTTATCTATTTC
Source organism: Flammeovirgaceae bacterium (assembly GCA_038129245.1). Taxonomy (GTDB): domain Bacteria; phylum Bacteroidota; class Bacteroidia; order Cytophagales; family Cyclobacteriaceae; genus JAYPLE01. The sequence continues at coordinate 52,910 of JAYPLE010000003.1, read as the reverse complement.
AGCAAGGGTTAGTTCGCAAGCATATGCAATAGCTCTTTCCGCGTTTTCTATCATCAACTCTTCTCCGAAGGCATTTATAAAATGTTTGGTTCGCCCTGCTACCCTGATACGATAAGGGTTTGTAGAAGTAACTTTAACAGTGTCCCCTATCTTGTACCTCCAAAGGCCGGCATTAGTCGTTATCAGCAAAGCATACACTTGTCCTGCTTCGATTTGATCCAATGTAAGGACTTTTGGTTCTTCCTTTTCGAGTTCGTTGAGTGGGATGAACTCGTAATAGATGCCATAATCCAGCATCAACAGGAGGTCCTTACTATCCGTCCTGTCCTGCAATCCGAAGAACCCTTCGGAGGCATTATAGGTTTCCATGTAATTCATGTCGGATTTGGGGACCAATCGTTGAAATACTTTTTCATAGGGGCCAAAAGCGACCGCTCCGTGAAAAAATACTTCTAAGTTGGGCCACAACTCTAAAATGTTCTTTACGCCATTGTCTCTGACTAGTTTCTCTATCAATACAATGGTCCAGGTAGGTACCCCAGATATGGAAGTCACATTCTCCCTTGCAGATTCCTCTGCCATCTTTTCGATTTTGGCTTCCCATTCTGACATCAAAGCCGTTTCCATGCTTGGCGTACGAATCATTTGTGCCCACCATGGTAGATTGCTAACCAGGATTGCAGAAAGATCTCCCGTTAATGTTCTGTTTTGATTATCCAAGGGGTTAATCTCTTGGCTTCCACCAATTACTAACCCTTTCCCACTCATCATTTTGCTTTCTGGGTAGTTTGTAAAGTACATGGAAAGCATATCCTTTCCCGCTTTGAAATGACTGTCGTCAAGTGCCTCTTGCGAGATGGGTATGAACTTGCTCCGAGCATTGGTTGTACCTGAGGACTTGGCAAACCACTTTACTTCCGTTGGCCAAAGGACATTATGTTCTCCTTTTAATAAACGCTCAATTTCAGGGTAAAGCTCTTCGTAATTGACAACAGGGACATTTTTTTGGAAATCAATTCGGTTATTGATTGACTCAAACCCGTGTTTTTGTCCATATGAAGTTTGGGAAGCTCGCTTGACAAGATTCAACAGCAGCTCTTCCTGTACCTCATGGGGATATTTTACAAAAAGCTCAATTTGATGAATGCGCTTTTTCATCACCCAACTCACTATCGAATTAAACAGCTCCAAGCTCCCTAGATTTTTCTTTTTAATTCGAAATGCTTTCCAAGGTATACTTTTCTGACTTGCTCATCAGCAGCCAGCTCTTCTGCTGTACCTGCTTTCAACAGTTTTCCTTCAAACATCAGGTAAGCCCGATCTGTGATCGACAAGGTTTCATTTACATTGTGATCCGTGATGAGAATACCAATGTTTTTGTTTTTCAGCTGCGCCACTATTCCCTGAATTTCTTCCACAGCGATAGGGTCAACTCCAGCGAAGGGTTCGTCTAGCAGGACAAAACTAGGATCAACCGCTAAAGCACGAGCAATTTCTGTTCTCCGGCGCTCGCCACCCGAGAGAACCATTCCCAGGTTTTTACGGACATGCGTTAAGCTGAATTCCTCTAATAGGGATTCCATCTTATCCTTTTGCTCAGTCTTGGAAAGTGCGGTCATTTCTAAGACTGCCAGTAAGTTATCTTCAACTGACAGTTTTCTGAAGACAGATGCCTCTTGAGCAAGATACCCAATTCCCCTTTTTGCCCGTTGATACATAGGCAAGTCGGTGATCTCTTCTTTATCTAGGAAAATGCGGCCATCATTCGGCTTAATAAGCCCAACAATCATGTAAAACGAAGTGGTTTTGCCCGCACCGTTTGGACCTAGAAGACCTACAATTTCGCCTTGCTTTACCGTAACAGAGATATGATCTACTACTGTTCTTTTTTTGTATTTCTTGACAAGATTGTCCGCCTGTAACTCCATAGTGATTAAACGTGCAAATTAGTCAATGAAGGCTCTGCTGATAGAAAGTTTATCGGAAAATGTGTTAAACGCTGCTAGAAGATCAACCATAGTATTTGATATCCTTAATCATTAATTGCAGCGACTTGTTCCCTATATAATTATTTTCGACAATCTGATAGGCGAGACGAAATGGGGCACCTTTGTCCACTGCCATAGCATGATTGGCCATTCCAAAACCGATCGCGTCGAGTACCTTTGGGTTATCCGCCTGCCTTACTTGTAGTTTGAGATGAGTATCTTTCAGAACTCTGGCAGGAGCCGCCAATATCACATCTTCTGTTACAAAGATGGGTTGCATGTTATGGGGCCCGAAAGGAGCCATTTGTTTGAGAATGTTTAGCGTTTTGAAGTTCACAAATGGAAAGTTCACCTTTCGGTCAATCTCTATTTTTGGTTGTTGCTGCTCCGGAAGGATGTTTTTTTGAACGTATTCTTCAAAACGTTTCCTGAAGGCAGGTATATTTTCTATTGACATGGTGAGACCTGCGGCATGCGTATGGCCACCGTATTGCTCTAGCAAGTCTCCGCAAGCATCTATTGCTTGGTAGATGTCAAATCCCTCAACGGATCTGGCCGAACCAGTTGCTTTTCCGTTTGATTGGGTCAAGATTATTGTTGGTCGATAGTAGGATTCCATGCACCTGGAGGCAACGATTCCAATGACTCCCTTATGCCAATCTTCCTTAAAGAGAACCGTACTTTTTAAGCTGTCCACTTCTGAATTATTGGCAATCAAATCTAGCGCTTCTTCGGTGATCGCATGATCGAAAGTACGACGGTCGAGATTAGTCTGATTCAATTGGTCTGAGAAGGATTTTATCACTTTTTCATCATCACAGATCAGTAATCGTACAGACTCTTTTGCATGTGTCAGTCGTCCCGCGGCGTTTATTCGTGGGCCAACGTAAAATACGATATCGCTGATCGTCAAAGGAGGCTTTTTTCCCGCTACTGCCATCAACTCGAGTAAACCTGGAAGAGGTGAGGTGTTAAGTTTCTTCAGCCCATAGTAAGCAAGCGTTCGGTTTTCACCCGTAATAGGCACTATATCCGAGGCAATGCTCACTGCAACCAAATCAATGATGTCGAAGAGCTTCTCAAAAGGGATTGACTGCTGCAGGCAAAGGCCTTGAAGCAGCTTGAAACCAACACCGCATCCACATAATTCCTTGTATGGGTATTTGCAGTCTTTTCTCTTTGGATCAAGCACAGCATAAGCATCAGGGAGCTGCTCTCCTGGCAAATGATGATCACAAATGATCAAGTCGATTCCCAGTTCTTTCGAGAGTTCTGCTTTGTCTACAGCCTTTATGCCACAATCCAGGCTTACGATCAAACTAAACTCGTTTTCAGCAGCCCATCGAATTCCTTTTTCAGATAGACCATATCCCTCCGAATATCGATCTGGAATGTAGTATTCTATGTCTGAGATTAATTTCTGAAGAAACAGCATCATAAGCGATACGGAAGTCGTCCCATCCACATCGTAATCACCATAAATCAGGATTTTTTCGTCAGCGGCTATTGCCTCAGTAAGCCTGTTAACCGCACGATCCATATCCTTCATTAAGAAGGGATCATGTAGTGAGTTTATATCGGGTCGAAAAAAGTGTTTTGCTTCGTCAAAGGCAGTTATTCCTCTATTTATCAATAGGGCAGCGAGATCGTGATTGACGTTTAGCGCCCTGCTAAGGGATTCGGTCAATTTTTCGTCCGGTGATGCAGCTATTTCCCACCTTTTTTCCATTTAGCACAAAGGTATGCACGAAGCCATAAAGGATTAGACAAATCAGCAAAACAGTTGTATGCAGAGCTCATATCATTTCATCTAGATATCTCCGGTGAGGGCTTTTCAATTAAACCAAAAGCTATTGCTGCTGTTCAAAAGCCGCTTTAGACTGAAAGGACTTGGTGGAGCTTAGTCGTATCAGATTTTTTCGTGATAGGTGGACCTCATCAATTAAGTAGTGCGAATTTCTGCTAGGAAACTAACCTTTTTCGTCGTGCAGAGCAGTTTAGTGGCTCATGATTAATGATTTAAGCTGAGCAGGCATATTTTGAATACATGTGGCTATGGTAATTGAAAAGTTATTTTAGGTTTATTTTTATGCCACATTGGAATTGTTGTGAAGGTTAGTCAAAGCGAAATTTGGAATTTTATAGAGCTCATAGATAAAGCCGAGAAAGGTTGGAGTTACGCTTTGCATGCAGGGGACGTCACGATTCCAAAGATTTCTCAGCAGGTGTTGCTTGAGTTAAAAAACGATCAGCATTATAATACTGAGATACTGCCTGAGATATTTACTTTCCGTGAAATTCTTTGGCAGCCGGATGTTTTTAAATCAGCTTCTCAGAGTCTTCCCGGGTTGAGGATATTAAAGGCTTATTGCGAAGAGACAGTCAAGTATTTTGAGGAGAACCCAACATCCACGCATGCGATATATGAAGCACTTTTGTTAGGTATTTCTGCCTACTGTGATGAGGCGATGACATTAATTGAAGGTAAGGTAAGTGAGGGGACGGTTACAAAGGCTCTGGGGGACTTCCGAAAATCAACATTTCCAATAATTAAGTTTTTTATCAATCATCCACAGAATCGATTGGACTATTATCGCGATGCAGTAAATCGGCTGAATTATGCGGTAAAAGTGATGTTGACGGAGTTTTTTGGACGTTACACAGAGTTAGAAGATCCCTATTGGGAAATCAGATACAAAACATCTCCTCCAAAAGAAAAGAAAGTAACAACTAAAGAAACGGGGTCCTAGTCGAAAGGCTATTTTTAAGCTCTTTTTTGTTCGGCTTTGTTTTTAATTAAAACAATCAGCCCAACAAATAGGATATTATTCAGGTGAACGCACAACCTACATCCCAGTCTGAAAAGACCAAATTTCTCTTATCTAACTTACTCAAAGGGCTGATTTGGTTAGTGGTCATAGTTGCAGGTTATTTTTTCGCAAAAAAATATTACGACTTCGAACTTGAACTTCTTCTGGGCCCATTGTATGAAAAGCCGGTTGCGATATTTGCTATTTTTCTAACTTCCGAAATTGTGTTTGGCATCATTCCTCCGGAATTGTTTATGCTATGGTCGCTAAGAGATGAGGTTTTAATTCTGTATATCCAGAATATCGCTGCCCTTGCCTTGATGTCATACTTCAGTGGCATATTAGGCTATTTCATAGGGTCTTATTTCAATTCAACTTTGATATACAGATTTATCAGGAGGAACTATCTTGGAAAATATGAAAAGATGTTCAACAATTATGGGGGGTTTTTGATTTTAGTAGCCGCACTTACTCCTATACCTTTCAGTGGGATTTGTATGTTAGTTGGTGCGGTCAATTACTCTAAAAGAAAATTCTTCTGGATTTCTATGTCGCGTTTTATTCGATTCATTGTTTACGCGTTTATCATCTGGGAGGCTAATATATTGAATTAGGAATATGGCTAAAAAAGGAATTTTACTTGTGAACCTCGGAACTCCGGATAGTACAGCAGTTCCTGATGTAAGAAAATATTTGCGTGAGTTCCTGATGGATAAGCGGGTTGTAGATGTTCCTTCTGCACTTAGGTGGTTATTGGTAAATGGAATTATTGCGCCTTTTCGTGCGCCAAAGTCAGCCGCTGAATATCGTAAGCTCTTCACGGAGAGAGGATCTCCTTTGAAGTATTACACGGAAGACGTCACCGAGATGCTGCAGCATAAGTTAGGGGATGACTACCACGTTGAAATGGCAATGCGCTATCAAAGCCCGTCTATTCAAAGTGCTTTGGATAATCTCAAAGAAGCAAATTGTCCTTCTATCCATGTGATTCCACTATTCCCTCAATATGCAAGTGCCACTACTGGTTCGGTAATTGATAAAGTGATGGAAATCACCATGAAGTGGCAGATTATACCGGATGTAAAATTCACTTCTCAGTTTTTTGAGCATGAATTATTCGTCCAGACAGTTGCGGATCAAGGGAAGCGATTGATGGAAAAGTCTGAGTATGATCATTTTGTATTTAGTTATCACGGATTACCCGAGCGGCAGATCAGAAAAGGGTCTGTTGGCAATCAATGTAAACTGGGGAGCTGCTGCTCTAGTTTTCATGAACGAAACAGGTTCTGCTACAGGGCGCAGTGCTTCCAAACCACCCGATTGGTAGCTGAGAAGTTGGGGATTTCTGAAGAGAAGTACACGGTTTGCTTTCAATCGCGCCTGGGAAAAGATCCGTGGATCAAGCCTTATACCGAAGACGTACTGCATGATTTGCCTAAGCAAGGGAAAATAAAAGTGCTGGCCTTTTCACCTGCATTTGTTTCTGATTGTTTAGAGACTACGATTGAAGTAGGACAGGAATACAAAGAAGAGTTTGAAGAAGCTGGAGGAGAACAATGGGATTTGGTACCAAGTCTTAACGTGGAAACTACCTGGGTTGATTGCTTAGAAGATTTGGTTCATAATCATTAGACGCGGCAAAAAGCCATACCTCTTATTTTCAGTCCGTTGACGAAGTTTTGATTGTCAGTCCTGAGCATTTCCTGTGAGGCAAATGTTCTTATAGTTTTAAAAAATCCGGAATCCTTCCAATGTAACCGGGAACGGGTTCAGGAGACTCTTTTTTACATTTGGACATCTAGCCGTGTCGGAATCGGATCGGGGAGTTGATCATCCTGCTCGTCCAACATTTGACGTAAGTCGATTTCAATCCCATTTGAAATAGTTGAAATAGGCACGTCGTTTACGGAGCCTTCAAAAGGGTTTTCCCCTACGGTTCCAATTCGTTGCATCGTGTTAAAAACCCAGGCAACCAAAGCGGTGAAAGGAACACCAAACCAGGCAAAGTATTCTCCAACGACCGGATATTGCTCTACAAACTTCATCCCAAGACGTGAGAACTCTGGGATAATACCGAACGGAATAACTAATATGAAGAGATTTACAAAGTCATATCCGATCGTAGCAAATTGTCGAGGGTAGGGAAAGTTCTTTATTCTTTCTGATTTACCCTGATGCGTAATCAGATCGCTGATCTTATTTTCTAACTCAAGAAAGGAAAATTCCCATATGTATCCTTTTTCTTTCAGGTTCTTTAGGTAGCTTGATTGGGATTTTAGTACAGCAGTTTGAATATTCTTTTTTGATAGTACATGCTGTAGTTCATCGGGAGCAAGTAGTTCCTTGAGCTCTTCATCTAGAGGCGTTTTGTATTCTGGAATATAGAGCAGGTCGTTCCAAGCTCTATTTGATTTCGCTTTCTTGTTTGATTCCCACGGTCGTTCTGCTCTCATCGCATAACGGAGGGCGGTAAGCCAAGCAATGTGTCGATAGAGTACGTTTCTTTTAAGGTCTTTAAGGTCAGTATCCCCCAGAGGTACTTTAGCATGTTCGTTACTGATCATGTCTATTGCCATGATGGCAAACATCCGTGAGTCGTTAACGATACCTCCCCATATTTTTCGTGCTTCCCAAATACGACCATATGCCGCGTTGCTTTGAAAACCAATCAGAAAAGCGACTGCCGTACCGATCATTGCGAGTGGGGTCCAGGGTATTTGTAACCAACCCAGACCAACGATGTCAAATAATATCACCACGATGGTGGACCAAATGACGAAAAACCGAATCTCTCGAGCTGTCCAAAACAACATGTTTTTGGTCGAGTATTTTTTTAGGATATACATATAGAGGGAGTTAGATTGAGAAAAATTAGAGTATGAATAGATCTCAACGGTAGTAACGTTGATAAGTAAGGAATCGTTGACTAGTAAAGAAGGTACTGCTCAAATCGGCAATCCAGCTTACCGTTGTACAATTTGATTTTTTTCTGCGGGCTTAGTTTAAAAGATTTAAGTGCTTCCGTATTAGAAGATAAGATCCAAGCCTCAAAACCCAGATAATTGTTTTTAAGAGTATCACTCATTTCTTTGTAGTACCCATTTATATCTTCCAGTTCTAAGCGTTCGTCATATGGTGGATTTGTTACCACCATCCCTTTTCCTAGGAGTGATTTGGTGAGTAGAAAATCAACTTTTTGAAGCTTCACTTGCTTGTCTAAGGCGAGCTTCCGCAAAGATTTCTGGGTTAATCGCACTGCTTTTCCATCGATGTCACTACCTTGAATCTGGGCTTTTATAGGCTTAATCTTAGCATTCATTTCCGATTGCACACGACTCCATAGCATGGGCTGAAAGCTTCTCCAACGCTTGAATCCAAACTCTTTCCGTAGGTGCTGGGGGGGCATATTAGATGCCATCATTGCTGCTTCGATAAGCAAAGTTCCACTACCACACATAGGGTCTATCAATGGTTGATCGGGAGTCCAACCAGATAACCTTAACATGCCAGCAGCCAGCACTTCGTTGAGAGGTGCCTCGTGCCCCAATTCTCTGTAACCTCTTCGGTTTAGTGGGTCTCCGGAGCTATTCAGAGATACCGTAAAGCGTTCGTTGTAGCCGTAAACATCAAACCGTACATCTGGATATTTAACATCTACATCTGGCCTATAGCCTGTTCTGTTTCTAAATTGATCCACTATTGCATCTTTGATTTTTAGGGATGCGTATTTGCTATGCTTAAAATAATCCGAATTAATAGTGTGATCAATGGCCAGTTTGTCGTGTTCATTTAAATAACGGGACCAATCATGCTTTAGCACTTGTTGGTACAGCTCTTTTTCATTTTTCGCCGTGAAATCATAGATGGGGACCATGATTTTAAGGGCTACCCTCATTCCGAGGTTAGCGCGATACATGAAGGCTTCATCTCCCTCACAATTAATGGCTCTTTTTTTAACTTGGATAGCTGTGGCTCCTAGGGCACTCGCCTCATCTGCAAGTATTTGCTCAAGGCCGTGAAGGGTTTTAATATGAAATCTCAATAGGAAAGGGTTCTTATCAAACGTAAAATTAACCAATTATAAAAGGCTGAGAAGATACTCTGACGCATTGCGTATATTTCAACTAAAAAATGCGAGCCAACCTTCTCTTTCTTTTCGCTTTTATGTCACATTCTGCGCTTTTAGCACAGCCTGATACAGAGGTGTTTCAGAAGTACATCGATGAAAAAAAAGTTCAAATTCTGCAAGATTTTAGGACTCTTCTGGCAATACCAAATGTGGCATATGATCTGCCGAATATTCAAAAAAATGCAAACCACATTGTAGAAGAGTTAAGGAAACGCGATGTGGAGGCGAAATTACTCCGCATGGTAGGTACTCCACCAATTGTTTACGGATACCTTCCTGTAAGAGGAGCTACCAGGACCTTGGCATTGTATGTTCATTATGATGGACAGCCTGTAGATAAGTCGAGATGGACAAATGACCCTTGGGAGCCCACGCTATATAATCAGCCGCTGGACCAGGGAGGTCAGCCTATCGAGTGGCCAAAAGATAATGAAGCTATTGAAGATGAAATGAGAATCTATGCCAGGGCAGCAGGTGACGATAAAGGACCTATCATCGCTATCCTAACAGCATTGGATGCAATCAAGCAGAATAAACTTAACATCACATCAAACCTGGTATTCTTTTTTGAAGGTCAGGAAGAGGCTGGCTCAGTTCAACTTAGAAGGTATTTGGAAGATAACAGAGAGTTGATAGATGATATTGACTTGTGGATGTTTTGTGATGGGCCCGTTCATCAATCAAGAAAGCCACAGCTGGTTTTTGGAGTTCGTGGTGTTACAGGTTTAGAGGTAACGGTTTATGGCCCCAAGAGACCGCTTCACAGTGGCCACTACGGTAACTGGGCTCCTGTTCCAGGACAACAATTGGCAAGTTTGGTGGGAAGTATGAAAGATGCGGATGGCAACGTGATCATTGAAGGGTTTTATGATGATGTAGAACCCTTGACGAGCAGGGAGATAGAGGCCCTTGGAAATATTCCAGATGTAGACGCTGCTTTGAAACGGGAACTGGGGCTGGCTGACACGGAGGGAAAAGAGAGCCTATATGAGAGATTATTGTATCCTTCCCTCACTCTGAAGGGCTTTAATACGGGGAATGTAGGAGCAGAAGCGAGGAATGTTATTCCTTCTGAGGCAACTGCTGCATTAGGGATTAGGCTCGTAAAAGGTTGTGATCCGGATGCGATGATTGATAAAGTAGAGTCACATATCGTAAGGCAAGGGTACCATATAGTGAGGGAAGAACCGGATCAGGAGACGCGAATGAGATATCCAAAGATTGCCAAAGTGTCAAGAGGGAGTGGTTATATCGCATCACGAACTTCAATGGAGAACCCAATCGCTAAGCAGATCATCGAACGAGCAAAAGATGTAGTAGGTGAAGAATTGATTTTGTTGCCAACTTTGGGGGGATCATTGCCTCTTTATCTCTTTACTGACGTATTAGCGAAGCCGGCCATCATAGTGCCAATAGCCAATCATGATAACAATCAACATGCCGCAAATGAGAATTTAAGATTAGCAAACTTGTGGTATGCAATAGAATTGATGGGAGCATTGATGACGATGGAGTAGACCTAATGAAGTACCAGCTTTGATACCTTTGAAACTCCTTCATAAGATACAAGTTCAAGTTGATAAATGCCGCTTCTAATGGAGGTGGGAAGTCGTACAGTAGCATTTTCGTACAATTGTTTAAAAGTAACTCTACCCTGAAGGTCTCTAAGAATGATTTCTTTGATTTCTGGTCTGTAATCAATAGTAAACACCCGGCTTGAGTTGGGATTGGGAAACACAATGGGGTCCTGATATAATCGACTTACCTTAATTGCGTTTTGGTAAATTAAAGTGTCAATTTGATCCGGGTTAAAACCGATTAAACCTAAGTCGTAGCTTCCGGGGACGTCAAATGTAAATGTGACGTTTTCAATATCAAGAACCTTATTGTTAATCCACCAATTATAACTTCTATAGCCATTACTTTCGTTCGTTACCGTTAGTGATTGTCCAACGCCAAGAATTTCATGATCAAAAGCAAAATCAAGTTGTTTCCCACCTTCACAGATGACTTTTGAGTTGTAAACCTCGGTCCTGATTTGACTGAGTCGGGAGTAGAAATTATCTCCCGGACAAAGTGTAGCGCAACCATCTTGATGTCCAGCTATTCTCCCTAGTAGGCCTACACGGTGCTGTTCCTCACCTAATGGGTCAAAATTTGATCTGATGGCCTCATAAGTGAGTAGTTGATTTAATTTGGCTAGGCTTTCTTCTGATGGTGCTACAGTTTCAAAGTTTCCTAGCAAACAAACACCCATAGTGCCGGTATTAGCACCACAAAAATGTGCCCCTCGAATGAAGCTTTGCTCTCCATTTCCAGGGTCTCTGCCGGCATATAGTGTGCCATCTGGTGAGATGAGGTAGTTGTACCCGATATCCGACCAGCCATTGACTTGGGTATGGTAGAGGTAGATGTCACGGACTACTTGGGTATAGTCTGTAGCGGAGTTGGATCCTGCGCTATGGTGTATAATAATATGCTCTACTTCATGGAAAGAACGGTTGTAATTCGGCACATCTAGGCCTGCTCTCCATTGGGCTTGCAAGATTAAATTGGGAGCTTCTTCGCAGGGATTATCTGCTCGGATATTGCCTTTTTCCTTGTATGAGGGTGCTGACCCACTGTAAATTAGATAAACGTTTGCGCTTGAGTCTGAAACGTTGATTTGAAGTTTTTTGACTTCTTCTGGGCCAGGCAGTGAAAAGAAGTAGGTAAATCCGTCTGCATCTGGGTCTAGATCTAGAAGATAGAAATTACTATCTGCGGTTACTGAAGCTATGATTGGGTTTTCGGATTTAATTGCCAAAGCAGTAACCCCCAGTTGATCATTTTCGATTGAATATTTCAATGAGGGAGGTAGTCTGACTACCGAACCTGACTTTTGACTAAACGCAGCGTGTATTAATAGACTTACAAAAACAAATAGTCGAACTTGTTTGCTAGGCATGTACAGCAGTTATCTCGGAGAGTTTATCCACTGCATACGAAACTTCTTCTGCTGTATTGTTACGACTGAAAGAAAATCGAACAGCACCTCTTCTGGGATCTCGTTTCAATTCTGCCAGCACATGGCTACCGACGTCTGAACCACTGGAACAAGCACTACCTCCTGAAATTGATATTCCATTAATATCAAGGTTGAAAAGTAACATTTCATTGTTTGCTGAGGGTGCAATACACACGTTCAACACGGTATAGAGGCTATTATCATCACCAGACATACCATTGAACATCACGTCAGTCACATTATTTTTGAGGCCTTCAATCATCTGCATTTTAAGTGCTTTTACATGCTGCTTATGACCTTTCATATCCTCATATGCCAACTCCATGGCTTTAGTCAAGCCAACTATTCCAATAACATTTTCCGTTCCACCTCGCATATTGCGTTCTTGAGCACCTCCGTGAATAAAGGGAGGTATTTTGTTGCTATGATTGATGTATAGAAAGCCAATGCCTTTTGGGCCATGGAATTTGTGAGCAGAGCCAACAATGAAGTCTACGGGCAAGGTTGAAAGGTCATGTTCATAATGTCCCATTGTTTGCACTGTATCAGAATGAAATAAGGCTCCGTGGAGATGACACAGGCTTCCTACTTCATATAGATCAATCAAATTGCCAATTTCATTATTTGCATGCATTAGACTCACGATGGTTTTTTCTTTTGAGCCTTGAAGTAAGCTTTCCAATGAATTCAGGTCCACATTACCTCTATCATCTAGGTTGACAAATTCAACGTTTACTTTATGGAGTTTTTGTAAATATCCAGCAGTGTGAAGAACTGCATGATGCTCAATTTTTGAAGTAATGATTCTCTTGACTCCTAAGCCCTCTACCGCACATCTTAGTGCCGTATTATCAGCCTCAGTTCCTCCTGAAGTAAAGAATATTTCCGCCGGTGTAGTTTTTAAAAGGTCAGCTATTCGTTTTCTTGAGACTTCTACTATTGACCGCACCTTTCTACCATGAGCGTGTATGGAACTTGGATTGCCAAATTGCTCGGAAAGCATTGGTTGTATTGCCGCGATTACTTGTGGGTCTATTGCAGTCGTTGCAGCATTGTCAAAATACACATTCATGGGGCCGGAGGTTCAGTCTAAAAAAGTAAAATTAAACATATTGCGGATCTATGCATAAACTACAACCGCAATCCTTATACAGTCTAATGAACTATTTGAATCGAGAGGAAATCATTATTAAGTGCAGTCAAGAAGCTAAAAGTTCACAGAGATAGAAGTGATTGTAAAAGATGATGCATTCTTACAGTTGAAAAGATATCCGTATCGAATAAGGATTTAGAATTTCATTTTGAATTTATGCACTATTCCTTGTTTCCAAAGTTAGATTTTTGAAGGGTAACACTCAACAAAGACTGTCTACCTATAACTCAAGAGGAACCTGAATAGAAAAGCCTCATCATCTTATGCGAAATAGAGCATATTGGAAGGTCTATTTGGAATGGTTAGCTAAAAAATTTTCAATGGTTGAATTCGATCAACCTGCGATAATCTCCCTTATATCTTGAATCAACTTATTAGCCAAGTGTTCTGCCGTAGCTTGACTTTCTGATTCTGCATAGATGCGTATGATCGGCTCCGTATTCGATTTCCTTAAGTGGACCCATTCTTTTTCAAACTCAATCTTAAGACCATCAATGGAGTTGATAGGGTTTTTACTGTATTTCTCTGCAAGTTGAAATAAGATACTGTCTACATCAATTTCAGGCGTAAGTTCAATCTTATTTTTTGAAATATGGTAAGCTGGGTATTGTGCTCTCAGCATTGAAGTACTCTTCCCAAATTCTGCAAGTTTGCTTAAGAACAAGGCAATTCCTATCAAGGCATCTCTGCCATAGTGTAAATCAGGAACAATTACCCCACCGTTTCCTTCTCCACCTATGACGGCATGAACTGTCTTCATTTTTTCCACCACATTTACTTCACCTACAGCAGCAGCGTGGTATTGACTTCCATGTTTTTGTTCGGTGACATCTCGCAATGCCCTGGTTGAGCTGAGGTTAGACACTGTATTGCCTTTCTTCTTACTTAGCACGTAGTCGCTTACCGCCACTAATGTGTATTCTTCCCCGAAAGGTTCGCCATCCTCACATACAAGTACCAGTCGATCTACATCGGGATCAACTACAATTCCTAAATCAAATTGACCAGCTTCCAATTCGCTACAGATATGTGTAATGTTCTCAGGTAAAGGTTCGGGGTTATGAGGGAAGTTGCCAGTGGCTTCTCCGTAGAGTGAGGTGTAAGTCACCCCCAAAGCATCAAGTAGCTTTGGTACAGCAATTTCTCCGGTACTATTGACAGCGTCAATCAACACGCTAAACTTTTTGGACTTTATAGCATCAACGTCAACCAAGTCATGTGCCAAAACTTGCTTAACATGCCAGTCTATGTAAGAGTCATCTTCCTTATATGATCCAATTTTTTTTACTTCAGAGAACTCGTAGCCGCTTTCAGTCGCTATGTCCAGAATTTTTTGGCCTATTTCTTTATTGATGAATTCTCCATCGCTGTTCAACAGCTTTAGGGCATTCCATCCAGCAGGGTTATGGCTGGCAGTGATAATGATACCACCGGAAGCAGCCTCATTTCTAACTGCCATTTCCACCGTTGGAGTGGTACTAAGGCCAAGGTCAACAATATCTATCCCTTGAGCCATAAGTGTTTGACTTACTAATTGTCCAATTAGTGGGCCCGAAGGGCGCGCATCGCGACCAATCACTACCTTAAGAGGACGTGTGTTAGATGATTTTATCCATTCCCCATATGCAGCTGAGAAGCGGACAACATCCAACGGGGACAATGTATCTCCAGGTTTCCCACCGATTGTACCACGAATTCCCGAGATTGATTTTATAAGAGTCAAAGTGAGTTAGTTTTTAATGGAGCGCAAATATATGGAAAACGCCAAGGTGCAAATGATCAGCTTTGTCCAGAGTAATCAGCCGAACTTGGCTAGTACTTTATTTACTTCAGAGTCAGGGTTTTTACAGGCCTCTCCAGGCTGCTTTCCACAGAAGCCACAGGCTTGACCATCTTTGTTTAAATGAGGGTTTTGAGAGGCACAAGTGCCTTTGAATTCACCGTTTTTCAAGAAAATCAATCTTACAGACATTCCAATGAAAAATAAAGCGATGAACCCTATCCCAAGTAATACTGTAGCCATATCGATTACATTTGTTGCAAAGGTAAAAAAGGAATGATCCAGTTTGGTCATTCTAATAGCACAAACAAAAAATTTATTCATTTTGATTCATGCGAACGCAATTAATTTCTACTCCTGACCCGGAAAGAGTTAAAAAACTTGAGGCTTTCGATCGAATGTTAACGATCATGGATGAGCTAAGGGAAAATTGTCCATGGGACAAGAAGCAGACACTTGAGTCGCTGAGGCATTTAACAATAGAGGAGGTTTATGAGCTATCAGATGCCATACTGGATGCGGACCTCGAAGAAATAAAAAAGGAGTTAGGGGACGTCATGTTGCATCTTCTTTTCTATGCGCGTATTGGTTCAGAAAAAAAAGCCTTTGATGTTGCAGATGTACTCAACGAACAAGCAGAGAAATTGATCAGGCGACATCCCCATATATATGGAGATGTGGATGTTAAAGATGAGGAGGCGGTAAAGCAAAATTGGGAGAAGATCAAGTTGAAGGAGAAAGGTAATAAACCGACTTCTGTGCTTGGAGGGGTGCCTTCATCTCTTCCTGCCTTGGTCAAGGCAATGAGAATACAGGAAAAAGCTCGAGGAGTGGGCTTTGATTGGGAGGAGAAGTCTCAAGTTTGGGATAAGGTGGAAGAAGAAATGCAAGAATTCAAACAGGAGTTTGATGTAGAAAAAGAGACGATAGACCTGGATAGTGCCCAAGATGAATTTGGGGACCTATTATTTTCTTTGATCAACTATGCCCGATTTGTAGATATCAATCCAGAGGAGGCACTTGAAAGAACGAATAAAAAGTTTATTAGACGATTTCAATACTTGGAAAGTCAGGCAGGAGAGCTCGGCAAAGAGCTGGCCGACATGAGCTTGGATGAGATGGATGAGTTTTGGGAAGAAGCAAAGAAGCTGTAGAAATTCATTACTTCGTGTGTAAAAGTTTAATAAACCTAATTTTTTAAGAGATGGAAAAACAAAAAATTAACGTCGCCGCTATTGTCGTGTCCATTGTATGGATCTTTGTGCTGGTTTTTTTTGTACGGCCCGCTACTGTTGAACCCTGCACGCAAATGATCAGCTTAAGCATAGCCTAAGTCGATGCAAATCTACCGTGTGCATCTATCTGGATTGCTAATGTAAATGCGTCGGTATTTTTCAAGGCATAAACGAGTTGAGTTCTGATATTTCTGGAAGACATTGAATTTCAATTGATTCAGCCATTTGGGTGCTGGATTTTGAAGCAGTGAGTAAACACGGAAAATCTCAAAATAATATGACCTTTGATTGCTGTCGCAACATATTTTGGTCAATCTTAAACCAGGGCTTCAGTTATCATGTTGCATAGATGTGAGAATTAAGATATACACTGGGGTTGCGGCCAGGATTGAAGACGTAAAAAAAGGCTTCAACTCTTCCCTTTTTTTAAAACTTACCCCCCCTTTCCCACCCGTAGAGCTCAAAGAGTTTGGTGGTTGCGAAACAGGAGATAAAGTGGCACTGGAGTTGGATTTTTGGCTTTTTAAGCAGCAATGGGTGAGTGATATCATTGACGATGGTGAGAATAAGCTTAGGTGGTTTTTTGTTGATCAAGGAGTCAAGCTCCCTTTCTTTTTGAAGAAATGGGAACATCGACATGTTGTTCATCAGGATTCAAAAGGGTCAGTGATTGTCGATGATATTAAGTTTAGTACTGGCTCACTACTTACAGATTTGGCATTTTACCCCTTGCTTTACCTTCAGTTTCTGTATCGAAAACCAATTTATCGTAGAGTTTTTAGTAGTTAAGGGCCAAGGAATTCAATGCAAATTTTGTTTGTAGGGTGGGAGGTTTGGCTGCTCAATTCAATGGAGAATTCCTCAAAATCGCGACAATGTCTTCCTGGAATTTTTCTGGAGAGGCAACCGTACCAACTATCACCTGCCTGCTAAAATGCATCCTGTACTATCTCTTATTTTTCATTTGCTTGAGGTGTGATAGGATCTCGAAACTACCCGATGGCATTGGTATACGCTTTCAACTTTCAAAGAGGAAAACCTTTACATTACAGGGAGGGAGTCGTATCATTTCTTGTTAAGCTATTCCCAGCAAATATTGATCTTTTGATGAGGGAACTGGTGAAGGATACCTCATCGTATATACGTAATTGAATCAGGAGGCGGCATTTTCAAGCAGTCTTTAGTTGTTAGACCATTTGATGAGGCAGCCGATTGCTCTTTTTTCTTTTATGGAGGGCTTATCACCTTCAAGCAGTGCATCGATAGCATCTTCAACGTATCTCTCCTCTACATCTGCTGGCTCTCTTGGGCTGTCATCAATTGCACCCACATATTCAACGCGAAACTTAGTTTTGCTTTCCTTATTCAATACATAAACTTGAGGGGTTCTTGTTGCCCCAAACCTTTTTGCAATTTCTTGTGAATCGTCTTTTAAGTAAGGGAAAGTGTAACCTCTTTCTGCCGCTCTTACAATCATTTCGTCCATGCTATCCCCTGGCTGTTCGCTTGGATCATTGGGATTGACAGCGACAACAGGAAAGCCTTTTGAGGCATATTTTCCATCTAGATCTGCAACTCTAGACTCATATGCTTTCGCATAGGGACAAGTATTACAAGTGAAAAGGACTACCAACCCTTTTGCATTTTCAAAGTCCGAAAGGGAGACCATCTGGCCGTCAATGTTTTTCAAGGTGAAGTCTCTTACTTCATCACCAGCTTTATAGCCATTGACCATTTCACCATTTGGTCCGCTAAAAGAAAGAATCATCACGGCTGAGAGGGCCTTGCAGAGGTATAATACTTTTTTTTTCATCTCCCCGATATCCTTTTGATTTTTACTATTCTGATCCAAAAACATCTTATTAGTGACACTTTATATCACGTCATTCATTAGCATTGCTGGAATTGGACTCGACCATTTTCCAGTCACTTGTCGGCTATTGAGCTGTTACTGGACTCACCTTACTTTTATTTTTTCGCCTTTCTCTTGCAGCTTTTTGATCCTGGAAAGTTCTTGGTAAAAATCCAGACTAAAAATATAGACTTTTACATTTTCCTATTTAATAATAGCACCAAAAGGAGGCATTCCCTTGATGTAAAGAGCTAAATCCCAGTTGCAGAAAAATTAGCTGCGGTCAGCGTGATATGTTGCCTGCGCTTTTTAGGCAGTAAGACGCGTAGAAGACGGTAAAAAGCTATAGTAAATAAGAAGGCGTATTACAGATCCTATGCGCTGTGCCCATCATTTAATAAGTTCCGGGATTTATCTCCTTACGCAACCTTTGCATTATGTAGAAGCTACTTTAAATTATTTTCTGAGTGCTAACGCTTAGTATAAAATTAATGATCGCTACTGTTTCAGGAGGCAGGGCATGAAAACCGCTCCAAAAAAGGTAATTCTTGAGAAAAGCCATTTGAATTTCAGGTAGTTATACAGTTATCAAAATCTCAAAATGAATCACAAAAAACTTATGAACATTTTCTTCACTTTATCCACATCACAAATAAAAATAACCATAAATACCTCATTATCAATGGTTTAGTACCTTTTATATCAATTAAAAATTTGTGGATAAGTAGTAACTCATTTTTTTATCTCTTCATATGCTAAAATATTGATATTGAAGCTTTTATTCTTTTGTTTCCCTGATCAGCTTCTTCCTGTAAGCGTTAAAAATCCTGGATTTTGAGACAAATCCTACGTATTTATCATCATCAATCACAGGTAGATTCCATGCTTGCGTTATCTCAAACTTATTCATGACCGATTGCATTTTTTCAGTTGAACTTACAAATGCAGGTGGAGTAGACATCAACGTTTTGATGATAATGGTTTCCTGATTCTCTGTGTCGAACATTAGTTCACGGATCTTATCTAGCGTAACGATCCCTTCTAATTCTCCTGCCTCATTTACTACCGGAAAGATGTTTCTTTTACTCTTTCTCACCAGTGTGACCAACTCGCCAAGTTTTGCGTCAGGATGAATTTTAAGAAGGTCTGTTTCAATGATCTTCTTCAAGTCAATCAGACTAAGGACTATTCTGTCCTTATCGTAAGGAATAAGGTCTCCTTTTTCAATTAAGTTTTTAGTGTAAACAGAGTGCTTTTCGAAATAAGAGATAGTCGTGTAGGAGATGGCAGAAACTAGCATCAAGGGCACGAAGAGTTCATATCCACTGGTAATTTCAGCAATTAAGAAGATGGCAGTCAAAGGGGCGTGCAGAACACCACTCATAACGCCACACATGCCCACTAAGGTGAAATTACTAAGGCTGAGTTCGGCACCGGGAAAAATCAGGTTGGTAAAAAAAGCAAAAAGAAACCCGGTCAGACCTCCCATAAAGAGTGAAGGCCCAAAGATTCCACCACTGCCGCCAGCTCCAATCGTCAAGGCTGTTGCGACCGGTTTAACGAGTAATATGAAAAAGATGAATCCAATCAGTAAGTAGTCTTTGCTGCTGAGTTCTGAGAGGAAACTTCCCTGAAAGATATTATCCTGATTTCCCGTCAGTAAGTCTGTGATTGTATTATACCCTTCGCCATAGATAGGAGGGAATACTAGGATGATTACGGTTAATCCTAAACCTCCAATAAGTGCTCTCATCAAGAAGTTCTTGACTGTTCGAATTTGATCTTCTACATAATTTAGCAGTCGTGTGAAGTAAAGTGAAGCCCCTCCTGTGATGATACCTAAAAGCAGAAAATAATGAGTCTGAGAGGCACTAAACCCATCGACAAGGGAAAAAGAAAATAGAATGTCTTCACCTAAAAGGACCAAAGTCACAAGTTGGCCGAGTACCGAAGCAATTAAGATTGGGATAAACTTGTTGATAGTGATGTCCGTGAGGATTACTTCGATGGCAAAAATTACCCCTGCTACTGGGGAGTTGAATATTGCGGAAACAGCTCCTGCTGCTCCGCAACCAATTAAAAGGGTTCTTTTTTTGTAATCCAAATGTACCAGCCGGCCTAAATTTGAGCCAATGGCTGACCCGGTGACTACGATGGGTGCCTCCAAACCAACAGATCCTCCAAAACCTACCGTTATGGCACTAGTAACCATACGTGAATACATTTTGGTCTTTCGGATGATACTGCTTTGCTTCGAGATGGCGAAGAGTATCTGAGTAATCCCATGCCCCAGCTTTTCTTTTAGAATGTAGTTTGCTAGTAAGGCGGTTAAGGTGATACCTATCAGCGGATACGCTAGATAGAGGTAGTTTATTCCTGTGAAATCTAAATTTTTGTCCAGCAAGCCCTGGATAATGTGAACAGCAGATTTCAGGGTTACGGCAGCAAATCCGGCGATCAGACCTACCAGTCCCGCAACGAGCAATATGAAACTATTGTCGCTGAGATGCTTAAGTCTCCAAATGAGGACTGACATGAGTAGCCGCTTGAACATTAGCAGGAAGGTTGAAAAATTGATCGCAAAGGTAGTTAGTTAACCTTGCGATTTTGGGGAGTCAACGTCGTATTTATAAAAGATTTTGTGAGCAATACACTCAGACCAGCAACGCGTTCTTTTTCTTTAGAGCAACCTCAATGTACTTATAGGTCGAAAGTATCTCTGGTTGACCATCGACACATGCTACATCATGCTCAAAATGCGCACTGGGCATTCGGTCAGCGGTAACGATGGTCCAGCCATCATTAAGCTGAATCACACGTCGTGTACCCATGTTGATCATAGGTTCGATCGCTAGTACAAGTCCATCTTTAATTTTACTGCCTCTACCTCTTTTACCAAAATTAGGAACTTCTGGAGACTCATGCATCTTCTTGCCGATACCGTGACCCACGAGTTCACGAACCACACCATAACCGTGATTTTCAGCATGTGTCTGTACCGCATAACTTATATCCCCAATTCGGTTACCGGCTTTCATCTGCTCGATTCCTAGATAGAGTGATTCCTTTGTTACGCGAAGTAGCTGCTCAACTTCTTGCGTTACTTCCCCTACAGCAAATGTGTAAGCGTGGTCGCCGTAGTACCCGTTCATGAATGCCCCGCAGTCTAATCCCACGATATCCCCTTCTTGCAAAGGTCTATTAGTAGGTAATCCATGGACTACCTGCTCATTTACAGAAGTAATGATTGTGTTGGGATAATCATATAAGCCAAGAAAGCCGGGCTTAGCACCTTGATCTCTGATATATTCTTCTGCGATCTTGTCTAGTTCTAAAGGCGTAACTCCAGGCTCAATCTTTGCTGCCATAATTCCTAAAGTACGGGAGACTACCAATGCACTTTGGCGCATTAACTCAATTTCTTCGCTGGACTTATAATGGATCATCTTTGTTTTTAAGGCTGCAAAAGTAATAAACCCAAGGTTGGGTTCATTATTGGCAGAAGGGATCTATTGAGGGATAAGAAGGAATTAAAAAACCCTGATCAAAAAGACCAGGGTTTGATTTAAGATTTTAGTATAATCTAAGACCTGTTTCCTACACTTTCCAGGACCTCTTTGATAGGAACTCTTTTCCCATCCTTGTAAGAAGCAATGAATGCATCTTTAACACCCATTTCTCTCAGATATTTTTTAAAAGTATCGGCATCCCAGTAATCTCTGAACACGCCTAGCGCATACGTCTGCAATCCATCAGCATTCTTATCTGCCGTGAAGTTGGAACCTGCGTTTTTGTATTTGCTTAAGTCTTTCTTTTTGAAAGCACCAATCTGAACTTTAAAGACTACACCAACTTGGTCGTTTACTTGTGTACCCTTCTGAGTATTTTGCCGTGGCTGTTCCTGCCTGACTTCCGCCACAGCTCTTTGTGCTTGTGCTTGTGCGTTGTTTACTTCTGCACGCAGGTCAGACACTTGAGACTGCAACTGTTCAATCTGGTCATCCTTATCTGCAATGGTTTGGTCAACGCCAGATAGTTCGGTTTGGAGGCTATTCATTTGACCTTTCAAAGATTTATTATCATCAATCAAAGCCTTGTATTGTTCAGGCTCAAGTTGTTTGATTCTTTTCTTCCAAACCTTTTTTTCAGATTTACTCATCTGAGCAACACCGTCCGTAGCCCAGGTTAGTGCGCCTATTACCAGCAGCAGAGTTGTGATACGTTTCATTATTAATTACTTGATTTTTAAAATCTTATATACTTATTGCTAAAGTAAAAAAATAACTTATATAATTCAAAATTAAACTTTCAACGACCCTATCATATCCTCTGGTTTCACCCATTCGTCAAATTGCTCACTTGTTAGTAAACCTAGCTCAACCGCTGCTTTTCTCAAAGTTGTCCCTTCCTTATGTGCTTTTTTGGCGATTTTGGCAGCATTTTCATATCCAATATGGGTGTTCAATGCTGTCACCAACATCAGGGAATTCTCTAACTTTTCTTTAATAGCAGGATAATTTGGTTCAATTCCAACCGCACAGTTATTGGTAAAGGACTCGCAGGCATCACCAATTAATCTTGCCGACACAAGCAGATTATAGATCATAACGGGTTTGAAGACATTCAATTCGAAATGTCCTGTCATCCCGGCAGTAGAGACTGCAACATCATTTCCGATTACCTGAGCACATACCATGGTTAGGGCCTCAGCCTGTGTTGGATTGACTTTTCCAGGCATAATGGAAGAACCAGGCTCATTTTCTGGTAATAAGATTTCGCCAATTCCACTTCTAGGTCCGGATCCCAGCATACGAATGTCATTACCAATTTTCATAAGGCTGACTGCAAGCTGTTTTAAAGCTCCATGCGTCTCCACGATCGCGTCATGAGCTGCTAATGCTTCGAATTTATTCTTCGCAGTAACAAAGGGTAATGAAGCATTTTGAGCAATCTTTTCTGCTACCAATTCTGCATAGCCGGCAGGGGTGTTGAGTCCTGTACCTACCGCAGTACCTCCAAGTGCTAATTCAGATAAATGTTTAAAGGTGTTCCTCAATGCTGCAAGACCATGATCCAGTTGAGACACGTATCCTGAGAACTCTTGTCCTAAGCTGAGGGGTGTGGCGTCCATGAAATGCGTTCGCCCAATTTTTACTACCTCGTTGAATTGCTTTGCTTTTTGGTCGATTGTATTTCGTAGCATTTCTATTTGTGGGATCGTTCGATCAATCAAGACCTTGTACGCTGCAATGTGCATAGCTGTCGGAAACGTATCATTCGATGACTGGCTTTTATTTACATCGTCGTTAGGGTGGATTATCTTCTTTTCATCTGTAAGACTTCCTCCGCCATTTACGTGTGCTTTATTGGCGATGACCTCGTTACAATTCATATTTGACTGTGTTCCAGAACCTGTTTGCCATACTACCAAGGGAAATTGATCATCCAATTTACCTGCTTCAATCTCCTCGCAAACCGCACTTATTGCTTGCGCTTTTTCGTTACTAAGCACACCCAGCTCTGCATTAGTTTGGGCTGCTGACTTTTTAAGAATAGCGAATGCTTTGATTATTTCTATTGGCATTTGCATGTTAGGCCCACCGATCTTGAAATTGTTCCTTGACCGTTCAGTCTGAGCTCCCCAGAACTTATCAGCGGGAACTTTCACTTCACCCATTGTATCATGCTCGATTCTGTATTTCATCTGTGTTATCCTTTAATTATTTCAGTAACGATCAAAATTAGTTATTAAACCCCTCCAAGCTTGGCTTACGGCTAAAAATCAGTAAGAAGTTTACATTAAAGTTGAACCTCGTTGACCTTTTCATGTTATGAGGGTAAGTTTGTAGTTTAGAATGATTCTAAATAGATGAATCCGATAAAGATCCTCCTTAGCGACTTCCAATACCTTACCAGAGAAGGATTGGTCAACATGATTGAGCGTCATGAGGATTTTGAGTTGGTTGGAGTCAATAATGGTCCCGAAGGGCTTATAACAACTATTCTTCAGAGGCAGCCGGATTTATTGGTACTTGATTATCAAAGCCAAGACCCCATATTGCTATCAGTCTTGAAGCAGGTGTTAGCAGGTAATGCTACAAATATCCTTGTCATAACCAATGATGATAATAAAGAGCATATCCAAAAATTATTAGACCTGGGTGTGAAAGGGATTGTAACAAAGAAATGCAGCAAACTGGAAATTGTGAATGCGATCTACTCAGCAGCAAAAAGCAATCGGTTTTTCTGTAATCGAATCTTGGATATTTTGATGGAAACTCAGATTGAGGATAAAGAAGTCAATTGTGAGCCTGCTGACTTATCCCCCAGAGAGTTTGAGGTACTTCAGTTAATTACGAAAGGTCGCAAGACTCAAGAGATCGCAAATCAATTGCATGTTAGCGTACATACCATTAATTCTCACCGAAAGAATATTCTTAAAAAATTAAATCTTAAATCACCTGCAGAGTTGATTGTTTACGCGATGGAAAGTGGTTTGGTTAGGGTGTAAGTCATACCTGAATTATCTCCAGAACGTAAGACGATTCAAAATTGTAAAGCCAGTACATTTGTCTACCCAATTTCAGTGAAATAGCGACCATGTCTATCTACCTTTCTCAACTTAAGATCCACAAAACTGCTGTTATTGATCGGCTGGATTCAGACAAAGGGGGTCAGATGTTAACGAATAAACTGGCAGATATGGGGGTTTATCCAGGTAAAAAGGTAGAGGTAGTGTTTAAAGCCCCATCAGGAGATCCAATTGCTGTTGATCTTGAAGGTTATACACTTTCACTTAGAATATTTGAAGCGTCAATGATCGAGGTGAAGGAAGTATGAAAATAACATTAGTCGGTAATCCTAACTCGGGTAAGACATCGGTCTTCAACTATTTGACCGGACTTAATCAGCGCGTCGGGAATTACCCGGGAGTGACGGTAGACAAGAAGACAGGTCGTTTCCGGGATGAAAACGGAACGTCACATGAGATCATTGACTTGCCGGGCACCTATAGTCTGTACCCCAAAACTAGAGATGAAGAAGTGGTATATCAGGTCTTTTCGGATCAAGCCTCTTCCGATTTCTCTGATGTAGTGGTAGTGGTAGTAGACGCGTCAAATTTAGAGCGAAACTTACTGCTATTTTCTCAGCTATATGATTTGAAAATCCCTCTCATACTGGCATTGAACATGTCTGACGTTGCTGAAAAAATGGGGATAGCAATTGACTACAAAAAGCTGAGTGAGATTTTTGGGGGAGTAAAAGTACTTCCTCTGGTTGCCAGAAAAGGAGTTGGTTTCGAAGAACTAAAAGCTGCTTTGACTTCTTTTGAACCCGTTGTCGATAGACCTGTTTTTTTATCTGGAGAATTTGAGAAAGGATTGAGTGATCAGGCCGTAGGTCAATATGAATTTGTAGAGAAAAGGTATAAGAAAATCCAGCAGGCCTTATCCTTTGTAGTAGGGCAAAAGGGTGACCGAAAGCTAGTCGAACGTCACCGAAAGGTGGACCGCTGGCTAACGCACCCAGTTTGGGGATACGCTGTATTTATAGGGGTCCTGTTTATCATTTTTCAAGCTATATATGCTTGGTCAGAATGGCCGATGGATCTCATTGATAACGTATTTCTGAAGCTTAGCCAATTTACCAAACAAAGCCTAGCAGAGGGAGTATTTACCAACTTGCTGGCGGAAGGAATTATCCCTGGGTTGGGAGGTGTCGTCATCTTTATTCCTCAGATAGCGCTATTGTTTACATTTATTTTCTTATTGGAAGAGAGTGGCTATATGTCAAGAGTAGTGTTCATTGTGGATCGACTTATGCGGCCTTTTGGGCTGAATGGAAGAAGTATAGTGCCCTTAATATCTGGTGTTGCCTGCGCAATTCCTGCGATCATGGCAACGCGAACCATTGACAACTGGAAAGAGCGCCTGATTACGATCATGGTCACACCTTTGATGAGCTGCAGTGCAAGACTCCCGGTTTACACCTTATTGATAGCTGCAGTAATTCCTGATAATTCAATTGGACCCTTTAATGTGAAAGGAATGGTTCTGTTAGGGCTTTACTTGATCGGAATCGTTGCTGCATTATTAGTGGCATTGGTTTTCAAATGGATCATTCGATCCAAGCAAATGAGCTTCTTGGTGATGGAACTTCCACTTTACAAGATGCCCCGATGGAATAACCTAGTGGTGACTTTGCTTGAGAAGGTAAGAATTTTCGTTTTTGATGCTGGGAAAGTGATTTTCTCTATATCCATTATTCTGTGGGTGTTGGCTACTTACGGTCCAGCAGAGAGAATGCAACAAGCTGAAGCGTCTGTTCAAAAGCCAATTAATCTTACTGAAGAATCTAAGCAACAATACGACAAAGAGGTAGCTTCTGCCAAGCTTGAGAACAGCTTTATCGGAATTCTAGGAAAAAGAATCGAACCTGCAATAAAGCCATTGGGGTACAACTGGCAGATTGGGATTGCTTTGATCACTTCGTTTGCTGCAAGAGAAGTATTTGTTGGGTCTATGGCGACCATCTACAGTGTAGGTGATGATTTTGAGGAAGATACTTCATTACTTGATAAAATGAGAAGTGAGACCAATCGTGACGGCTCTCAGGTCTACACGTTAGCATCAGGATTGTCCTTGATGATTTTCTATGCTTTTGCTATGCAGTGTATGAGTACACTGGCGATTGTTCTAAGGGAAACTAAGCACTGGCGATGGCCGTTGATTCAGCTAGGCTACATGACTGCACTTGCATATGTATCCGCGTTTATCACATTTCAATTACTACAATGATTCAAGGAACACTTGTCGCGCTTTTGTTTGTTTCAGCAGTCGCTCGGATAGGGAAGAGAATAATGGATCAAATGAATCATAAAAAGTCACCCGGGTGCGAGAAATGTGGGCAGCCGGATCCATCCAAAAGATAGTCTATCACTAGTTCTAGTGATCCCTCACTAGCATTAGTGATCCATAAATGCTACTGTTAGCGATTGACAGAAAGTACTTCAGTGTCGATATTTGCTACTAAGAGTTCACCTAAATAAGTGTTTGCATGAATGTAGTGGAGCAGTTAAGTGAAGAAGAAAACATCGACATTTCATTTAGAGGTAGCATACTTGTGCAGCACGAATGTGTGTTCAAAAAATGTTGCAAAAAGTATAAGAAGAAAGGAAGGCACTGTAAGAAATGTCCCAAGCTATAACACATAAAGAATCTTCATCGAATGAAGTTTTCAGACACAAGTCTTTAGTCATCGACCAGTGCGATACTAGCGAGCTGTTTACCATGACCTTGGGTGAAGAGAAAATCTCATTTAGGTTATGTGATTTACTGTCCTTCAAAAAGAAAATATTTTCTATCGACCTCGTCCAATTATTTGACGTCAGTTATCGGGATGTCGAGATCATTTATCTACCAAACCTAGATCGTCACTTACTTTTATCCCTCGAAGATTTGTTAAGCGTAAGGGAGTTATTGACCGGCACTTTTGCTATTCTTCAATTAAACAGTCAGGTGCAACGTTTTTTGCATAACCCTTTTGCAGGTAACATCCCTCATTAACAAGTACTTAGAATCATTCTAAAATAGCTTTTTATTAAGCTCTTACTGATCTTTTTTGATTCATTTGTGTTTTAACTGCAAAACACAAGAAAGATGAAAGATATACTTAGAAGACATAATGTATTAACGGAAGATTTAGTAAACATCATGAACAAGCAAGTTCAGATGGAAGCTCATTCTTCTTCCGCCTATCTAGCTATGGCAGCCTGGTGTGATGCGAACGGGTTTGACAACAGTGCAAGTTTCTTCTACGAGCAAAGTGAAGAGGAGCGCAAACATCAGTTAAAGTTCTTTCACTATATCGCAGATATGGGAGGACAACCTGTTTCTCCTGCCGTAGGTGAAACACAACACGAGTTTACATCCCTCCGCGCAGTATTTGAAAAGGCTATGGAAATGGAAATAGCAGTTACAGATGCTATTCATGAAATAGTCAGAGTTTGCAGATCCGAAGGAGATATAGCAACGGAGGAGTTTATGAGATGGTTTGTCAACGAGCAAATCGAGGAAGAGTTCATTGCGAGAAAATGCCTTGAATTGTTGGAGACGTACGGGGATGACAAGCTCGGACTTGCAATGTTTGAAGACAGAGTACTCAAGGTATCTTATGATGGAGCCGAGTAGAGATTAAAGATCTTAAGTGAAGGAAAAGGGGCGGCCGCCCCTTTTTTTATATCACTAATTCTAGTGATACGGTAACTAGGACCAATTTGGTCAAAAACCCTTACCAATAGCGATTGAATTACACTGTATAGTGGAGCATCCTTGCTTAGAATCATTGTAAATAATATGTGTTAAAGCAGTAAACCTTTTATCATATCAAGTTGTGAGGGTGGCCACATCTCGTCCTGCCCTTCATCTGTTGTTTATTCTATTTTTTCAAGACCTCAGTCATGGCATTCAACTTCGAATAGCTAAACATGTTCTATGATTTGCTCTGTGAGCTAAGAGTTCATCAATTTTATTACATAGCAGATTAGGTCAAATGTGCATCCTGTGGGGATTACCTTGGATTATACTTAAGCATAGGAAAAGAGGAACTGCCATTCTTCTAAGGGATTACAAAAGAGGATAAAAGAAACGAATTGTCCTTACCTCTAAGAAAAGTTCAACCTATCGAATGCAGCAAAGTAAATAAATAATCACTACTTCTAGTGATAGGTAGCTACTAGTAGTGACCTTTTTTTTGACTAGGTCTAGCGATTGATTATCAGCCCCTTAACAGTCAAATTTGTACTCTATTTTGGCTCAATGAGTCTGATCCAATTATGTACACCACAGCTAGGTCAATAAATAAAGCATTAAAATATCTGGATTGCCTCTTATTGCTTAATGCAGGAGGCCTACTATTGGAGCTTGCATTAATAGACCATTATGAAAACACCAAACAGATTATCCCGATTCTGAGCTTGTTTGGAGTTTTTATCCTAAGTGTGATTTCATTCACAAAGTTTCAGCAGTCCTTTTCCCAAATCTTCAGAGTTTGGATGGTACTGACAGGACTGGTTGGCTTGCTTGGGTTTGTCTTTCATGCTTACGGCAACTATGAGTTTGCTATCGAAATATACCCGAATAGTTCAACAGGTCAGTTGATTGAAAAAACGATTAAGGGAGCAACACCTTTATTGGCTCCAGGTGCGATGATTGGATTGGGATTGCTGGGAATTATCAGACTATACATTACTAAACTATACGAATGATCATGAGAAAATTATTCACGCTATTTGTAGCAGCTGCTCTTATCTTGAGCTGTTCAGCACCTGCCACTGAGGAGCAAAAGGAGCAAACTTCAGTTTCAGAGGAAGTAGCACAGGACTCAACAGAAACGGTGCTTTTAAATCCAAATAGAGCAACTGGTGAAGAGCTGGGAGCTATTGAAGCGATAGGAGATTCAGCGGCTGTAATCATCGTAGCGAATCGTCCTTATTTGGATATGACTTCTTTCCACAACCAACTTGTCGAGCTAATCGGCGAGGTGGATGAAGAGCTTGTGTACAACCAAGTATTTGTGCCTATCAACCTTAATACAGCTGCAGAAGAAGAATTCAAATTCGTTCCAGGTGTTGGCGACAAGATGGCGCATGAGTTTGAGGAGTATCGTCCATACACGAAAGTCGAGCAGTTTCGAAGAGAAATCGGAAAATATGTAGACGAAGCAGAGGTTGCAAGGTATGAGAATTTTGTATTTGTTCCATTTGATTTAAATACGGCATCAGATGAAGAATTCTTATCAATTCCTGGTGTAGGAGACAAAATGTTGTATGAATTTAAAGAGTATCGCCCATACACCTCTCTTGAGCAATTTCGTCGTGAAATAGGAAAGTACGTTTCACAAGACGAGTTTGCATTGTATGAGAGATACGTTCAGATAATAGAAGATTAATCCACCCAGTCATTAACTCTAGTGAAGTTATACATGTGTTTACTGAATGATAAATTGACTGTACCACAGCGATTGAATCCTAAATCATTTGTTTAAAACTGTGCTGTTATCCAGAATTCGTGTAAGTAAGAAAGCGTCGAATGAGTCAACAGAACCGATTTCAACTGTAGTTGCCGTTTCTATCTTGGTGATCATCTCTTCTTGTTCCGGAGAATTTATACAACCGCGGTTGGAAATCCCATCATCTTATTTGTCAGCTAATTATGACACAAATGTGGCGTTTGAAAAGATTGTGATGAACGAGTTGGAATCCTTGACTATTGCACTAAATACTGCGGAAGAGAATGCACATAGCACGGAAGTTGAATTGATAGATTATCCTTCTACGCTTGCATCAGTTACGCTACCTTCTTATCAAGCGCTTGTGGCTGTGTGGATTGATGAGCTTACGAAAGCGGCAAACGATGAGGATGGATTTGAGAATCCGGGAATGAGTAGCCCTCTGGATGAAGAAGAGGGGGGCATATTAGGTACGCGTTTGCTGGATGAATATGGCCTAGAGCTGGAGCAATGCATCCAAAAGGGCAGTTTTGGTGCAGCCTTGTATAATCATGCGACTACGGTAGTAAAGGGGGATTTGTCTGATGAAGCGACCATTGATAAGCTAGTTGAAATTCATGGGCTAGACCCATCATTTGACCTAACTGCCACATCAGCAGCAGCTACCTACTCAAGAAGAAGGTCTAATCAAACTACGGAAACGGGTACATTCTACGATATAAAAAACGCACTCATACGTGCTAAAGCAGCAATAAAAGCCGGAGAAACTTTTCATAAAGAGCGCGATCTGGCGCTAGAAGACTTCTTGTTCGCTTGGGAGAAATCGAACTTTGCGACGGTAATTCATTATTGCAACGCTACTAAAATACAGCTACAGCAGGCAGGGGACAATGCAGAAGCACTGGGAAATGCTATGCATGCCTATGCAGAAGCAGTGGGATTTGCTCAGGGGTTCAAGGGAATTTCTCAGAAGTTGATATCAGATACGGAGATTGACAGAGTTTTAGAATTGCTCTTAGCCCCTGTGGGTCAAGCTCCACAGAGCTTTAAGTTCTTAAACGATGCAACCTTACTAAGCAACCTTACTCAAATTGTGGTTGAGCTACAAGCTATTTATGGATTTACAGATGAGGAGATTATTAGTTTTTATGTTAATGATCCCTCTTAGTAAACGATGTAATAGATGCCTGCTTGAATAGACCAGAGTTTAATTTATTATACGATTTTTTCATTAACATGAAATTAAAAAGATATCCATTATTATTTCTCTTATCACTTAGCCTTGGTGCCTTTGTGAGTTCTTGTGATGAGGAATCGGCACTAAATGATGTGTCATTTGATCGAGAGGCTATGCTTACCAGCCTTGCAGATGGTTTGATCATTCCAAATTTTCGGACGCTGCAATCTAGTGTTGGTGTGATGAATAGTTTAGTTAATGAATTTAGTGCATCTCCCTCTGTTGAAAAATTGAAATCTGTAAGAGCCGCCTGGCAGCAGGCAGTAGAAGACTATCAACACACCTCCGCTTTTGGCTTTGGTCCTGCAAATTTACCGCTCGGCAGCTTGTCATCAGTATTGGGCGTATTCCCAGTGGATGAGGGTCAACTGGAGCGTAATATTGGCAATCCGGACTTCAATTTACCTGCAAGTTTCGACAGAGATGTAAGGGGATTCTATGCGATTGAGTACTTATTGTTCGGAGAGGATTTGAGTGTTGGTGATTTAGTAAACGGGTTTGATGAAGATCGTTTGGCTTACCTACTATTATTAGTCAGTGAGGTGAAGGCTATTGTTGATGCAGTAGTTTTTGAGTGGGAAGGAAGTTACCGTGATCATTTCATTGCCAGCGAAGGAACTTCTGCCGGAAGTTCCATCTCTGTTTTCTACAATGAGTTTATCAGGGATTATGAGAATCTGAAAAATTTTAAAGTAGAACTCCCTGCAGGTCTAACAGCAGGTCAAGCAGCTGCTGATCCAAGGTTAGTAGAGGCGTACTATTCAGGGATTTCAAATCAGCTCTTAATCGCGCATTTTGAGAACTCAAAAAATATCTGGAAAGGTCTTTCAAGAGGGGGTGAAGAACTTATTGGTTTTGAAGAACACCTCGAGGCTGTGGTGGGCGGCCCAACACTTATAACCCACACGAAAATAGCATTGACTGATATAAGTCGGGCAGTCTCAAGTCTTCCATCGGGAAGCTTGTCAGAAAATGTAGAGACGCAGGAAGTAAGAACACTACGCGATGCCTTGCAAGCAAACACTGCAAATTTCAAGAGTTCTATGAGCTCACTTCTAGGTATCAGCATCACTTTTAACTCGGGTGATGGTGATTAACTGAATTGGATATAGCAGCACGATATCATCAGGTAATTAAGTACTTGGAGCAGCCGATTTCGATCGCCCCTTTAGTCGTTTTGAGGGTAGTATTTGGACTGCTCATGCTATTCAGTACGCTGCGGTATATTGCCATGGGTTGGGTGGAAACACAGTTGATTGAACCTGTCCTGCATTTTAGTTACTATGGATTTGAGTGGGTGAACCCACTGCCTGGAAACTGGATGTATCTGCCCTTTGCTATCATGATCGCCAGCTCCATTACCATTACCATGGGGGCTTATTACAGACTTAGTACGATTCTGTTCTTTGTCTGCTTTACGTACATAGAGCTGATCGATATCACGTATTACCTCAATCACTACTATTTTGTAAGCATTATCGCTTTCCTTTTGATCTTAGTTCCTGCAAATCGTCTGTTTTCATTAGATGTCAAAAGGAATCCGTCAATAAGAAGTAGGAAAGTCAGTAGCTGGTGCATTGACATATTCAAATTTCAAATTGCAATAGTCTACCTGTATGCTGGGCTGGCAAAGGTGAATTACGATTGGTTGATCCATGCTTTACCCTTGAGCATATGGTTACCAGCAAAATCAAGCCTTCCTGTGATTGGAGGGTTATTTACACTTAAAGCAACAGCGTATGTATTTAGCTGGTTAGGGATGTTGTTTGACACGTTGGTTGTCTTTGGCTTGCTAAGGAAGAAGAGCCGATGGTTTTCCTATATCGCAGTGGTTGTATTTCATGCTATCACGGGAATACTTTTTCAGATTGGGATCTTTCCACTAGTAATGATCTTTGCAGTCATCATATTTTTCTCAGAGTCATTTCATCAACGACTGCTTAATGCATTGAATAAGGTGCTTACAGGCGTCAGTCTGTTTGATGAGAAAGCGTCACAGTTGAGAGAACAAAGGCAACCTGGATTCGCTGGATGGAAATATGCACTCCTCTCACTTTTTTTTCTTTTTCAGGTCTTCTTTCCGTGGAGATATTTACTGTACCCAGGTAATGTGTTTTGGACGGAAGAAGGATATCGTTTTGCATGGAGGGTGATGTTGATGGAGAAAGCAGGAACAGCTACTTTTTATGTGAAAGACGGGGAGAACGGTCGAGAAGGGTCAGTCATCAATGGACAATTTTTGAACATGCATCAGGAGAAGCAGATGGCAATGCAACCAGATCTGATGTTGCAGTATGCTCATTACCTGGATCGCCACTACAGTCAAAACGGCATGAAAGACCCGATAGTCAGAGTAGAGTCCTATGTAACACTGAATGCGCAGCCAGCTAGACTACTCATTGACCCTACCGTAGACTTGACTCAAGTAGAAGATCAATGGACCCCAAAAGATTGGATACTTCCCTACTCTACACAAAACCGTGATTAAATTCCTTAGCATATCGACTCTATTCTTTTTGCTTTCTCAGACTTCAGTAGCCCAGACCTACAAAGCTTTCGGGCTAGTGCAAAACGCTGAAGGGGAGCCTCTGCAGGAAGCCACGGTTTTTGTGGAAGACATTAACATTAAAGCAAAAACGAATAGCCAAGGTTACTATGAGTTACTTCTGCCCAAAGGGACGCACCTTGTGGAAGTTTTCAGTTTAGGTCAAAATGCCGGAGCACAAAGTATTACCATAGAGAAAGATTCGGAGCTTAATTTCTCATTAGCTGTATATTCAGAAAATCTTGAAGCGATTGAGATTGTAAGCGCACGAGAACAGACTTATGGGATATCTCGATTGAGAACGGTAGACGGCTTCGGTATATACGAAGCAAAGAAAAATGAACTCATTGTGATGGATGATTTTGCAGCTAATAAGGTCACTAACAATGCCAGGCAGGTGTTTGCCAAAGTCCCGGGCTTGAACATTTGGGAGAGCGATTTTGCGGGTCTGCAATTGGACATTGCAGCACGGGGGCTAGGACCTAGTCGTACCGCCAACTTTAATACACGTCAAAATGGGTATGACATGAGTGCCGATGCACTGGGTTATCCTGAAAGTTACTACCTGCCGGCAATGCAGGCTGTCGAAAGAATTGAAATCGTAAGAGGGGCGGCATCACTGCAATACGGCACTCAATTTGGCGGAATGCTCAATTTCAAGTTGAAAGAGGCTCCTAAAAAACCAGTAGAGGTGAATTTGGAGCAGGCGTTTGGTTCTTTTGGCCTGTTAAATTCATTTTTCAGTGCAGGAGGAACTAGTGGTAAAGTAGACTACTTCGGATATTACCAAAAAAGAAGCGGAGAGGGGTGGCGTCCAAATTCAGGGTTCAATTCGCACATCGCATTTGTTCGATTGGGGATTAAGGCAAATGATCGATTGAAAGTTGGATTTGAATATTCCTTTATGGATTATATGGCACAGCAACCGGGGGGGCTGACTGATGAAGATTTTCGAGAAAAAAGACTGGAGATTTCTAGGAGAAATCGAAATTGGTTTAATGTATCATGGAACCTAATGGCCAACATAATTGATTACAAATTCTCTGATTTGACCAAGCTAAATATCCGTTCCTTTGGTCTCATCTCGGCTCGAGATGCTTTGGGTAATTTGGAACAAATTGATCGATTGGATGACCCAAGTTCCAATCGTACTCTGGTTAGTGATCAATTTCAAAACTACGGGACTGAGGCACGGTTGCTTCATCATTTCAACATATTTGGAAGGAAATCAGCTTTGCTCGTAGGCGGAAGGTACTACAAAGGGTTGACAGATCGAATGCAGGGAGACGCTAGCCCTACTGTGGATGCCGATTTCGCATTTTTAAATCCAGAAAACGTAGAAGATTTTGATTATCTGTTTCCAAGTCGGAACTATTCCTTTTTTGTTGAGAATGTCATTAATATATCTGATCAGATAAGTATAACCCCGGGAGTAAGGCTTGAACACATTGAAACAGATGCGGTGGGTACATGGAAGCAGGTCATTAGAAATTTTTCAGGAGATATTGTGGTTGAAAACAGCTTTTATGAGGAGAAATCAGTAGTTCGCTCAAAAGTTTTAAAAGGATTGGGGTTAAGCTATTATCCTGCCTTCGACGTGAACCTGTATGCTAATTTTTCTGATAATTTTCGTTCAGTTACATTCAGTGATCTCCGACTAAACAATCCAAATTTTGTACTAGATAGCCTCATTAAGGACGAAAATGGGTACAATATTGATTTGGGAGTTAGAGGACAAGCATTCAAATGGCTGAATTTGGATTTCAGTCTTTTTTACCTGAGGTATAATGACCGAATTGGTGTGTTGCTACCTGCGGGAAGTACCCTGCTGTTAAGAACTAATGTTGGAGATTCTCGTCATATTGGTTTGGAGTCTTTTGCTGAGTTTGATTTGCTGAAGATGACAGGAGGAGGTCACGATGAGACCAGGCTATCACTTTTCACTAACCTCTCTTTAATAGACGCTCAATACATCCGATCTGAAGACTCAGCTATCAAAGGGCGATCGGTAGAATATGTACCGGAAGTCATGTTACGCGTAGGCGTAAACTTAAACTGGAAGGGGTTCAAGGCAACGTACCAGTATTCCCACCTGAGCGATCAATATGCTGATGCGACTAATTCAGTCTTTAACCCTACGGCGCTAACCGGTCGGATTCCCTCCTACCAGGTAATGGATTTTTCTTTAGAGTATACATATAAGCGTTATAAAGGAAGTTTTGGTGTCAACAACTTAGGTAATGAGCTTTATTTTACCAGAAGAGCGGAGGCTTATCCAGGTCCAGGCATCATCCCCGCCACACCTCGTAGCTTCTATCTGAGTCTTGGGTTAAGGCTTTTGTAAAGTCACCTTAATTCTATCAGCAATAAAAATATAGCCAACTGTCTGTG
This sequence comes from Flammeovirgaceae bacterium, assembly GCA_038129245.1. Taxonomy (GTDB): domain Bacteria; phylum Bacteroidota; class Bacteroidia; order Cytophagales; family Cyclobacteriaceae; genus JAYPLE01. The sequence continues at coordinate 16,774 of JAYPLE010000003.1, read as the reverse complement.
GACTTTCTGCATTTAGATCAAAACTGCTCATAGACTTACAAAAGATTTCAAACTGTGCGTAGCCGACCTATTGCTTTAGAAATGAGGAGTTAGAGATGTTCTTATCCGACCCTAATTTTTCCAAATTCTGGGTTAAGCTTTTGGAATAAATCCCAAACAACAATTCCACAGCTGACGGAGATGTTAAGCGAATGCTTTGTCCCAAATTGGGGTATTTCAAGGACTGCGCCGGAGAGTTTTATAACCTCCTCTTTTACTCCGAAAACTTCGTTGCCAAAAATCAAAGCATATTTCTTGTTTGGGTCAGGAGCAAAACTACGTAGGGATTCACTTTGATCGGCTTGCTCAATAGAGAGTAGTTCCCATTCATCTGATTTTAATTTTTTGACTAGCGCAAGAATGTCCTTACTGTATTCCCACGCAACTGAATCTGTGGCGCCTAAAGCGGTCTTGTGAATTTCCCTATGTGGAGGTTGTCCCGTGATCCCGCAAAGCCAAACCTTATCAATCCTGAAAGCGTCGCTCGTGCGAAACACACTGCCCACATTGTGCATGCTCCTTATATCGTCCAAAATGATGCAAACATTGAGTTTGTTAGCTGCTTGAAATTCTTCAACATCCAATCTTTCCAGCTCTTCATTCTTTAGTTTCCGCATGCGAATTCCTTTACGTATTATTGCTTTCCGATAACTACCAAAACTACCGTATTCACCTTTAATGGCGAAATCAAAAAAGCAGTCTGAAACACCCTTAATGAAGCAGTATAATGCGATTAAGGGAAAGTATCCCGGAGCATTGCTTTTATTTCGGGTTGGAGATTTTTACGAAACGTTTGGGGAAGATGCGATTAGTGCAAGTAAGATATTGGATATCGTTCTCACAAAACGATCGAACGGGTCGGCTTCAGCAGTCGAGTTAGCGGGATTTCCTCATCATGCTTTAGATACTTACCTACCCAAATTAGTGCGTGCAGGCAAGCGTGTGGCGATCTGCGATCAGTTAGAGGACCCCAAGTCTGTAAAAGGAATTGTCAAAAGAGGGGTAACGGAGCTAGTGACTCCCGGGTTATCTTTAAATGACAATGTCCTGGATCAAGCGCGAAACAATTATTTGGCGTCCATTCATTTTACTAAGGGCGTTACAGGGGTTGCATTTTTGGACCTTTCTACTGGAGAGTTTCTTGTTGCCAGTGGTAACCTTGATTACATTGGAAAACTGATACAGGGATTTCAGCCGTCTGAGGTCATCTACAATAAGCAGTATAGAGACCGATTCCAGGAGTTTTTTGGAGATCAGCAAAACCCCTATTTGCTGGAGGACTGGATCTATTCATTTGATTTTGGATATGAAAAACTGGTTAAGCACTTTAATATAACCAGCCTAAAGGGGTTTGGGATTGAAGACAAGCAAGAAGCGATCACTGCAGCGGGAGCCATCATGCATTACCTTGATGAGACGGAACATAAAGAGGTCAGTCATATCTCTTCCATCTCAAGAATTGAAGAGGAACGATTCATGTGGCTGGATCGGTTTACAGTTAGAAATTTAGAACTGCTGCAGGCGAATCAACCCGATGGGGTGCCCTTAATTGATATTTTGGACCATGTCGTTACGCCGATGGGCAGCCGTTTGCTCCGAAAGTGGTTGGTGCTACCGCTTAAAAATAAGACTGAGGTAGAGCGACGTCTTGAAGCTGTTGAGAAGATTTCTGAAGATGAGGAATTTCAAGAGGCATTGCAAAAGGAACTAAAACTAATCGGCGATCTGGAACGGTTAGTTTCCAAAGTCGCAACCGGGCGAATTAATCCTCGAGAGCTGTTACAACTTAAGAAAGGACTTTCTCGCATTGGTCCTATAAAGCAATTGCTGGAGCAGAGGAACAAAGAACAACTTAAACCCTATGAAGATCAACTAGACGATCATGAGGGAATTATTCAGCACCTAAACAAACACTTATCGGATGACCCCCCCATGTTGTTACACCAAGGAGGAGTGATAAAGGAAGGAGTGGACGAGCAGCTTGATGAGTACCGAAAGATAGCATTTTCCGGAAAGGACTATCTTCTACAAATTCAGCAAAGGGAAATGGAGAAGACAGGTATCCCTTCCCTGAAAATTGCATATAATAAAGTCTTCGGTTACTATCTGGAAGTTACCAATGCTCACAAAGAAAAGGTACCACGGGAATGGATTAGGAAGCAGACTTTGGTAAATGCCGAACGCTTCATTACTGAAGAGCTTAAGACATACGAGGAGAAGATTCTTAAGGCTGAAAGCGAAATTCAGGTAATAGAAGCGAGACTGTATCATGAGCTCGTTAGTTATACAGGAGATTATATAGAGGGGATTCAACAGAATGCTGGATCGATAGCGGCGCTCGATTGCCTCGTGAATTTCGCCTCAATTGCTCGCCAAAATAACTATGTGCAGCCCACCATTTGCGATGAACCGGTACTGGATATCAAACAAGGTCGGCATGCTGTGATTGAGTGTTTGATGAGTGCAGAAGAGGATTACATCCCGAATGATGTTTTTCTTGACCAAGATAGTCAGCAAGTGATCATCATTACCGGCCCTAATATGGCAGGAAAATCCGCATTGCTACGGCAGACAGCTTTGATAGTCTTAATGGCGCAAATTGGAAGTTTTGTTCCGGCAGGCTATGCCAGATTGGGAGTTGTGGACAAGATATTTACACGTGTAGGGGCATCTGATAATTTGTCTCGAGGTGAGTCCACCTTTATGGTAGAAATGACGGAAACAGCCAGTATTCTAAATAACCTAAGCGACCGGTCTTTAGTGATCATGGATGAAATCGGAAGAGGTACCAGTACCTACGATGGAATTAGTATTGCCTGGTCTATTGTTGAGTATTTGCACAACCATCCGAAGTATAAGCCTAAGACATTATTTGCAACCCATTATCATGAGCTTAATCAATTAGCATCAGAACTTCCTCGCGTTAAAAACTTTAATGTTTCGGTTAAAGAACTGGATCATACGGTGATCTTTTTGAGAAAACTTACAGAGGGAGGTAGTGAGCACAGCTTTGGCATTCATGTCGCACAGATGGCGGGAATGCCCAATCAAATCGTAATACGTTCCAATGCTATTTTGAAGCATTTGGAGAATGAAAAACTGGGAGAAACAGAAAAGAGTGCACTGGCGGATTTACCCGTTACTAATTTTCAAATGAATCTGTTTGAAGGAGATCCTCTAATTGAAAAGATTATGGGGCTTATCAGAGGAACGGATATTAATACGTTGTCTCCAGTGGAGGCTTTGTTAAAGCTCAATGAACTGAAAGAATTATTAAAAGGCTAGCTTTCTTTCATAGAAAAAAACCTCTTGTTTAGCATGATTACTTCTTTCACTAACAGTGTAGAAATTGCCAGCTTCGTCCGTACAGATTGCTTCTCCCTGAGGCTCTTTAACGTACGGTATGCGAAAAGGAACCCCTTCTAAAAGCGTAATGTAGGCAGCTTTATTTTTTCTTTTCCAGTAAAAGACATTATCGTAGTTTTTAAGAAGAATGTCCCCTCCTGGTAGCACATCAGCACTTGTAATGTTCCTCATCGGAATGGAACCTTTTGATGTGATAGCTACAGGGGTATCTATATCTTTGAATTGAAATTCATAAACTAAAACATCCTGTTCTCTTTTTGTGATAAGCACAAGGTTATCATCAATTGAATCATAGAACAAGGATTCTGCATCTCTTGCTCCCTCAGCATATTGAATAACCATGGTCTCAATAGCGTCCTTGGAAATGGTTATTTTCGTTTTGTCACCGACTTTGGGTTCTTTGATTCTATGTATCATGATACTATCTCTTGATCCATCGTTATCTCCAATATCACCGATGTACAAATAAGAAACTGAATCAGTTACTTGCGTGGATATTTCTTCCCAATCTCTAGCTTCCACCCCATCTAGAGTGACAGTCGCTTCAACTTCACCATTTCCATCAAAGAGGTAGATATATGGTCCATCACCACTGTCATTATGTGTCCAATAGCGGCCTCTATTTTCTCTGCTAATTGCCAGACCACTTGCTTCTGCAAGTGTTCGGCTATCTTTCTTCAATAATATCATAGGAATGGCCTCATTGAAAAGGTTATCATCAAGAGCGAAAGCTCGGTCACGACTGTCTTCCTCGTAAGAGCAAGAGCTTATTAAAAATGGTTGAATAATCAAAAAAACTAGCGTTCTATGCATCGGTTCACAAAGCACGTCAAATCTCGATAAACATTTAAGTAGTACTTTAAATATTTCATCTGCTGATCTTGCAATTTTAAGTGCTTACGTTAAATTTGCAGTCCTTTTGAACAAAAGAGAAAAAGCGAGAGTAGCTCAGCTGGTAGAGCACAACCTTGCCAAGGTTGGGGTCGCGGGTTCGAATCCCGTCTCCCGCTCAAAAAGGCCGCAAGTTTTGCGGCTTATTTGTTTTGAAGAGAAAAATTTTGGCGAAAGCCACATCTAGAAATAGATGATGCCTCGGTGGTGGAATTGGTAGACACGCAGGACTTAAAATCCTGTGACCCTTAAAGGTCGTGCGGGTTCAAGTCCCGCCCGAGGTACAAAAAGCGATGCGGTGAGCATCGCTTTTTTTGTCTCTATGAGTTTAACGCACTCAGTAAAGGTTGTCGGGTTCAAAAGCCGCTGGCTATCCGGACTACGCTGCTTTACGTCGGAGGGACTTAAAGCGGTTCGGTGACGTGTCACTTTTTTGTTTGAAAGGACTGCTAAAACCTGTTCCGACTGGTTGTGAATTATTCAATATCAAGTTGATTTTTTCTTCTTCGTCCGGATGTTTTGATGGTCGTTTTTCACTTTTTTATCTAAATGTTCTGTCAAGAGTTAGTTCACCTGTTTTGTAGTAATCATTTTCTATTAGCACACATATGAATGATTATTCATATAAATAGAATATAATAGGCAAATAATCCTTTATATTGTACGGAACTGACGATTGCATGATATGGAAAACACAGTGCATAAGGTGCTAGCTGCGGCACAGCTGGAACCACAATTGATTGACGAAATTCTCAAAATCGGAAGATTAAAAAAGGTTCGGGAAGATGTACAAGTAATTTCTCCAGGTTCGACATCGGACGAAATCCCTATTGTATTAGAGGGTTTGTTAAAAGTTATGCGACAAGACGATAGCGGTAATGAGATAATCTTGTATTACCTGGAGGGAGGTCAAACATGTGCCATGTCGATAACTTGCTGTCTAAAAGGCAAAGTCAATCAGTTTAAAGCGGTCGCAGAAGAAGAGTCTTTATTGTGGATGATTCCAATGTCATACATGGACAGTTGGATGACAAAATACCGGAATTTCAGAAAGTTTATTTTCAATTCTTATCAAGACCGATTCGATGAACTTTTGGACATGATAGATAGTGTAACATTCATGAAGATGGATGAACGTTTATATAAATATCTTCTTGACCAGAAGCAGGCCACTGGTTCATTCGTGATTAGTAAGACGCACTCTCAGATTGCAAGAGAACTTAATACATCCAGAGTGGTGGTCTCACGTCTTCTAAAACAACTGGAGAGATCTGAAAAAATAGAGCAATATCGTAATCGGATTGAAATCCTTTAGCATAAGCAAAAACCATTTTTTTGAAGTGGTTTACTGAATTATCTTCTAAGTAACAATTGTTACGGTTGCCGCTGGTGTCCGGTTCTAACTTTGCAAAAACTGGTAATCAATGAATGATTGCGGAATGTGACCAGAAAACCTTCAAATGAATTTTAAGCAATATATACCACTGCTGGATTGGCTTCCTGGATATAGAAATGAGCAATTTAACGGAGACTTATCTGCTGGGCTGACAGTTGGCGTAATGTTGATACCTCAGGGTATGGCCTACGCCATGCTGGCAGGGTTACCGGCAATATATGGTCTATATGCTTCGACGATTCCATTGATGCTGTATGCAGTTTTTGGCACCTCAAGACAGCTTGCTGTAGGACCTGTAGCAATGGTATCATTACTCATTGCCACAGGGGTAGGAAAGGTAGCAGAGGTTGGAAGTGAATCATTCATAGCGCTAGCAATTTTACTTGCATTGATGGTGGGCGTTTTTCAGTTAGTATTAGGAGTATTCAGACTTGGATTTTTAGTCAATTTCCTTTCTCATCCGGTTATTAGTGGTTTTACTTCTGCTGCAGCATTGATCATCGGCTTGAATCAGTTAAAATATTTGATGGGGGTTGACATTGCTAGAAGCAATCATATCCATACCATTTTGATTGAGGCGGTCACAAATATTTCAAGTGCACACCTTTGGACATTAGCTCTCGGGCTTGGAGGGATCTTGACAATTCTCGTTGTCAGGAAATTAAGTAGAGTTATACCTGGACCCTTGGTTGCAGTTGTACTGGGTATAGTAATCGTCTACATTTTCAGGTTGGATTTGGTAGGGGTCAAGATTGTGCAAGACGTTCCAGATGGTTTCCCACCTTTATCGTTTCCTTCTATCTCGCTTACAGGGTTATCGGCACTATTGCCAACTGCATTGACCATATCTCTGGTTGGATTTATGGAATCGATAGCCGTAGCAAAGGCCATACAGGCTAAGCATAAGGATTACAAAGTAGTGGCTAATCAGGAGTTGATCGGATTAGGGATAGCTAATATTGGTGGATCCTTTTTTGGAAGTTTTCCTACTACCGGCGGTTTCTCTAGAACAGCAGTAAACGACCAAGTCGGGGCCAAAACGGGGATGGCATCTATTTTCAGTGCAATATTGATCATCCTAACCTTATTATTTCTAACCCCGTTATTCTACTACCTTCCGAAAGCACTTCTTGCATCGGTTATAATGGTGGCAGTTTTTGGCTTGATAGACTATAAAGAAGTCATTCATCTTTGGAAGACGGATAGAAAGGACTTGTTAATGCTCGCAGTAACCTTTTTCACTACACTAGCTACTGGAATAGAAGAGGGGATAGCAATTGGTGTTGCCTTATCACTTGGAATGGTGGTTTTTAGAAGTTCCTATCCTCATGTAGCAGTGCTAGGTAGACTACCGGGCACGAAAATGTACCGAAACATTAATCGTTATCCTAACGCAGAACAGCACAATGGTCTGCTAATCGTAAGGTTCGATGCACAGCTATTTTTTGCTAACCTGCAGTTTTTTAGGGATTTAATTGAGGAAGAAATACAGAAAAGACAAGATGTAAGCCTGGTCATCATTAACGGTCAGGCTATCAATAGTTTAGATAGTAGCGCTGTACATATGCTCCATGAACTAATTGAAGATTTGGAGAGGCAGGAAATACAAATAGTATTTACCGGACTAAAAGGACCCGTCAGAGATATTATGGTTAAAAATAATTTGGTTGATGAGTTGGGTAAGCATCACTTTTTTAACGAAGTGCATGAAGCAGTGGAATGCTTTCAAGAGGAATGTGAGCAAGAAGCAGATTTTGATTTCCAGACAGATTTCAAAATATAGAAAGTCTAATGGTATGAAAATAAGAATCAGAGATAATTCAATACGAATAAGGCTGTCACAGCGGGAAGTTTCTAAACTCGGTAAAGGAGGAATGATAGCTAATGAGCTCGAGTTTCCTGGCGAATCAACCTTGGGCTTTCAATTACTGGTAGACGAGCATTTCAAAGCATCGTATGAGGATGATACCATAAAGATTTCAATCCCTAAAACTACACTAGGTGATTGGGTTAAATCAGACGACCTGACAATTTCGCACGATTTGAAGACGTCTGAAAACCAATCGATGTGGATACTAGTGGAGAAGGATCTACAGTGTAAAACTGAACGGCCACGAGAAGATGATTCGGATGCATTTCCCAATCCTGTGACTGAAATTTGCTAACAACTCCGAATATTATTTTAGATCCATTCTAAATAACCGAAACAAAAGTTACTAAGTCAGTTGACATACAGTATTTTTTAATATATTTATGTATTAAAGAATGTTCATATGATAATATTAACCTGATTTAGTACATAATGAAATTCGGATTTGTGATCGACAATCGAAAATGCATCGGTTGTCACGCCTGTACGGTCGCCTGTAAATCGGAGCATGACGTTCCTGTTGGGGTGAATCGAACCTGGGTTAAACAGACGGAGAAAGGGACTTTTCCTAATACCCGAAGGATTTTTCAAGTATCTCGTTGCAATCATTGCACAGATGCCCCATGTGTAAGTATTTGCCCCACTGAGGCATTGCATACTAGGGAAGATGGTATTGTAGATTTCAACAATGACCGATGTATTGGTTGTAAATCATGCATGCAAGCATGCCCCTACGATGCGCTGTACATTGATCCTGAAACCAATACTGCTGCAAAATGTAATTATTGTGCCCATCGAACAGATATTGGCCTTGAGCCAGCATGTGTAAATGTCTGTCCTGAACATGCCATCATTTCGGGTGACATGGAAGATCCCAATACGGAGATTTCTCAGTTGCTAGCCAGAGAACAGGTGAAGGTTAGAAAGCCGGAGAAGGGGACTAAACCAAATGTGTTTTATATCGATGGAGATGAGGCTTCCTTAAATCCGACTGCTACGGAGAGGTCTCATGAGTACATGTGGGGAACGCAGACTTCCGGAGTCGGTCACTATGCTAAATATGCTGAGCAAAAAGCTGAGGGAGCTGATTTGATTGCGATGATCCAGGAGCTCAACGGTCATAAACCGAGTAGTAAGGAAGCTACTTATGGAGGGTCAAATGAACAAGAAACTCCTAAGAAGCAAGTGGAGATGATCATGGGAGATGCGAATCCAAAGAGGGTTTATGATACTCCAGATAAAGGCATTCTCTGGGGTTGGGAAGTTTCAGCCTATGTGCTAACCAAAGCGATTTCCGCAGGAATCTTTTTAATGGTTGTCTTTGGAAGCTTATTAGGCTACCAAATGGTAGAGACTACTCAATATATACTGGGTGGAACATCCCTCATTTTTCTTGCAGCTACTGGCATTTTATTGATAATGGACTTAGACAGACCAGATCGTTTTTTATACGTGTTACTTAGACCACAATGGGGAAGCTGGTTGGTAAAAGGAGGATATTCGATAACCGTCTTTGGTGGAATGGTAACGGCATGGCTTGCAGGAATATTTTTAGAAATTCCTATTCTAGAGTCAGTTGGCTTTTTGGGTGGTTTTGCTTCAGGAGTTATGGTTGCGATTTATACTGCGTTTCTGTTTGCTCAAGCAAAGGGTCGAGATTTCTGGCAAAGCCCTTCTATGGTATTTCACATGTTTATACACAGTATGATGGCCGGTGCAGCCGCTATGATGGTTTTCTCTCTTTTCACGAATGTGGATGCTAGCTGGATGTCTTTGGCATCCTATGTATTAGTAGGGTCACTGATTGTGAACGTGCTGGTTATGATAGTTGAGTTGAATATTACGCACCCTACAGAAGATGCCAAGTTGGTTGTGAAAATGATTCTTAAGGGGAGGTATTCAAATATGTTTTGGGTAGGTGTATTAAGCCTGACTAACCTGTTGCCTATAGTACTTCTTTTGCTTGGTATTGAAGCATTATTAGTACCTGCTGCTATACTTTCAATAATCGGCATCTATTTAACTGAAAAAATCTGGGTCGAAGCACCTCAGAGAATTGCATTATCCTAAAGAAAAATCCATGGCTTATAAACATAAACCTTCTGTAATTGAGAAAATCGCAGAGAGCCTCAAAATAATCCCTTCCCTTCACGAAGAGGAGGGAGCTCAGATTCCCAGGATCACTGAACCTGGAGAATTGACAAGTTATCCCCCTCCTGAGCAGTGGGATAATTGGGAAGAGTACGAAGCGAAAGGCTGGGCTCGCAAAGAGAAAAAGAACTACAGCGTGGTTCCAACCACTTGCTTTAATTGTGAATCAGCTTGCGGTCTGTTAGCATACGTTGATAAGACCACCGGAGGGGTACGAAAATTTGAAGGTAATCCGTATCACCCTGGAAGTAGAGGCAGAAACTGTGCAAAAGGTCCCGCGACTGTCAATCAGATTACAGACCCTGACCGCATCTTATATCCGTTGAAGAGAAAAGGAGAAAGAGGTTCCGGAGAATGGGAACGCGTATCATGGGATGAAGTCCTGGACGATATTTCAGGTCGAATTAGGAAAGCACTGGAGGAAGGACGAAATAATGAGATCGCCTACCATGTAGGTAGACCTGGACATGAAGGATATGCCAATCGGGTATTACAAGGATGGGGAGTAGACGGGCATAATAGCCACACCAATATTTGCTCTTCAGGTGCTCGATTTGGATATAACATTTGGCAGGGTTATGACCGACCTTCTCCCGATTATGCCAATGCGGAGTTTATTCTATTAGTAAGTGCACATTTGGAATCTGGCCACTATTTCAACCCTCATGCTCAGAGGATCATGGAAGGGATGATGAAGGGTGGAAAGCTGGCTGTAATGGATCCTAGACTATCCAATACGGCGAGTATGGCTGATTACTGGATGCCCACTTACCCCGGAACGGAGGCCGCAGCACTGCTGGCAATGGTGAGGGTCATATTACAGGAAGGCATTCACAACAGAGACTATATGCACGACTGGGTCAACTGGAAGGAGTACCTTCAGAAAGTTCACCCCAAGGCAGAGGTTGAATTTGACGTTTTCATTGACAAAGTAATTGAAGAATATGCTGAATTTACTCCGGAGTTTGCGGAAAAGGAAACAGGTATACCGGCCGAGACAATCGTAGAGGTAGCAAGAGGCATCGGAAAAGCCGGGAGTAAGTTCTCAACCCATAACTGGCGAAGTGCTGGAAGTGGTAACCTTGGAGGTTGGGCCGTAGCGCGGGGTTTGCAATTCCTAAGTGTAGTCACTGGATCCGTTGGGACAGTAGGTGGAACTTCGCCCAGTGCATGGAACAAGTTCAAGCCAGAATTCTTTGATAAGCCACCGGCACAAAAGTTTTGGAACGAACTTCATTACCCAAAAGAATATCCGTTAGCCTTTCACGAAATGAGTCAGCTACTACCGCATTTTCTATTAGAAGGCAGAGGTAAAATGGACGTGTATTTTACAAGGGTTTTTAACCCTGTTTGGACGTATCCTGATGGGTTTACGTGGATTGAAGCATTGACAAATCATGATATAATGGGTCTGCACATTGCACTTACTCCAACATGGAGTGAGACCGCATATTTTGCCGACTATGTGCTGCCGATGGGGCTTGCTTCAGAAAGACATGATATAAACAGCTACGAAACACACAGCGGTATGTGGATCGCGTTCCGCCAGCCTGTGCTTAGAGAGTTTGCAAGAAGAGAAGGTAAAGATTTTACGTTCACTTACGAAGTTAATCCTGGGGAAGTGTGGGAAGAGGATGAATTCTGGATTGAGCTCTCCTGGAGAATCGACCCCGATGGTAGCTTAGGTGTGAGGAAGCATTTTGAATCACCCTACAGGAAGGGAGAAAAAATCAATGTCGACGAATACTATCAGTACATATTTGAGCATACAAAAGGGTTGCCGGAGGCAGCCGAGAAAGAAGGAATGACTCCTCTTGACTACATGAAAAAGTACGGTGCTTTTGAAGTGGAGAAAACATCCTACTTGAAAAACCTTAACAAGGTTGCGGATGCGGATCTTAAGGGTGCTAAAACAGACAAAGAAACAGGCGTTATTTCCAAAGACGGAAAGGCGCTAGGAATTGAAGTCAATAAGGAAGCAGTAGTTGGGTTTCCTACCCCCTCTCGAAAACAGGAATTTTACTCTCAGACAATGGTTGATTGGAAATGGCCGGAGTATGCGATTCCTCAATACATTAAAAGCCATGTGCACGAAGATGAAATGGACAGAGACAAGGGAGATTATCCACTTGTACCTACATTTCGACTACCGGTATTGATTCACAGTAGATCGGGTAACGCTAAGTGGCTAACAGAGATAGCCAATCGAAACCCTATCTGGATGCACCCAAAAGATGCAGCCAAGTTTGACCTCAAGAGTGGTGACTTGATCAAGGCGCATACCGAGATCGGATACTTTGTAGATCGAGTTTGGGTTACGGAAGGAATGAAACCGGGTGTAATTGCCTGTTCACATCACCTAGGAAGATGGAGGAGAGAGCGGGACAAAGTTGGAAATAGGTGGGCCACTAATACGGTGTCAATCGAACGTGATAATGGAAAGTGGACCATGAGGACGTTGCAGGGTATTCGGCCATTTGAAAGTGAAGACGCAGATAGCAAACGTATATTCTGGAGTGACGGGGGGGTTCACCAAAACATTACCTTCCCTGTGCATCCTGACCCAATAAGTGGTATGCATTGTTGGCACCAAAAAGTACGACTTGAGAAAGTAGGGCCGGATGACCGCTACGGCGACATTATGGTAGATACTAATAAATCCATGGAGGTGTATAAAAAGTGGATGGATATGACGAGACCAGCACCAGGACCGGAAGGACTTAGAAGACCCCTTTGGTTTAATAGAGTATTGAAACCTACCATCGACAATTACTACCTTAAGGGATAGGACTTGACATAAGATCTATGCAGCGTATATTCCCCCTAGTCGGGTGGCTCCCAGCCTATGACGTTCACCAATTTAAGAAGGATGCGCTAGCTGGTATTACCGTGGGCACAATGCTAATACCTCAGGGTATGGCCTACGCTTTATTGGCTGGCCTGCCTCCCATAGTAGGGCTTTACGCGTCGTTGGTTCCTCTGATGATTTACCCATTTTTTGGAACCTCCAAACAGCTTTCTGTGGGACCTGTAGCCATGGATTCCTTGCTCGTGGCATCAGGTGTCAGTATGCTGGCTTCTCCTGGGTCTGACGATTACCTTTGGTTGGCGATATTGCTAGCCTTAATGGTAGGAGTTATGCAGTTTCTAATGGGTGTATTTCGGTTGGGTTTTCTGGTTAATTTCTTATCCCAACCCGTCATCAATGGTTTCACATCTGCTGCAGCGATCATTATTGGATTGAGTCAGGTGAAGCATCTTTTCAGCGTCGAATTTCAAGGCAGTCAACAAGTGCATTTGGTGGTATATAGGCTAGTCGAACAGCTGCCCAACATGCATTTACTTACCTTATTAATAGGCATCGTATGCGTGATTTTATTGTCCATTCTTAAGAGTTGGAAACCTATGTGGCCGGTAGCTTTAATCGTTATGATCTTGAGTACAGTGTGTGTTTGGCTATTGGAACTTCATAATGAAGGTGTAAAGATTGTCGGAAATGTACCTGAGGGCTTACCTACTTTTTCTGTCCCAAGACTAGATCAGGCGACAATAATAGAGATGCTACCAATAGCTTTCACCATAGCGTTAATAAGCTTTATGGAAGCCATTGCTGTCGCTAAAAAATTTGCAACAAAAGAGGGTTATACAGTTAGCCCCAACCAGGAATTGATCGCGTTGGGTATTGCGAATACTGGAGCGGGACTGTTTGGTGGATACCCTGTTGCTGGGAGCTTTTCAAGAACGGCGGTGAATGTGCATGCAGGAGCACAAACGTCTATCTCCTCCTTTTTTAATGCGCTGGTAATTGGTTTAACCCTTATTGTATTAACTCCCTTATTCTATTTCATGCCAAAGGCTGTATTAGCTGCCATCGTGATTGTAGCGGTAAAGGGTTTAATAGATGTAAAAGAATTCTTTAAGCTTTATAGATTAAGAAGAAGAGATGCCCTAACGCTGCTATTCGCTTTCTCCACTACCTTGATGTTTGGTGCTAGAACAGGAGTAGTGATGAGCGCCTTAGCTTCGGTGGCGTTGATTCTGTACAGGATCAGTTATCCAAACATTGCCATACTTGGCCGTATGCCGGGCACTCAAGTATTTCGAAACGTAAAACAGAATGAAGAACTGAATGAATTAGAGGGGTTGATCATTTTCAGAATTGACGCTTCTCTTTATTATGCTAATGCAGGATACTTAAAGGACAAGATACATCAGGCTATAGCTGAACGACCAAATACAAAGTTTCTACTAATTGATGGGGCCAGCGTAAATGAAGCTGATACCACGGCAACCGATGCTATTTTTGAAATTGCGGATGAACTAAAGTCTATGGATATAGAGTTGTATTTTGCAGACTTGAAGAAGGTTGTGCGGGGGATGTTTGACAAGGCAGGCTTATATGACAAGCTGGGTAATGACCATTTTTACATAAAAAAGGAGGACTTTATCGCTGATTGGGAAGTAGGAGTCCTTCAAAACAAATTAGAGGCGTAATTAATGAATAAAGTAGAAAATATGGAGTTTGAGGGCTAAACAGAATCATAGTGAGGTTATTTTTTAGGGAATCAAAACAAAGAGAGTTTTTGACTGTAACAAACGTTACAGATTTGGCCCAGGAATCCTCCTATGTTTGAAAACTTTTAAACTACAAAAATCCTATAAAATGAAAATAGAACAGATTTATACGGGCTGCTTAGCGCAGGGCGCTTACTATATCGAAAGTGAAGGAGAAGCAGCAATTATTGACCCACTAAGAGAGTCAACCCCTTACTTAGAAAAATCTGAACAGGATGGTTCGAAGATTAAGTATGTTTTTGAGACTCATTTTCATGCTGATTTTGTTTCCGGGCATGTAGATTTAGCAAAAAAGACAGGTGCGACCATTGTGTATGGGCCTAATGCTAACCCTAACTTTGAATTCCATTCTGCGCAGGATGAAGAAGTTTTTGAGCTAGGAAAAATCAAAATTAAAGTCTTGCATACGCCAGGGCATACAATGGAAAGTACTACTTACTTGCTTATTGACGAAAACGGCAAAGATCATGCGATCTTTAGTGGTGATACACTTTTCATTGGTGATGTGGGACGTCCAGACCTTGCGCAGAAAGGAACGTTGACACAAGATGATTTGGCAGGTTTTCTTTTTGACAGCCTAAGAAACAAGATCATGACTTTGGGCGATGATATAATTGTATATCCAGCTCATGGTGCAGGATCTGCATGTGGCAAGAATATGAGTAAGGAGACAACAGACTTACTCGGCAATCAGAAGAAAAACAACTACGCTTTGCGTGCTGACATGACCAAGGAGGAATTTGTGAAAGAAGTGACCGATGGTTTATTACCTCCTCCACAGTATTTTGCTGCCAATGTTGCAATGAATAAGTCGGATGTTACAGGCATCGACAGCATCCTTGAAAAAGGAAATGTGGCACTTGATGTGGAAACATTTGAAGCGATGGCGAATCACGAGGGAGCACTGGTACTAGATACCAGGACAGCTGCGGATTTTGCAGCAGGACACATACCCAATTCAATATTTATTGGAATTGACGGCAGCTTCGCTCCGTGGGCAGGAGCTTTGATTCCTGATTTACAGCAATCCATCATCTTCATCGCACCAGAGGGAAAAGAGGAAGAAGTCGTGGTGAGACTTTCCAGGGTAGGATACGACAATACGTTAGGATTCCTGAAAGGTGGATTTGAAGCATGGGAATCTGCGGGCAAAGAAACAGACACTGTGGAATCTATTCCTGCAACACAATTTGCAGAGAGGTTCAAAGCAGATAATATCGATGTGCTGGATGTTAGAAAGCCAGGAGAGTTTTCTGCCGAGCACGTAGAAGATGCGCTTACCAATCCATTGGATTTTATAAACCAGAACATGGATAAGGTAGATCAGGATACTAAGTATCACATTTACTGTGCAGGTGGATACAGAAGTATGATTGCCTGTTCGATCCTGAAATCAAGAGGCTATCATCAGGTAGTAGATGTGCAAGGAGGGTTCAAAGCTATCAGTGAAACAGATGTTCCTACCACTGATTATGTATGTCCTTCCACTTTGAAATAAAAGGATTAAACAATAAAAAAGGCGTCTATCAGATGCCTTTTTTATTGGTAGTTAGTAACATAAGTTACGTTCTGGCTTTTATCAAATTCATACTTTTGAAAAACAGTAACTATTAGCATTATGAGCCCCTTTGTAGATTTCATTAGTCAACCCTGGCCATGGTACGTAGCGGGCATTGGGATTTCTTTAGTGATGTTCTCACTGATTTTTCTCGGCAATAGTTTTGGTATTTCCTCCAATTTAAGGACTGTTTGTTCCATACTTGGAGCGGGAAAACATTGTGAATTTTTTGATTTCAATTGGAAGTCGCAGACATGGAATCTTGTCTTTGCTCTGGGGATGATTATCGGAGGTTACATAGCGCATGAGTTTCTTACTTTAGATCATAGAATAGATCTTTCTGAAGCGACAGTTGCAGAATTAGAAGCCTATGGCATTGAAAATCCGGGATCTACCCTACTTCCAAAAGAAGTTTTTGCTTGGGAAAATCTCACATCAATTAAAGGTATAATCATGTTGATTTTAGGAGGATTTTTAGTTGGTTTTGGGACTAGGTACGCAGGCGGCTGTACATCAGGTCATGCGATAAGTGGATTAAGTAATCTTCAATTACCCTCTTTAGTTGCTGTTATTGGTTTTTTCATTGGTGGCTTGACCGTTACCTATTTTGTTCTACCCTATTTACTTACTCAATAAGCAATTGTGAAATTCATAAGATATATTTTCGTTGGAATCATATTTGGCATCACCCTGACCAAGGCTGAAATCATTTCATGGTATAGAATCTATGAGATGTTTCGTTTTCAGTCTTTCCATATGTATGGGGTAATTGGTACCGCTGTATTGATCGGGATTGTTGTCATGCAGCTTGTCAGAAGAAAAAAGCTGAAGACTGTGGATGGCACTCCTATCATGATTGATGAAAAGCACATGAGTATTCCACGTTACCTCATTGGGGGGACCATCTTCGGTTTTGGTTGGGCGTTAA
>JAYPLE010000002.1:270423-286483 GCA_038129245.1 Flammeovirgaceae bacterium | reverse complement strand
GCGTTGCTAGGCACGTATACTTACGGAATCCTTCGGAGCAGACTGCCTCATTAAATTTTTCTATCTTCCAGGTATGGATACGAGTAGGCTGCTGTCCCGTTTATCAGCATTGGCAGTTACTATTTCTTTATTGGTGTCTGGTTTATTTATTTTACTTCTCCTGGTCGTAGCGCAGCCTCAACTGTTTGAAGAGGAGGCGGTAGTCTCAGTATCAGAATGGGTTCCTAGGAGCGTTGATTCAGATTTACCAAGAGGCAAAAAAGGGAACCGGATAAAGCTTGGATATCTATTGATTTCGGAATCATCAAAATGGATGGGTCCTCAGGCATTGATTGAGGATCAGCGATATGCCGGAAATAACCTAGCGTGCAAGAACTGCCATTTAGAAAATGGAAGACAGGCAGGCGCTGGATCTTGGGTTGGCGTGACCAAGCGATTTCCTCAATTCAGAGGAAGGGAAAACAAGATTGGTACGATTGAAGAACGCATTAACGGCTGTATGGAAAGAAGTATGAACGGACGGGCACTTCCTATTGATTCTCGAGAAATGAAAGCTATTGTAGCATATATGGAGTGGTTGAGCGAGGATGTTCCAGAAGAAAGGGTAGCGGAGTTCAAAGGTTATCCGAAACTTGATATTCCAGAAATGGTAGCTGACCCGATGATTGGGAAAAGTGTCTATGAGGCAGAATGTCAACTCTGCCATGGAGCTGACGGTCAGGGTATTCCTTTAGCCGATACAACAAAAGGCTATCAGTATCCGCCTTTATGGGGTCAGGATACCTATAATCAGGGGGCTGGAATGCACCGAGTTTTGACAGCAGCCCAATTCATAAAGTACAACATGCCTTATTTACAGGCAGATGCTGATAACCCTAAGCTGAGCGACGAAGAGGCTTACCATGTGGCAGCTTATATCAATAGCTTTGATCGTCCAATGAAGTCGAATCCAGAACGTGATTTCCCAGATTTGAAGCTTAAGCCTGTTTCAACTCCCTATGGTCCATGGGAGGATGATTTTAGTCCTGAGCAGCATAAATACGGACCTTTTCAGCCGATAATAGCCTATTACAAAGAAACGTTTGGCATTAAGAAGAGTAAGTAGTGAAGCGATGAGATACCTCTTCAGTATGTTGATAGTACTGTTTTCAATGACGTTAGGGAACGCTCAAACGTCCGAAAAGCAGTTCAAGTCAAAAGTTTTTGGACAATGGCGTACTTATTATTCAGGTACCCTTAACCAAGGAGTATTACAAGATTTTCAAGCATTAGCAACAGGAGGAAAACTTGGGATAGATGTTACCTATGGCTCTTTTGTATTGAAGGTGATTGGGTACAGTAGCATAAATATAGGGATACAAGATTTGTCAGTTACAGACCCTATAACGAACCGATTGAGTCGGTATGAATTAGGTCTATTTGATGTCAATGATCCCTCCAAGAGATGGATTGGGATACTGGGAGAAGCGAATCTTGGTTTTGTGAGTGCAGGTCATAAGTTTCAGGTTGGGAGAATAAAACTTAAATCGCCGTTGATGAATCCACAGGATGGCCGCATGATCCCAACCTTGTTTCAAGGTACGTGGTACCAATTTAAGGATAAGAAAAAGCTAACAGTACAGACAGGTGTGATCAATGCAATTGCTACTCGTTCCACAGATCGCTTTGAGTCTTTACGAAACACCTATGGGCTGTACCCTTCAGGTCGAAATCCCGACGGTTCGACTTCTAACTACAGAGGCAATGTAGATTCAGATTTTATTTGGGTGACGAACTTGAGGAAAGGCTTCGGAACGCAGGTGAATTTAGATCTTTGGAATTACTATGTAGACAATGTATTTAACACCGTTTACAGTAATCTCACGTGGTCAATTAAAGACTCACCTTTTGAGGTTGCAGCGGAAGCAGTATTTCAACGGAGGTTAGCAGATGGAGGAAACGCAGATCCTTCTTTAGCCTATTTTCAATCTCAATCCGCCTATAATTTTGGAGGGCAACTAAAGTATACGTTGGATGACAGACAGGTTTCCATAGCTTATAACCATGTCCCACGAGGAGGACGCTTTTTATTTCCTCGAGAATGGGGGCGCGAAGGGTTGTTCACTTTTCAAAAGCGAGAACGTACGGATGGATCTGCAAATAATCAAGCACTCCTATTATCCTACGAGTCTACTTTTTCTGTTAAGCAGTTTTCAGTGAAAGGTATATATTCCCTTGGACATCAATGGAAAGCATCCGTTACTTCCCCTAAGGAAAATAAGTATGCTTTACCATCCTATCAGCATTTGAACCTTGATTGGTTCTTTTCGCATTCAGCCATTCCTAGTCTCACACCTGAGATATTAGTGACTTACAAAAGGGGGATTGGAGACTTCCCTGACAATCCAAACTTTATCTTGAACAAGGTTGATCTAGTGATGCTCAACGTAATTTTTAATTACAATTTTTGAGAAACCCCTCTCCTTCCGACAGGCTTTTTATTTGAATTTTATGACATTGAGCAGGTCAAAAGGTGATATTCATCATCTGTTTGCAGTAACATAAGTAACAGTTATTCAGCGAGTTAAAATCGTACTTTACATACCACTAAAACCCGAAATTTTTGAATATGAAAGTAGAACAGATTTATACAGGTTGTCTTGCTGAAGCTGCTTACTATATCGAGTCTAATGGCGAAGTAGTAATTATAGACCCCTTAAGAGAAGTGGCGCCTTATATTGTGAAGGCAAAGAACAATGGTGCCAACATCAAGTACGTTTTTGAGACACATTTCCACGCTGATTTTGTCTCTGGACATATCGACTTAGCAAAGAAGACAGGAGCTCAGATTGTCTTCGGTCCTACAGCACAACCAAACTTTGATGCATATGTCGCAAAAGATGAAGAAGAGTTTAAGCTTGGGAACATTACAATACGCGTATTGCACACCCCTGGTAACACCATGGAGGCGAGCACCTTTTTGCTTATCAACGAAGAAGGTGTACCACATTCAATTTTCACCGGAGATACTTTATTTATCGGGGATGTAGGAAGGCCTGATCTGGCGGTAAAGTCAGACCTTTCAAGAGAGGGCCGGGCAAGTCATTTATTTGATTCTCTAAGAGATAAGATCATGACCTTGCCTGATAACGTGATAGTCTATCCAGGTCATGGTGCGGGATCAGCATGTGGAAAGAACATGAGTAAGGAGACTACCGATACACTTGGAAATCAAAAACTATCCAACTATGCACTTAAAGCTGACTTAAGTCGAGAAGACTTTATCAAACAAGTTACAGATGGTCTTGTGGAGCCTCCACAATATTTCCCGAAGAATGCCGTGATGAACAAAATGGGTTACAATAACATCGACGCGGTATTGCACAGAGGGGTGATGCCATTAGATGTGAAG
Organism: Flammeovirgaceae bacterium; assembly: GCA_038129245.1. Classification (GTDB taxonomy): domain Bacteria; phylum Bacteroidota; class Bacteroidia; order Cytophagales; family Cyclobacteriaceae; genus JAYPLE01. Next base: position 283,092 of record JAYPLE010000002.1, on the reverse strand, counting down.
GAGTTTCAGGGACTAGTGGATAGAAACAACGCATTAATTCTGGACACAAGAAACAAGTATGATTTCATTAAGGCGTTTATACCAGGATCTATTTGGATAGGTATAGAAGATAATTTTGCTCCCTGGGTTGGGGCTTTGATTGAAGACTTAAATCAACCTATCGTATTTCTTGCAGATGAAGGAATGGAGGAAGAGGTGGTGGTCCGATTGGCTAGAGTAGGATACGACCACGCGCTTGGATTCCTTGAAGGTGGAATTACCTCATGGAAAGGTGCAGGAAATAAATTGGACAGTCTAGATAGTATAGGTGCACATGATTTTACCGGCAAGTATGATACCGATAAGCTCAATGTTCTGGACGTTAGAAAGCAGAGTGAGTTTGAGTCGCAGCATCTGGTAGGTGCAAAGAATCTTCCGCTGGATTTTATCAATAGAAGATTAACGGAAGTAGATAATTCCAATAGGTATTTTGTGCATTGCGCTGGAGGATATCGCTCCGTGATCGCCGCATCGACCCTCAAAAGGAACGGGTTCGATCAGATCATTAACGTAGATGGAGGCTTTGAACAAATCAAAAAATCGTGTGTAAAAGTTACAGAGTTTAAAGAACCTGCTACGATGTTGTAGCTAGGATGCATTCCAATAAGGCTGACCAATTACGGTTAGCCTTTTTTATTCCAATTAATTATCGTAATATTGCGATATACTTATGGGAATTACTAAGACAGACCTATTCACCGAGGAACAAAACGCATTGGCATTGACAGCTAAGGCATTTGCACATCCGGCTAGAGTTGCCATTATTCAATACCTGCTAGAGGCTAATCAATGCATTAATAGTGACTTAGTACAAGAGCTTGGCCTAGCACAAGCAACGATATCTCAACATCTAAAGGAGTTGAAGCAGTTAGGGATCATAAAAGGAACCGTGGAAGGTACTTCCATGTGTTACTGCATCGATAAGGAAGGTTGGGAACAAGTAGAACGTCAGTTCAATGTATTATTTGATCAATATAAATCAAATATGAACTGTTGCTAAAAAAAAAATTTAATATCAATCATCGTAATATTACAATATATGAATCATTCAACAGAGGAATTAAAGGATATCGTCAGAAAGAAGTACGACGAAATCGCGAACGGCAGTCGAGAAGTAAATGCTGCTTCTTGCTGTGGAGCAACCAACGCATCTGAGGAGGTTTATAACATCATGTCAGATGATTATACTCAACTGAATGGATATGCTGCAGACGCTGACTTGGGCTTGGGATGTGGCTTACCCACGGAGTTTGCAAAGATACAACCTGGCGATACGGTGCTAGATTTGGGTTCAGGAGCAGGAAATGATTGTTTTGTTGCAAGACATGAGACAGGCTCTGAAGGTAAAGTCATAGGAGTGGACTTTACTCCTTCCATGGTGAAGAAAGCGAGACTGAATGCCGATAAACTTGGCTATAATAATGTCGAGTTTAGAGTAGGAGATATCGATGACATGCCGGTATTAGATGATTCTGTCGATGTTGTCGTGAGTAATTGTGTGTTAAACCTTGTTCCTGATAAGCCGAAAGTGATCAACGAGATCATGAGAGTATTGAAGTCAGGCGGCCACTTTAGTATATCAGATATTGTGCTGGTGGGTGATTTACCTGAGACTTTACGAGCTGAGGCTGAAATGTATGCCGGGTGTGTTGCAGGGGCTATTCAGAAGTCTGATTATTTAGCAGCGATTCAAGAGACTGGATTTACCAACATAATGTTGCAGAAAGAAAAGGCAATTCAGATTCCGGATGACATATTGAATAAATATTTGACTTCCTCTGAGTTGGCTGAATTTCATAAGAGTGAAATAGGCATTTTTTCTGTGACTGTATACGCTGAAAAGGCGGGTCAGAAACAGGAGAAACCCAAAGTAAAACTGAGTGAAATCTCAGCATGTGAACCAGGCTCAGGTTGTTGCTAATGGCATATTTCGAGACATTAAGCAGTTATCTTGAGAAGGTCAAATCGGCTGCTGATACGATAACTTCTTCAAGGCAGGACTTGTTGTTGGAGGCTGCGGATACGATAAAAGTTTTACTACAGGAAAATTCAGAAGTAGAGGCAATTTTTATTTGCACACACAATTCAAGAAGGAGCCATTTATCCCAGGTTTGGGCGCAGATAGCAGCCTGGGAATTCGGCCTTCCGGTAAGGTGTTACAGTGGAGGTACAGAAGCAACGGCATTTTATCCATCGGCAGTAGCAGCATTGTCAGCAGCAGGTTGCCAAATCTCACGAGAAGGGCAGCAGAACCCATGCTATTCGGTGCAACCGTCAGATAGTCAGATGATCAAATCCTTTTCCAAGCGCTTTGATGACCCCAGCAATCCTCAAGATGGTTTCATTGCTTTTATGACCTGTTCTGATGCAGATGATAACTGTCCCCTCGTTCCGGGAGCGTCGAAACGAATTTCACTTCATTATGAAGATCCAAAGGCATACGATGGGACAGAGCTAGAACAACAAAAATACAGTGAAAGATGCTTTCAGATAGCGTCTGAAATGTACTTCATGATGTCCAAGGTCTCTTACTGATAACAGACCTAGCAGGGTTTTATTTTGCGGTATCGACAATAGAAACCATCACACTGCCAAATGCAACCACGCAATAGACGATGATGGGGTTCAGCAAAGGGAGCCTCGAAACACTCTTAAGATCAACAATATGGATCATTGAACTTTCTTTTGTGCTGTCGGTTATTTCGCTTCCAAAGAGACATGCGATTCCAAATGTTCAGCTTCAAGTGATCTTGATCAAGTGCTCAATCCGATCCATTCCTGTTTCATATACCTTTCTGATTTGTTTCCTCAGCTGGTTTGCTAGCAATAGCCAAGGGATTAATGCGGAAATTGCGGAGTATTTGTTTTAGTTTTTGACTGTTAGATGCCTTTTCATGTGAAATGCTGAATGATGCAACACTTGGACTAATTGAAGACGTTAAGTGATGCTAAAAAACGCAATCAAATTAATCAAAAACCGTCTTTGTAATTGCATTTTGAGATTGCATAAGTACACCTATTTTTGCAGCAAAATTTTTTAAAATTAAAATCCATGGTGGAATCAAATCAGGAAGTAACTATCAACGAAGATTTAAAGAGAGAACATCAAGCTAAAATCAAGCAAGTGGTGTCAGAAGTTGGGAAGGTTGTGGTTGGACAGCAACATATGGTGAACCGTTTGCTGATCGGTCTTTTCACCAATGGCCATATTCTATTGGAAGGTGTTCCCGGTCTGGCAAAGACGTTGACAGTAAATACGCTGGCGGATGTACTGCATCTTGATTTTAAGAGAATCCAGTTTACCCCTGACCTGCTACCTGCTGACTTGATTGGTACAATGATCTACAATCAGCAGAAAGGTGATTTTGAAGTAAAGAAAGGTCCCATCTTCGCAAACATGATTTTGGCGGATGAGGTAAACCGTTCCCCTGCTAAAGTACAGTCTGCATTGCTGGAGTCAATGCAGGAAAAACAAGTAACCATTGGTGAGACCACTTACGGTTTGGATCGACCATTCCTTGTGATGGCCACTCAAAACCCCGTTGATCAAGAAGGTACCTATCCGCTTCCCGAAGCACAGGTAGACCGCTTCATGTTCAAAGTGCACGTTGATTATCCAACGAAAGAGGAAGAGTTGGAGGTAATGAAACGAATGTCCAACCTTTCTTTCAAAGCAGAGACACAGACGGTTCTTTCAAAAGAGGACATCTTCTCCATCCGACAGGAGGTCAATCAAGTGACGATTTCTGAATCATTGGAGAAATACATAGTGGAATTGGTGTACGCGACCAGAAACCCTAAGGAATACAAGCTGGATGAAGAAGCACACTATATCCAATTCGGAGCGTCTCCAAGAGCCTCTATCAACCTAAACTTGGCAGCTAAGGCCATTGCATTCTTTGATCAGAGAGATTATGTTCTTCCGGAGGATATAAAAGCCATTGCTGATGATGTGATGAACCATCGAATATTGCTTAATTACGAAGCAGAGGCCGATGGCATAACGACTCACCATATCATAAAAACCCTTTTAAATAAGGTGCAAATAGCCAAATAATCTTCTCGTAATCGAGTATTAACATTCCGTTTACAATTGATTATGTCGGGTAACATCGACATAACCAACATCTTCTTAGTTTAATGGTATCATAATACCTGCGCTCAAGGGAGTTAATACCAGTTAGTCAATTTTGCGATAGAATTTAATTCGAAAACTGACTAACAAACATGAAAAAGTATTTAGCTCTTTTAACTATGGCTGCAACAATGTTGATGTTCAGCTGTACAGAGGACGAGGATCCCACACCTGGTACTTCAGAACCGACAGAACAAGATGACATCGTTGTAACCGAAAACATCACCGCAGATGAGACGTGGACATCCGGAAACATTTACATCTTAGCAGGTAGAATTTCTGTTGAATCAGGCGCAACACTAACTATCGAGCCTGGCGTTATCGTAAAAGGCGAAGCAGGGACAGGTGCAAATGCTACTGCTCTAGTTGTTGCCAGAGGCGCTACCTTAAACGCTAATGGAACTGCTGAGGAGCCAATCATTTTTACTTCAGCTGCTGACAGAATCGAACCAGGTCAGAATGTAAGTCCTAACCTGGATGAAAGTATTTCTGGTCTTTGGGGTGGAGTAATCATCCTAGGTAATGCACCAATATCTGCTAAGAACGATGCAACTGAGATCCAGATTGAAGGTATTCCTACAACGGACATTAATGGACTTTACGGGGGTTCTGATCCTGCTGACAACTCAGGCACTATTACGTATATCTCTATAAGACATGGAGGTACAAACATTGGAGAAGGTAACGAGATTAACGGTCTTACATTAGGTGGAGTTGGATCAGGAACTACTATCTCTAACGTTGAAGTGGTTGCAAATGCTGATGATGGAATCGAATGGTTTGGCGGAACTGTTGACGTTTCTGGAGTCCTTATTTGGAACTCTAACGATGACGGGTTAGATACGGACCAAGATTGGCAAGGAACATGTTCAGATTTTGTGATTGTAACACCTCAAGGTGGATCTGCTTTTGAACTGGACGGCCCTGAAGGAACAGGCAAAGTAAACGGAGACATGGGTTATCACACATTTAATAATGGAGTGGTTTACGCTGGCGATGTAATCGATCACGTTGTTGACTGGGACGATAACACAAATGCAGTCTTAATTAACATGCACTTCTTTGGGTTAGACGCTGGCTATTTAGCAGATTTCGCTGAAACTAAGCCAATAGAATCTTTTAACGGAGATGCTGCAGGTACTTCAACAGCTTGGGAAGTGATTTATCCAAGTGATGCCACAGTGACTTTAGCTGAAGCATTCGGAGATGCTGCTGCCGCTATTACTGAAGAAGTAACAACAAGATCAAGCGGTCCTGCAGCTGCAGATTTCGCATGGACTTGGGCAGGTGAGTCAGGAGCATTAAACGCTATCGGTCTGTAAATAGAACTGAAAAAATTAATCAAAACCCGACAGCTTTTGCTGTTGGGTTTTTTCGAATAATAAGACAATAAGAGCAAATAGTTTAGAAATGAAGTTTTCAAAAATTCTACTTGTCATTTTGACAAGTTTTATCTCTTTATCCGTTTTTGGTCAGAATGGATTCATAAGAGGAACCGTAATCGATGAGGAGTTTGGTGAATCCATGATTGGAGTCACTGTGCTTGTTGCGGGAACAACTACAGGTTCCGTCACCGACTTTGATGGCAAGTTCAACATATCCATCGCTCCGGGGACCTATAAACTTCAGGTATCATTTGTGTCCTATGAAACCATCACGATTAGTGATGTCGAAGTTGTAGCAGGCCAGACAGTAGTATTTGATGCTGTTAGAATGGCGGAGGCTGTGGAAGAGTTAGAGGCTGTCGTCGTCACAGCTGAGGTCATCAAGACCTCTGAGGCGGCTCTCTTGACAGTTAAGAAGAAGTCAGCCAATCTAATGGATGGAATTTCATCTGCAAGCTTCAAAAAGATCGGTGACTCCAATGCAGCGGGAGCTGTAAAACGTGTAACGGGAGTTTCAGTAGAAGGGGGAAAATATGTTTACGTCCGTGGATTAGGGGATCGTTATACAAAGACCATGTTGAATTCTATGGATATCCCAGGTCTGGATCCTGATCGTAATAGCTTACAGATCGACATCTTTCCAACTAACTTGTTGAATAACATGGTCATCGTAAAATCAGCAACCGCCAACCTTCCTGCTGATTTTACTGGAGGATTGGTGAATATTGAAACCAAAGATTTTCCCGAGGAGAAAGTCTTTGATGTTTCATTCGGGGTTACATACAATCCTTCTATGCATTTTAAAAATGATGCGCTGACCTACGAAGGAAGTTCAACAGATTGGTTAGGTTTTGACACTAATTTAAGAGAGCTTCCAGCCATCGCTAACAATAGAGATTTGCCATTAGTGTTTTTTGATGATGACTCGGATGTTCTAGCGACAAGCCAGTCATTCTCTTCGACTCTGGCGGCTACTGAGCAAACCAACTTTATGGATTACAGCTTAGGACTTTCTTATGGAAACCAAAAGAATTTCGAAAATGGAAATACCCTAGGTTACATTTTCTCTAGCACCTACAAAAGAGGCTATGAATTCTACCAGAATGTATTTTACGGAGAGTACCAGAGACAAAACGAAGTAAATGCTTTTGATTTTGGAATGGCTTCAACTAGGCAAGGTGCTTTTGCCACGGAGACAGTATTACTTGGAGGACTTGGAGGGTTGGCCTTTAAGACTCCCAATTCAAAGTATAGACTCTCTCTTATGCACCTACAGAATGGTGAGAAAAAAGCCGCTAGTTTAGATATTGTCTCAGATGATGTAAACGATGATTTTGACCCTAGGTTGATATCTGACTATGTAGCAGTTTCAAATAACCTGGAGTACGGGCAAAGGGGGCTGACCAATATCTTTTTAGGTGGTGAGCATCATATTAAAAACGATAAATGGGTAATTGACTGGAGGTTTTCTCCCACCTTTTCAAGCCTTGTCGATCCGGATATAAGAAGGGCCGCTTTTTCAACAGATGCAGGCGTAAATCAGATAAATGCAGGTGCGGCAGGGTCTCCCTCTCGAATATGGAGGTTTTTGGATGAGACAAATTATGTTGGCAAAGTAGACGTTACAAAGGAAGCAATGGCCTTTGGCCAAGAAGCAAAGCTTAAGTTTGGTACCAGTCTGGTCGCAAAAAATCGTAGTTATTCGATTCAGCAATTTGTTGCGACACAATTTGGAACCACTTTTTGGGATGATGATGCAAGTTTTGACGATATCGTATCAGAAGAAAACTTATTCCCTAATGGGCAGAGAATATACTATAACCGAGATATTGCTGTTCCAAATCCTAACGCATATGAATCCAGCAATCGAAACTTTGCTGGATATGTCTCGGCCGAGCTTTCCTTTACTGAGAAGCTAAAGACAATAGTTGGATTACGAGTTGAGAACTTTGAACAAAAACACTCAGGAAGAGATCAAACTGCAGCTCGTACTATAAGCAACGGATTGCAACAGGGCATCACACAGGAACAATTAATTCAGAACATAAAATCCGACCCTAACCTGGGGTTCGTTTTAGAAGAAGATGTAGTGCTAAGCTCTACCGATTTATTTCCAAGTGTTAATGCCATTTATTCTCTGTCTGAAAACCAAAATTTGAGATTTTCATATGCGAAGACCATCGCTAGGCCTTCATTTAAAGAATTGTCATACGCGCAGATTCTTGATCCTTTAAGTAACAGGACTTTTAATGGAGGGTTTTTCGCATATGTTGACGAGAAGGGACAATCAACTTGGGATGGGAACCTTAGACAGACCAACATAAACAACATGGACGTCAGATGGGAGTTTTTCCCGACGCCAGGTCAGTTATTTTCAGTTAGCGCCTTCTACAAAACGTTTGATGCTCCTATTGAATTGGTACGAATTACCTCTTCACAGACAGGGAATGAGTTCCAGCCTAGAAACGTAGGAAATGGACAGGTACTTGGAGCAGAAATTGAAGTAAGAAAAAAGCTGGACTTCTTAGGAACAGCGTTTGACAAGCTAAGTACCTATGGAAATATTACCGTTGTAGATTCAGAGATCGACATGACAGAGATCGAATTTCAATCGAGGTTGATTTACGAAAAAGAAGGACAGTCTATCCAAAATACCAGGGCTATGGCTGGTCAGGCACCCTATGTTGTAAACTACGGTTTGCAATACGATGATCAAGAAAGAGCCATCGATGCAGGACTGTTCTACAATGTAAAAGGGAGAACGCTTATAGTGGTAGGCGAGGGTTTCTTTCCTGATATCTACTCGCAGCCTTTTCATAGCTTAAACTTCAATTTTAACAAGTCAATTGGACCTGAAAGAAAGACCGTAGTAAGCTTGAAAGTTTCTAATATCTTAAATGATGTGAGAGAAGAATTTTTCTCAGGCTTTAATGCTTCGGATGAAATTTTTACGAGACTTACGCCAGGAACTGAGATAGGTGTAGGACTGAAATATTCCTTCTAACAAAGGAACTAATTTATGAGAACGGGATATCTATTTAGATGTCCCGTTTTTTTGCATCACTTCTGGCTCGAAGGGCTCAACAAAGACAGTAGCACGATCTGCTGTTGTCGGTAATCTCCTATTTGTTTTTCTATAGATTGAAGTCTACTGAGTGTAGCAGCATTCTTCTTGCTGTACAGTTCCCCTTTCTTCAGCAGCTTCTGATGAGACTTACTAAGCTTACTGGCTTCTTTTGTCAGGTCATTTATCTTTTCCTGAAAATCTTTCATATAAGTATCTACCTTAAATTCTAACAGGATCATTTTCACCTGTTCCAAATACACATTTTGATTTTCTTGATCATCTCCAAGTTCGGGGGCCAACCCAAAAATTGTAGTTGAACCATTTGCTTTGGGTTTGCCATATAAGATGGTCTCGGAGAATTCTTGTTCCGCAGGTGGTACAGTGACTTTGTAGTAGGATTTTCGGTTTTCCAGGTGCCCAAAACCTTTAGCATATTTCCAGAAGGATTTGTTTACTTGTTCTACTGGAAACTCTATATAAACTTCATAACCGGCAACATTTTTTCCCTCTATCACTAGGGTAGCTTTTTTGGGTGTTGACTGATACGATTGGCCGATAAGTGTGGTGCAGCTGAAAAAGAGCATAAAATTAAAGACAAATCGGAACGAGAGGTGTTTAACAGTAAACGAGCTGCGCATGAGAACAAAGATATTAATAACGGGAGGTACGGGCATGGTGGGAATGCAGTTAAGTCAAATGCTCAAGCAACAGAATTTTGAAGTCTTTCATTTAAGTAGAAAGGAAAACCTTGATGCTGAGTTTCCTGCCTATAGATGGAATATTAAAGAAGGTTTTATAGACAACCGTGCATTGGAAGTGGATCATATTATTCATTTGGCGGGTGCTGGTGTGGCTGATAGTCGCTGGACTGATTCACGAAAAAAGCAGATATATGATAGTAGGATTGATTCTACACGATTGCTTGTAGACAAAGTGCATCAAGTGAAATCTCCTTTGCAGAGTTTCATATGCGCATCGGCAATTGGTTGGTATGGAGTAGATACAGGAGATCGCCTGATGAAGGAGGAGGATCCTCCAGCAAAAGATTTTCTAGCTGAAGTGGTTAATCACTGGGAACAAGAGGCCTTCAAACTATCAGGGATTCCAGTAGCAACGGTTCGCATTGGTATTGTGTTGAGTAGGGAAGGCGGTGCCTTAGCAAAAATGGCCATGCCAGTGAAGTTTGGCGTGGGAGCGCCACTTGGAAGTGGGAATCAGTACATCAGTTGGATACACGTGGACGATCTTGCTGAAATGATCATTTACCTAGTAAAAAATAAAGCTCAAGGTTCTTTCAACGCCGTTGCCCCTAATCCTGCTACTAATAAGGAATTCACAAAGTTGATTGGGAAAGTGTTAAAGCGTCCTGTGTTTTTACCTAATGTTCCATCATTTGCTTTGAAGCTAGCATTAGGTGAAATGTCCCAGGCGGTTCTGGGAGGAAACAAGGTTTCAAATGAGAGAATAACCAACCATGGCTTTGAGTTTAAGTATAAGGAACTGATGCCAGCCTTACAAAACCTGCTAACTTAGAAGCCGCTTTTCAAAAACAGATCTTAGATGACCGAGGAAAAAAAAGACGAACTGATCAGACGAGCCTTTAAGGACAAAGGTTGGAATGAGATAAAAAGCTCTGACTCATGGGCCATATTCAAAATCATGGGCGAGTTTGTGAATGGCTTTGAGACCTTAGCAAAAATTGGTCCCTGTGTGAGTATTTTCGGGTCAGCTAGAACCCCGCAATATCACAAGTACTACAAAGTAGCGCAAGAGATAGCGGAGTTACTTGTTGAGCGTGGTTATGGTGTCATCACCGGGGGTGGTCCAGGTATCATGGAAGCTGGAAATAGAGGCGCTAAATTGAAAGGTGGGAAATCAGTGGGTCTAAACATTGAGCTACCTTTTGAGCAGCAGTCCAATGAATACATTGACAGGGATAAGTCTATTGATTTTGATTATTTCTTCGTTCGGAAAGTGATGTTTGTTCGCTATTCACAGGGGTTTATTGTCATGCCTGGTGGTTTTGGAACACTAGATGAGTTTTTTGAAGCGATTACATTGATACAAACAGAGAAAATAGGAAGATTCCCCATTGTTCTTGTAGGCCGTTCATTCTGGAAGGGACTCATTGATTGGATAGAAGAGGTAGTGCTAGGACGGGAAAAAAATATTAATTCTCAAGACATGCAGTTGATTAATATTGTAGACACTGCAGAGGAAGCAGTCGATACCATCGACGAGTTTTACAGTAACTATTTATTATCCCCCAATTTCTAAATTTTCATTCCTTAGCGTACTATGGAGACTGTCACTGCGACGGAGACACTTGCTGCCGAAGAAGTCATCGAAATTATCGGTGCAAGAGAGCATAATCTGAAAAACGTACACCTTTCCATTCCTAGAAATCAGCTTGTAGTCATTACAGGGATTAGCGGTAGTGGTAAGTCTTCTTTAGCATTTGATACTATTTATGCCGAAGGCCAACGGCGCTATATGGAGAGTTTTTCTGCGTATGCACGTTCGTTTCTAGGCGATATGGAGCGACCAGATGTGGACAAGATTAACGGTCTGTCTCCCGTGATTTCTATTGAACAAAAAACGACCTCTCGGAATCCGAGGTCAACGGTAGGGACGGTTACTGAGGTATATGATTTTATGCGACTGCTGTATGCACGGGCTGGTATCGCGTATTCTTACGTGACCGGTAAGCCAATGGAGAAGCAGACAGAAGAGCAGATCCACGCTCAGATACTGGATAACTTTCAGGGCCAAAAGCTGACGCTACTTGCTCCCATTGTAAAGGGAAGAAAAGGTCATTATCGAGAGCTTTTTCAGCAAATCAGAAAAATGGGTTTTGCAAAAGTACGAGTGGACGGTTCGTTAGAAGAGTTGGTTCCAAAGATGCAATTGGACCGATACAAGACCCACGATGTAGAGATTGTGATCGATCGGATCATTGTAAAAAAAGATCAAACTAAGCGCATTAGAGACAGTATCAAGACAGCCTTGAAGCAGGGTAATGGCGTAATCATGATCCTCAAGGAGGACGGCAGTTTAGATTATTTCTCTAAGAACCTAATGGACCCAGAATCAGGCATTGCCTACGATGACCCAGCCCCTAATACATTTTCATTTAACTCTCCATATGGTTCATGTCCAGAATGTCATGGATTAGGTAAGGTACAAGAAATCTCGCGTGAGAATATTATTCCAGATGACAGCTTAAGTATTAGCAGAGGGGGCATTGCCCCACTTGGTGAATACCGGGACATCTGGATTTTCAAGAAGGTAGAAGCAATACTAAAGCGCTATAAAGCCAACTTGACCACTCCGATAAAAAAACTTCCTGATGAAGTTATAGATGTATTACTCTATGGCGATAATGTACCCGTTGCAGTTCAATCCGTAAAGTACCCGGGAACTGACTGGCACACCAAATTCGAGGGGATCATCACTTTTCTTGAAAAGCAAAAAGAAACCGGCACAGAAAAAACGCAGCAGTGGATAGATGATTTCATGGAGACGAAAACATGTCCATCGTGCAATGGTAAACGTCTTAAGAAGGAGTCACTTCATTTTAAGATTGACAAGAAGGACATTGGGGAATTGTCCTCCTACAATATTGAAACATTGATGGAATGGTTTGAGGAATTGGAATCAAGATTAACCGAGCGCCAAAACGTCATTGCTAAAGAAATACTGAAAGAGATAAGAAAGAGACTTGGCTTCCTTCACGATGTTGGCCTGGGATATCTTAGCCTTGACCGTCCATTAAAAACTCTTTCTGGTGGCGAGGCCCAACGAATCAGGCTTGCAACACAAATTGGGACGCAGTTAGTAAACGTGCTGTACATACTAGATGAGCCGAGCATCGGCCTACACCAGAGAGACAATGTAAAGTTGATACAGGCATTGAAGGACCTTCGAGATCTTGGAAATTCTGTTATTGTGGTGGAGCATGATAAGGATATGATGCTGGATTCGGATTTCATTGTGGACATTGGCCCGGGTGCAGGTCGTCATGGAGGTCAGATTGTATCAGC
>JAYPLE010000002.1:185823-270323 GCA_038129245.1 Flammeovirgaceae bacterium | reverse complement strand
TAGCTAACAAGGGGGTGGATGGAATTGACAAAATCGATAAGGTGATTGAGGTTGATCAAGCACCCATTGGCAGAACTCCCAGGTCAAATCCAGCTACCTATACGGGTGTGTTTTCTGACATCAGGTCCTTATTCTCCTCACTTCCTGAAGCAAAGATTCGAGGGTATAAGCCAGGTAGATTCAGCTTTAATGTCAAAGGTGGAAGATGTGAAACCTGTCAAGGTGGAGGGATGAGAGTCATCGAGATGGATTTCCTTCCAGATGTACACGTTCCTTGTGAGACATGCAAAGGCAAGCGGTACAATCGGGAGACACTGGAGGTAAGATTCAAAGGGAAGTCTATTTCGGATGTCCTGGATATGACAGTGGAGCAGGCTGTGGAATTCTTTGCTAACCAACCAAAAATTCTAAGAAAGATCCAAACGCTGTCTGATGTAGGGTTGGGCTATGTTGCACTAGGTCAACATGCTACAACCCTTTCGGGTGGTGAAGCACAGCGCGTTAAGCTAGCCACGGAGCTTTCAAAAAGAGATACGGGGCAGACACTTTATATACTGGATGAACCAACTACAGGTCTTCATTTTCAGGACATTCAGCATCTGTTGGACGTTTTAAACAAGCTTGTAGACAAAGGGAATACCGTACTAATAGTAGAGCACAATATCGATGTGATCAAAGTAGCTGATCATATCATAGATTTAGGCCCAGAAGGAGGTGAAAAGGGAGGTAATATAGTTGGAGAAGGGACCCCCGAAAAAATTGCCGCTATTCCACAGAGCTATACCGGGCAATTTCTTAAGGCTGAACTAAAGGCCTAGTTACCATGAGCGCGGAGTAATCCTTTAGTGTGAGGAGATAGTGTGAGGAGAGGATTTGCTTTCCATAGGCGGATACAGTTTAACGACGTTTCAGCGAGCTTTTCTTGGCTGAATTTATACATGACTTTACCGTCGATGGATAGTATAATTAGTTGCGTCTCTCGCTTAAATTCAACAATACCACTTGCATTCCCTTCATTCCTCAAGGAATGGGCTTTCTACAGGCGGTAAAAGGCCAGTATTGATCTTAATATTTCTAATATAATTTTTGATTTTGTGGTTCTTGGTAATAGCAGGTATAGAATTAGGTTTGGTTTTCGTTTTAATTCAAAAGGTCATGAAGAAGTAAATAGTTTGACAGCACCTGAAAAGGTCTAGTTAACTTGGGTGCTTTAGACTTGAAAATTCCTGTTATGAATTTTGAAGAAAAGTGGACTATCAAATCCACTCATCACATCCAATAATGGGACTGAAAACCAAATTCATACATTTGTCCTGAGCAATGAATAAAACCAAATTATACTGGATCTGTCAACTCTTTGGATGGTCTCTTTATGGGGTAGTTCAGGTATCCTTATTTTCGATGACAGGAGAAGTAGGTTTAGAGGATATATTTGGTCAGGGGCTACAAGTAGTCTTCTATATCTTGCTTACTCATTTATTCAGGTCTGCGCTGTTGAAGTTAGGATGGCTCAAGCTCAAGTGGTTTTGGTTGATGCCTAGATTTTTTATAAGTGCCCTGTTACTAGGTATCATCCATTATGCTTTTTTGATTTTATACACTGCGAGTCTGGGTAATGTATTAGCCAGTGACTTGGAGCCCCTGGCTATCATAGCGAATGTCCTGGTATCAACTCTTTTATTTCTCTTCTGGTGTCTGCTTTACATGTCTTTTCACTACTTTGAGCGTTATAATAAATCATTTCAAAGTGAGGCCGCTCTTAAGGAAGTAGAACTAAATAATCTCAAGTCTCAACTTAATCCACATTTCATTTTCAATGCATTAAATAGCATCAGAGCCTTGGTAGATGAAGATCCGGTTAAAAGTAAAAATGCAATAACACAGCTGTCTAACATACTTAGGAACTCACTCATTGTAGAAAGAAAGCAGTTGGTGAGTTTTTATGATGAAATAAATACGGTGAAAGATTACCTTGCCCTTGAGTCAATTAGATACGAAGAGAGGTTAAAGACATCGTTCGAATTGGCTAGAGGGTCTAATGCGTTTTATTTACCACCATTGATGATACAAACACTGGTGGAAAATGGAATAAAACACGGCATATCCAACTTGAAGAATGGGGGGTTTATCACTGTCAAGACCGCGATTAGCAGAGCTGGCTTGTTGGTTCAAATTAGAAACAGCGGTCAGTTTGTGAATGGCAGAAAATCGTCTATTGGGTATGGACTATTAAACACAAGAAAGCGTCTAGAGTTGATCTATGGAGATATGGCGCAGTTTAACATTCAAAATGAAGATAATAAGACAGTACTTACTGAAATTTTAATCCCACGAGAACTATGAAGGCATTAATTGTAGATGATGAAAGACTGGCGAGGAAAGAACTTAATTCGCTGTTAGATCAGTACCCAGAAATAGAAATACTTGGGGAAGCGGTGAATTCGGATGATGCTATTGAAAAGATTCAACAACATAATCCTGATTTGATTTTCCTTGATATTCAGATGCCGGGGAAAACCGGATTTGAGATGCTGGAGCAGTTGGAAACTTCGCCTAAGGTTATTTTCACCACTGCTTACGACGAATATGCAATCAAAGCGTTTGAGATAAATGCGCTGGATTATCTCTTGAAACCTATTCAAGAAAACAGGTTGAAGGAGGCGATACAAAAGGTGATTAAGCAAGAAAGAGAAGAGGCGGCAGCACCAGTTGAGGAAGTGAAATCACGGAAGCTGGGTATTCAGGACCAGGTATTTGTGAAAGACGGTGATCGTTGTTGGTTTGTCAAACTTTCAGATATACGGTTATTCGAATCAGACGGGAATTACATTAAGGTTTATTTTGATAAGTTCAAGCCGATGATCCACAAGAGCCTAAATGCACTTGATGAGCGATTAGATGAAAGGAGCTTTTTTAGAGCAAGTAGAAAACACATTATCAATTTAAGCTGGGTGGAGACAATTGAAACTTGGTTCAATGGAGGTCTTCTTGTTCAACTTAAAGGAGGTGAAAAAGTGGAAGTGAGTAGGCGACAAGCGGCAAGATTCAAGGAGAGAATGAGTCTCTAATTGTGGTTTATACTCATTAAAAAGTCTTTTTCTATTGACCAGTCCTTTGCAAGATTTAGCATAGCGGTCGTTTCCATTTCGGTGACATAGCCTTTGATATGATTGTCTTCCCAGGTTTCAATCAGGTATTGAAGTTTAGTTTGAGCATCTAGAGGTTTCATATTCTTTGCTAAAAACTTTTTCGCTCTCTCAAAAGCGGACATGTAGTCTTGCGAGATGAAAGAGATGGCCCATTCATATTCTGCTCTTGCATCAACAGTGTCGACGTAGGTTTCAAGAATCTTTTTTTCATCTTGATCTAACCCGTGGTAATGGAATATTAAAGCTTTTAGCAGGACAAGACTCTTTTTCAATTCAGTAGTCATAGAGGTATCTCCCTTTCACGATTTAATTTAATTGATATTCCTCAACTGTACAGTAATTTCAATGAAATTTCATCTGTAAGCAACATGCCATCGATTGTTAGTCTTAAATATCCTTCTCGTACTTCTAGGAGCCCCATTTCTTCCCATGACTTGATTTTTTTTGCATGATCATGAAGTAAGTCCTTTCCGAATTGCTCTTTAAGTTTACCCAAATCAAGTCCTGCTATAGTTCTTAATGAGGTGAAAATTGTTTCATTGATTCTATCTGTTGAAGTCAGGTATTCAATGGTATGAGCGAGTTTGTCTGATCCTAAAGACTCAATATATTTATTGTTATTAGAAATATTGTAGCGCCTTTCCAGTCCATCAAACGAGTGAGCGCCGGGACCAATTCCGATATAGCTTTTTCCTTGCCAATAGGCAGTATTATGCTTGCTCTGCATATTTGGGAGAGCGTAGTTAGACACTTCATAATGTTCGTATCCACTGCTAACGAGCATTTGATGGGTATGCCTAAACAGCCACATCATTTCATCTTCTGTAGTTTCTTTCATTATCCCTTTCGAATGCCAATTTCCAAAAACGGTCTTTGGTTCAATTGTTAATCCGTAGACTGAGAGATGTGGAACATTGAATTCAAGAGCAATCCGGAGGTCTTTTTCCCATTGGTCAGTGGAGTAGCCGGGAATTCCAAACATTAAGTCAATGGTGAAATTTTCAATCTGACTTTCATTTATGAGCCGGATAGCTTTTTTGGCCTGAATTGCATCATGGCTTCTATTGGTAGACTTCAGCAGTTTATTCTCAAAGCTTTGTACTCCTACACTCAGGCGATTGACACCAAGTTCAAACCAACTGTTCAGTTCATTTTCATCGATATCCTCAGGGTTAGCCTCTAGTGTAATTTCTTCACAGTCGTTGAGATCGAAACAGCTTTCCACTTTGCTGATAAGTTCGCCTAGCTCATTTTTATCGAGTAAAGAGGGTGTTCCTCCTCCGAAATAGAGGGTCTTTATTTTACCTAGCGTTTTATTGTAAATTGATGCTTGAAGTTCAATTTCACGGATAAGAGCAGCTATCATTACCGTTTTGTTTTGAAGACTCGTGCTAAAATGGAAATCACAGTAGTGGCATGCTTGTCTGCAATAAGGTATATGTATATATATTCCGCTCAAGTCGCTCGTTTTGAGTGTAAAAATAGCTAGGCTTGCCTATGTTCAAATCTCTGCTGATTTCTGCCCTCTCACTTTTGCTGGCCGGTCAATTATCAAGTCAGCATTTCGTAGTGCTTAAATCAGACACAATCTCTGTTTTTCCGACGGAAGATGCTGTTCAAGTAAACCTGTTCACAAATAGTTGGATTGCTAGAAGGATTGACGAGGGGTATGTGCAGGCTGGAGTACTAAATGAATATAAGTCAAACGATTCAATTTGGGTGACCGAACTGTATCTTGGAGGGCGAATGCATTATTCACAGCTTTTATTCATTCACCCAAATGGAGATACGCTTAAGTGGAGACAATCCATTTTATCAAAAGTAAAGCAGCTGGCAAATGAAGGATATCCATTTGCTAAGCTTAAGCTGAGCAATATCAATTACCAAGAAGCGGATAAACTATCATTGACATACAAAATTGACGAGGGGCCAAAGATTTATTTTGATTCTGTTGCCATGACCGGTAATGTGCCTGTAAGGGAATCAGTATTATACAAATTGATAGATATATATCCAGGTGAACTATACAGTGAAGAGCGTTTTGAGGCAATACAGAAAAAGATTGCAACGATTGAATTTATAGATTCCCAATCAGAACCCGATGTAGGGTTTTATGCAGACAAAGCATCAGTTTATCTGAACTTAAAAGTGCTTCAAAGGAATAGTTTTGATGCGATGGTGGGACTTCTCCCAAATGCTCAAGGTGCCACTAATCGAATCAATGGCTTTGTTGATTTCCATTTGGCTAATCTGTTTAGGTCAGCAGTATCTCTAGACATCGATTGGAAGGCATTTGGTACGCAGTCACAATCTATGAGCATGGGGGCTAAGGTTCCTACTGTAGGACGTACAGGTCTTGGTATTGATCTTGAAGGTTCAGTTCTGAGACAGGATAGTTCATTCGTTACTACTTCTTTTGGTGCACACCTGCTGACGGACCCATCAAGTAATCTACGTCTCAAATTTGGATATATCAGGAACGCATCTACGGGCTTAAATACACCCAATGAGGACATTGAGGGATTTAGCTATGATTGGTATAGTGGCTCTGTTTGTATTGCATGCACAAATGAGGCAGACCAAAGCCGGCTTTCTGGTTGGTCAATAAATGGGAGCGCATCGGTTGGTGTTCGCACTATAATTGATGGAGATCGCCTGGGGGAAAATAGCTTGACTTTTCGTGCTTCCGGTAGCGCTTTTGCCAAAATACCTTATGGTAGTCAATCTCTTTTTCAATCAGTCGTTGGATATAGCCTGCTGGATAATCCTGATGGCTTGTTGGAGAATGAGAAGTTTAGAATAGGCGGACTAAACACAATGCGAGGGTTCTTTGAGAATCAGTTCTTTACAAGTCAGTATTTGACGTTTCGCAATGATTTCAGGTTTTACCTCGAAGAGAAATCCTATTTTTTAGGCTTTATTGACGGGGGCTTTTTTGAGACTTCTTCATTTAATTATTATAACAGTACAGGGATTGGCTTATCAATTAACACTGCTGCTGGGATTCTTAACCTTATTTTTGCGCGGGGGAGAATTCTCAGGGATTCCTCAAATATTAATTACCTGATACACTTTGGATATTCAACAATTTTTTAGTCGACAATTATTGGTCTTGTTATTTGTTTGTGGGGGAGTGAGTGCATCAGGACAATCACCGACTCCCATGAATGTAGTAGAAGACTTAAGCCTTAGGTTATATCGACTGGATTCAAGCGAGCTTTCGTTTTCCGCTAACTTGGATCAAGAGGATGTTTTAGGGTTTTATATTACAAGATCAGACCGTTTCGACCTGTTAAGTATTTGTAATACTGACAGCTTTACCATTTGGCGGCAGGGTCAAATGATTCAAGACCTCACGGTTTGTTATCAGGTATCTTCTGAGTTGATTTCCACAAAATCTGATACTGACACAGTTTATTTCACTATCCTTAGTTCAGGATATTTTGAGGGATTAGATATTAAGCTATTGGCCGAGCGTGTAGATGGAATGCAGTTACAAAATATAATTTCCTTGAAGCACAGCTCTGCCAGCAAGGAATGGAGCATTTTAATGCTATTTGTTCTTGGTCTATTTGCTGTATTCATAAGGAATCAAAATGCAAACTTATTTTCTTACCTCTTTAGAATAAATGCAAGGCCTGCTAGGGATATGGAACTAGAAGTTGAGCTTGATTTGAATTTATTACTGTCTATCTGTTTCGTTTCTTTGATGAGTGTTGTCAATATACAATTCATGCATTTATTGACGTCTGAATCATCCGTTGTTTCCACCCTTTCCCTACTTGCAGACACTGTCAGGTTGACTCTTTTAGTTGCTTTGCTGCTCTTATTGAGGTTCTTTTTAATTTCAGTAGTCTCGGGCCTTAATATGTTGGCTGCTGTTAAGGGAGCCCAATTCATGGAGTTCATTAAGTTCTTTTCGATCGGAGGAGTCCTTTTATGGGTAACGTTACAAGCGAGGTACTGGCTGAGCTATGGCTATGAGTTTCGAAGTTTTTGGCTTTCTGATAATTTTTATTTGATAATCTACAGTCTGTTTATTTTATATTTCTACATTGGACTTGTTCAAAGGAGTTCGCTCAAAAAACTCCACATAATTTCCTACCTTTGCACCACCGAATTGATCGGTATTTTTCTTTTAGCATTGATCATTTATAAATAGTAAACTAGGGAACAGGCATGAGTAATGATCGCATCTTGTTAGACAAGGACAGACTTACGAGAGTAAATAGCATTCTTGTCTCGCAACCAAAGCCTTCTGATTCAAAATCACCATACTTTTCTCTCTCAGAGAAGTATGATATAAAGATAGATTTCAGACCTTTTATTGAAATCGATCCAGTAGATGTAAAGGAGTTTAGAAAGCAGAAAGTCAACATACTGGATCACACCGCAGTAATTTTTACAAGCCGTAACGCAGTGGATCATTTTTTTAGATTGGCTGCAGAAAGCAAGGTAGAGATTCCGACAGACATGAAATATTTTTGTATTTCCGAGCAAACGGCGTACTATCTGCAGAAGTATATTGTGATTCGAAAAAGGAAAATCTTTACGGGAGAGCGAACAGCCAATGATCTAATCGAAGTATTGAAAAAGCATAAGAAAGAGAAATTCATTTTCCCTTGCTCTGATATCAGAAAAGACGATATTCCTAAATTTTTAAGGGATAACCAGTACACATTCAAAGAAGCGATTATTTACCGAACAGTAGCAAGTGATCTTTCGGACCTTGATGACGTCTATTACGATATAATAGCATTTTTTAGCCCGTCAGGGATCAATTCACTTTTCGAAAACTACCCTGATTTTAAACAGAATAATACAAGGATTGCCGCTTTTGGTCCTACAACGGCCAAAGCAGTTAAAAATGCGGGACTCATATTAGACGTAGAAGCTCCCTTACCGAATGCCCCAAGTATGACAGGAGCATTAGAAATGTACATTAAGAAAGCAAACGGATTGGACTAAGTTCAAACACCACCTACGTTTATTTCGTTAGTTTGTAGCATGAAATGGTTGTTATCCTTCTTTTCACTCATTGTTGTGTTCTTTTCCTGGGCCCAAAATGATATTACTTACAGCCATTACCTGCTAAACCCTGTTTACTACAATCCAGCTTTCGTTGGTAAGGCGAATGTTTCAAATGCTGTGTTACAGTTCAGGAGTCAGTGGACTGGGTACAGGCCATCATTTGACAATACCGGAGGTGCCCCCCTTACGCAAACGCTTACAGCAGTAATCCCAATGGAAGGAAAGTTTTCTGCTTTTGGAATACAAACTACCAATGATAGGTTAGGTCCGGTAAATAACATGATGGTGGGTGTTCCTTTATCGTATTCAATGAACTTAAAAGGGGCAGAATTAACTATTGGTGCTAATCCCACGATGTATTCGCAAGTTCTGAATTTTAACTATCTAAGATTTGTAAACCCCTCGGACCCTTTTAATATAGGGAGAAGAGAATCTCAAATTTTATTCAATATCTCTGCTGGGGCAGTTTTAAGTAACCGGAACGGGTTGACAGTTGGGGTTTCTGCTTTGAATATTAATCAACCCCGCTTTGATTATGGTCTGGACAGCCTTTCAAGTCAATTACGGAGAACGTATTCTCTCCTAACCTCCTATGAAGTAACATTAGGCCGAAACGTTCAATTAGTCCCTAACTTACATCTTAGAACAGATGCAAGTACGTTTACTTTTGATTTGGGAACAATCGTAAATTATAAGCGGCGAGGATGGGTCGGTTTAGCCTATCGTTATGCAGAGTCAGTTTCATTTCTGGTAGGATATTCGATGTTAGCCGAAAACAAATTACAGGTAGGCTTTGCACTTGATTATGTGGTGGATGAGCAGCAAGCAAAGCAGCCTACCTCTCAAGAACTTTATATAAGGTACAATCTGCCCAATCTGGTTATTGGTGGAAGAAAGCAAGTAAAAACGCCGAGATTCGCTTATTAAGTACTGTTTCTTACTTGCTTCAAAATTTCACTATTTCTAGATTTATTTTTGTTAAAAACCTAATTAAGATTATATATTTATGCTCTTAATCACACAATAATTATTGGATTAGTTTGTTTTATTTACATACTTGCAAGTTCAAAATAGGTGTTATGAATAATATGCGTGTTTTTAGGTTTCCCATGCTGTTAAGCTTGGTGATGGCGCTAGCTGTTTCCGGGTGCGGTATTTTTGGCTCGGGGGAAACTAGTGATAACGGCGAATTAATAGGTATCCAAGGTCGACAGGGATATGACCTGCCGCGTCCTTTCGGAATGATTACTATTCCAGCAGGAACTTTCCACATGGGTCAAGCTGATGAAGATGTAGCAGCGACTCAAATCAACTATAATAAGCAAGTGACTATCAGTGCGTTCTACATGGATGACACTGAGATCACAAATAATGAATACAGACAGTTTACTACTGAATTACTTGAAGGTTCTGAAATTGATCTTCCAGCAGGGTTCAGTGTCCCTGATGTACTACCCGATACTACTGTATGGGTTAAGGATTTCACGCATCATATGGGAGACCCGTTGGTTAGCTATTATTGGTCTCACCCTGCCTTTGACGATTATCCTGTAGTAGGTATTGACTGGAAGGCAGCAAGAGTTTTTTGTCAATGGAGAACCGATCATTTAAATAATTTCAGAACCGAGGTAGGTTTGCCTATTATGCCCGAGTTCAGGTTACCTTCAGAAGCGGAGTGGGAATATGCAGCTAGAGGTGGCAGAGACATGGCCAAATATCCCTGGGGTAATCCATACATAAGAAATGTTAAAGGTTGTCTTTTGGCAAACTTTAAGCCTGGAAGAGGTAATTATTTTGATGATGGTTTTGCTTACACAGCCCCCACTGCTACTTTTTTTGCTAATGACTATGGTCTCTACGAGATGTCAGGCAATGTAGCGGAGTGGTGTGAAGATGCATACAATCCATCATCGGTTCCCTTGGTTTGGGATATGAACCCTACCTATTACGATGATAACATCGATTTCAAGGTGGTAAGAGGGGGCTCGTGGAAAGACGTAGCTTATTTTCTTGAAACGGGCACAAGATCTTTTGAGCATTTGGATACTGCCAGGTCATCTCTTGGATTCAGGTGTGCAATGACTTATATTGGACCTGCAGCTGATGCATTTAACTATTGATTATTACAGAACTAACCTAAAAACATAGAAATTATGAGCAAAAAAGGCGGATTTATGGAGCTCTTATTCTCAACCATTATGCCTAAGGTATATGGTATAGGAGCTGCAATTGTAATCGTGGGAGCGATGTTTAAAATCCTGCACTTACCTGGTGCTGCTGCCATGTTGGGTATTGGACTTACCACAGAGGCAGTAATATTCTTTTTGAGTGCTTTTGAACCAAAGCACAAAGATCCAGAATGGTCTAAGGTTTATCCTGAGTTAGCCGATGATTACGATGGGCCACCAGCCGCTCCAAGAGCTGCAGCGCCATCTCCAGCTGCCGCAGGTAATGCTGCAATGCTTGACAAGGCGTTGGCCGATGCTAAAATTGGTCCTGATTTGCTAAAAAGCCTCGGAGATGGAATGAGAGGACTAGCCGATTCAGCCGGCAAGATGTCCAAGCTTGGAGACGCGTCTATTGCAACTAACGAATACACTACGAATGTGAGGACAGCTTCTAAGACTATCACTGAGATGAATAAGTCATATGGCGATGCAATGAAGTCATTGGCTGTGATGTCCGATGCAACTAAAGGGGCAACTGAATATCAGTCTCAAGTACAGAGTGTAACAAAAAGTTTAGGCGCACTGAATGCTCTCTATGAGATGGAATTAAAGGATTCACAAAGCCATACAAAAGCACTCAACAAATTCTATTCTAATGTTACCACAGCGCTTGAAGGAATGGCGGAGGCAGGAAAAGAAACTGCTGCATTCCAAGCAGAGTTGAATAAGTTAACAACAAATGTAGCTTCACTTAATAAGGTATATGGCGGGATGTTAACTGCCATGAAGTCGTAATTATAACCAACCAAACTAAACAAAAACTATGGCAGGAGGAAAAGAAACAGGACGCCAGAAAATGGTTGGTATGATGTACTTAGTACTAACCGCCTTGTTGGCTCTGAATGTTAGTAATACCGTCATCGATAAATTCGTATTCCTCAATGAAAGCTTGGTTAGGGCAAATGATGAGACTCACGAAAGAAATGACCTGATTTTAGCGAATATTGTTAAGACAGTCGATGAAACCGGTAACAGAGAGGCAGACGTAAAAGTTGCAGATGCTGCTGAAGAACTTAGAAATGAGACAGAGAAGGTTTATGAAGAGTTAAATGCTTTGAAGGATTCAATGGTAGCGGTAACAGGTTTCTATTTGGAAGAGTATCAACCACAATATCCGGGTGATGCAAAGAACCTTGTCGGTAAAACGGATTACAGCAAGGTTGGGCACTACATGATGCCAATAGAGGAAGGAGGCGAAGGGAAAGGAGAAGAGTTGAAAGAAATGCTTAATAATTACGCGGATTTTGTCGCTGAAAAGCTAAAGACTTTCGGCGCTACCGAAGCTGATTTGGGGTCGATCAAGCCGATAGCTGTAGATGCAGAGGATGACCCTATATACAGCGAAGATCCAAACCAACAAGGTAAGAAGTTTGCACAGCTTGCATTTGAGGAATCTCCAACTCCCGCCTGCCTCGCAACAATGAGTGAATTCCAATCTAGGGTGCTGATGTTTGAGACGATTGCGTTGGATTACTTAAGTGGAAAAGTTGGTGCAGGTGACTTGAAGTTTGATAATATACAGGCGAAAGTTCAGGCTGAAGCTAAGTATGTGGCAGCAGGTACTCCTTATAAAGGGGAGATGTTCATTGCTGCTTCTTCGACAGGGGTATCACCTACCATGTTTTACGATGGAAATGAGGTAACAGTGGAAAATGGGATAGGTAATGTTGAGTTCATAGCCAGAGCGTCTTCCTACGATGAAAATAACCAAGCCAGGAAGACATTCTTAGCGGAGATTAAGGTTCCTCTTCCGGGAGGTGGTGATACTACTTATTCAAACACTATTGAATATTTCGTCACTAAACCTGTGATTCAGGTTCAATCTGCTTCTGTTTCTGCACTTTTTCTGGGTTGTGGTAATAAGTTGAACATCCTAGTTCCAGCCTTAGGGACAGCTTATAATCCAAGCTTCAATGTCAAGGGAGGTTACGCGTTAAAAGGCGAACAAGCTGGAGCCGTAACTATCGTTCCTAACGCTGCAAAAGTTGAAATCGGAATATCCAGCGGTGGTAATTATATCGGTTCCAGAGAGTTTTCTGTGAAACCAATTCCACAGGTGGAAATTGAGTTAGGAACGGATGCTGGGTTAGTAGATTTAAGCAAAGGCATACCTGCTAAGACACCAAGAATGTTTTTAAGAGTGAAACCGGAGGAAGGTTTTGCAGAGTTCTTACCAGATGATGCGAAGTTTATCGTAGCTAATGCTGAAGTGAAACTGGTAAGTGGTGGACTAGTCAGGCAAAGTATTCAGGGTGCCGGTAATGGTATTAATCTTGCGGCTATTGCTTCCCAAGCAAGGAAAGGGGACCAGCTAGCAATTGAGATAAAAAGAGTTCAAAGACAAAATTTTAGAGGACAAGTAGAAGAATTCAATAGATTCCAGCGTTACATAAATATTACATTACAGTAGGCTGTTACAAGTCAGAATTAGGTTATGAAAAAGTTAATTTCATTTTTTGCAGTTGTCTTTATGATGTTCTCCTTTGCGTCAAATGCTCAGGAGGCTGAATTAGCCCCTTTAGTAAAACCAGAGGTGGACGACAGTTATGTGATGTTCAAGAAGACTGTCAGGAGAAGAATGGATTGCAATGAAAAGCAAAACCAGCCGTTCAATTCAGCAAATGCACAAATCTCGATGCTAATCCTACAAGCTGTAGAAGATGGGCTGATACAGCCATATACATCGGATAGTTGTACGACAGTTATGGATGACGAGCTTTTTGCTGAGCGTATTGCTGTTCCTGATGACGGTAGCGGTGGCGGTGGCGGCTTCGGCGGTGGCTTTGGTGGCGGCTTCGGTGGCGGCTTTGGTGGGCAGCAGCAGGAGGCTGCAGTTGAGGAAGAAGCACCAAAAATCCCCTTTACGGAATTCAGCGTGTTGTATATCAAAGAAGATGTCATTTTTGACCGAAATAGGTCACGGATGTATAATTATATCAGGTCTATCGGTGTTTTCAGCGACAGAAATATGACTTCTCTATACAATCCTCAAGGGCTAGAGCAGCCGGTTGCGTTCTTTAAGTATGAAGACCTGCTTGACCTGTTTAGAGGTCCTTATGTGGATAGAGCTGTGTGGTACAATAATCAAAACCTCGCATCTCATGTGAATTTGGGTGATGCATTTGAGCTGCGCTTATTTAGTGCGCCAATTGTTTACATTTCGAACTCGGAAGACAGAGATATAAGACAGATTTACGGTGATAAGATTGCTGAAAATCCTCTCAATGCTATGATCTATCAGCAGCAGTATGAGTATGATCTGATGGAGTACGAATCTGAATTATGGGAGTATTAGAAAGATTAAGATATTAGTGTAAAAAAGGAGTCTATGACTCCTTTTTTTGTGCAAAAAAGTCAATCACTAGTTTAGCCTTTTTCTTACCGATTAACTGTTCGAGCTGAGGTAGCTCCGCATCCTTTATCCTACTAGGACTACCAAATGCCATGAGCAGTTGGCTTTTAGTCTTATCACCTATTCCTTTGATCTTGTCTAGTGAAGAAGCAACGGCATGCTTGCTTCTCTTTGATCTGTGAAAGGTTATCGCAAATCTATGAGCCTCATCCCTTAACTGTTGCAAAAGTTTCAGAGATTCAGATTTTTTGCTGATATAAAGTGGGAGAGGGTCTTCAGGGTAGTAGAGCTCTTCAAGTTTTTTAGCAATCCCAATTATGGGGAGCTGTCCATAAAGATGAAGCTCTTTCAGCGCTTGAACGGCGGCATTCAGTTGTCCTTTTCCCCCATCTATCACTACCAGGTGCGGCAATGCTTTTTGTTGCTTTTTAAGTCTACTGTATCTTCTAAAGACAACCTCCTTCATGGACGCAAAGTCATCAGGTCCGCTTACAGTTTTTATATTGAATTTTCTGTAGTTCTTTTTGGATGGCTTACCATCTTTGAAGCACACCATGGAAGCTACGGGATTGGTGCCCTGAATATTGGAATTGTCAAAGCATTCTATGTGAGTTGGGATTTCTTTAAGTTTCAAATCTGTCTTTAATGTGCTAAGTATTCTATCAGGTCTGTCAGATGCTTGCCTTCGGATTTCCTCTTTCTCTCTTTTGAAAAATAATGTATTCTTGAGCGATAGGTCAATAAGTTTCTTTTTATCCCCTATTTTAGGAACGACTATCTTGGTTTGATTCCAGATGGTTAATGCTATATTAGATAAGATATTGCTAGTGTTACTTTGAAATTTTGCTTGCATGACAGGGATCACGAATTCTAGTATTTCCGGCGCTGTTTCTTCCATTTTGGATGTAACCTCGAAGGTGTCTGAAACTTTGATGGATCCATTTATGATTCGCAGATAGTTTACGTAGGAGTGACGTTGATCCTGAACGATAGTGAAGACATCGATATTGGTTAAAGAAGCATTTACTATGGTTGTTTTGGTTTGGAATTTATCAAGAAGCGCAAGTCGGTCTTTATAGAGCTGAGCAGATTCAAAATGCATATTGGCTGATGCAGATATCATTTTCTCCTTATAGCTGGCCTTCAGTTTGTTTACATTTCCTTTTATGATTTGCCGTGCATTGTCGATGTCCTCGAGGTACTCTTGCTCAGTTTGTAAGTTCTCACATGGGGCTTTGCAATTGCCTAAATGAAATTCTAAGCATACTTTGAATTTTTTCTTTTGGATATTTTCTTTTGAAAGGTTGAGGTTACACGTTCTAATGTGAAAAAGCTTCTGTACCAGCTCGATGACGCTGTTCATTGCTTTCACTGAAGTGTAAGGTCCGAAGTGCTCTCCAAGTTTTGGATCTATTGTTCTGGTAGCGTAGATCTTTGGAAATCTTTCATTCGTAATGAGGATGCTGGGATACGTTTTGTCGTCCTTTAAGAGGATGTTGTATTTTGGACGATTTTCTTTTATTAAGCCGTTTTCAAGTAATAGTGCATCAAACTCCGTATTAACAACGGTTACCTCAATGTATTTGACTTCTTGGACAAGTTTATATGTTTTTCTATTGTGCTGCTTCGTATTGGTAAAGTAGCTGGAAACTCTTTTTTTTAGATTTTTTGCTTTACCAATGTAAAGGATGGTGCCCTTTGAATTAAAGTATTTGTATACACCGGGCTCAGCTGGGACATTCAGATATTGATCTTTGGCGTATCGATAGTATTCCATCTACTAGAATATATCGTCTTCATTTATCTGCTCATAATAAGTGGTATCATTAGCCGAAACATCGTTATAAAGTGAGCAATCTAGTTCTATTGAAATCGAAGTTAACGGTCGATCAAACTCTCCTCTGGTGTAGGGTAAAGTAGGGTCGTTGTAGATGTCTAGCATGAAGTTTTCGTAGATAGGCATTGCAGTCCTCCCGCCTTGACCCAGAACCCATGATTTGAACCTTATGGCGCGGTTATCCCCGCCGACCCATGCACCTGCGACCAAATCTTTGGTAACCCCCATGAACCATCCATCCGAGGCATTCTGGGTGGTTCCTGTTTTACCACCAATATCGTTGTCTTGCAATAAAAAGTATTCAAGGCTTTGAGCAGTACCCCCTGGCTCTGTGGTCCCTTTTAGCATGTTTAACATGATATAGGCTGTTTCTTCGTTTAGAGCCTCTTTGGTTTCAGGTATGAATTGTTGAATGATATTACCGTTTTCGTCCTCAATTCTAGAAATAAAGTAAGGCTTTGTGTAGACTCCCTTGTTCACGAATGTACCGTATGCTCCTACTAACTCATAAATAGAAACATCTCCTCCTGCTCCAAGGCTTAGGGAAGGGACAGCTGCTAACCGGCTTTCAATTCCTAGTCTTCGCGCATATTCAACAACAGTTTGAGGACCAATTTTTTGCATCACCCATGCGGTTATGCTGTTTACAGATTTAGCCATGGCTTTTCGTAAGGTCATTACTTCTCCTGAATATTTACCATTAGCATTTTCGGGCTGCCATACTGGTGGATCTTGCCCGGGGAAGGTATAGGTGGTGGCGGCGTCGACCGCTGTTTGACAGGGGGAGTATCCATTGTCAATGGCCGCAGTATAAACAATAGGTTTAAATGTGGAGCCGGGTTGCCTTTTGCCGTAGCGAACGTGATCGTATTTGAAGTACTTGTGGTTAATACCTCCCACCCATGCTTTTATGTGTCCGGAATTTGGTTCCATAACCATAAACCCGGCTTGGAGAAAATGCTTGAAGTACCGAAGGGAATCCACGGTACTCAGTACAGTGTCAATCTCTCCTTGCCATGAAAACACTTTCATCGGTTTTGGTAGGTTCAAATAGTAATCTATAGAATCTTCATTTTCTTCAAACTGAATTGACAGTGATTTGTAATAAGGAAGTCTTTTGGTTTCATTGTCAATAAAGTCTTCGAGTACTTGTCCATCCTCATTTATCCATGGGTCATCGCCTTGTAGATGCTCATAGAATATTTGCTGGAGTGTGTCCATGTGTTTATTTACTGCATTTTCGGCATACTCCTGCATGCGACTATCTATAGTTGTGTAGATCTTTAAGCCATCTTCGAATAAATCGTAGCCATTTTCTCTTGACCATTTTAGGAGGTCATTACGAACTACCGTCCTAAAGTAAGTAGCCAAGCCCTCGTTGTGATTGTCTACCTTATATTGTAGTGTCAGTGGCTTTTCTTTGAGAGAATCGTATGTTTTCCTGCTAATTAATCCGTATTTGTAAACGTTGTACAGCACCTCGGTTCTTTTATTTTTAGCCCGTTCTGGATTGTAAACTGGATTATATGCTGTTGGCTTATTAATAGACCCCACAAGGCTTGCAGCCTCTTGATAATCTAGCTCAGAGGGGAGTTTATTAAAAAAGGTCTCTGCTGCAACCTTGATACCGTATGAATTGCTACCGTATTCGATGGTGTTTAAGTACATAGCTAGTATTTCCTCCTTGGTATAAGATCTTTCCAGTTGGACCGCTATGATCCACTCTTTTAATTTGGTAATGATTTGTCCTACTGCTGGATAATCATATAGTGAGCCTTTATTACTTGAGTTTGTTTTATATAAATTCTCCGCAAGCTGCATGGTTAATGTGCTACCGCCACCTTGAAAATTGAAAGTGATTTTTCCTATAACGGCTCTTGCCAGACCTCGAAGATCAATGCCTGAGTGTTGCTTAAACCGGTAATCTTCTGTAACTAGTAGCGTGTTTATCAATTCTGGTGACAGTTCTCTATAAGTGACAGGGGTTCTGTTTTTTCGGTAGTATTTCCCCAAGGAAACCCCATCTGCACTAATTAGCTCTGATGACAAGTCGGGGTCTGGTTTTTCCAAAGACGAGAGACTTGGGAGTCCTCCAAACCATCCATTCACGTCATTATTTACCATATAGAAAACGCTGAAGATACCAGTAAAAGTGACGATAAACCCAAGCCACAAGAGTATGATGAAAGCTCTAATTTTACTTTTGTTAGTCATTTTTATAGTGCTTTGAAAAGAAGTTAATGTAAGAATCTATGTCTTTGGTTTCGTAGAATATTTGAAAGTTCTCTGTGGTTATTACCAAAGGTATAAATCTAGCGGGAGCAAATTTACTGCTAATCTGTTCTTTGTTTAAGTAGTCCAAATAGAAGGATTCTGCATCTTCTTTATCTTTGAATTCGTTTACTAGAAGAATGGCATTTTCCTCGTCTAATACAATGCTTCCCGAAATAAGGTCATACTTTTCAGATACGAGGAACTCATCCATAGCTCCGGGCACCTCAGATGTGAGTTCTTGCTGAAACGGATAAACTAATATGAAATAATGATTGATGTTAAAGTTCCTGATGAATTTTGCTCGGGATGAGGTATAAAGATTTATTTGAAACTCTTGACTAGTCTTTAACAATTTTTTAGCAAAAGGGACTAGTTCGCTTTCTTTGTAATTAGTGATGAAGTTGTTAAGCTCAAATTGATATTTGTAGATACCTTCTAGCTCTCCTTTGTTCATGGCACTCAGCAACTGCAAATTGTCTACATATTCATTTTTTGGATCGGTAAAAAGTGCACTATCAATTAGTTTTTGCGATTCTTTTGGTTTCCCAGTTTCATATAGGTCGAAGGCTCGGACGTAAATGTTCTTGTAGTCTTCAATAGCCTGGTCTCGTTCATTTATGTAGTTAGGGTTAATGGCAATTTTTGCATAAATCGAAGAATCATGTCTGGAGGTCAACAAATCATAATAATACTCAGACTTTAATGTATCACTGTATTTGTGCAATAAGAAGAGTTGATAAAGAACTTCCGGTAAATAGCTAGAGCTGTCAAAACGGATAATGAACTCTTCAAACGTATCGATTGCATTTTGTTTTTCCTCTAATTGGAAATTGTAGATTTTCCCGAGTTGATAAGTTGCTTCTTCAATTTCTCTCAGCAACAGTTCTTTATCAGCCAACTTGAATGGAATGGTTGCCATTAATTTTGATTTTTCTGCCTCTGCGTCAAAAGCTGGTTTATCTTCCTCTTTTTGCACTGCTTCATCGTTTTGTGCCAGTGGGTTGTTGATGCCAGGACTGGAAAGTTCAGCCACGACTTCTTCACCTTTTGCTTTAAGACTTCTCCTCCAATTATCTTCTAACTCACGTTGACCCCATTTCGTCCGGAAAGCTGAAAATCCCCTACTTAGTTCCGTTGTATTATAGAAGTACCAGGTTCCTTCATTTTCAACGTTGATATCGATTAAATTGTCATTGCCTGATTGCTGAGCTGTTTCAAATATTGCTGCTCTTTTTTCTTGTTTTCGTTTTTTTTCAGCAGCTTCTTTCGCATTTGCCTCCCTTTGAGAAACAAGACTATTCAGCCACGAATCAATGGAATCTTGTGTTAGTGTGGATAAAGTTAGCAGTGAGTCATTCAATTGAATCGTCTCGTAGTATTCTACGAACTCAGTCAGGACTTCTGCTCGTAGTTGTATTTTCCCATAACCGGCTTCCGCTTTCGGATAGATAGCCGCAGTGCTGTCATAGTACGATTTCGCCAGTCGGTAATCGTTGAGACGATCGTAGTAGATTTCCGCGAGCTTAAGATAAGTGTAACTTTTCAGTCTTTCATCGTTCCTGTTTTCTTTAATTGATTCCTTATAGGAGTCTATGGCCGGTTTTAGCTTATTATTTTTTGCATTGTAGTTTCCTAATTCAAAGTGAATTCTTCCTTTGTATTCTCGATTTTTGGGATCTTTCAGGAGTTTTTTGAAATACCTCCTGATTTCTTTGTCACTTGCTGCGGTATTGGCATGACTGACCTGTGACATGTTAAGACGTGCGTAAAAAGAAAGGTCATATTCCTGACTTTTTCGGACACTTCTCTTGTAATAGATATATGCTAAACTGTCATTTCCAATTGATTGATATGCTTGTCCAAGCGTAAACGCCAACCGAGCTTCTCGGTTATCCCCTGAGACGTGTAGCAAAGCGGTCTGCAGCTGATTAGTCAATTCTTCAATCCTATTAGTTTTTTGAAAATAATATGCGCGAATAATAGAAAGTTCTGCCAATGCATCTTTTGAAAGCTCCTTATCGTCAATGAAATCTGAAACAGCTTGGGCATTTTCCATTTCTTGTGCTTCAATGAAGGTTCTCATTAGCTGTATAAGGGCCTTGTGCCTATCTTCTTTCAAATCTCCGTTTGTATTTACGTATTTGAAAGTCTCAATGGCTTCTGGAAATTCTGACCCATATAACCGAGCTTTTCCGACAAGGATATAAGCATCGTCTTCCCACCTTGAGGAGGGGTGTCGCTGAATTGCAATTGAAGCTTTTTCTATGCAATCAAGCAGCGGGTCCTCTAATGATTTTGATGTGGTGGTATCGTACTGTGGAAAAATGGGAAGCATTTTATTGTAGTCCCATTCATATTGGTCATTGATACTTTTCTCAACTTCTACGATTCTTTCATTTGCAATCCAATACCCATTGTAATGCGCTGTCACATTGTGGTAGGAGTTTTTGACCACATTGTCTTGTGCAGAGAGCGCCGTAATCAGGAACCAGGAAATTAATAGTAGACTAGATTTTTTCAAGAGAAACGGCTAAAAGTCAGTGAATTACTTTTTGAAATAAGAACAGTTATTCAACGTATTCAACAAAGATAAAATTTTGGCATTGAATATATTTGCCCATTTAAAATCATAATTGTGGGACAAAAGAGGACTTTATCAGGGTGGCTGACTAATAGGTACCTTCTTATTATACGAAGTGAGGAGAATTTTGCTGAAAAGCGAACCCTTACATTCAACTACGCAAGAGTCATTTTGATCCTGACGATTGGATTCTTTATTACGCTTGGTCTTTCTGTTTACATGGTAACCAACATTCTTGAGCAATGGCTAGACCCTAGACATGCTCAAATGATGGCGAATAGACGTGTGATAGACCTAAGTATGCGGATAGATTCATTGGAGACAGCTGCAGCTTCCAAAGACAGGTATATACAAAATATTAAGCTGATTTTGGATGGAGCTGATTCAATATATGTGGGAGGCGAGTCATCACAGGTCTCTCCTCAAAACTACACAGGTGATGAAGTTTTCTCTCAGACAATTAATCCAGTTGACTCGCAGTTCAGAGCTGAATTTGAGAATGAAGACCTTGGCCTCATAAACTTAGTCTCTGAGGGAACGGATGAAATTCGCGATATGTATTTGTTTCCTCCTGTCACGGGGCTTATATCTGGTTTATACGATCCAGCTAATGATCATTTTGGATTAGACATTGTAGCCAAAGAGAATGAACCCATAAAGGCAGTAGCTGATGGTGTGGTCGTTTTTTCTTCATGGACGCTCGACGGCGGGTACGTTATAGGCATACAACACAGGGGTAATCTTTTATCGCTATACAAACACAATTCGGAAATTTTAAAAAACGTAGGTAGTTTTGTGTCAGGGGGAGAGATTATCGCCATAATCGGAAATACTGGAGAGCTCACTACCGGGCCACATTTGCATTTAGAATTGTGGTTCAAGGGGAATCCTGTTGATCCGGAAGATTTCTTCACTTTTTAACTCTTGATTAAGAACAACAACGTAAGGACAATCTATCAATGCTAGGTAAGAAGGAACAAAGAGAAGTGGAAGATTTGAGCAATTCCAGTAACATCATTGGAAAAGGAACCATTCTAAATGGAAACATGGAGACATTTGGAAATATCCGTGTCGAAGGAAAGGTGATTGGTAACATTAAAACCAAATCCAAGGCAGCTTTTGGGCATTCGTCACAGATAGATGGGAATATTTTAGCACAGAATGCTGAGATTGCAGGACATGTATCGGGCACCGTAGAGGTGGCGGAGCAGCTAGTGCTAAAACCAACTGCTGTGATTGACGGAGATATCATCACGAACAAACTGATCGTTGAAGCTGGGGCTGCATTTAACGGCAGCTGTAAGATGGGCGTTAAATCAAAAGAAATAAATATTGGAAAAGAGGAACCACAACCGCAACTCCTCAAGGCCCAATCCTGACAAAGACTGGTTAAAGTATTCCGGTATTGCTTTTGAAATAGCAGCCTTTAATTTGCTGGTTATTTGGGGAGGCTACAAGTTGGACAAAATGATGGAGAATCATATCCCTTGGTTTCTCATACTGGCTTTGCTACTTTGTGTAGTGGGTACGCTATATTTTACTTTTAAGAAACTCAATTAGTAGTGACAAGGTACATTACCTCTATTGGTCTATTAACGATAGTTCTCGTGATTATTTCATTGCTAAGGCCCTATTTGCCGTTTGATATTCATCCGGCATACAATACGATGATTGTCTTTTATACAATACAGTCGGCTTTAGTGGCGGTGATATTGAATTTTGCTGAAATTAATAAAGAAAATTATGGATTTTTTGCTCTCGGAGCGGTGGTTCTAAGATTGATTACAGCACTTATTTTTCTTATGGTTATGTATGTAAATGGAACTGAAAATGCTCTGCTTTTTGCGGTACAATTTGTGCTGCTCTATTTGTCCTATCTTATATTTGAATTGACTGTGGTATTATCTAACTTGCGGCAAAATTAGGTATGCAACCAAACGAATGAGCAAGAGCACTTCCAAATCTTCTTTTAAAGCACTAATTTTCAAAGCGTTAGCTGCGCTGTTCATGTCCTCAGTACCTGTGCTGGTTTTAGCAGCAGACTCGGGTGAATCAGGGAATTTCAACCCGGGTGATATGATCAATCACCATATCATGGATGCCCATGCATATGAATTTGCTCATGGTGTGGTTTTGCACTTGCCTGTGATTGTTTACAGCGAGGAGAAAGGGCTAGATATTTTCTCTTCATCAAACTTTTATGATGAGGATCACAATGTGGTTCCTTACAATGGATACGTGATGGAGCATGAGCACATTACCTTGGCTGATGGGTCACACGTACTGGATTTTTCGATCACGAAGAATGTTGCTTTTCTATTTTTAAATGCCACAGTTTTAGTTCTTGTTTTCTTCGCGGTGGCTCGTGGCTACAGTAGGAACGCAGGAGGCCCTCCAAGGGGAATTCAGTCCTTTTTCGAGCCAATCATCCTTTTCGTGAGAGATGAAATCGTTAAACCAAACATTGGTCCTAAGTACGAGCGCTATCTTCCCTATATGCTCACTTTATTCTTTTTCATCTGGTTTGGCAACATCTTGGGTCTAATGCCTGCAGCAGCAAACCTGACGGGGAATATTGCAGTGACTGCAACACTTGCGATGGGCACATTCCTGCTTACGAACTTTAGCGGTAATAAGCATTACTGGAAGCATGTTCTCTGGACTCCTGGAGTCCCTCATTTAATGAAGATAATCATCGTTCCAGTTGAAATTCTTGGTTTATTTACGAAGCCATTTTCTTTGATGATTCGACTTTTTGTCGCAATCACAGCAGGTCATATTGTGGTTTTAAGCTTAATTAGTTTGACGTTTATTTTCCAATCGTGGGCAGTGGGTATTGGGTCGGCTGTAGTGCTCACCGTAATTAATATCATCGAATTGTTGGTTGCGACAATTCAAGCTTATGTGTTTACAATGTTCTCATCGCTATACATTGGTATGGCAGTAGAAGATCATCATTAAAAAAAGTACTCAATTACATAAATATATACATATGTTACTTTCAATTTTATTGGACATGAGTTTAGCAGCAATGGGTGCCGGAATCGGTGCTGGTCTTGTTGCGATCGGTGCTGGTCTAGGTATCGGTAGGATTGGTGGATCTGCAATGGAAGCAATGGCTCGTCAGCCAGAAGCAGCGGGTCGTATCCAGACTGCCATGCTTATTATCGCTGCATTGATCGAGGTAATTGCATTGTTCGGTGGTGTAGTGTGTTTCATCATCACTAACAACGCAGCAGCCTAAAACTTAAAAAAGAGTATCTCATCGCGGTAGGCATGAGATGCTCTTTTATTTGAGTGAATTAAAATATTTTATATAGAGACATGGAATTATTAACTCCCGGTATTGGTCTTGTTTTCTGGCAGATCGTAGTATTCGTTTTGCTTTTTATCCTTCTGGCAGTATTCGTTTGGAAGCCGGTAACTGAAGCGCTCAGAGCACGTGAAGGTATGATCGAGGATTCGTTGAAGGCTGCAGAGTTAGCAAAAGAGGAGATGGAGCAAATTAAAGCAGATAATGAGTATTTGCTTCAAGAGGCTCGTATAGAGAGGGATGAGATCATCAAAAAAGCAACTGAAGCTGCGAATCAGATCAAGGAAGATGCAAAGGCGGAGACAAAGAAAATTTCGGATAAGATGATAGGGGATGCTAAGTCTGCCATCGAAACTGAAAAGAAAGCAGCATTGGGAGAAGTTAAAAACCTTGTTTCATCTCTTTCTCTCGAAATTGCGGAAAGAGTGATTAGAGAGAAGCTAGCAGACGATAAGGCACAGAAGGCCTTGGTTGAGAAGTTTGTTAAGGAGGTAAAAGTAAATTAAGATATGTCTGTAAGCAGGATAGCCAAAAGATATGCGAAGCCCATCCTTGAGTTAGCTGAGGAAAGTAAACAGCTGGATCAGGTAAGGGATGATATGCAACAATTCGCTGAATTGTGTGAAGCGAATAAGGATTTGGTTAACCTTTTGAAGAGCCCAATCATTGCACATTTAAAAAAGGCTGAGATTCTGAGAGCTATTTTCAAAGATAAAATGAACGATCTGACACTATCGGCTTTTGATATCATCACCCGGAAAAACAGAGAATCTGTCCTTCCGGAAATAGCAACAGAGTTCCTTGTGATGTACAACGAGAAGAGGGGCTTCCAGAATGTTTCTGTGAGCACTACTTTTCCCTTGGATGCTAACCTGCGAAAGACATTTACGGATGTAGTCAAAGACGTAACTGGAAAAACTCCGGTGTTGGAAGAAACTGTAGATAGCTCTTTGATTGGAGGATATACGTTAAAGCTTGGAGATCGTCAGATTGATGAAAGTGTAAGTGGAAAGCTCAAGGAATTGAGACTAAAATTTGAAAAAGAAAAATAAAACTGTAGTTCTAAAAGGACAGTAAACACAAATACTATGGCAGACGTTAGACCCGATGAGGTTTCAGCGATACTCAGAGAGCAACTCTCAAACTTCAAAACTTCAGCTGAGCTGGAAGAAATCGGAACCGTACTACAAGTCGGTGACGGTGTAGCTCGAATTTATGGATTGTCTCAAGCTCAAGCGGGAGAACTTCTTGAGTTCGAAAATGGCACAAGTGCGCTGGTACTTAACCTAGAGGAAGACAATGTTGGAGCTGTACTGCTTGGTGATTCTTCTGGAGTAAAAGAAGGAGATACTGTAAAGAGAACAGGAAAGATTGGTTCGGTTAAAGTGGGTGACGGCATGGTAGGTCGTGTGGTTAATACGTTAGGTGAGCCAATAGATGGAAAAGGAGCTATTTCTGGTGAATTATTCGAGATGCCAATCGAGAGAAAAGCACCAGGCGTTATCTACCGTCAACCGGTAAGTGAGCCGCTACAAACAGGTATCAAGGCGATCGACTCCATGATCCCAGTAGGTAGAGGACAAAGAGAGCTTATTATTGGGGACCGTCAAACAGGAAAGACAGCCGTTGCGATTGATACGATCATTAATCAGAAAGAGTTCTATGACAAAGGCGAGCCAGTATTTTGTATTTATGTAGCAGTAGGACAAAAGGCATCCACTGTAGCAGGAATTCTTTCTACCTTGGAAAAAGCAGGTGCGTTAGCTTATACAGTGATCGTCAATGCTTCAGCATCTGATCCTGCTCCCATGCAGTTTTTTGCTCCTTTTACAGGTGCAGCGATTGGTGAGTTCTTTAGGGATACAGGTAGACCTGCATTGGTAGTGTACGATGATTTATCAAAGCAAGCGGTTGCCTACAGAGAAGTTTCATTGCTACTCAGAAGACCCCCAGGGCGTGAAGCATATCCTGGTGATGTATTCTATCTACACTCAAGATTATTAGAAAGAGCTGCGAAGGTTATCGACAATGATGAAATTGCAGCGAATATGAACGACTTACCTGATACATTGAAGGGTAAAGTCAAAGGTGGTGGATCATTAACTGCTCTCCCAATCATTGAGACGCAAGCTGGTGATGTATCGGCGTACATTCCAACAAACGTTATCTCCATCACTGATGGTCAGATATTCCTTGAAACAAACCTATTCAATTCAGGAATTCGTCCTGCGATCAACGTAGGTATCTCAGTTTCTCGTGTAGGGGGATCAGCTCAAATTAAGTCAATGAAGAAGGTAGCAGGTACTTTAAAGCTTGACCAAGCACAGTTCCGTGAACTAGAAGCGTTCGCTAAGTTTGGATCGGACCTTGATGCTGCTACTAAAAGAACCATTGATAGAGGTCGTGTGAATCAGGAGATTTTAAAGCAACCTCAGTATTCTCCAGAGCCGGTTGAGGAGCAGGTTGCGATCATATACGCATCAACTAAAGGCTTCCTTGATAAAGTTGACGTAACGAAAGTAAAAGCATTCGAAAAAGAGTTCATTACACAATTGAAAGCGCAGCATCAAGATGTTCTTGATTTGTTGAGAGCTGGAAAATTGACAGATGAAGTAACCAACACATTGGCAAAAACTGCTAAGGATTTAGCAGGTAGATACGAAGCTTAAGCATTGCTATGGCAAACCTTAAAGAAGTAAAAGGAAGAATTCAGTCGGTAACCTCGACACAGCAGATTACCAAAGCCATGAAAATGGTAGCGGCAGCTAAGCTTAGAAGAGCACAGGATCGCATCCTTCAGATGAGACCGTACGCTCTTAAGTTGTCAGGTATCATGCAGAATATCTCATCATCTGTTGATGAGGAAGTTATCGAAAATCCTTTCGCTGAAGTACGGGATATCAAAAATGTGCTGCTCGTTGTTGTTTCTTCTGATCGAGGTCTTTGTGGAGCTTTCAATAGTAACGTTTTTAAGTACACCAAAGCGTTGATTGAAGAAAAGTATTCTGCTGTTGAGGCAAGTGGTGGATTATACATCTTACCAGTAGGAAAGCGTTCGAGAGATTACTTTGTAAAAAGAGATTACCAAGTGATCGAAGAATATGCAGAGCTTTTTGGTCATTTGGACTTTAGTTCTTCTATCGTGGCTTCTAAGATGATACAGCAGAAGTTTATGGAAGGTGAATTTGACCATGTTGAAATCATCTTCAACGAATTTAAGAATGTAGCCACGCAGATTCTTAAAAATGAGCAGTACCTTCCCATTGCTGAGAAGTTTGATGAGGGGGAAGTAGTAGAAGACAATGACTACATCTATGAGCCGGGTCAAGAGTTTATCTTTCAGGAGATCGTTCCCAAATCTCTGAACATTCAGTTTTATAAGTCTTTGTTAGAGTCTAATGCTGCAGAAAATGGTGCGCGTATGACTGCGATGGATAAAGCAACTGATAATGCAGGAGAGTTACTGAAAGAACTTAAATTGACTTACAATAGAACGAGACAAGCAGCGATTACCAAAGAGATTCTCGAGATTGTCGGAGGTGCCGAGGCACTTGCTCAAGGTTCATAGTAATAGCAGGTGCACCGGTTCCTGGTATACCTTTTCAGATATGTCAAATGGCTTTCTTTAGATATAGCGCTAGGGGGAGCCATTTTGCTTTTATATGTATCAAAAGAGCTGTTTCATTTGAAGGTTCCTATGGTTTTAGTTGTGCTTTTGGTGCTTGCTATTCTCATCATCTATACCATCGATCATCTGATGGATGCTCGAAGAGTTTCGCACCCTACGATGGCAAGACATCTTTTTCATCAGAAGAATCAGAAGGCACTGTACTTCTACCTGTCGGCTTTGACTGTTTTAGGCATTCTATGTCTCTTTTGGGTGGATATTGACGTGATCGTGGCGGGCTTTGTCCTTGCAGGCTTCAGTAGTCTCTATCTTTTTACCAATGAACTGCTGGCAAACAAAGGAACAAAGGAGTTGGTGGTTGCTTTAGTTTATGCTTCAGCCATGTTTGTATATCCGTTTGTCAAGTCAACTGTTGAGTTTTTAGACCTGATATTTTGGTTGCAAATCTTTTTGTTGGCGGTTGTCAATTTATTTGTGATATCGACTTATGAGCATGTCAGTGATGCTAGGGACTGTACCACTTCGGTTGCTCATCTGATGGGTGTGCAAACGACTCAGAGGGTATGCTATTTACTTGTAATAAGCAACATAACCTTATCGATTTTCCTCTTGTCTTCTGAATTAGGAGGCTCTCTTCCGATGTTTGTCTTGCTTTCAAATGTAGTTTTCCTCCTGGTACTGTATTTTCCATCGTATTTTGTGGAAAATGAAAAATATCGTTTTGCTTGTGATGCAGTGTTCCTGCTACCAGTCATTTACTTATGAGAAATGACTATGACTTCATTGCTCCGATGTATGATTGTGGAGTTCGACTACTGTTTGGCAAGGGGGTTTCTCAGGCCTATACACATCATCTTAGATTGGTTAGTTCTAATGAACGGGTGCTTGTTGTAGGTGGAGGCTCCGGAAGGCTATTGACCTCTTTATCCAAAGACGCTCGTGTGGACTATGTTGAACTGTCAGGCAAGATGATCATGCGCGCTCGAAAATATCGTTTAAGCGATATCCGTTATTATCAGGAAGACTTTTTTTGTTTTACTTCGGATGTTACATACGACTGGGTTCTATTTCCGTTTTTCCTTGATTTGTTTTCACAAGAGGAGATCGCTGACCTACTGAAGAAGACTGAGACTTTGTTAGCTGGGGAAGGAAAGCTGATCGTATCAGATTTTAACCCACCGACTTCTTGGAGGCACAGATTACTTATTGGATTTTCCATAACTAGTTTGAGAATAGCTGTATTACTGAGGATTTCACGGCTTGCCCCTATTCGAGAAGTATTGAGCAGAGAAGGATATGAAAGTAAGGAACTTTTTTTGGGAGAAAATGGATTTATTTTCAGTGGAATTTTTCAGAAAAGGTCAGCCTTCTGATCATGTATATCTCCAGAGAGTTAACGGGTCTGAGAAAATAAATCTTATTTAAGAGAACGTAGTCGAGTAGTATCAGTTCTCGTATCGACCTGCTCACCAGGGCTTTTTTCTTTTTACAGCTAAGGGTAGCAGAGGTTATTTTTTACTCCACAAATTATTGATGTAAATTTTTCTGCTCTTTTTGGGGAGGTTGGTATTGTTCAGGCGAATGATTCTGGTTATTCAGGCTAATCTAGAGCATAATTTTACTATTGAATGGTCTGCGTTTTAAGTGGTGCATCCAATAGCATAGA
This sequence comes from Flammeovirgaceae bacterium, assembly GCA_038129245.1. GTDB lineage: Bacteria > Bacteroidota > Bacteroidia > Cytophagales > Cyclobacteriaceae > JAYPLE01. The sequence continues at coordinate 241,264 of JAYPLE010000002.1, read as the reverse complement.
TTGAGTTTAGCCTGATAACGTTTTTCGAATTATAGCAGGAGCTCGTTATAACTGGATGAGGGTTTGGATTTAGTGAACGTCAGATTTAATAATTGAGTATATGGTGTAATCAGTTTAAGGGTTGGTCGCTTTTAAGCAACTCAGTAAGTACTAGTCTCTTTTTCTCCTTATGGTCTGTGAAGGCAAATAAGTATTTACTGCCAGACTCTTTGAATTTATACTTTTGTGTTAGCTGTGAAGCATTTTGAGGGTAGTTCCTTGCAATTACATGTAGTTCACTTTCTCGATAATTAGATTTTAATTCTGCTCCCGTCAATTCCCGTAGCACTCTGAATTGGCGACCGGGAAACTCCGTTTTTAGATCATTAGATGTATATAAGTGTGTATTGGGATGGAGTTTATGAAGGTTGTAAGTCGAAGCAATTGATTTAAATGCCCCAGCTTTAAGTATTGCGACATTTGGCTCGTACAGATAGTAAGCGACAGGTGCGTAGCTTATTTTACAGCTTCTTTCGCTCGCTGGTCTGAAAGTGTAAATGGAATTTACGTTGCGCTTCAAATCTACCGCTGCAATTTCTACTTCCTCTTTTATGTTTCCATCCACAAAGACTAGCAACTCTTTTACCTCGTTGTGCACGGATAAGACAACAAGACGGTAAGGGTAGATTTCCTTGATGATGTGTTGCAAGTCCAGAAGTGGGGATAATTTTATCATCACTTTAGATCCTCTACCGTTCAGAACCGGAAGTATTTCCAGCAAGTTTGGACTGCAATCTTCTAAAAGGAATACTTTCTTTTTTTGCGAGTCTCTGCGTGCAGGATCCAAGTAAACCCATTGACCTTCTTGTACTTGCTCAAGCACATTTTCGGCTGCAGCATGTATGATCTTGATATTCTTTTTATTTAGTGCATTCGCATTGTGCTTAAATACCGTGCAAAGCCACTCATTTTTCTCGACGTAAGTCACGGTTTCAAAGTGCTCACTAAATGCAAGTAAATCGATTCCTGTTCCACCAGTAAAATCCACGAGTTTTTGACCTTCGATTAAGCTGGCTTTGAATTTCGCAGTTGTTTCTGAAGATGCCTGTTCTATAGAGAGAGGCGGTGGCCAGAGAATATTAGGCTGTTGGTACCATAATGGTAATTTCTTACGCGCTTTTTTTCTAGCTAGAAGCTGTTCGACCACCCCACTTTTTATGTTGGTCAGATGCTTGGGCGGATTGAGCAGTACAGCCTGTGGGTCCGTATACTCGTTAGCAAAAATCCATTGCTGAGTATCAGATGCAATTAATCGTTTATATCGCTCTTGAAGCGTCACACCAATTGGTGCTTTACTAAGTACTGCGCAATTTGTACCGCATTAGTCGCAGCACCTTTTCTAAGGTTATCGGCAACTATCCACATATTCAGTGTATTTGGAAAGGTATTATCTTTTCGAATACGTCCTACAAATACCTCATCTTTTCCATGTGCATTGATGGGCATCGGGTATACTAATTTTGAAGGATCATCTTCTACTACTACACCCTCTGTATCAGTCAATATTGCAGTAGCTTCAGCAACAGAAACTTCTTCTTTGAAGGTCACATTTACTGATTCCGAGTGACCACCTACGGTTGGAATTCGAACACAGGTTGCAGAAACTTTTACCGAGTCATCGCTGAAGATCTTTTTGGTTTCGTTGACCATTTTCATCTCCTCTTTCGTGTAGCCATTGTCCTCGAATACATCGATGTGTGGGAGTACATTTTTGTCGATGGCATAAGGGTATACCATTTCCCCTGCTATACCTTTTCTTTCGTTTTCCATCTGGTCCACAGCTGCTTTTCCTGTACCCGTCACAGACTGGTAGGTACTCACAACTATACGTTCGATTCCATATTTTTCTTGAAAAGGAGCCAATGCTAGGACCATCTGTATAGTGGAACAATTAGGGTTGGCGATTATCTTATCTTCCCTTGTCAGGTCTTTTCCATTTATTTCAGGAACCACAAGCTTTTTGCTTGGATCCATTCTCCACGCCGAGGAATTATCAATCACAGTAGATCCAACTTCTGCGAATCGAGGAGCCCATGTTAACGAGGTACTGCCACCCGCTGAGAAGAGAGCGATTTCCGGCGCAATAGCTACAGCCTCTTCCATACCGATTACCGTATAAGAACTACCAAGGTATTCTATTTCTTTTCCAATACTTCTGGCAGAAGCGACAGGGTATAATTCATCTACCTGCACCTTCCGTTCAGCTAATACCTTCAACATCTCACCACCTACTAATCCGGTGGCTCCAATTACTGCAATTTTCATTTAAAAACGTTATTTGTTATTTATATTAAAACGTTATGTTTAAATTAAGACTTCTGTGGGTCTTATTGCTGCAAAACTAGCTACAAAAGCGTTTAATTTGAGAAGTGTAATTTATTTAAGTCTGGCATTATTTTTTGGCGTCAAATTACGAGGTCAAGTGAGCGAAGATTTTTCAGATGGCGATTTTACTAATGATCCCGTTTGGATTTCTTCTAATGTGTCTGGTACTGGTGTTGATTTTACCGTTTATGAAGGTGAGTTGAGAAGTGCTGGACCAGCATCAGCAAGCACATTGGGAATAAGCACTGTCGCAATACCGGATCTGGCAACAAATGATGTATTCTGGACATTTTCTGTCCGATATGGCAGCGGAACTCCTAATCCTTCTGGTTCAAATAATATTCGGGTTTATTTGGTTTCAAACAATTCTGACCTTGGCGCGGTATCTTCCGGGTATTTCATTCAAATGGGAGAAGGTGGTAGTGGTGATGGAATTGATTTGTTCGCAATTGGTGTCAATGAGCCATTGATCGAGGATACAGGTAATCAAGTAGCTGATGGAATCAATGTCACAATTCAAGTGACTAGGGATGCTGAGGGTGAGTGGAGCCTTCTAGCTGATAATACAGGTGGAACTTCATTCAATTCAATTGGAACATATAATGAGAATTCTAGTCCAGAAATTGGATCCTTTTTTGGGTTTCAAGTAAACCATACTTCGAGCAATAATGACAATTTCTACCTGGATGACGTTGGAATTACTACTTCACCCGTTGCCGATATCCAACCCCCTTCTATTTCAAGTGTATCTGTGCTTTCCAGCACTTCGTTAGTTATTAGTTTTTCAGAAGAGGTTGATGAAGTTTCGGCAGAAATTATTTCAAATTATGATCTGACCCCATCAGTACCTATTTCATCTGCTGAAAAGCAAGTAAGTGATGGCAAAGAAATCATACTTCGATTAGCTGATGCTCTCAATAACGGCACTCGCTATAATTTGTCGATAGCCGGGATTAAAGATCTTTCGAATAATACATTAACGATAGGTGAGATCAACTTTGATTATTTGTTATTTTCAGACCCTGTTGCCGGAGATGTGGTTCTCAACGAATTCCTTGTTGCACCAAATGATGATGAATTTGTAGAGCTCTTTAATAATTCTGAAAAAATTTTCAATTTGGAAAATTGGACTATTGAGGATGAGATAGGAAATATGCTCAAGTTGCCTGAATACCGATTTGACCCTGGTGAGTACGTGGTGATAACATCAGAAAGTGGAGTGGATTCTTTACATGTGGCTGGATTTCCATTATTTAACAACAGCTCGGATGAATTGATCTTAAAATCTCATGATGGCACCTTCCTGCAATCTTTAGCCTACTCTTCATTCCAAGAAGGGAATAGCTATGAACTAATCAACACAGCTCAACTCTGTAAAGGCATCGGTAATTATGTCTTAAATGAAGAAGGTAATTCTGCAGGGAAGGTAAATGACAACAAGAGCGATGTCAGAGATCAAGAGGGCCCAAGGATTACTTCGATCTTTATTGAGGCTGCTGACTCTTTGATTATCGTGTTTGATGAGCCAATTTCAGAAGTTAGCTCACTGAGAGAATCTGTTGTTGTAAACGATCAAGAAGCATTCGCAGCAGTTCTCAGTCCTGACAAGTTGACCTTGAATGTAAAACTTTCTGAAGCACTGCTAAGTGAGCAGCCGGGTACACTTGTTTTATTGAATGTTTCTGATTGTTTGGGAAACCAACGCAGTTTGGATACAACGCTTTATCTGGATCAAAAGGCTCCTGAACTTCAGTCTTTAATTGCCATTTCAAACACTGAGCTTCTGTTAAATTTTCAAGAGCAGCTGGAAATCATTTCGTTGAAGGATTTTGGAAAATTTTCTTTATTGGGTCAAATCATCAATCAAGTTGACGAGACGGATACTGCGCAAAACACTTTATTGGTTGAGCTAGAAAATGAATTAGTGCTGAATAGCTCTCATCAATTGGTAATTAATGGATTGGAGGACACATTGGGAAATGCCGTGATTGCGGATACTTCAAGTTTCACTTTTAGGTCGGACATCAAAGACTTTGAAGTGATTGCATCCAATGTTGTAGAAATCACCTCATCAAAGGCAGTAGATACCACTAGATTGGCCAGCCAAAACTTTTGGATTAAAGAATATGGATTTGCAGCAGCCATTACAAAGCTCGATTCCACCCGGTTTCAGGTTGCTTTTGGTGAAGCCTTTGAGAAGAATGAAAACCTCAGAATCTATCTATTGGATCTCTTTGGTTCAAATGGTCAAACTCTTCTGACGCCCGCTTTGGAAGTGTATGTAGATAGGCAAGAACCATCATTAACAGCTTGGGAGGCCCCACACCCTGATTCCCTCTTTTTATTTTTTGATGAGCCATTAAATCCCTCTTCAGCTGTAAATTTCTCGCATTATTTAATTGAAGGGCGGACACCTAGAGATCTTTTCTTACTATCAGACACAAGTGCCTTCATCCAGCCTCCATTTTCTTTCGAACAAGAAATTACTTATGAATTACAGATTTTGGGAATTGAAGATACATTAGGAAATGCAGTAGCAACTAGTCAAAAATATGAGATTACGTTCGATACGCTTGCGCCAGAGGTTTTGTCCATTCAGCAATTTTCAATGGAGAAGTTGAGAGTTGTTTTCAATGAACCCTTGGATATATCTCATGCTATTGTATTCGGCATTTCTGCATTTGACGAGTATAACATTGCGGATGTAGAATACATTTCAGAAACGGAAGTTAATGTTGATTACCGGGACTCAATCCCTCAAGAACAGAATCTGGAAGTATTTCTTACAGGAGGGAAAGATGGATTTGGCAACGAGCAGAGCGACACACTACTTCTTACAATAGACACTCGATTGCCTGGCATTGTAGAAATACAGCCGATCTCACGGAACGCTGTTACAATTACGTATAACCAAAACATGTCAGTTACTGCTGAAAATATATCCTCTTACAATTTGCTGGGAAGCAGTGCTGCCGAGGTTAGATTTAGTTATGGAGGATATGTAGCTGAATTCGACACCACAATGAGTGACCATAATGTATATGAGATTTATATTGGTCCCGTGACAAATAGTAGTGGGGTTCCACTTCCCGATACAGTGATCGGGTTTCAATTTGATTCCAGATTGGAGAACTTTCCAGCTATTTATTCGCAAAAGATTACCTTACAATTTCAGGAGGAAATCAGAGCAAATAGCTCATTAGAGGTATCGATTGAATCTTCTAATGTACAGTATCAAGGAGCCTCTCTTTTAGAGCCTTCCGTATATGAAGTTATTTTGGAAGAGCCTTTGCCTGAAAACGAACCGCTTTCTATTCAATGGGATTCGGCACATTTTGCCAATCGGCTTATTTTACCTGCATATGATACAACCTTTACTTATGATACAGAGGCTCCTTTCGTTCAAGGTGTAAGCAGTGAATTTTTAAGTCAGATAGTAGTTAACTATTCTGAGTCTATTCCTCCCTCTATTGGACTTGAAGCCTTTAATTATGTCTTGAATACTGGCTTGTTCCCACGTGAAGTTAGGAAGGTATCAGATACGGAATTTAGGTTGGATTTTGATACGCTAGTAACCGACTCTACGTATCAGTTGATTGTGAAGAATCTCACTGATTTATCAGGGAATCGGAGGACTGCTGATACAATCCAGTTTCTGTATCAACCTCCCAGGGTTCCAAGGTTTCATGAACTGCGTATTACTGAAATCATGGCAGATCCATCCCCGACGATTGGGCTTCCTAATGTTGAATTTCTGGAATTATGGAATGCATCCAGTGATGTGGTTTCATTAAGTGGCGTAATGCTGGAAGATCAGTCAGGGTTTTTCCCGTTTCCAAATGTGTGTCTCCAGCCCGGCCAGTACATAGCCTTCGCAGAAACAGCGGAAGCGCCGTTTAGCTATTTTGAGAACTTCCCTTTTTTAACCAATAGGGGAGAGCGAATTCTGCTGCGAACGATTTATGGAGATATTGTTGATTCCGTGACTTATAGCAGTTCGTGGATGTCGTCACCAATGAAACGGGATGGCGGATACAGTTTGGAGTTATTAAATCTTGAAACTAATTGTGATGGACCTGCAAATTGGGAAGCATCAATGGATAGTTTGGGTGGCACACCTGGCCGATCTAACTCTTTTGACAGCCACTTTTCTGACACAATACCACCTCACGTAACTTCAGTACATCTCATTGATTCATTTTCTGCTAGAATTTCCTTCAATGAATATATGGATACAACCATTGTTTCTGATGAATACAGTGAGAGTCATTATATGAGTTTTCAAGAAGTTCTTCTGGTGTTTATATCGGCTCTTGTACCAGGAACTTTAACCGAGGTTTCGATAGGTCAATTTCAGGATTGCTCAGGGAATAGTATGAACGATACTACCCTGACATTAGCTCTTCCAAGATCACCCGTAATTGGCGATCTGGTGATTACCGAAATTATGCCCGACCCGATCCCTCAGGTGGGGCTGTCAGACGGTGAATATGTGGAGTTGCTCAACCTGACGGAAGAAGTAATTGACCTTTCAGGATTAACTCTTAATGGTAGTTCATTATGCGGATCGCTTTTCCCTAAAGCTTATTTAACGTTGATTCCTTCTGCATTATCAGGAGATAAGAGATATAGAAACACCCAGATTGTTAGCCCTTGGCTTGGGTTAAAAAATGAAGTGGATACGGTAGTCCTTTCTTTTGCAAATGAGGTGTTAGTAGAGCTGGCCTACAGCGATGATTGGTATCGTTCGGAAGAGAAATCTGGCGGAGGATATAGCTTGGAATTAATAAATATTGAAAGTAGTTGTGCTGGGCCAGCAAACTGGTCAGCCTCTCTAGATAGTCTGGGAGGTTCACCTGGCCGAGTAAATTCGATTATTAGTCGCTCCCAGGACGTGACTGCTCCTTCCATACGTTCGGTTGAATTATTGGACTCCACTTCTGTGATCCTGACTTTTGATGAATACATGGATACTACGGTAATGGACCGTAACTTTTCTAATGGCTACTTTGTGAGTCTTCAGGATGTAAAATTGGGTTTTGATTCAGCTTTTATTCCCGGAAGTATTGGCGCATTATCGATAGGTCAATTCAAAGACTGCTCTGGGAATCAAATGGTAGATACTACAGTATCGGTTGTTATTCCCCGGCCTCCGATCTTTGGTGAACTGATGATTACTGAAATGATGCCAGACCCCACTCCTCAGGTAGGATTAGCTGATGGTGAGTATGTGGAGCTACTCAATCTTACGGACGATGTCATTGACCTTTCTGAATTAACCATTAACGGAGTTCCTTTACAAGGAGAATTGCTTTCAGGAGCATATGCAACGTTGATACCTTCTGCATTATCTGGGGATCAGAAATACCATAATGCGCAGGTGGTGCGTCCGTGGATTGGATTGAAAAATGATCGGGATACCTTAATTCTAGCATCGGATTTTGAAGTCTTGGTAGAGTTGGTATATACTACTGATTGGTATCATTCTGAAGAAAAAGCAGCAGGTGGCTTTAGTCTAGAAGTTATTGATCCGTTCTTAGTATGCGGAGGAGCTGAAAATTGGACATCAAACACATCGGCATTAGGAGGTACACCGGGAAGAGAGAACAGTGTACAAGCTGACAGAAATGATCGGTCAGGGCCGTCACTGGTAGACAGCGAGTTAGAAGCATTATCGTTGAATATTTTACTGAATGAATCCCTCCTCAAAGACAATATACTTTGGGATTTTGATCCGTCTTTGGAAGCAGAGCTAAAGCCTTCTATGCTTGCATTTCCCTCTCAGCTATCCTTAGGCTTTCTGCAGGAGCCTGAAAAAAATATAGAATATACATTTTTGCTGTCTTCAGTTTCCGATTGCTATGGTAATATATCAGAGTCAATTAGTGGAAAATTCCTTCGCCCCGAGACTTCCATCGAAGAGCTCTACATTACAGAAGTTCTATTCGATCCTTTTCCCGGTGGCGATGACTTTGTCGAACTTTTTAATGGCTCGGAGGATCTATATGTAGACCTTGGAGCTTTATTTTGGCGAGTAGATGAGGGGTTAATGAACCTAACACAGTCTTTTATTTTGCCGCCACAGTCCTATGTTGCTCTCACAGAGAATAAAGCGCAGCTTTTGTTTGATTACTCCCTGACTGCTACTGAATCGGTTTTGGAAGTAGCAGACCTGCCTGCCATGTTCAACGAGCAGGGTCGCCTTGTCCTGGAAAATCTTCAAGGAGATGTGCTTGACTCTATATACTATCTGGATGAATACCACTCTCCTCTGATAGTAGATGTTGAAGGAGTCTCATTAGAGCGTCTTAGTATTGCTTATCCCGCTACCGGAAAGAATAATTGGTCGTCAGCTTCCAGCGTGGAAGGATTTGCTACCCCTGGAAGAGAGAATAGTCAGAAACTTGGACAGATAGTCAATACTGATCAGGTCGCAGTGGAGCCGAGGACCTTCATACCGGGGAGTAGCAAACCGTCTTTTAGCAGTTTTGCGACTATCTCCATCAGAAACAAAGCCCCTAATCGACTAGCCAACATATGGGTGGTAAGTAGTTTAGGCAGAATTGTGAAGACCATTGCAAAAGGAGTTTTACTTGGATCTGATGATTTTGTGATCTGGGATGGCACAGATGATGGAGATTTGCTTGTGCCTATGGGGCAGTACCTGGTGGTAGTTGAATTTTTTGGGGGAAACGCTAATGTAGAAGTTTTAAAAGAACCCGTGACGGTGGGGGCTCAATTCTAAAAATCCGTGTTTCACGGTATATACTTCGCTTTGAGGACCCGTCAGCTTTGCGATAAATCTCTAGAATCATGAAGAAGTCTATCCTCTTACTTTTTATAATCTCTATTTTTGCCCTTATTTCATGTAACGAAGTAAATAGAGTCGATCGAAAGCTTTCGGGGACAACCTGGGATATTGTCTTGATTGAGGGTGAGGGATTCCACTCTGGTGAATGCGGTACGGCGTCGGGTACTTTTGACGAATAGAGTGCGATGAATGCCGGTCATTATGAGTTTTCTGAGAGTGCAGGTACCTTCGGAGTGGACCTGGATGCTAAGTCAGGAGTCTTGGTTCTAAACTATGAATACACATTGAATAATCGCACGATCAGGAAAGAAGAGACCATGGATTTCGATTGGTATTTTTTGGACGATCAGCTTGTCATTCATAACCCGGACAAGTTCTATTTCTTCAATTACCACATTGAAGATTTTGATCGTAGCTCGTGGGTTTTAGCTCATCGTGAAGGAGACGGGTTGGGGTGCTCGGGCTTAAATACCTATCATCATATTGAACGCCGATAGCCTTAGCTTCCATAGTTTCTTCTGAATAAAGGGGACTCCATTAATCACAATGGAATAATCTTTTGATGTAGTTTTTTTCACTTTTGGTTCGACCCATTTGTCTTAGATTAGTGGAAATTTTTGGGCCTTAAACAAGCAGACTATGGGAGAAAAAAATAAATATACTGCTGAAGAATTAGAAGAATTCGAAACCTTGATCAATGAAAAGCTGGATCGGGCAACATCAGAATTAAACACTTTAAGAGCGTCTCTTACAAGAAGTGACGGGGAAGGTACCGGTGAAACGTTTAGCTCTGTCAAGACTCTCGAAGATGGTGCGGAGACTGCAGAGAAGGAACAGCTTTCTCAATTGGCTGCACGACAGCAGAAATTTATCAATAATCTTGAAAAAGCATTGATTCGAATCAAAAATGGCACGTATGGGATCTGTGTTGACACGGGTAAGTTGATTTCCAAGGAGCGTTTGAGAGCGGTACCCCATACGATGCACTCCATTGAGGCGAAGCTCAATAAGAGGTAAGCAGCATATACATGGACTTTCTAATCAATCACGTAGAGGCGTTAATATTCTGCTCGCCTAAACCGTTAAGTATTGCGGAGATCAAAGCATGTCTCACCGAGATGTTTGAGGCAGAGGTACCGGATGAGGACATTCAGAAAGCCATAGAAGAATTGAAAGCTCGTTACGAAGCGGATTTGTATTCCATTACAATTGTGGAGAGTGGCGGTGGATTTCAGTTTTTAACCAAGCCGGCCTACCAGGCGAGTATTGGTATCTTACTGAAGCAACAGTCCAAGAAGCGATTGTCCAAGTCAGCACTAGAGACACTTTCTATCATCGCTTATAAACAACCTGTTACCAAAGCGGAGATGGAGCAAATCAGAGGGGTAAGTTGCGATTACACTGTTCAGAAACTGCTTGAGAAGGAATTGGTTGAGATTAGGGGAAAGTCAGAGGGTGTCGGTAGACCTATCCTGTATGGAACAAGCCCTAAGTTCATGGATTATTTTGGGATCAATGACCTAAAAGAACTCCCTACACCGAAGGATTTTGCAGTTCCCGAGAACGAGATCGGCGACAACAACGAGTAGCACTTCAAGAGTAGCGATTTATTCATTTAGCTTTGCGCTAAATACACAGCCTAATGCCGAATCACAAACCTTCAAGAAAGTCAGGCTCTTTCAAGCCCGAAAAAAAAGACAATTCAAGGTCTAAGGGTCCCAATATAAATTCAAGGTCTAGCAAAGCAAAAGCTCAGGAAAAAGGAATTGAAGCTTCATCAGAGATCCGATTGAACAAGTACATAGCCAATGCGGGTATCTGTTCAAGGAGAGACGCTGATGTATTGATCAGTGAGGGGAAGGTGCACGTCAACGGGAAGGTGGTGACTGAGCTGGGATTAAAAGTCAAGAAATCTGATAAGGTTGTTTACCAGGGGAAGAGGCTCAGCGCCGAGAAGCCAGTCTACGTACTGTTAAATAAGCCGAAAGATTTCATCACTACGGTAGACGATCCACAGAATCGGAAAACTGTGATGAAGCTTATAGAAAAAGCTGCCGAAGAAAGAATCTATCCCGTGGGTCGATTGGATCGAATGACAACCGGACTTTTACTGTTTACTAATGACGGAGAGCTGGCCAAGCGATTGATGCATCCATCTCATCGGATCAAGAAAATTTATCAGGTCGAGCTGGATAAGCCAGTAACCAAAGCAGATTTTGAGGAAATACTAGATGGTGTCAAACTGGAAGATGGGGTAGTGCCAGTGGATCAATTGGCAGTATTGGAGGACGACAATCAAAAGCTAGGAATCGAAATTCATGTGGGTCGTAACAGAGTGATTAGGCGACTTTTTGAAGCTTTGGGTTATAAAGTAGTCAAGCTGGATCGTGTGGTTTTTGGAGGCCTGACAAAAAAAGAACTCTCCAGGGGAAAGTTTCGTCACTTATCCCTCAGAGAGGTCCAGAACCTAAAAAATATGGTTCAGATCAAATAGCCTTACCCTCTCCTTGCCAACTCAGTAAAATCACGGTTGATCATAATGAAGATACCTGTATTGCTTAGATCCAGGTTTTTGTCTGAATTGTATTGAGCTTTACTTCCGAGGATATTGATACAGTCTTCACTAACCTTAACTAGATGAGTGGAGAAAATTGGATCGATAGAGTATACATCCTCCATTCGAAGGATTTGCCCGGTATTATTGATAGCTAGAAGGTAAATGCCGACATCCGTATTATTTCTACCAGCGCGAATCATTCGACCGTCTGGCGAACGGTATTGCCTGAAGTTACCTACGATCAAGAAACCATCTGTCATGGTGGTTACACCAGATAATTCGATTCTTCCTGTTATCTGCTGTTGCCAGAGCTGATCTCCCAATAAGCTATAACCAGCCAACGTCAATTTCCCAGCTTCGTAGACATCTGACAAATAGTCCTTCCCTGAGAAAGACATCAGTAAGCTGTTATTTCTATCATTATACGTAATGTCGACAGGATAATCGGTCATTTCAAGAAGGGTATCCAAACGCTCTTCCCCTGCTTCATCTAGAATGATGAAACGATTTTCAACATCGGGAAACTCCTCAGAGCTCACATTGATCACAAATGCAGATCCGCCGGGAACGGCTGCAAGTTCAGCAAGCCTTGCGTGTGCATTTACCTGGCCACTGTCAAGTTTCAATTCATATTCATTGTACCATCCTACTTCACCTTCGGGAGTGATTCCTGCAACGTAAGAAACCGTCATACTGTCTGCATTCAATCTAACTCCTCCGATGAACAATGACCCGTCAAAGTTTTGTAAACGGTGGGTTGTTACGGGTTCGGATGTCAGAATCTCTGTTAGAGGGGCTGGTGCAGGGTTCATTGGAATTGTAGTATCCTCGTAAGTTGTTGAGATAACGTCTGAGGAATCTTGGATTTTTGCAATTATGCCTTCGAGAATTTTGTCCTCGTAACTCGTTTGCATTTCCAATAGCTCATCAGACTGAATTCTTGTGAAGGTATTGATGCCAGACTGTCCGTCATAATTGATGGAAAGGAAGGTTGGGTATTTTTCATGAGTTAGTTGAGTATTTCGAGTTCTCACATCAAGCAACATGGCGTCTGTTTTTCTGATCTTGTTGATGAGCTCACCGTACAAAAAGAGCTTTCTGTCTTTATTTACATCCTCAGATAATTCCAGTTCTTTGATCTGTAGGTTCCGGTAGATCACATCGTGTTTTGCTTCTTTAAAGAGGAAAAGGGGTTCAATTACAGACTGCAAATCAAACTTTCTTATGGTAAATAGTGTCTCCTTATTGATGTCCAGTGGCTCAAAAGCATCTCGTGCATAATCACCAGCGGCTGAAGAAATCACGCTATTGACTCGTAGCTCTTCCGTCATCAACTCTTTGCGCATGCTTACAATATTTGCATCAATGTATGCTCTCGTCTCATTCACCCATTTTGCATAGTTCCAAATGGGAATTGTTGGCTTTAGAAAGTTGATTTCTGCAGACAGCCCATCTAATCGGTAAACTTCAAGCTCTTTAATAACCATCTCTTGTTTATATCCGATATTAAACGTATCAGTTGCAGCTTTGTATTTCTGGAATGCTGCGATGGCTTTCTCATATTCGGAAGTGATCTTCTGAAATGATTTTTCCATTTCATCATCGTACAGTAAATACAGATCATTGATGGTTTGATACGAACCTAATAGCTGTGTATACAACTTATGTGCGCGATCGTAGTGTGTAAAGCTTTCAGTAAAGCTTTCGTACACTACTGGTGCATTAGCTATGAATCGTTCGGTTTCCTCCGTGCTGATGTTAATCAACGATTGAATGGTATCATAGCCTACTTGCAAACGCCCTTTGTTGTCATACGTGCCAAAATTCAAGTAATGCTCCTTGTTCTTTTTAACGTCCTTTTCATCGACTCGAATCCTGGAGATTTTCATATTTTCCAATGTCTTTCGAGCGTTCCCATATTTATACTGGAAGTCAGTGAGAATATCGCTCTCTAAAAACCTTCCGTAGTAAACCACCCCAAGTTGGAAGTAGATGCTTGCATTTTCAGGATCATCAGCGATGTAGGGTTGTAGGGAGGCTTGTATGCCCGATGAAGGGGCTCTTAATATAGAGGGTAGTTTATCTTCATATTTCACAAGTTTCTGACTTAAACACAAGAAGCCAGAACCAAGAATTGTGATACTTAATAATATTTTTTTCATTGTGTTGGCGTTTTAAATGCTTAAGATTTTCAGAACTACCCGACGATTTCTTGCTCGATTTTCAGCAGTATCATTTGGTACTACAGGATCACTTTCCCCGTATCCTTTCACCTCAAAGCGGCTATTTTCAACCTTATTTTCTGCTATATACTTGGCTACAGACTGTGCTCTTCTCTCAGAAAGTAACAGATTATAAGCTGCAGAGCCAACGTCATCAGTATACGCTGCTACCTCGACCTTAAGCGTTGGATTTTCCAGTAATAAGTCTATTACTCTCTGAAGTTCTAGATAAGATATTTCATCTAAGTGATCTGAACCGCTATCAAACAGTATGTCTCTTAACGTAAGATCTGTACCTTCTTCCAGTGGTTGAAGAGCCATTGAGATATCCCCTCCTCTCGACACCACACTTGCTGCAGCAGGATCTTCTTTGAACCGTTCAAGTTCCTCGATATTCTCGGCAGCAATGATGTCTTCGCCTTCAGGGGTTACCTCGATGACGGTACTGTTAAATGCATATCCCTGATCACTGGTTGCTTCTATTTCATATCGATCTCCTACCCGTAAAGCTACGGTCTGATTTCCATCGACTTCTATTACCTCATCTCGTGTTCTGTTTCTGATTCTCACTCTTGACCGAACACGGCTATTGTTATTCAAATCGGCGATGTTGATTTCCACTTCACGTTTGATAGGGACCATTTCTACATCATGCACAAAGTCCCTGTAAACCACAAGGCCACTTACATCTAATGAGAAAAATTCACTCTCAAAATTCTCTTTGTCGATGAATATTTCGTATCGCTTACCTAAAGGAAGGTCCAGCGTGATCTTACCGTCAGGTTGGTTTTCTGCATCCATAATGAACGTGGTCCCCCCAGCTTCTTTTACCTTAATATTTGCGGAAATAGGCTCAAAAATGTCGATATCGTAGACGCTTAAACTGAGTTTAGCAAAAGAGTACAGGTCGATGTCCTGAAAAATCTCTTCGTATTCTTTCTTTTCTTGAAGGTCATAGAAATAGGACTTGGAAGTATAGCCTTCCTTCTTTATTTCGATATTGTAATTACTACCCACTGGAAGTACTATCGTATAGCGGCCGTCATTAGGGTTATTATTCATTTTCATGATTTCACGAGATGTGAAGGCATCACTGACCGTGATTTCAGCACCTATGCCTCTCCCAGTATCCCCGTCCCTGATAAACCCTTGGATAACGTTGTTTCTAAATTGCCTTAAATGCGGAGGTATCTCTACTTGATAGATATCTTTAGAATCAAACACGTAGTACATGATGTCCCCTTGAGCTGAAATACTGGCAAACTGATCACTTGCCGGTGTATTAACAAAAGTCAAGGGCTCTGGCATTTGCCAATCTCCAACTTCATCGAGTTGAGTTTGATATAGGTCGTAATTTCCAAGTCCCCCGAGTCGGTTAGAAGCAAAAATGATCGTTTTGCTATCGGCCATGATTCTGGGTGCTTTCTCGCAGTCCTTATTGATTGGGAACGGTAGCTTAATGGGGTCGCCCCATGAACCGTCTGCCTGTTTTACTGATTTGAAGATGCTATAGCAAGCTTTGTTTTCCCACAATTCTGCCAACTCTTCATCTTCAATTGCATTAAAGGTCTGCTTTACAAAATACAATTCATTACCGTCTGCGGTAATGGAAGGGAAACCTTCATAACTTGAGCTGTTGATGGGAGCACCGATATTTTGTGGTTGTGACCAAGAATCACCACTGCGTTCCGAAAAGTAGATGTCTTCACTTCCTAGACCAGATCTAAATGAAGCAAAGAAAAACAGAAGATTCCCATCGAAGGAAATACTAGGCCCACCTATCAAATCAGTTGAATCTCCATAATCATTGATGGCATCAATTGATACCGGAGCCGTCCAGCTCCCTTCTACTAATTTCGATTCATAAAGTCTGTATTTCCCTTCCTTGTTGGACTCGAATATCATCGTCTTTCCATCAGCTGAAATGGAAGGGGCATAGTCGATTTTAGTCGAATTAAAGGCATCAACAGGCTTTGCCGTAGATTTATAATAAGCAATCGTATCCGCTAGTGTCTGCATAGCGGGTACCGTCTGACCGTAAATCATCCAACTTGCCAGTAGGCAAAGTATAAGTACCGAGCGTTTCTTCATTTCTACTGTCATAGTTGTTGGTTGTACCTATCATTTACCCAGGATCACAAATGCACCCCAGAAATATGGTTTAGGAAAATCTTTTTTTACTGCTATTATAGCTTCGTTGAAAGCTTCTGTCTTGGACTTACCTGAAAACCATTGATTGTAGAATTCTGACATTAGCAGTTGCGTCGTCTCATCATTTACCTTCCAAAGGCTCATGATCAGGTTTTGAGCTCCTGCTACAATAAATGCTCTTTGCAAGCCGTATACTCCTTCGCCATTTTTTACTTCCCCAAGACCGGTTTCACAGGCGGACATGATGACGATATCGGTATTATCCAGGTTTAGGTTCATGGCTTCGTAAGCTGTTAGAATTCCATCTTCTTCTCCCGGGATATCCTCATCTCTGATTGTATTTTCAGCACCTGCAAATAAAAGACCTGACCTCATCAGTGGGTTGAATCGCTGACTTCTACTAGCAGTACCTTGGTTTTCATCTTCCGAAACAGGGATATCTTCCAAAAAGAAGCCATGCGTTGCTACGTGAAAGATTTTAGGACTTTCAAGTTTTTTGATGTTTGCTTCATTTGCTTCTCCTCGTGTATAAGAATCGTATTTCCAGGACTTTTGCGTCATGATTTCAGTAATATTGTTGAGCTCTACCAATGTTCCGGGTAACTCAGAAACATTATCCCCGAAACTGTAACGCATACCCTCTGTATCCGCAACTCCACCGGCATCTGCCGTGACCACATTGTTGAGGTTGTAGGCAGGGTAACCAAATACCTGAGCAGTATTGGTTGGGTTGGGCTCATTAGATTGTTCTACGAGTTCACGTGTATTAGATAACAGTCGAATGGTATATTTTTCGATTATATATTCTTTTTTGTCAGCGTCATACAGTGTCAGAATATTGACTTTGTTAAAAATACCATCGGCTGACAAGTAGATATTTTTAGTGCTTTCAGGAAGTCCTTTGTCGATAGTTTCCCAGAATAGTTTGTAGGATTTACGATCATCAATTTTGTAAACAATAGAGTTCTTGTAGGTACGGAATCCTTTGTCTTCAAGCACGTCTCCATTTGAAATTAAAATGAGTTTTGGGGAGGTGCCAACATCAGGGCCCACAATCAGGGATGCATAAAGGATTGAATCATTTTTAAGGTTTTTTCTAATCCGGATAATTTCGACAGCGGCATCATCATCGTTAAGCTGATTCTGTACATCAGTCCATTTAATTTGTTTCTTCTCAAACTCGGAGGCAAAAAGGGAAGATTTAAGGGAAAGTTGCTTTTCCATATCATTTGCTTCCGCTTCCATTGCCCCAATGTCAATGTTATTTTCCTCGACTTCTTCTTTGGATAAAGAGAGAGATTTCACGATGTTTTCTTTCAGTGCAACCCAGTCCTGAAATAGGCTGATTAGCTCCTGGTCTCCGCTGTTTAGAATTCGGTTTCGGACTTTGTTGGTAGCATTAAGAAGGAGTGCTTTTGTTGAAAGCTGCAGATTGTAAAGACTACCCAGCATTTCATCACGATCTACTTCTGTCCCGTATTCTCGCTCTACATACTCTATTACAAAGTCCATGTATGCATCGAACACCGGTTTGATTTTGCCATAGAATGCACTTTTTTCATTTTCACTTAATGCAGGAAAATACTCCTGGATGTTCTCTAAGTATTTGTCTATTACGATCTTGTAATTGCTCTTGGCTGCTTCAAAGTCACCTGTTTTTTGAGAGATAGAGGCTAGACCATACATGGCATAAGCATAGTCAGGATGGTCTTCACCAAGAATGATTCTCCTAATATCCACAACCTTTTGGTAATAACTCTTTGCTTCTTCAAGGTTATCGAGTGCTTGCTCTAAGACTGCGAGGTTGTAGAGCGTCAATGCATAAGAAGGGTGATTTTCACCAAATATATTGGCGTAGATATCCAGTGATTCAAGATACTTTTCTTTAGCCAGCTCATACGACTCGCTTGCCTCGTAAAGAGCGGCAAGATTATTAAGTGTTTTGGCATAAGAAGGGTGATTCGTACCCAGTATCTCCCTGTCAATCTCCAAGGCCTCTTCAAGTGTTGACATAGCCTTTTCGTTGTTCTTCTCCATCTGATAAAGCGAGGCTAGGTTACTTAATGCGGAAGCATAATCCGGCGTAAATTTTCCTACTGTATTCGCATAAATTTCCAACGCTTCCCGGAACAGTGGCTGAGCAGCATTGGTGTTTCCCATTTTTTGGAATAAAAGTGCCAGGTTGTTAATGGTAGCAGCATACAGAATATGTTCTTTGCCAAGCGATTTCTCATATATTTTTCTTGCTTTTGAAAAGTACTGCTCAGACTCCGGGTATTCAGCTGTTTGCTTTTTAAGAGACCCCAGGTTACCGTAGGTATATGCAAGAGAAGGGTCTTTGCTTTCCAGCACTGCCTCCTTCACCGTTACTACATCTTCTAGAATGGTTTGCGC
The DNA here is from genome assembly GCA_038129245.1 of Flammeovirgaceae bacterium. GTDB lineage: Bacteria > Bacteroidota > Bacteroidia > Cytophagales > Cyclobacteriaceae > JAYPLE01. The sequence goes on along the minus strand of JAYPLE010000002.1, from coordinate 222,765 downwards.
ATCTATGTAACGGGCAGTAGCAGAGTACAAGAGCGCCAAGTTTTCGTATGTGGTGAGGTACTCAGGGTTCTCTTCTCCAAATGCAGTTCTATTGATCGCAACTGCTTCGATCAGATAGCTTTCAGCAGCATAGTAATTTCCTTTGAGTTGAAGTAAAGAGCTGTAGTTCGAAAGTATAGCAGCATATTCTGGATGAGTTTTGCCATAGACCTCAGCGAAGGTTGGCATAGATGCTGCATACAGGTTTTCAGCTTCGTCGTATTGACCAAGTTCCGTGAGAATACCCGCCTGTGTATTTTGTACAAAGGCTGTTTGAATAGCTATTGCGCCGTATGTTGCTGTTGATAGTGCCAGTGCTTTATCCCCAGTGGATTTGGCGTCATCAAACTTACCTTGTGAAGAGAGCACCTTTGCTTTCTGATTATAGAGTGAGTACAGTTTGCTGCTCAGCTGCTGCGCTTCTGCTTCGGTTATAGCGAGTTCAATTTTTTTCTCTGCCTCCGAGATATTGCCCAGTCCTAACTCAAGTTTACTGAGAGATTCCAGTGCGGTTAGGTAGATTTGGTCTTTTGCGACCCCCATTGACTCGTAAGTTTCAATGCCTGATTCGAGCACCTCTTTTGATTCAAGTGTTTCTCCCTCTTGAAGTAGAAGCCCTCCCAGGTTCGTGGCTGTCATTACAAATGCCTCTGGGTCGTTCTCTTTTTTGGTATCTCTTTTCTCATAAACATTTCGAAGTAATTCCTTAGCTTTAGCAAACTGACCCGTCTTCTGAAGGTCTAATGCCAAGTTATTCTCTGCTATCCCGTATTCAGCACTTTCTTCCTCTCCGATCTGCGCGAAATTGTCCATGGCAGTTTCGTATTTTAGTATGGCATCATTGAATTTACCAAGGTTATCCAGCGCGTCTCCCACATTGATCAGAATACTGGCATATTCAAAGTTTGGTGCGTCATAGGCATAATCTTCTTCTAACGTTTGATACCCCATTAACGCGGTATTGTAGTCTCCTTTTGAAGCCTTTAGTAAGGAGTAATTATAAAGGATGTTGTAGTAATCATAAGGGATTTCCTCGTATTGCTCCATGTCGATAAGGGAGGTTTCCATCAGAGACTCTGCCTCGTCATCCTGCCTTAACTGGAATTTTGCAATGCCCAGATTTCCTTTTATCAAAGCAACTTCAAGTGAGTTTTCCGCATAAAAATCACGACTAAGAGAAAGTGCTTCTTGCAATAACCTTTCGGCAGCTTCGTATTCACTGCGAGCACTTCTGATCAAGGCCAAGTTGCTTAACGCTCCTGTGAAGTTTTCTTCAAGATCAAGCCCGAGCGCTTGGAGAGCTTCAACTTCTTTTTTTGCGTAATCAATGGCAGCATCTAACTCGTAAAGTTCGTAACAAACCACTGAAAGATGTCGAAGAATGGCTGCTACATTTTTATGTGGCTCGCTTACTTCAGCCTTGAAAATTGCCATAGCAGTTTCAGCCGAATTTCTAGCTTCTTCGAGTTCGTAGTTATCGTAATAATAAAGTGATTGATTGTATTGATCTAGCCACTCTTGCGCAGAGAGTCCAAAGCTGCAAATCAAAGCAGCCCAAATCATCAGTATTCGCACAGTTATTTTAAGTTTTTGGTTAGTATTTTAAATATAGGCATTAAAGTCAGATCAATGAAAGTATTGAAGGATTTGCCTAAAAAAGGACAAGGAAAAGAAGAATAATTAGTCAAAAAATAGTATGCATGCATACTATTTTCGAAAGTTATGCTATCTTCGGAACTACATTGGAAGCAATTATTTTGATCACCTGGAATTCCCTTGTGCGTGTCCTGAAATACCAAAGGAAAGATCAACAGGGACTGATTAATTTGATAATCAGACCATGCGCGGTAGCAGTAGTGGTGAGCAGCAGTCAGGGCATAAAAAAAGCCACCCGAATGGCTGGCTTTTATTAGTGGTGCTGAGTGGATTCGAACCACCGACTCACGGATTTTCAGTCCGATGCTCTACCAACTGAGCTACAGCACCCTAAAAAAGTGGAGGCAAAACTAGGCAATTATTGATTAGCTCCAAATAATTTGTAACGAATAAATAACCATATCCTGTAAGATGACTTTTATACCCCAAATCGCCTTTTTACTACTCATGGGTGTGTTTGTTTGGCTAATTTCCAAACGTGTAGGAAGAATCCGATCAAATATAAATTTAGGCAGGGAAGCAAGCTTGAAAAAAGATCCACAAAGATGGATTAATGTGCTGCTAATTGCACTTGGACAAAAGAAAATGTTTAAGAATTGGATTCCCGCGTTGCTTCATCTCTTTATATATGTGGGTTTCATTCTCATCAACGTTGAGGTTTTGGAAATTATACTTGATGGCATTCTAGGGACTCACCGTTTGTTTGCACCGGTTTTTGGAGGCTTTTATTCCATATTGATTTCATTCTTTGAAGTATTGGTAGTGCTCGTCATGGCTTCATGTGTGGCTTTTTTGTGGAGACGTAACGTTTCGAAAGTACAGAGGTTTTCAAGACCAGAGATGAAAGGTTGGCCGACTGTGGATGCTAATTTGATTTTGATAATAGAACTTGTGCTTATGGTAGCAATTCTTTCGATGAATGCTGCTGATTTAGTTCTCCAGAGTCAAGGAGTGGAGCACTATGCAAGCACTGGCAGCTTTCTGGTTTCCAGTGGATTGAGGCCCATTTTCAGTGGACTTGATTCTGGTACTTTGGTATTGGTTGAACGTTTGGCTTGGTGGTTACACATTACAGGAATCTTCGCCTTTGCACTGTATGTAACCTATTCGAAGCATTTACATATATTCATGGCATTTCCCAACACCTATTTTGGTAGGCTGACACCAAAAGGACAAATGGAGGATATGGATGAAGTCACCAATGAGGTAAAGTTGATGCTAGGACTACCGGTTGAAGGTGAGACCGCTCCACCGCCGGAAGGATTTAGGTTTGGAGCTAAAGATGTAACAGATCTGTCTTGGAAGAATATCATGGATGCATACGCATGTACAGAATGCGGCAGATGCTCAGCAGAATGTCCGGCAAATCTTACTGGTAAAAAACTATCTCCACGTAAGATCATGATGGATACGAGAGATCGTGCTGAAGAGATCGGTCAATTGAGAGCAGCGGGTAAAGAAAGTGAGGTAACAGCAAAATCATTGCTTGAAGATTACATCCTGAAGGAGGAAATCAACGCATGTACAAGTTGTAATGCGTGTGTTGAAGCATGTCCGGTAACGATCAATCCACTTGATATCATCCTTCAAATGAGAAGATATGTGGCGATGGAAGAGTCAGCTTCACCTGCCTCCTGGAATGCTATGTTCCAGAATGTTGAAACAAATTTTGCTCCCTGGAAATTCTCTGCTCAAGACCGCTTTGCCTGGGCAGAGGAACTCAAAAATTCATAATCAGACCAACTATGACAGAAATAAAAATACCTACTGCAGCAGATTTTGCGGCTAAAGGGGAATCTCCCGAAGTCTTGTTCTGGGTAGGCTGCGCAGGATCCTACGATGACAGGTACAAGGCAGTTACAAAAGCTTTTGTGAAGATTTTAAATAAGGTAGGAGTAAGATTTGCAGTACTTGGTCCGGAGGAAACCTGCACAGGAGATCCAGCTCGTCGGGCAGGAAATGAATTCTTATTTCAAATGCAGGCAATGGCAAATATTCAGGTGCTAAATGGATACGATATAAAAAAGATTGTGACAGCATGCCCTCATTGTTTCAATACAATCAAAAACGAGTATCCAGCATTAGGGGGAGCGTATGATGTAGTTCATCATTCAGAATACCTTCAATATTTAATAGATCAGGGGAAAGTTGCGCTCAAAGAAGGGGGAGCGTTCAAAGGAAGAAAAATCACTTTCCATGATTCTTGTTACTTAGGTAGAGCAAACGACGTATACGAAGCACCCCGTAAAGTGCTGGAGGCTTTGGATGCTGAGCTTGTTGAAATGAAGAGATGCAAAACCAAAGGTTTGTGCTGTGGAGCAGGTGGAGCCCAGATGTTCAAGGATGCGGAACCAGGAAATAAGGAAATCAACATAGAAAGAACAGAGGAGGCACTGCAAACCGGGGCAAAGACTATTGCAGTTGGTTGCCCATTTTGTTTAACCATGATGAGCGATGGCGTAAAAAACAAGGAAAAAGAATCGGAAGTGAAAGTAAGAGATCTTGCAGAGTTGATAGCAGAGGCAGAAGGTCTACGCTGATTACTCCGATTATGATCAGAACTTATCCCGTACCTTTGTAGTTAGCCAACCAAACATAAAGAGCTATGTTGACTACCATAGATGTAATGCCTGACTCAGCCCGATTATGGGTTTATCAAGCGAGTAGAATACTCAGTGATGACGAGCAGCAGCTTATACAGCAAAGCGCTCAACACTTCATCGATCAGTGGGCAGCTCATGGTCAAGGTTTGAAAGCTTCTTTCATGCTTGAAGATGCTTATTTTCTGATTATCCTGGTGGATGAAAGTTATGCTGGAGCAAGCGGTTGTAGCATAGATTCAAGTGTTGGCCTTGTTCGTAAGCTTGAGCAACAATTGAATGTATCTTTTCTTGATCGAGGTGTCATAGCAATTAAAAATGGAGAAGAGATAGAGCTCTTACCATTGTCCGCGGTGAAGTCGTCTATTGCTGAAGGTAAGATTACAGTCGATACGGAAGTGTATAATAATTCAGTCACCAGCTACGGTGAGTGGAAGGCCAGCTGGAAACAGAAGGCATCTGATTCGTGGATGGGTCGTTTTTTTAGTTAATGATGAACACCTTTGGTCACTTTATTCGTTAAATCTCAAAGCCCATCATCTGATGAATACTAAGTTTTTAGCGGTAATTTTTCTAGGGATGCTAACATCCTGCGGTTCTTCCCTCTATAAGAAGATGGAAAGTGCTGACTTTGATCTGATCATTACAAAGTATGCTGATACGATCGACAAAAATGATCCTGAGATAAATTATCAGGTAGCGGAAGCATTTCGTCAGTCCAATCGCATTCAGGAGGCTGAACCGTTTTACGAGCATGCTGTGGAGGAGGGAGTTATTGAGCAAGATGCCTACTATTACTACGCTAAAGCATTAAAGGCAAATCAGAAATATGGTAAAGCTCAAAAAATGCTTGAAAGGTACCTTCCAAGGGTTACCAATCAGGAGGTAAGAGCCTTGGTCGAAAACGAACTTGCAAACCTTACTTCTGTTGAGCGACTAGAGAAAGAAGAAAACTATTACAGAGCTAAAAACCTTGATGAAATCAATACTGAATTTGCCGACTACGGACCTGTTTACATCAATAATTATCTATACTTCACATCTAATCGGTCTAGTAGCAAAATATATAAAGTTACAGGGACTCCGTTTCTCGATCTCTATCGTGTGCGTTCCAAGGGGGCAAATATTGATCAAAGAACACTAGAGAAATTAAGCCCAATGATCAACGCTCCCGATATAAACGAAGGGAGTTTAGCTGTGAGCGCAGATGGATTATCCATCATTTTTGCAAAAGGTAACGATGGAAAACCGACTGGAAATCTTGAGGTAAACTTATATTTTACCAGATACCGAAACGGACAGTGGTTACAGCCGAGACTCATTGCCATAAACGATCCCAAATCATGGGATAGTACACCCGCCTTAAGTCCTGATGGCAACACTTTGTATTTTTCTTCCACACGACCCGGTGGTTCTGGAGGAATGGATTTGTATTCCGCCAAGCTCAATAGAAGAGGCCGGTGGGTAGACGTCAGAAACTTGGGGCCTGAGATCAATACGCCTGGAAATGAAGCCTATCCACATGTGTCTGAGGACGGTAGCTTGTACTTCTCTTCAGATGGACATCCCGGCTTTGGTAAAATTGATATTTTCAAGGCTACCAGACAAGGGGGACTAACTAAGATTGAAAACCTTGGTAAGCCGATGAATAGTTCGGCCGATGATTTTGCTTATTTTGAATTTGACTTGCAGAAAGGTTTCTTCTCATCGAATCGAAAGGGTGGAAAAGGAGACGATGATATTTACACATATGTGAACGATGACCCTGACCTTAAAGTGGTCAATTATTTTTTAACTGGCACTACTTTATCCACTGATGATGCAGGGGATACTATGGCTTTGCCAAATTCGAAAGTGTTGCTTGTTGCAAAAAATGAGGCGGTACTAGATGAGTCTTTTGCAGATCAGAACGGGATCTTCAAGTTTAGAGTTTATCCTGAAGAAGAGTACTATATTATTGGAGAGAAAACAGACTATTTTACTACAAGAAGCTTATTTTCTACAAAGGGTCAAAGTGTTAAGAAAGACACATTGAAAGAGTTCATTACAAATGTAGAGTTTAACACCAAGGTGTTTTTAGAACGCATCGTTTTAGAGAAACCAATTGTTCTAAACAACATCTATTATGACTTGAATAAGTCTGAGATACGAGCCGATGCCGCTGTTGTTCTTGATAGTTTGGTTATGATCATGGGGGACAATCCGGAGATATTTGTAGAATTGGGTTCCCACACTGATGATCGTGCGAGTAATGATTACAACATGGAACTATCATGGAGAAGAGCTCGTTCAGCCGTTTCGTATATTCTTACAAGAGGAATTGATCCGGCTCGCATTGTGGCAAAAGGTTACGGAGAAAGCAGACTCCTGCTACCTAATGCTCTAACAGAAGAGGACCATCAGGTTAATAGGAGAACGGAGTTTAAGGTACTCCGTTATGACCCAAAATCCAGACAGGACGACTTGCCTCCTGACGAGGAATTAGATGAATACGATCGATTTTTCGACAATACAGGAGGCTAATTTATCTTTGATGAGTGACTAGATACGTTGCTCATTTACAGAGTTTTTTTTTGAACCAAAAGGTGAGGTCCATCGGCTTTACTTTTTTCATCAGTAGCTTTTTGTTTGGTAATTGGGTAACACGAATACCAACCGCTAAGTCCTTACTTGGAATCGGTGAAGCAGAACTTGGCTTAGCTTTGCTCTTTGCACCGATTGGAGGAGTAATACTGCTACCTATCACCGGGTGGCTAAATAAAAGATTTGGACTTGGAAAGTCCATTTTCATCGCCTCACTGCTTCATGTTTTGACCCCTGCTATTCTTGCTCAATCTTCAAGTTGGTGGATGCTCGCCTTTGGGATGTTTTATTTTGGACTTACCAATGCCTGGATGGATGTTGCGATGAATGCCGGTGCAGCAATCATGGAAAAAGAGATTGGGAGGCCTATAATGTCAACTTGTCACGGGATGTGGAGCCTAGGAGCGATGGTTGGGTCGGCCGTTGGAAGTATTTCACTTTGGGCAGATATAGGCTTTCAGGCACATCTGATAGGAGCATCCTTCCTTGGCGTTTTTGTTGTTTATTTACTAAAACGTAGCATAGAAGACATCCATGAACCAATAGATCATCAAAGCAAAGTGGTTGCCTGGCCCTCTCCAAGGTTACTGCTTTTGTCTTTTATAGCTTTCTCTATCTTGCTTGGTGAAGGGGCAATTGCTGATTGGAGTGCCCTTTTCATGAAGGATTCATTGCATAGTCCCATCATCTTCATTGGCCTTGCTTATTCTGCCTTCTCAATGTTTATGGCCATCGGGCGTTTCCTTGGAGATTCTATGATACCCATTATTGGAATGAACAGGATTGTTTACCTGGGAAGTGCACTTTCTGCTTTTTCTTTAACTACCGTTCTCTTATTCCAAAACCCATGGATTGCACTGATTGGTTTTGGTCTTACGGGTCTTGGTTTTTCATGTTCAATACCTGTTATCTTTTCTTCTGCCGCTAATGAACCAGGCTATAGTGCAGGTGCGGGAATAGCCAGTGTCACCATCATTGGATATGCAGGGTTCCTACTTGGGCCTCCTCTCATCGGTTATATCGCTGGGGAGTATTCGTTGACAACCGGCTTTGGTCTTGTAATTGCTTTATCGATTCTTGCCACTTTTTTGTCACTTTGGATTCGATTTAAGTAGCGATATTTGTTTTGTCATTATTCCCAAATAAACATGAGCGATAGATATGCGCAGCGGGGAGTTTCCGCTAAAAAAGAAGACGTTCACGCAGCGATAAGTAAACTGGATAAAGGGCTTTATCCAAAGTCTTTTTGCAAGGTTGTTCCAGACTACATTACGGGTGATAGTGAGTATTGTGCAATTATGCATGCTGACGGTGCCGGAACGAAGTCTTCTCTGGCATATATGTACTGGAAGGAGACGGGCGACTTATCAGTTTGGAGGGGGGTTGCTCAGGATGCCATTGTGATGAACCTGGATGATTTATTATGTGTGGGTGTGGTAGATAACATCACCTTAAGCAGTACGATCGGTAGGAACAAGAATCTTATTCCGGGAGAAGTGATCTCTGAGATCATCGATGGCACGGAGGAGTTTCTTCAACTGATGAGAGATCAAGGCATCGGGATACATTCGACAGGAGGCGAAACTGCAGATGTGGGTGACTTGGTTAGAACTATTATCGTTGACAGTACGGTCACTTCCAGGCTGGCAAGAAGCAAAGTGATTGCAAATGATATGATTCAACCCGGAGATCTAATTGTAGGATTGTCTTCATACGGTCAGGCAAACTACGAAGCGGAGTATAATGGAGGAATGGGTAGTAATGGTTTAACGTCTGCTCGTCATGATGTTTTTCATTCAGATTACCGAACTAAATACCCAGAAGCATATGATCCTTCTGTTCCAAAAGAACTTGTTTTCTCTGGAAGTAAGAAGCTAACGGATGCCATAGCAAATTCCCCCCTTGATGCGGGGAAGCTAGTGTTGTCCCCGACCAGAACATATGCTCCTGTTTTAAGAGAAATATTGAAAGAAGAAAGAGACCGTATTAAAGGAATGATGCACTGCAGTGGAGGAGCACAAACTAAAGTCTTGCATTTTATCGACGACGTTCGTGTTGTCAAAGACAACCTCTTCGACATACCCCCTTTGTTTGATCTAATCCAAAAGGAAAGTCAAACGGATTGGAAAGAGATGTATCAGGTTTTCAATATGGGGCATAGATTTGAACTTTATGTGCCTGAGGAAATTGTAGATGAAATCATAGAGATTTCTGAATCATTCAATGTAGAGGCTAAAGTTGTCGGTAGAGTGGAAGAAGCCGAACAAAAAGAAGTAGTAATTCAGTCAGATAAGGGTGTATTCTTTTACCGCTGATCTCTGATAAGCGAGGTTATTACCTGAATCGTTTTTGGGTTTGACGGACTAAGATTGGCAACGTCATTCACAATTTTCCCATTTTGATCTATGACATAGTAGCTGGGGAAAAACCCGACTTCATATCGATCAGTAAATACATCGAATTGTTCCTTATCAAGCAAAATATGGACCCCATCTAATTCAAACTTATTGATCATGGCCCTCCAGGCTTTTTCATTGGACTGAGCTGCTACATATACATAGGTGATGTACTCCCCGTTAAAATTTGATTTGAAGTCTTTACTTATTTTGAATTCTTCCAGACAGGGTCGGCACCAAGTCGCCCAAATGTCCAAATAGGTCACCTTTCCATTGCTATTTAGTAGCGTTTCATCCAGGACATCGTTGATATCATACTCTCCTTTGTATATATTTTGAGATGTCTTTATTGGACTGTTGATTTGACGAATTGCCTCTTGATGTAAGCGATCTATCTCGGCGAAAAGCCGCTCAGTTTTAATCACCTCACCGATTTCTTTGTAGTAGCTTTCCATCCTCTCTGTTTCAAATGTGACAAGGTCGTCTCTGAGCTTGTTCGCAAGCAATAATTCTTTTAGAAACATATCGCCATCATATTCCAATATCCTACGCGTGATACTGTCTTCAGGAATTTCAAATATGTCTCGTCGATAGTAGGGTTGTTGAATGAGGAAGAAAAAGGCATTTTCGGACCAAACCTGTGATCGTAGAGGATACTTTGCTAAGCTTTTTAGGATCAGGGGGTTTTCATTGAAGAAGCTGCGGAGAATAGATAGATCTTGATCCTGGTTAATTCTGCCAAAGTCACTGATGTAGTCTGAAACGAGAAATTGTCTTTCCTGATTCATTCTTTCTTTAAGTAACCTATCCGCTTCTCTAACGTCTACGGAATAGGTATTCTCCAATTGAACAAGAGTATTCTGTATAGAGTCAATTCGCTGAATGAAGGTGCCAATTCCCATCCCTTGCGACCAATTATAGATATCTCCAAAGGATTCGATTACTTCTTTTTTTGCAAGATGATAACTGTGCAATGCGTTATTAAGATCACTGCCTTTGCCGGCGAACATTGGAAATCCGCTGCTTATATCAACAAGCAGGTCATGACCAGGCAGTAAAATAAGTTCTATAGGATATGGCGAAGAAACCCAAAGCTGTAGAATGGAATTTACTTTTACCTCATAAAAACCTTCCCTTTTAGGATCCAATACAGTGGGTTCACTTAACATGGCTGGCTGCGAAACCTGTAGTAGTCCGGCATCTATTCCTTCAAAACGTAACGTCGCAATATTTGATCTTTGCTTTTCTCTTTTGGCGCTACAGCAGGAGAATACAAGGAGTACACCTAGCATTACAACATATGGGATCGTCTTAATAGAAGGCATCTTTGAAATGATTAATCTCATCCCCGGCATTAATGGCAATGATGTCAAAACGCACATCTTTTTTCCAATTAATAGCATACAGGTAGCTTTCACTTGCGTCTAGTATGCTCTTCTGTTGGTTATCACTCACAAATGACTCGGGCTCTCCAAATGAATTCCCCTTTCTATGTTTAACTTCAACAAATACCAGCACGTTATTCTCCCATAAAGCGATAAGGTCTATTTCGGCTCTTTTATGACGAAAGTTCCTTTCCAGAATTTCATACCCTTTGTCTAAAAGAAATCGTTCAGCAATTTCTTCCCCTCTTTTACCTGACTGTTGACGATCAGTTTTGGTCATTTTGATCTACTATTTGACCAATTTACCTGCATGATGCAAATTGATTTCAACCTATACGGCCTACAACTCACGGACCGTGTAGATTTGTGTCAATTTACTTTTTAAATATGTTATATCCGTTAACATTCAGCACCATCTACAAAGATAAGATTTGGGGAGGTCAGAAAATTCGCAGCATTCTTAACAAGGATTTTGGTGACTTGCCAAATTGTGGAGAAACCTGGGAGGTATCAGGGGTTTCTGGTAATATCTCTGTGGTAGATAATGGAACGCTTGCAGGTCAACCACTCACAGCATTGATTCAAGAATACAAGTCTGAGTTAGTTGGGAAGCATGTACATCATCAATTTGGGGATGAATTCCCACTATTGATTAAGTTCATTGATGCCAATCAGGATTTATCCATTCAAGTGCATCCGGACGATGAGTTAGCAGCCAAACGGCACAATAGCTTCGGCAAGACGGAGATGTGGTATGTACTACAGGCCGATCAAGGGGCAAAATTGATTTCAGGATTCAATCAGCCCCTGACGAGAGAAAAGTACCTGGAAAAATTCAATGCGGGAAAACTAACGGATATTCTTAACAGTGAAGAGGTCAAGGATGACGATGTCTTTTTCCTTCCCGCCGGGAGAGTTCACACGATAGGAAAAGGGCTCATGATCGCTGAGATTCAGCAGACTTCAGACATCACCTACAGAATATACGATTTTGACCGGGTAGATGCTGAAGGGAAGAAGCGTGAGCTCCATGTTGAAGAGGCGTTAAATGCCATAGATTACAGGCATTACGATAGCTATAAAACAGACTATTCTGAGAAATCGAATAGCAGAAATCAACTAGTTGAATGCCCCTACTTTGTCACTAATAAATTGGTGTTAGATAAGCCATATGATGCCTCGCTATCGGCGGATAGTTTTAGGGTCTACATATGCCTGTCCGGGAAAGCAGAATTAGTAACCCCCAATGGGACGGTAGGAATGAAGTCAGGAAGCGTAGCCTTGGTTCCTGCGGCGATAGAGAGCGTTGGTATTGAACCAAAATCAAAGGTAACGTTGTTGGAGACGTATGTACCTTGATCAATGCGACAGAACAAAGTAACTGAATTCATTCACCTTGGTCTCAAAGACTATAAGGAAACATGGGATTATCAGGAAGAGATTTTCAGACAGACGGTCGATCTCAAAATAGCAAATCGAAAAGCGTCAGAAGAAGATAAGAAAAGGACACCCAACTACCTGATTTTTGTGGAGCACCCACATGTCTATACGCTGGGAAAGAGTGGGGATGCGGCTCATTTATTATTGGATGAACAAGGGTTAAAATCTCATCAAGCACATTATTATAAGATCAATCGTGGTGGCGATATCACCTATCACGGCCCCGGCCAGATTGTTGGGTATCCGATACTTGATCTTGATAATTTCTTTACAGACATTCATAAGTATTTAAGGTACTTGGAAGAAGCAGTTATACGCACTTTATCTGACTATGAAATTGAGGCAGGCCGTATTGAAGGTCTTACGGGCGTTTGGTTAGATATAGATGATTTTGAAAAGGCTCGCAAAATATGCGCTTTGGGGGTTAAATCAAGCCGTTGGGTTACCATGCATGGGTTTGCTTTCAATGTGAACACAGACTTGAGCTACTTCGGCCATATTATACCTTGTGGAATCGATGATAAAGCGGTTACCTCCATGCAAGAGGAGCTCGGCTATGAGGTGTCAATGAAAGAGGTTGAAAGCAAACTTCGGGTTCACATAGCTAATTTATTTGAAATGGAAATGGTCGAGAAAAATGATTAAAGATATTCCTAGGCCTGAAGTCGAAGATGTATTGCTAGCAGTAGTCAAATACCAGGAAGAAGATTGGAAAGTATACTTGCTTAATAGAAGGGATGAAATCCTTCAAAATGTGATGATTACCTCTAGGGGCTATGGGGAAAAAGAAGGGCAAGAGCAAAAAACCAGTACGCTGCGACACATGTTACCTCAATTGGAGCCAAAAGAGTACGCTTTAATTGAGCCCATGGATGTATCAGTTTTTCACTTGAATAACGAATACTTGGTCAGTTACTTTATCGATAAACAGTTGTATGACAAGAAGTACATCTTCGTACCTGACAGCATCAAAGATGAAAACTTGGTCTATATTAAGGAATTAGACCAAAAAGGTGTATTACACCGTTAAGTATGGATCAATACCTGCGTGACTTACTCGTCATAGACATAGAGACGGCATCCCAAGAAGCTCAGCTCGATGATTTACCCACTGATCTTCGAGATCATTGGTTGCATAAATCACAGTACATGCGAAATGAGGAAGACTTGAACCCTGATGAGCAGTTCTTTCAAAGAGCAGGGTTATATGCGGAGTTCGGCAAAGTCATTGTGATTGCAGTCGGTATTTTTCATGAAAATGAAGAAGGTCAATTATCACTGAGAGTGAAGAGTTTTTCGCATCACGACGAACACAGATTACTTAAAGAATTCAGGGAGTTTTTAATAGGTAAATTCGATCCTGAAACAATACGTTTGTGTGCGCATAATGGGAAAGAATTTGACTATCCCTATCTATGTCGAAGAATGCTGATAAATGATTTGGCAATACCCGAAGTGTTAAACCTTACGGGGAGAAAGCCATGGGAGGTTCAGCACATTGATACGATGGAATTGTGGAAGTTCGGTGACCGAAGAAATTTCACATCACTGAACCTTTTGACCTCTCTTTTCGGCATCTCATCAAGTAAGAATGAGCTTGATGGGACCAAGATTAACGATGTTTACTACAATGAAGAAGAGGGTTTGCAAAGAATTTCAGATTACTCTTGCGGAGACGTCATTGCCACTGCGCAATTGTATCTTCGATTGAATAACTTACCCTTAATCCCCGAATCACAAATAACCATTGTGAATGGATCCGCTAAATGAGTCGTAAAAGAAAGAAGAAAGGTACCGAGAAACCAAAGAAGGTACGACTTGACGCAAAGTCATTAAAAAGAGAATTGCGAGAGTTATTTGCAGCAAACCCGGAGGAGACCTACAGTTTCCAGCAAGTTATCAGGGAAATGGGATTGAGAGATGCCAAGTCCAAGAAGATCCTTAAAGACCTATTGTTCAGTTTAGAAGACAAAGGCTTTATTCGTAAGAATCGTGCTGCTCGATGGTCTTCAGCTAGTTCCCCATCGAGTTATCAAGGGATAGTTGATCATGTGAACCCTCGTTTTTGCTATGTCATTGTGCCAGAATTAGAAGATGATATTTGGGTCAAAACCGGCGACATGAAGTTTGCAATCGATGGTGATACCGTCGAGGTTCAAGTCACTCGTCCTGCCTCAGCAGATTACAGAGCTGAAGGAAGGATCACGAAGGTTGTAAAACGGAGCAAAACAGAATTTGTTGGGCGAGTAGAACTCTCGCCCAAGTTTGCATTTGTGGTCCCGGATAACCGAAACATCCACTTTGACATTTTTGTCTTTCCTGAGAAGATCAACAAAGCAAAACACAACGATAAGGTCATCGTCACCATTGATCGATGGCATGATTTTCAGAACAAAAGCCCAAAGGGTGAGATAAAGGATGTGCTGGGACAGGCGGGAGAGAACGAAGCAGAAATTCACTCCATCATGGCGGAGTTTGGATTACCGTTTAAATTTCCTCAGCGAGTTGAAAAAGAGGCCGAAAAGTTCGAAGATGTTATCACAAAAGAGGAATTGGCATATCGAAGGGATATGCGATCAATTACCACCTTCACCATTGACCCTGCAGATGCGAAGGATTTCGATGATGCTTTATCGATGGAAATTCTTGACAATGGGAATATTAAGATTGGTGTTCATATCGCGGATGTATCTCATTACGTGCAGCCGGGCACGCATCTTGAAGATGAGGCAAGAGATCGTGCTACTTCTGTTTATTTAGTTGATAGGACGATCCCAATGTTACCCGAGAATCTGTCGAACGGGCTCTGTTCACTACGCCCAAATGAGGATAAATTGACTTTTTCTGCTGTCTTTGAAATGGATAAGAATGGAAAAGTCTACAATAAATGGTTCGGAAGAACCATCACGCACAGTGATCGAAGGTTCACCTACGAGGAAGCTCAGGAACGAATAGAATCGGGAGAGGGGGATTTTGCAAGTGAGATCAATCAGCTCAATTTCATAGCTAAGAAGATAAGAAATCGTCGATTTAAGAAAGGAGCGGTCAACTTTGAGACGGTAGAAGTGAAATTCAAACTTGACGAAGCAGGAAAACCTCTCGAAGTGGTGCCAAAGGTGAGGAAGGATGCTCATAAACTAATAGAGGAGTTCATGTTGCTAGCTAATCTAGAGGTGGCTACCTACATCTTTAATATGAAGTCCGCTAGAACAAGCGAGGAATCTGCCACTTTCGTTTATCGAGTTCATGAAGATCCTGATCCGGACAAATTGCAAAACTTCGCCTCCTTTGCTGCTCGATTTGGACACAAACTGGATACAGTAGACAATATTTCCCATAGTTTGAATCGGTTAATGGAAGACATTGAGGGAAAACCCGAGCAGAACGTACTAGAGTCTATTGCCATCAGGTCAATGGCTAAAGCCCGTTATACCACAGACCCACAAGGACATTTTGGGTTGGCATTCGATCATTATACCCATTTTACTTCACCGATACGTCGTTATCCTGATGTCATGGTGCATCGGCTGCTTTGGCATTACCTTGAAAAAGGTAAAGCTCCTGAGCGAGAGCCTTACGAGAAGGACTGCCTTCATTCTTCTGAACGGGAGAAACGTGCTGCTGAAGCTGAGCGTGCGTCGATCAAGTACAAGCAGGTTGAGTTCATGCAGGGGATGTTAGGCGAAACCTTTGACGGCATTGTTTCAGGAGTTACCGAATGGGGGGTTTATGTAGAAGTGATCCAGACCAAATGTGAGGGTATGGTTCGGGTAGCTGATCTGGATGATGACTACTACGAATTTGATGAGAAGAACTTCAGAATAGTAGGTAAAAGAAATAAACGGGTGATTACGCTTGGTGATAAACTTCACGTGCAGGTAGTGGCAACGGACATTGATAGACGAACGATTGACCTGCTTTTGGTCGATCCTACAAACCAAGAGAAGGATTAAGCGTTGTTACTGAGAACCCTTACAATTTATGTCGATACGAAACATCGAATCATTACAGCTTGAGATACAAGCAGGAGTAGATGCTCTTGATTTCGGGTCTGACCCCTCTAACTTGTACGAGCCCATAAGCTATATCATGTCTCTGGGAGGTAAGCGTCTTCGACCGCTTTTAACGCTCTTATCTTTCCAGCTAGGCGGAGGAGATTCCTCTAAAATCGTTAAACAAGCACTTACGGTTGAAGTTTTTCACAATTTCACACTGATGCATGATGACATTATGGACAAAGCACCGTTGAGAAGAGGAAAGCAAACTGTCCATGAAAAGTGGAATGAGACTGTGGCCATCTTAAGCGGTGATACAATGTTGGTAAAGGCATATGATCTTCTATTAGATATCAATCCGTCCATACTTCCTCATGTGTTGCGTAGATTTAATCAGACAGCAGTAGAGGTGTGCGAGGGGCAACAGATTGATATGGATTTTGAGACTATGAGTGATGTCAGCGATACGCAGTATTTGGAGATGATTCGGTTAAAGACTGCTGTATTACTTGGTTTTAGCATGGAATTTGGCGGAATGCTTGCAGGCTTTAGTCACAATCAAAATTCTGCTCTTTTTAAAATTGGGGAGAAAATGGGCATCGGCTTTCAGCTGATGGATGATATTTTGGATGTGTATGCGGATAAAGCCAAGTTTGGAAAGCAGGTAGGTGGAGACATTATCGCCAACAAAAAAACCTATCTATTAATAAAGGCCCTCGAAATGGCCAACTCGAATCAACGTGAAGCGTTAGATTTATGGATTGCAAAGGAATCGTTTGATCCGGAAGAGAAAGTCACTGCCGTCACACAATTATACAATGAGATAGGAGTTCCAGAAGTGGCAAAGGCCAAAATGAATGAATATTTTGATGCATCGATGGCATCGATGGCATCGTTCTCTGGCAATGAAGAAGGGAAGTCGATGATTCGATTATTTGCTAACCAATTAATGCAAAGAGAGAAATAAGCAATGTCAATTAGTCTGATCATAATTGGAGTTACTGTGCTTGTAAGTTTTGCAGCATGGAACAACGGGAATATCTATTATGGATTTATGATGAACCCTTATGAGATATTCAAGCAACGGCAATATTGGAGATTACTGACCTCAGGGTTTATACATTCAGGTTACGTCCATTTAGGATTTAACATGTTCACTTTTTACTTCTTTGGTAGTGTTGTTGAGATCATTTTTGGTCAAGTGATGGGAGGTTCCGGAACTTTGCTTTTCATCTTATTCTACTTGTCGGCGATCGTCGTTTCAGACTTGCCGACGGCATTTCAAAACCGTCAATTTCCGGGTTACAACTCCCTTGGTGCGTCTGGAGCAGTCTCGGCAATGGTATTCGCGAGTATCATTTATTTGCCGTTAAATAAAATTTGTCTGTTCGCAGTATTTTGCTTGCCTGGCTTTATCCTGGGGGCATTATACATTATATACTCCTACACTCAGAGCAGATCCTTGTCTGATAATATCAACCATCAGGCACACCTCTATGGGGCTATCTATGGTATTATTTTTGCGATAGCTGTATATCCTCCATCTGCAGCAAATTTCATTCAAGAGATTCTCAGTTGGCGGCCTTTCTAAAATTACACAAGTAGGTACTTTCTATTTCTGGCTTAGGGCTATTTTGCTATGCATAAGGAGTCTACATAGGAACATTACGGGAGCAGTAAGAAGAATCTTCAATAACAAAATCAATTAACTTCTCATCCTCAAATTCGTTACATTGAACTGAGATCAGGATCGGATAGGTATGTATAAAATTAATATCGAGTACACTGTAAAGAGCAAATCCGAATTGAAGGAAGCCGATAGGCAACTGATTGAGGAAGCCGAAGAAGCCATGGCAAAAGCTTATGCCCCCTATTCCAATTTTACTGTGGGTTGTGCGATCAGCTTAGAAGGAGGAAAGTGTGTGACTGGGAATAATCAGGAGAATGCGGCGTATCCTTCCGGTCTATGTGCTGAAAGGGTTGCATTATTTTCTGCTAAATCTCATGAGACGACGCCCATAGATACAATTGCCATTGTCGCTAGTCATACTAATGGAAAAAGGGCAGATGCGTTTTGTTGTGGGAACTGTCGACAAGTGATGATAGAGTATGCCTACCAGCAAGCGCAACCAATTCGTGTTCTCATGAAGAGAGAAGATCAGAAATTCATTGTGATAAAAGACGTAAAGGAACTCTTACCATTTCACTTTAATTCAGAATCATTGCAATAGTTTTGCAGCCTTAAATCTGGCAAAATATGGAGGCTGATAAGAAAGTATCCCTCAATTTCATCGAACAAAATGTTGAAAGAGACCTGGCGCAGGGTGTCCACAAAAATATTATCACAAGGTTCCCTCCGGAACCTAACGGATACCTTCATATTGGACACGCAAAATCTATTTGCCTGAACTTCGGATTGGCAGAGAGCTACAAGGGGAAATGTAACCTGAGGTTTGACGATACAAATCCAGAGAAAGAAGAAACAGAATACGTTGATTCAATCAAAGCTGACATCAAGTGGCTAGGCTTTGATTGGGAAGATAGAGAGTTCTATGCCTCTGATTATTTTGACACGCTCTATGGCTACGCCGTGAAACTGATTAAGAAGGGAGCCGCATACGTTTGTGAGTTGAAACAGGAAGAGTTTAATGCCATTAAGGGAACGCCAACCGAGCCCGGACGAGAAAGCCCATACAGAAATCGGTCCTCAGAGGAAAGCTTAGTGCGGTTTGAGGAAATGAAATCAGGCAAACATCAGGATGGCACGATGGTGCTTAGGGCTAAGGTTGACATGGGGTCACCCAATATGCATATGAGAGACCCGATACTGTACCGTATAAAGCATATGCCTCATCACCGCACCGGAGACACTTGGTGTATTTATCCTACTTATGATTTTGCGCATGGCCAGTCAGACAGTATTGAAGAAGTAACGCACTCGCTTTGTACGCTGGAATTTGAAGTGCACCGCCCTTTATACGAGTGGTTGATTAAGGAATTAGAAATATATCCCTCCAAGCAGACTGAATTTGCAAGGTTAAACCTGAGCTACACAATTGTAAGCAAGCGAAGTCTCAGAGAGCTGGTAGAATTAGGTCACGTGGCCGGATGGGACGATCCGCGTATGCCAACGATTTCAGGTATTCGTAGAAGAGGGTTTACTCCTGCATCGATCCGAAAGTTTGCGGAGACAATTGGCGTTGCACGAAGAAATGGTATTACGGATGTGGCGCTACTTGAGCATGCTGTCCGAGAAGATTTGAATAAGAAAGCGACCAGGGTATTTGGGATACTTGATCCCGTCAAGCTTATTATCACAAATTGGGAAGAAGGAAGAACGGAGTGGGTAGATGCGGTGAACAACCCCGAGGATCAGACTGCGGGTGTTAGAAAAATGCCGTTTACCAAAGAGCTCTACATTGACCGTGCAGATTTCAAAGAGGACCCACCAAGTCCAAGAAAATGGTATCGATTAGGTCCTGAAAGAGAAGTTAGATTGAAGTTTGGATACATTATTCAGTGTACGGGGTTTAAAAAGAATGACGCAGGTGAAATTGAGGAGATCTATGCCGAGTATGACCCGGAAACTAAAAGTGGTCAAGATACCAGTGGGAAAAAAGTGAAGGGAACACTTGGTTGGGTATCAGCAGAGGATAATCTGAGGGATGTGGAAATCAGGATGTACGATAGATTGTTCAAGACAGAGAATCTAAATGAGATTGATGATGATTTCAAAAAGCATTTAAATAAGGAATCTTTAACAGTGAATAGTCTTGCTGTTCTGGAGACTTCGCTAAACAATTGCGAAATTGGTGACATATACCAATTCGAGAGAATCGGGTATTTCCGGGTAGATGAAGACAGCTCTGATGAGTTGAAAATATTTAACCGAACGATTACCCTCCGGGACAACTGGGCAAAACTTGACAAATAAGATTATTTGTCTTCTACTAAATCCATGATCTTTCCGAAAATCTCGTTGTTCTGATAAACACCTGAAAAACGCTCTGCTCCCGGGCCGAAAGCAAATACAGGCACTAAAGTGGCAGAGTGTCCTCCAGTTGAAAAACTAGCTTTGATATCGTCGTAGTCGTTGTTGTTCGAAGCTAGTGTATACCCGCCTGTTTCATGATCAGCGGTGACGATTACAAGTGTTTCACCATCTTCTTCAGCAAAATCAAGCACCTGGCCTATTACATTGTCAAAGTCGATGAGCTCTGTCTGAAGATATTCAGCATCATTATCATGTCCACCCCAATCTATTTGTGATCCTTCCACCATTAGAAAAAATGAATTTTCAGTAAGCGAAAAGTACTCCAATGCCTGTACTGTTGCAACTGCGAGAAATTCCCCTCTTCCATCAAGCATTCGCGGCATTCCATCTTTTGCCAGAATGTAGGCATAGCGCTTGCTAGCATCAAGTGGTCCCTGAACTGCGGTAGTATCTAATTCGAAACCTGCCTCAATAAGTTTTTTAAATGAATTTCTTCCCTCAAGATTTCCTGAGAAAAATGCTTTTCCTCCACCTGCTACGTAATGAATATCTGAACTTACTAATTGTGCAGCTATTTCATCTTCCATCGAACGAGACTCAGTATGTGCATAAAAGCTTGCAGGAGTCGCATGCGTAATGGAGGAAGTTGCAATTAGACCTGATTTCCAACCCTGTTCAAAGAGGATCTCGTTGATTGTTGACACAGCATTGGTATCAGCATCGACCCCTATTGCCCCATTGTAGCTTTTTTGACCAGTTGAAAATGCTGTCGCACCGGATGCACTGTCGGTAATTTTTTGTTTGGCAGAAGAAGTGTTGCTGAGTCCTATCGATTTGAATCTGCTGAAGTTGGGGGTTTCATCTTTGAAGTAGTAGGCAGAGGACACTTGAGCTAATCCCATCCCGTCTCCTATCATCAAAATGATATTTTTTACCACCGGTTTAGAAGCTGTATCTTCTTGCTGGTTGTTGACAGTGGTTGAACATCCTGCAAACCATGCGGCCAATACTATTAGTACTATTTTATCCATCAGCTAGCAAAAAGTTGGGAAATGTCTTTAAAAGCTTTGAATTCCAAGGCATTTCCTGCAGGGTCTTTGAAAAACATCGTGGCCTGTTCACCTGGAAGTCCTTCAAAGCGAATGTAAGGCTCTATGATAAACCGAATCTTTTCTTTTTGTAACCTTTCAGCCAAATCCTGCCAATCCTGCCAATCCAGGACCACCCCAAAATGAGGAACCGGAACCTCGTGACCATCCACAGGATTATGGTCTTCTGCTGCGGACTCTTTCTGAGGGACCTGATGAATGACTAATTGATGTCCATAGAAGTCAAAATCTACCCAATGTGTATCGCTTCTTCCTTCAGAGCAGCGCATTACCTCACCATAGAATTTACGGTTCTTAGCTAAGTCGTCTACAGGAATGGCTAGGTGGAAAGGATTAATTTTTGGCATGCGTAAAGTTACGTTCACCAATCGGTGGAAATTGTCTTTTCTATCACTTTTTGACGCCGAATATAAAGTTTGAACTGCCGAGGGTTTAGAAGTTTTTTCATCTTTTCATCTTTCTCTTTTCGCAGCTTTTTGATCTTTTTATTTTGTAAAGATTTTGGCATATCTGTCAGGTTGACCTTCATCTCCATCTTGTCATAGTTCCGTGTGAGGATTTGATATTCCTTATTTTGGAAGAAGTCAAGACTTAGCTGGGCTAAGTATTCGTTTTGAGCCTTCACGAATGCATCTCTGGCTTCTTGGTTATTCTGAGCCTGAACTGAAAAAGCCAGTGAAATTGTGATTGTAACTAGTAGAAATAATCGCATACTGATTTTTTGGACTTCAAAACTAGGAAAAGAATGCAACCTTAAAAGCCAATATATGAGGTAAACGAAGAAATATTGTTTTTAGATCATTGCTTGACAGAAAGCGAAGAATGGTTTTATTTCGGTACGTCTAATTCCGGGCAAAGTGGATCTATGACATTTCAAGAGTCAATGTTGGAAGTTATGGTTTGAGATTATCGCCACCTCCCGCACCACATGGTGACGGTTCCCGGGCAGATGTGTAAGTTTTATGGTCAATAGAAGCTATGCCTATTAACAGAAAGAGTCTTCAAGAATTAGAGCTGGGAGATATTGCATTAATTGGGTATCCGTGGGATACGAATTCCTCGTTTTTGCGAGGTCCGGCGGCTGCACCGGAAAAGATCATTGATGCCATAGAGAGTCCCTCCGCAAATTTTTATACTGAGCGATTACATAATCTGGAGGAACAATCGAATCTGGTATGGCTTGGAAACAATCACCTTGATGATTTCTTTGATATTGAAAATACGACAAAGGAAATTCTAGCCATGGGAGCACTTCCTTTTGGATTGGGAGGAGACCACTCAGTTACTTTTCCAATTTTGAAAGGAGTTCATGCCCATCATGGACCTGTGACAATCATTCAGTTTGATGCACACAATGATCTCTATGATGATTTTGAAGGGAATCCTTATTCGCATGCCTCCCCGTTTGCAAGGATCATGGAAAGAGGATTAGCAAGTCATTTGATACAAGTAGGAACACGCACTACCACAAAGCATCAGATGGAGCAAGCAGAGCGTTTTGGTGTAGAAATTTATCCGATGGGAAATCTAGCTGAATTGTCCTTATCAAGCGTAAAATCTCCCATCTACATCACGTTTGATTTAGATGTTTTAGACCCTGCTTTTGCTCCCGGAGTTTCTCATCACGAACCCGGCGGAATGAGCACAAGAGAAGCACTGGAAATCCTACATCAAATCAAAGGCAGAGTTGTGGGTATGGACATCGTGGAGTATAATCCTGACCGTGACATTAACGGGGTCACTGCAATGGCCGCAGCTAAGATTGCCAAAGAAATGATCGACCTCTTACTTTGAGTAGGCTATGGCTCACTTCTTAGAATTACCAAAGGGCTATTTCTAACAATGCTTCTGCTATTGATAAGGCCAATTCCTAATGTAAGGAACGTCACCACGATAAAAATGGTGAGCCCCTGCAGTGGATTAGGCACAAAGGTGAACTCAAAAACGAAATAACCCAGTAGTGACGTAAAGATTGCTGCGACAAACAAACCTGCGATGGCACCCATTGCCCCCAGTATCAAATACTCTGCAAAAATGATCTTCCACAGTTTACTTGCCGTGGCACCTAAGGTTCTCAATAACACATTTTCCCGCATCCGCTGAAACCTACTCAATACAATGGAGGAAATCAGAACCATTATTCCAGTGCCTATACTAAAGAAAGCCATAAATCGGATGACGAAAGCTACTTTGGCCAGCAGATCCTGCAGTGTTTTTAAGATCAATTCTAAATCTATTATGCTCACATTAGGAAACTGTCGAACCACTGCCTGTTGGTAGCGAGCGGAAACATCTGTCTTGTTCACCCTCGTAATGAGTACATGAAATTGCGGGGCCTTTTCTAAGACGCCTTTGGGAAACAAAACAAGGAAATTTGTTTGAACGCGTCTCCAATCAATTTCCCTGAAAGAGCCCACATACGTTTTAATAGCCGCGCCTTGCACGTTAAAGAGTAGCGCATCTCCGATTTTCAAGCCCATATTCTCAGCGTAACCTTTAGAAATGGAAATCCAGATGGTATCATTAGGGTTCTTAATTTCTCCCGTCCATTCTCCTTCTAACAAAGTTTCAGAATCAATTAATTCATCACGATAGGTTATGCGATACTCCCGATTATAGACCCAGCCGGGTATGTTCAAGGAAGTATCCGCTTCTGCTTGTTTTTTTGAATAACCGTTCACTTCAAGCAATCGCATGGTCACGATCGGCACATCCTGCAAGACGGGTAAGTCATAGTCCAGTGTGAGTTGCTTGAGTTCCTCTTTTTGTTGAGACTGAATATCAAATAGCACAGTGTTAGGTCGCTGTCCTTCTTCAGTCAGGGACACCCTGTTCACCAGCAAGTCTTGCATAAAATACAGCATGGCCAGGAAAGCAGTGCTTAAACCAATTGTGGTAACCAGAACGGCCGTTTGATTATTCGGTCTATGTAAATTTGAAAAGCCTTGCCGCCAGACGTAAGCGAGGTTTTTTGGAACGATAACTTTTGCAAGTGTAACCAAACCCTGCCCCATCCCATATAGCACTACTATTGAGACCAGTAAGATTCCTGCGTAGATAAGCGCATCAAACAGATCCCTCAAGAGCCAAAACAAGCTTCCGATTATGAAGAGAATAATAAGGCTGACTGTAGCAGCTACTGCCGGGTCAATTTTGTCCTTCACTTTTTCATACCCTGCCCGGATTGCGGTGAGTGGACTAACTCGCCGTAAGGTAACCATCGACAGCATTCCAAAGAGCACGGACACCGTTACTCCTATCAGGAGGCCGGAGATGATTGCGGGCCAGTAGATGGTGGGGTTCAGATCTATGGGAAGAAAAGATTGAACTATATCTGGTAGTAGCATGTGAATGCCTACCCCCATCATGCAGCCAAGCACAGATCCTATTAGTCCGAAACCTGCTACCTGGTAGATGAAAATCGAAACAGCTTGAAATGCTTTCATCCCCAAACATCGCAGTACCGCCACTGTCTGAATCTTACTTTTCATGTAGACATAAATAGCACTTGCTACTCCCAGGCACCCCAGAAGTAAGGCCGTGTATGCAATGAGTTCCAGGAAATTAGACAGATCTCTAAAAGCACTTCCGGTGTCTTCTTTTCGTTCTTGTACTGTGTCTACATCAAACCCGGCTTTTTCTGCCTTATTATAGGCTTCTTGCCAGACATTTGTTGTGTCAATATCAGGGTGGAACTGATAGTACAGTGTGTAGTTTATACGAGATCCTTTCTGGACAAGTCCTGTTTCTTCGAGATAGTCACCCGGTATGTATACGACAGGAGAAACGGTATTACCTATCCCACTTTGTCCCGGTATCTTTTTCAATTTTCCCAGTATCTGGAACGCAAGGTTTCCAACTCTTACACTATCTCCATTTTCAAGGTTGTATTGAAGCATGACTTTCTCGTCAACCAATGCATAAGGGCCGGATTGAAAATGTGCAGAAGCGCTATCCGGGAAGGTTTCAATCTTTCCATAGTAAGGATAATTTCCCTGCAGTGCACGTACCTGAACTAACCTCGTTCCGTCGGTACTGGGGAAGTAAGCCATGGAGGCGAAGTATACTTCAGATGATTCGTCATTACTCAACCACTTAAAGCTGTAGTGTATGCTGTCAGGTATAGGTTGACGATCGCTGACGGAGAAGTCCGCTCCAAGTAACTCCTTTGCCTGCTCATCGATTTCATCAAGAAGGTTCTCTCGAAAAGAAACGATCCCAACCAAAGCTGCTATGCCCAGTGAGATAGAAGCAATAAAGAGGATCAGGCGGTTTCGACTCTTTCGACTGTCTCTCCAGGCCATTTTTAACGGCCAGCTTCTAGCGTAAGATTGCCTTTCTAACGTGATTTTTGTACTCATCAGTTGGAGACTTTACCACCTTTTAATTTGATGATCTGATCTGTCCTATTGGCCAATTCTATATCATGCGTGACGATCACGAGTGTAGTATTCTGCTCTTGGTTTATTTCAAATAGCAAAGACTCAATTTTTTGCCCGGTTTCTTCGTCAAGATTGCCGGTTGGCTCATCTGCAAAAAGAATCAGAGGGTCATTTGAAAATGCTCGTGCAATTGCTACACGTTGTTGTTCACCTCCGGAAAGTTGTGTGGGATAATGATCCATTCTGCCCCCCAGGCCTACTCGCTCCAGTAAAGAGCGAGACTTATCTTGTGCACCTTTTTGACCTCTTAATTCAAGTGGAACCATCACATTTTCCAATGCTGTTAGAGTTGGAATCAGCTGAAAGTTTTGAAAAACAAACCCGACATATTGATTTCTTAGTTCAGCAAGTTCATCCTCTGTAAGCCCGTCGAGTGGTATATTATTCAATGTGACTGAGCCACTTGAAGCATGATCCAGACCGGCACAGAGTCCCAGCAAAGTCGTTTTTCCGCTTCCGGAAGGGCCTACAATGGAAAGAGATTTTCCTTTTGGAAGAGAAAAAGAAACATCAGCAAGTACAGTTAGGTCCTTGTTGCCGGAAGTGTAGTGTTTGGAAAGGGATGTTACCTCTAATAAATTCATAAGTTTAGAAAAGTACGAGATATTAAGACGGCACCCAGCATTTTTTGTTTAAAAAAGAAGAGCAAGTGAAATGAGTTTTTGGCTGTCTTAACCTATCGATCTGTAAACCAGCCATATTTACGATATGAAATCCGTATTTGAAAAACCTACACCGCCAGGCATTAACACACTTGTGTTGGGTTACCCTCAGAAAGCGGATAGCACATTTCACATAGGATGATTAGCTTTTGTGTCCATACTCGTATTGATCAGGTAAATGGGCCACATATGTCCACAGTGTTTTTGTTATTGCTGGTTATGCCCTATTCTTGTCGACTTAGCATTCAAAGAGCTTTCGTATGTCTTTTATTTCTAGTCGGAATATCATTTTTATCGTAGTGGTATTTGCAACTTTCTCTTGCAGCACCTCTTTGGAGCAGCAAGCAACTAAACCTGAGACTGCGGTGAAGGAAGCCGGGGCCAAAGTGGATCAAAAGCCAATTATACTCTTTTTTGGAAACAGTATTACAGCAGGTTACCAGTTGGATTTGGAAGAAGCATTTCCGGCTTTGATACAGGACAGGTTGGATTCTTTAGGTTTTAATTACAATGTCATCAACGCTGGTCTGAGTGGGGAGACAACCGCAGCTGGAGTGGATCGAATTGATTGGGTTTTGAGAAGCATTCCGGAGATATTCTTTTTAGAGCTGGGGGCTAACGACGGACTTAGAGGTCTGCCGCTATCGGAGACGAAATCAAATTTGAAAAAGATCATCGATAAGGTAAGGAAAGCAAATCCGGACGTGAAGATTATATTGGCCGGGATGCAAGTCCCCCCTAATTTAGGGAAGGAGTATACGATGGAGTTTCGAACAATTTTCCCACTGCTGGCATCATCAGAAAACGTAGAGCTTATCCCCTTTCTACTTGATGGCGTAGCAGGTAATCCGGAATTAAACCTTGCCGATGGCATACATCCAACTGCAGAGGGACATAAGCTATTAACTGAAACAGTTTGGGGGTTTGTACAGCCCTTGCTTACAACTAAAAATTTATGATGGAACAAATAGAGGCGTGGATGACCGCAGCGAGTGGTTTTGTGTGGGGAACGCCATTGCTTATACTATTGCTGGGAGGAGGAGTATTTTTCCTAATCTATTCCAGATTTTTACCTTTCAGATATTTTGGACATGCCGTAAGTATTCTGAGAGGGAAGTACGATGATCCTGATGAACCTGGTGAAATAAGTCATTTTCAGGCCTTGATGGGGCATATTGCAGCAACCGTAGGTATGGGGAATATTTCCGGTGTAGCAATTGCCATTGCTACCGGCGGTCCCGGGGCGATCTTTTGGATGTGGGTAAGTGCTTTTGTGGGTATGGCGACCAAGTTTTTCACTTGTTCTTTAGCAGTGATGTACAGGGGAAAAGATTCCGAAGGGAAGATTCAAGGTGGGCCGATGTATGTTATTCGAGAGGGACTTTCTCAGAAATGGCATTTTTTAGCCATCTTTTTTTCAGTGGCCGGCTTTTTTGGTGCTACACCTATATTTCAGGCTAATCAGATGATTGCAGCATTTGAAGAAATCATTCTTATTCCGGGTGGAGGGGGGTCTTCTTTTATTTTCAATCTTTCCATGGGAATCGGAATCACGCTACTCACCGCACTTGTGATTTTTGGAGGGATCACAAGAATTGGGACCTGGGCTTCCCGACTGGTGCCCTCAATGGTGATTTTATACATTCTTTCTGTTTTTGTTATTCTCATTTCAAAGAATGAAAATGTATTACCAAGCCTGGCACTCATCTTCACAGATGCATTTTCAGCAAAGGCAGCCTTAGGTGGCGCAATTGGACAATTGATCCTAACCGGGGCTCAAAGAGCAGCTTTCTCCAATGAAGCGGGGATAGGAACTGCACCCATGATGCACGGCGCAGCAAAAACTACGGAGCCTATACGGGAAGGAATGGTTGCGATGCTTGGTCCTGCGATAGATACTTTGATTGTATGCACGCTCACAGGGTTGGCCATACTTGTAACGGACGCCTGGCAAGATACTTCCGTGAGTGGTATCACACTGACTTCCAGAGCCTTTGAAGCTGCTATGCCTGGTACTGGACCAATCATCCTCGTAATCTGTGTGATGATTTTTGCCTTCACAACAATTTTTGGCTTGTCCTATTATGGCAGGAAATGTTTGTCTTATCTTATAGGAGCAAAAAGAGGTTGGTACTTCAATTACTGGTACATTATTCTGATTATGGTAGGATCCGTTTCGACTTTACAGGTCGTCGTAAGCTTTATCGATGTAGCGTATGGTTTGATGGCCTTTCCTACCGTTATTTCTGCTGTCTTGCTGGGACCTAAAGTCCGCACGGCAGCAAAAGATTATTTTCTGCGGATGAGAGAAAGCTGAATCTGGATAAACCCTTGTGTTTTTGATATTACACTACGGCGGTTATATCTATATTTGCTGCTCCTCCGGACTATATAGTTTGAAATGCGAATTATCATAGCAGGTGCAGGCGATCTAGGGTTTCACCTAGCAAAACTGCTCGCTCAGGAAGAGCAAGACATTGTTCTTATAGATCAAAACAATGAGTCGTTGGATTACGCCTCAAATCATTTGGATGTCAGCACCATCCGTGGAAGCTCCACTTCTTTAAAAACGCTGGATGAAGCCAATGTGGCAAAAGCAGATCTGTTGATTGCTGTTACTTCTATTGAAGAAACGAATATCACGACTGCTATCATGGGCAAACGGTTAGGAGCTAAACGGACGATTGCCAGGGTATCCAATATTGAATTTCTGCATCAAAGGGAAAAACTCAACTTAAAGGATGTTGGGATTGATGAAATCATTTCTCCGGAATCACTTGCTGCAAAGGAGATTAAAAGACTGCTGAAGGAGACGGCGCTGACGGATACTTTTGAGTTTGAAAAGGGGATGTTGTCTTTGATTGGGATTTCAGTAGACGAACAATCTGAATTACTTGATAAGACACTTACGGAGACCGCCTATTTAAACCCTGATCATAATTTTACTACAGTCGCCATACTTCGGAACAATAAGACCATTATCCCACACGGCGAAAATAAGTTTGAGCAGAACGATCATGCTTATTTCATAGCGGAGCCTTCGGGCATTGATCGAGTAATGGATCTTTCCGGAAAAAAGAGGCAGGAAGTAAAGAATGTAATGATACTCGGCGGAAGCCGAGTGGGGATAAATACTGCCAAGCAACTTAGCAAGAAGTACAATATCAAACTTATCGAGCAAGACAGAGATAAATGTCTTGAATTGGCCGATGAGCTGGCAAATACTATGGTCATTAATGGGGATGGCCGGGATTTAGACTTGCTGAAAGAGGAAGGTATTGACCGAATGGATGCTTTTATAGCCGTAACCGGGAACTCAGAGACCAACATTATTTCATCTTTGGTCGCGAAAGATGCCGGTGTAAAAAAGACGGTGGCTTTGGTAGAGAACATTGACTATATCCACCTATCACAGAATATTGGAGTGGATACTTTAATTAACAAAAAACTGATTGCTGCAAACTTTATCTTCCGATACATCAGAAAAGGGGAAGTGATCAATCTGACCAGTGTGCATGGTGTCGATGCAGAAATACTTGAATTCGAGGTACAGGAGGGATCAAAGATTATCACAGAAGAACTAAGGAATCTAGAATTCCCCAAGACAGCCGTAATCGGAGGAGTGATAAGAAGGGGCCAAGGGTATACTGTGCGAGGTAACTTCCGCTTCGAACCAAAAGACCGGGTAGTGGTGCTTTCCAGACAAGAATGCATTCATAATGTAGAAGGCTTCTTTAAATAATGCAGTTCAACTTCAAAGTCATCTTCAAAATACTGGGTATTCTCCTGATTCTCAATGGCGTTTTCATATTACTATGCATTCCTTTTAGCCTGTATTACAAAGAGGGTGACCTGTGGGCGTTGATCAGTTCCAGTTTAATCACTTCCGGAGTGGGGGGGGTGATGTTACTCCTTACAAGAAATAATGAAAATACGGAACTACGTAAAAGGGAGGGATATCTGGTAGTTACCGGCGGTTGGCTGGTGATGTCTTTTTTTGGAGCTTTACCCTATATCCTGAGCGGTTCGATTCCGGACCTTACCAATGCTTTTTTTGAAACACTGTCCGGTTTCTCTACTACCGGCGCAACCATTCTTACGGATATTGAAGGAGTGCACAAAGGAATTCTCTTGTGGAGGAGCCTGACCCAATGGATTGGAGGTATGGGGATTATTGTCTTGACGGTAGCCATACTGCCGATATTGGGAATTGGTGGAATGCAGCTGTTTGTTGCAGAGGCACCGGGAATTTCTCCAGACAAACTGCAGCCTCGAATAAAGGAAACAGCTAAAAGGTTATGGTTGATTTATCTAGGCCTGACCCTAACTGAAATGTGCCTATTGTGGATGGGGGGGATGACATTCTATGATGCGATAAATCATGCCCTGACTACTATGGCAACAGGTGGATTTTCAACAAAAAACGCCAGCATAGCCTATTATCAATCTCCTTTCATTCAGTATGTGATCATCTTTTTCATGTTTTTGGCAGGCACAAATTTTACCATGACCTATTTTGCCATGAAGGGGAGATTTAAGAAGGTGTTTTCTAACGAAGAATTCAGAACCTATTTATTGGTGACTGTTTTCATCTCTATCGTCGTTGGTCTCACTATTTTTAGCTTAGAGAATACAGCTTTTGAAAAATCTTTTAGGGAGGCATTATTTCAGGTGGTTAGTGTGGTCACCACCACGGGGTACATTACAGCTGATTACACTGCCTGGACTCCTTTTATCACGATAATTTTTGTGATGTTGATGTTTGTGGGCGCCTCGGCCGGATCGACAGCAGGTGGGGTCAAAATTGTACGTCATTTGATCCTTATAAAAAACAGTATTCTTGAGCTTAAACGACAGATTCACCCTTCGGCGGTGCTTCCCGTACGATTCAATAGCCGTGCAGTAAACCGTGACATCACCTTTAACATTCTGGCCTTCATCATGATTTACATTTCAATATTTGCCCTGGGATCCATCGTCATGGGTATGCTTGGGCTGGATTTCATGACATCGATAGGAGCCGTGGCAACCTGTCTGGGTAATATTGGCCCGGGTATAGGATCTGTGGGTCCCGTAGATAATTTTGCGCATTTGCCAAACGTTAGTAAATGGGTGCTCTCTTTCCTGATGCTTTTGGGGCGGCTGGAGCTATTTACCGTTCTTATCCTCTTTACACCTTATTTCTGGAATAAAATCTAAGTATGACGTTATTAGATATCATTATCTGGAGTCCTGATCCAGCAATTTTCACACTACCATTATCGGGAGTAGGTCTGGCAGACAGGCCCATTGTATGGTACGGTCTCCTTTTTGCTTTAGGCTTCATCATCAGCCAGCAGGTCATGATTTACATGTATCGAGAAGAAGGTCGACCAGAATCGGACGTTGATACGTTGACCACCTTTATGGTCCTGGCTACCATTATCGGAGCCCGGCTAGGTCACGTTTTATTTTACAACCCGTCCTACTACCTCTCCAACCCTGTTGAAATATTAAAGGTGTGGGAAGGTGGACTTGCGTCGCATGGAGGAGGAATTGCAATTTTCATTGCTATCCTACTTTATGTTCATTATGACATTCGCGTCAAGTGGTGGTTAATACTGCCGATTAGCTTCTCTGCCAAAAAGAAGAAAAGAGAGGGCCAAACATACTTTTGGACGTTGGACAAATTGGCAATTGTGGTTGCCTTGACGGGGGCATTGATTCGTACAGGTAATTTTATGAATTCTGAGATGGAAGGGACACCGACTAAATCAAATTTTGGAGTGGTTTATGCTCGGGGAACCGAAGATGTTCTTAAATATGACGATGACCGGGTGTCATCAGTTGAATTCTCGGAAGTAACTGACCGAATGGCGGTAACTCCCGGCACCATACCGCTTAAGGCTACGATGATCTACCAGTCCGGGGTAGTAGTGGATGAACGAGAGGAGCAATTCATAAAATCGAGGGTCAACAGAACCCTTAAATCCTACAGCGAGGTAGTGCAACATATTGACTTTGGGCCTACAAATGAGGGCTTAGAGTACGAAGTGTATCAGAAGGGCGGCACCTACTATGTAGATATTTACGGAATAGGTACTGCCAGGCATGCAGCTCAGTTGTATGAAGCGTTTGCATGTCTGGTCATCATGGTTTTACTCTTTTTCCTCTGGAGAGTTAAGAGAGCGTCGCTTCCGGAGGGATTTATTTTTGGTCTGTTTATGATATTGCTCTTCACGCAGCGTTTTGTAGACGAGCTCTTTAAGATGGATCAAGAGGCTTTTGAAGCAGACATGGTATTGAACATGGGGCAATGGCTTAGTATTCCAATGATTCTTTTTGGGGCTATTGTGTTAGTATGGTCATTAAGAAGTAAAAAAGTACAAGAACAAAAATGAAGAGAATTTTGAAAAGCTATGCCGGGTTTGTATTGATGGGAGCCCTACTATCCGCTCTTTCAGGATGTCTGGGTGAAGGGGAATTTACTTGCTCGAATGAAGAGCTCTTGCAACAATATGAGTTTTTTTTAAAGTCAGATGATCAAGGGTATTACTTCACTCAGGATCTGGAGTCAGAGTACGTGAATTTCCGTCTTTGCGAAGAATTATTGCCGCCAGAAAATATGGGGGTCAATGATATATATGCAATCAATGGTAAGCTCATTGACCGCTGTGACGAAGGTGTATGTATACGAGTAAGTGAATACGTCCTTCCCTATTGTCCCCTCATCTATGAAAATAATGGAGGAGATTATGGAATAGTGGGTGCCTGGAGGCTAGCAAACGTCTTTGCGGGTGCTGGTACAATACACCCATCCTGCAATACGAATGAAATTGATTGGACTTTTGAGTTCATTGCGGGGTTGCCGGATGATATCAGAGGTACTGCAAACTTTGGAGTTAACAATATATCAGCTCTTTTCAAACCGTTAAATGATAGCTTGATTACTGTCAGAAACCTATCCGTTGGGTCATCACCTTCAGTTCCTTATGTTGCTTATTTTGAGTCTGTTGTTGCTGAATTTTTAGAATCTTCAGACACGTTGATGTACGTCATTGACGGTAGCGAAATGAGGTTTAGCTCTATAGATGAGTCAATAGGGTTGACCTTTTTCAAACCTTAATTAGCGGTAACATCCGTATTAAGGATTTTTGATAGTTCTTTCAATTTTCCTTCTTCAAGCAAACCAGGAAGTGTAGTGAGTGGGGGAAATTTATCCTCGGCTTTGTAGTTGATGTAATCTTGAACTAAGTAGCCGTCAATTGACCGCTGATTGATGGCTTTTCTGAATCTCGTTCCGCCCCCTTCTACCTGATAGTTATAAGCTAGATAGTCCATCCTGAGCGTTTTTTTATTGAACCAATACATGTACACATCTTCAAAGTCTTCTCCACCACCCTGCGCCATGAATCTAACCTCGATTTGGTCATACACCTGACCCTCAATGCTCATCTCGCCAGCATATTTTTTTATTACTGCGGGATCGTTTAGGAGGCAGGGAAGCTGAAAGAAGTACAGTACAGAATTGACGGAGTTGGCATATTTTCCTCTCATTTCTTCAGAGACTGCGACAAGACCACCGTTTGTATACCGAATTAGTTCAGTACTGTTCAATAGACTATCGACGGTGTATCCGGTACTATCCGTCCAGGCTCTCGTGTAGATGTAGTTATTCTGATTTTTGGATACGGCGTAGGTTCTACCTCGAAAATCAAAGGAGACAGTAGCATCGGATAGAAGCTCACATCCATGTGCTGCAATAGCTTGATCTACAACTTGCTGAGCCTTATCTACTGCACCGGCACATGAAATCAGCCATAATGGGAGTAAAATTTGAAAGAAACGATTCATTTTCGCATGTAGGTTCATTTACAAAAGTAGAAGAAAGAATGCAGGGCAAAGTACTTTATGATGCATTATTCAGCGCTAAGACGCTGGGTATTAATGTGGCATTGGCTGTGCTCCTCTCTTTTTGCGAATTTCGAGAAAGGCCTCCCGGTATTGATCAGGGGTTCAGAGAGGTACCGATTTCCTCAGTAAGCACGACTTTAGATCTTCCAGTCGCAGCCTTGAGTGCGGGATTGAATGCCAGCCTGCCTCGAAAATTGGCTGAGGAGACAATTAAATTGAATAGAAAGGGAGAACGGTTGCATCTATCTATTGAAAAGAATCGAGACCTCAAGCTTGCGTATCGTTCAGGTCAAGTATATGTAGCAGTTCCGGTGAAGGTAACAGCAGTTATAGAAAAGAAAGTCTTAGGGATGATGGTTTCAAATAAGGAACAGCCTTTGAAATTTTCAGGGACTGTTAACTTTTCCGGTCCATTTGAATTAGATGAGAATTGGCAGCCTGTATTTGACTTCAAGTGGAGGTCTTTAGAGTGGGAACGGGCTCCCATATTTGACATATTGGGTTTTAGATTGGATCTAACAGGAACTATAGATAAGAAAGTCAAGGAATTTGGCCCGGAGCTTAACGAGAAAATAAATCAGTCCATATCCAACAGCGTCGACCTTCGCTCAGACATTCAGAAAGCTTGGAAGAAAGTTCAGGACCCCATCAAATTATCCGTTGAGGGAGATAATTTTTATTATCGGATGAATATGTCTACTGTGAAGGCCTCACTGTCCAAGAAAAAAGAGGATACATTATCACTGGACTTACAGGCTGCATTTAGTGCGGAGGTATCTCAAACGCTTTCTGATAAGGCGTACATAAACTTGCCAGCAAGAGAAGAAATCCAAAAGAAATCAAAGCCTTTGGATCTATATATAGATACCAGACTTCGGTTCGAATTTCTAAACAAAAAGGCTAAAGATTATACTGGTCAGTCTTTTGAGATTGAAGATCGTGAAGTGATTATCAGATCAGCAGAAATTTACCCCAGAGCGGGATATGTGCACTGTGAGGTGATGTTTACAGGAGACAGCGATGGGAAGATTCTGCTGTACGGCATTCCGGCAGTAGACGATGACAAGGTTTTCACGGTAGATAAGTTTGGTTACGAATTGACAACTGATGATGAGCTATTACAATTAACAGATGCTGCTCTACATTCGGGATTTGAACGAATGATACGGAAGGTTCTGACGGTTCCCTTATTGGATCAACTGCCTCGGATTGAATCAGAAGTGATGAAGGGTATAGAGAACAGTAATATCGGGGATAAGCTTGACCTAAATTTCACGATTAATGATCTTGATTTGCATAGCCTGGGGATTACGGAGCAAGAGCTTCAAATCATTTGGCGGTTTGAGGGTGCTTCTCAGATTCAACTGGAAAAAGGGATACTGTCCAAATCCAGGTAGACGTAATTCCTGAGCACCGATACTTCAATTATTTTTCAACCAAGCCTCCTACCCCTATTGAGTTACCTTCTAAAATCGATCGGGTGCACTCCACCAGTAAAGATATATACAAGCGGAGGCATCTCATTTAAATGCCCGGAAATAGGATAGCTAAATAATGACTAGCAACGGTTTGTATTATATTTACATTATATTATATGCAATGTCGCTGGTTCTTAATGAATGATACCCATTTGGGGCACTGCCTATGTTTTTGCTACGGTGATGATAGCTTTATCGTCACAACATCAATCTCATCATGAGAACAATATCAATACTCACCTTAATCTTCTCCATATCGATACTCACATGCTGTAGTGAAGAAGACACCGATGGGGATGGTGTTGTTGATGCTATCGATGAATGTCCCAATACGGACCCTGGTGTTAATGTAATTTCAAACGGCTGTAATAACGCTATCTATTTAGACTCAAACGGCGTGACAATAAAAGCTTTTGAGTGGGCTGAGCCAGGAGACATTGGGACAATAAATGGTATAGATTATACAATTGTCAGTGGTGACGATTTGAGGGTGATGATTGATAATAATGGGGACGTATCCAATGTGGTCACGACTTTTGTCTCTGACATGTCGGGTATGTTTTTAGCGTCCTCATTTAACGGAGACCTTTCGAATTGGGATGTAAGCAATGTTACAAATATGGCGAGGATGTTTGGAGGGTCCTCATTTAACGGAGACCTTTCGAATTGGGATGTAAGCAATGCTACAAATATGGCGGTGATGTTTGCAGAGTCCGCATTTAACGGAGACCTTTCGGATTGGGATGTAAGTAATGTTACAGATATGGCGTTAATGTTTTATAGCTCTAATTTCAATGGAGACCTTTCGAATTGGGATGTAAGTAATGTTACAAATATGGCGGTGATGTTTGCAGCATCTCAGTTTAATGGAGACCTTTCGGATTGGGATGTAAGCAATGTTACAGATATGGGCTGGATGTTTGGAGGGTCCTCATTTAACGGAGACCTTTCGAATTGGGATGTAAGCAATGTTACAGATATGGGCGGTATGTTTTATTACTCTAATTTCAATGGAGATATTTCGAATTGGGATGTAAGCAATGTTACAGATATGGGCTGGATGTTTAACGGGTCCTCATTTAACGGAGACCTTTCAAATTGGGATGTAAGTAATGTTACAGATATGGGCTGGATGTTTAAAGGGTCCTTATTTAACGGAGACCTTTCGGATTGGGATGTTAGTAATGTTACTTACTGTTCTGGTTTTTCAGCTGACACCCCGCAATGGACACTTCCTAAACCAAACTTTACTAATTGTGATCCGAATTAA
>JAYPLE010000002.1:141717-185723 GCA_038129245.1 Flammeovirgaceae bacterium | reverse complement strand
CTTGCCGGTCGCATGCGCTAACCGGACTGGGACGCAAAGTCTGCGCTACATCCCGATGTTGCAGACTAATCTGATCATGGAAGAGCTATTACCCTAAAATGACCTTGCCGGTCGCATGCGCTAACCGGACTGGGACGCAAAGTCTGCGCTACATCCCGTCCAAACGGAATGCAAAATTAATTCAATTTTTCCCTCGAGCTATAACAGTTCAAAGTATTTAATGACATGAACATAAAAAAGGGAGCCTCTGCCGAAGCTCCCTCCTTTCGTCCCTAGCTGGTTGGGATCGAAATTGAATCACCGCTAAAAATACGTGCCTGTATTTATACTTTAAATATATAGGTACTTTGCAGGCTTCAAGTCAGTTCTTTTACGAAGGGGAATAAGCTATTTCAAGTGGGAATAGCTGAATGTAAAACCCACAAAGTATTTGTCCTCTTCTCTCTGCTGCAGCTGAAAGGCAAGTTCCTTTTCAGTATTTTCGAGGCATCAAAATGATTCGGAGCTATTTACTTCTGGTTATTACTATTTTCTCAGTAGCCTTAGAGGTTAAGGGAGATCAGATGAGGCGTATTCTCAGGCTTTTGGAGCGCATGGAAATCGAAAAAGCGGTGGAAGTGCTTAATTATGGTCTAAAAGAAGATGCTAATCACGCAGGATACCTTTGGATCGCAGCCAACTTAGCCAGTACAGATACCTCCTCTTATTTTGATTTGGACAGTGCATATGGCTTAGTCAAAGGTTCTTTGGTAGCATATGACAGCGCTGATGAAGAACAGCTTGTAGACTTCGATAAGGTCCCTTTCAATCGCAGTATGATAGAGCAGACCGACGCTCTCATCATGGAAAAATATTGGGAGAGGACGCAGGTAAATATTTCTGACAGTGCATTACTTCAATTCATTGAACTGTATCCCGCTGCTGCTCAAGTCGAAAAAGCCGATTTTCAAATTGATAGTCTCGGTTTTGAAGAAGCCATCTCTCGGGGGACATGGCAAGCCTATCTCTCTTATCAAGAAACCCACCCCGGGTCTGTCTTTAATGAAGAGGCTGAAAAGCGTTATCAGCTTTTAGTATACCAGGACCTGACTTATCCGGAATCGGATGATCGATTGCATCGCTTCATCGAAAACTATGGCAATTCACCTCATAGGGATGCGGCAATAGGACGCCTCCTTCAGTATAAACTTTTTTGGAATCATGCAGATACGTTACTTCATTATGCTGTGAAGTATGAGGGCTCCAGCCATGTAAAGAGAATGCTGGACTATGCCTATCATATAGACCCATGGGTCATCACTGAAAAAAGATTCCGCTCTCTTTATCCTGAATTAGACTCCTTAGAAATGCAGGATCAATTAGCAAAAGAGGCTGTCTTTCTGTTACCAACGAGTGAAAAGGTTAAAGCAATTTCTTTTCAAAATCAAAACTATCATTCAATTGAGCTCGAGCAGGTAAAAGGGGACCTGGTTCATTGTGGTGCCTATAAATGGGATTTTTATTTTGGTGTAAAGGATGGTGTAACTCAGGTTACGCAAAGAAGCGGACTACCTATGATAGAGGGCCATTACTTAACTGCGCAGGAGGTAGGTTTTGGAACCATATTATTAAAAAATGCAGAGAGCAAAGGATTTCTTTTTCATAAGACCGGAGAAGTTATTCTCGAAAATATCAATCAAGCAGCCATGTTCGGAGGGCGCTGGATAAAAGTTGAACGAGAGGGGATGTGGGCACTGGCATCTTTAAATGGTGAATTCTTAACGAAATTTGAATACGATTTGATCGAGGAGGTTGGCAATTTTTGGATGTTCCGTAAAAATGAGCGCTATGCTTTCACAAATCCTGAGTCAGTGAGTTCGGAAATCGGAACGGGAGGCTTCACTTTACTCTTTAAGTATGAAGACTACGAAATAGTGGACGAGGACTGGATGATAGGGTTTAGGGGCGATCATGAGGCATTAATCAATCAGGATCTGGCGTTTATCATTCCTTGGGGTAGACATGAGATTTTCCCCAATAAAGATATACCCTACACAAGGAAAGGCGGCAGGTATACCCTTTACCCTCAAAGCTTGGACATGGTCCGCTCAACATACGATGAAGTGCTGGTAAGTCAGGAGTGGATTGCAGTAAAAGATTCCGTCTGGAAATACAGAAGCCTTTCACCCGGCCACAAGTTTGCACAAGCTGATTCTGCTCGACTTATTGGAGATCGACAATTGTTGACGATGGACACTGCCTACAGAAGAATTCATTTCTCAAATGATGCTATTGTTAATTTGGAAGAGGGGGAAGATGTGCGCTTGCTGGAGTATACCGTAGGTTCAAGTGACGTGGAAGAAAATTATCTTTTGATCACTAATGAAAACCTAAAGAAAATCTACGATGTCAGGGCAAACTTACTATTTGAGTTTGAAGGATTGGAAAATATAAAACCAGTAGGAGATTCGCTTTTTATTGGTGAGGGAGAGAGGGGAAAGTCGGGAGTTCTTTTGCAGAACGGAGAGTGGTTGCTACAACCCAGGTATAATTTCATCAACCGAACCGGCGATATGTTAAACCTGGTTTTTCGTAACGAAATAGGCAGTTACTCCCTGGTAGACAGTCTCTTTTTTGACACGGACTATTTGACTAATGTTGAGCCTTTTGGTCAGTTTTATGCTACAAGCAAAGCGTCAGGGAAGGGTATTATTAATCACAAGGAGGAGGAAATACTAGCTTTTGAGCACGAAGACCTGGCGTTTTACAGCGATTCACTGGTTTGGGTGAAAACCGATAGTTCCTGGCAGGTTCAACACCTATTTGGTGATAAAATTCTGCAGTATGGGATAAGGTCCTATGAAAAGTTATCGATACCGAATGGACTAGCCTACAAAGTAATCACAGCGAGTGGATACGGGCTAATGGATCAAAGGGGCGACTATATTATTCAACCGGGCTTTTCAGATATAAGAATAATCTCAGATGGGGAGGAATATTTTTTTATTGGTGAAATAGCGGTACCGGAAGCGGCATTCTATATTTGGGTTGGTTTCGATGCCAACGGAAAGAAATTTTTTTCTGAAGCTTATCGAGAAGAAGAGTACGATCGGATTGCTTGTGACTAAGGGTCGACTTTACTTAGCGCGGTTAGTACCTGAGGAATTAGTAGTTGTTCCTCGTCATTGGCAAGTATAATATCAGCTAAAGGAAGCTTTTCTTCATCATTCCACTGCTTCTCAATAATTCCAAGGATTTCTTGATCTGATCTGCTCGGGTCTCTTTTTTTTACGCGCTTTATCCTCTTATCTATAGGGCAAGTAACCAGCCAAGACTGGTCTAATTCCTTGTAACTTCCTGTTTCAAACAGAAGTGCGGTTTCTTTTGCGACAATTTTTTTTGATTGTGTTACACACCACTCCTTGAAATCCTGCTTTACAGCTGGATGAACAAGTGTATTCATTTGCTTTATCAGGTCCTGATTAGTGAAAATTCTTTCGGCTATAAATCTATTGTCAAGTACTCCCTCCCGATAGCTTTTAGTTCCAAATAGTAATGCGATCGATTGCTTGAGCTTAGGCTGATGATTCATTAGCCATTTTGCACGATCGTCTGCGTAGTATACCGGCACGCCCAATACTTCCAACACCCTGCAAACCATGGATTTACCGGCACCGATGCCCCCGGTGATGCCAAGTTTGACTATCGCGCTACCGCTCACGCAGCACTTTGATTTTAGCTGGGATCATCTCCAGCTCCTCGATTTCTTCCGGATAATAAATGATGAGTGGCTGGATCATTGAATCAGGCTGCTCCAACATGTTATAGTCTGCACTTATGCCGAAATCACTGAAAATAAAGCTTTGATCTTTTGCTTGTTGAATGGTGTAATTGATCGTGACGGTCGTATCAGAAAGCATTAAGGTGCTGTCCTGTGGGAAGTTAAGCTTTTCAATGGGTAGGATCATTTGCTTTCTCTCAAAGCGATCCACCTCAAAGCTTATCACTATATTTTCCGGTACAGCTACCATGATATCTTCGAATGGAAGAGGGATTTTCATTTCGCTGTTATAATTCTCATCAAGTTTCCTTTCGGGAAGAGCCAGATAATAAGCATCCTGAAGGGAGTTAATGATTGTTTCAGGGCCAATAATGGCAACTTCTTCAGGAACTATTGAAATCGGGCTTGTGATCCGATGGTCTTCTTCCAAATTGACATTAGTTGAGTCAATAAGCAGTTTTACCTTTTTTGTAATCTTTCTTTCTATTTGAATATTTAAGGTGTCAGAGTACAAGAAATTCACAGTCACATCAGAAAAATGATCTGTGATGATGGGCATTAAGGTAGAACGAGTGAGGAACCTTATATCGGTAGGGTTGTCCAACTGCACTCTTATCGGGTCGACGCTGAACCAAAGCGTATTCCTAAATAAACTCCAACCTCCACCGGAGATATCAATTGAGATGGTTTCAGGTAATGGGTCCATGATCACAATGCTGTCCTGTGACATGACGAACTCTACCGGATATTCGACCATGGCGCTGTATTCTTTATTAAGAGCATTAAAAAACCAAAAGGTAGTGGCTCCAACCAGGGAGAGCAGCACTACCTTCCAGCTTTTGATTATATTCTTAACGCCAGGCCGATTATTCATCTAGCATAGATAATCATTTTTGGTCTTGAATGCGCTTACTAGCGTCAAGAGATATTGAGGATTTCTCTACCAGGAGTTTTGTTCCACGATCAACATCCAGTGTGACCAAATCATCTTCAACGCTCACGACTTTGCCATGGATTCCGCCGACCGTTACCACTTGGTCTCCTTTCCCAATTTCCTCAATAAATTTTTTAGTCTCTTTTTGTTTTTTCTGTTGAGGACGAATAAAAAAGAGATAAAATATCGCGATCATACCTCCCAACATGAGGAACTGGGTATATCCAGCCCCCGTTCCTCCAGCTTGTAATAATAATGTTTGAAACATAGGTTTGATTACGAAGGATCACCAGCTTTTTGTACGTTGGCCTTGATTCTTAGTCTATTAAGTTTAGGGTAAGTGTTTGCGGTGATTGTCACTGTTTTATTTTGAATTCCAGGCTTGTTACGGCTATTGAATTGAACTTTGATCTCTCCAGATTCACCAACTGCGATGGGTTCTTTAGGCCATACCGGGACGGTACATCCGCAAGAAGCCGTGGCGCTGGAAATGATTAACGGAGCCTCTCCACTGTTCACAAAAGTGAAGGTATGATCTACTACATCTCCTTCCTGGATGGTTCCAAAGTCAAAGCTTTCCTCTTCAAAAGTAAATGAAGGAGCTGGACCTTCGGGTGCAACTTCTGGTTGTTGAGCAGTAGGTGTTGATACCTGAGGAGTAGCTCTTGTGCCATTTTTACTTTCCAGTTCAGCCACTTTTCCTTCGAGCTTGGCAATTCTTCCTTCTATCTCTTTGTTGGTACAACTGAAAACGACGCCTGACACAAGCGTCAAAATGAATATTTTAGATATTACGTTCATAAGATTAAAATTTAATTCGGTCAGCAAAAATAACTAACCTATGGTTTAATTCTGTTGTTTAAGTAGCCAATGATAGGTTAAAGCTTATGCTTCTCCGTCTTTTTTGATTTGGTCTAGTAACCCGTTAACGTCATCCAGCAATTCTTCTGCTTTGGATTTTGCATCATTGATTACTTTTTCTCCTTGTGATCTGGCCTCGTTTTGAACCATCTCTTTTCCCTCAACGATATCATCCATTAAGTCTTCCAATTTGCTTTTGTACTTATCAAGTCTAAAAGATAGTTTATCTCTTGTGCTTGACCCTTTTTCTGGGGCAAACAGCAATCCAAGTATTCCACCGACTGTTATACCGAACAGTAATGCAAAAAATGAACCTCCGGAATTATTACTCATAGCTTTATTATTTATTGTCAATTAGTCCTCTACCGCTTTTTTTAACGATACCCATCGAAGTTAGTTCGTTTGCCAAAACATCCAAAATACCATTGATGAATTGTTTACTTTTTGGAGTGCTGTATTGCTTAGATATCTCTATGTACTCATTAATGGTCACCTTGACAGGAATACTCGGGAAAACGATCATCTCTGTCAATGCCATTTTGAGCAGGATGATATCGGTAGCTGATATCCTGGAGATATCCCAGTTTTTTGCTTTTTCCCTGATGTAGTGCGTTACCGTGTCATCCTTCAGAATAGTTTCGCTAAACAGTCGTTCGAAATAGTCAAAATCGTCCTCTTTGTTAATGCTGAGCGGCCTTAGCATTATACCTTCTTCTTTCGTGTAGGCCTTGATTGTTTTCACGAGCATATTGCGAAGGATCGGCGCATCATCTTCCCAGGACAGAATTTGCTCTGTCATGTAGGACAGGGTCAACTCTGATCTGAAAAAGAGCTGCTTAAAGAAATAGAGCAAAAAGGATAGTTCCTCTTCGTTACTTATTGATTTCTGATTTGCAAGAGACTGATACACTTCATCTCCTTTGAT
The DNA here is from genome assembly GCA_038129245.1 of Flammeovirgaceae bacterium. Taxonomy (GTDB): domain Bacteria; phylum Bacteroidota; class Bacteroidia; order Cytophagales; family Cyclobacteriaceae; genus JAYPLE01. Next base: position 179,243 of record JAYPLE010000002.1, on the reverse strand, counting down.
CAGCTCCCGGTACCACGACTTTACCTCTTCGATATGTGCCGACCAGCTTAGTTTCTTTTCCAGACTCAGCGATTGTATCTCAGATGTAGTGGTGATGGCCGTGATAACAGCACTTCCGTAAAGCGGAAAGCTTACTTGTTCGTCTTTCTTTGTTGTTGATTTTTGTAGGCGTTCCTTTTCCTGATTTTCAATGAAAGCTAGCTCACCCGGTAGTAGCAGCAGTTTCAGGTACCAGTCGAAGATGTTGTCTGCCTGCTGCACCATCTGCTTTTTGATGCTTCTTCGCTCTGCATCTACCTTAGTGTAATACCGGCCCATAGACGCCTGGATGTCAGCTATTATTTCTTCTTCCAAGTGCTCATTAGCCGGTGCCTTGCCGGCTTGCAGGTTGGAAAGAAACACTTCAGAAATGAGTCGCTGTTTTTCTTCGAAGATGGGCTTTTCGATGAAATCGTGGATCGCCGGATCCAATGCATATTGGGCCACCAACTCTTCGTTGATCACCTCTTTGAGCGATTGCTCGGTGACCTGGTAGCTATACAAAGCCTGCATGGCTTTGATTCGAAGGATTCTGCGATTTAACATGTGAAGAACGTGTTTCTTGGAATCTGTATCAATAGTTAATAAGAGAGTTTGATATTTCCGATCTGCTGTATTCTCTGCAGCGCCAGCGCCAGTGCAGCCTCGTGCGTGGTGATGTTTTCTTTTTCGGCATGATCGATGACATTGAGAAAGACGTCGTAGATGGTAGATGTTTGATCCATCACTTTGTCACGGTTGTAATTTCCTTGCTGCTCGTAGAAGACATTGGTAATGCCACCAGAGTTGATTAGGAAGTCCGGAGCATACAGGATTCCTTGTTCCTTGAGCAGCTGCCCGTGTTTTTGCTCATCATCCAGTTGGTTGTTGGCTCCACCCGCCACGATGGCGCAGTTGAGTGATCCGATGGTATCATCATTGAGCGTTGCCCCAAGTGCACACGGAGCATAAATGTCCATATCGGCTTGATAGACGTCCTGGGCATCAACCACACTTACGGAGTATTGGTCAGTGACCTGCTTGATTTTATCCTCAAAGATGTCTGAAACACTCACTTCCGCTTTTTCTTTTTGCAGATAGCCGATCAGGTAGGTTCCCACATGTCCGGCTCCCTGGACTAAGATTTTCTTCCCTTCCAGGCTGTCTGTGCCGTAAACCTTTTTGGCGGCAGCCTTCATCCCCATGTACACACCATAGGCAGTCACAGGGCTAGGATCACCAGACCCTCCCATACTCTCAGGCATACCCGCAACATAGGGCGTTTCCATGCGAACGTATTCCATATCCCGTGTAGACATATTGACATCTTCAGCTGTCCAGTATCGTCCGCCCAGGGTATCGACAAACTTGCCAAAGCGACGCATCAATGCTTCGTTTTTGATTTTGCGTGCGTCACCGATGATGACGGCTTTTCCTCCACCTATGTTGAGGCCTGCGATCGCATTTTTGAATGTCATGCCTCTACTGAGTCGCAGCGCATCTCTGACAGCATCTGCTTCAGAAGAGTAGTTCCACATGCGCGTGCCGCCCATGCCGGGGCCGAGGACGGTGTTATGAATGGCAATGATAGCCTTCAACCCGGTCGCTTCATCAGAGCAAAAAACCAGCTGTTCATGTTGCATAGCCTCCATTTGTTCAAAAACAGAAGGGGCTGATGCTTGGGGTGTTGTTTCTATCATGTCAAAGAAGTTGAGTTCGCTATTTTTACAGCCATTTCAATGAACAGCCTGATCAAAATTGGGTGGCAAAAGTAGTTGATTTAACAATAATAACTATTTAACTATCTGTACGTTTTACACTAAGTGAAGGACCTGGCCCACCTCAATAAATACCTGTTTAAGTACAAGAATCACCTCATTTTCGGAACGATTTTCATCGTAATTGCAAATTTCTTTTCGATTGTTCCGGCTGTTCTAGTACGGTATTCTTTTAATCTCATCTCTAGAAGTTATGATATTTATACGCTTTTCGATGGGTTCAATGCGCAGGCGAGTACCTATGAGCTATTTGCTACCAGCATATTGATCATCGGGGTATTGATCCTGGTTTCTGCATTACTCAAAGGGCTGTTTATGTTTTTTATGCGGCAGACGATCATCGTCATGTCGCGACTGATAGAGTTTGATCTTAAGAATGAGATCTATGCTCATTACCAAACCTTGCCTGTTGCTTTTTACAGACGCAATAATACAGGGGATCTAATGAATAGGATTTCCGAGGATGTTAGTAAGGTGAGGATGTACGTCGGCCCAGCGATCATGTATGGGATCAATATGGCGACCTTGCTGTTGATGGTGATACCCTTCATGTTTACGATCAACCCAAAACTGACGCTTTACTCGCTGATTCCACTACCTCTACTTTCTATCAGCATCTATTTTGTCAATACAATCATCAACAAACGTTCGGAGGAAATCCAACAGAGTCTTTCCGGGTTATCGACGTATGTGCAGGAGGCTTTTTCCGGGATACGCGTGATCAAGGCTTTTGCAAGGGAAGCGGACATAGACGAAGGTTTTCAAAGAGAAAGTGAGGATTATAAAAATAAGTCGCTTAAACTTTCATTTGTCCAGGCGTTGTTCTTCCCGCTGGTCATGGGACTAATCGGTATGAGTGTGATCCTGACGATTTATATCGGCGCTGTGGAGGTATTCAATGGGAATATCAGTACGGGTAACATTGCAGAATTCATTATCTACGTGAACATGTTGACCTGGCCGGTGACCTCGCTGGGTTGGATTACGAGTATTATACAGCGAGCAGCAGCTTCTCAGCGAAGAATAAATGAGTTTCTTGATACTAAATCCGATGTTGTTTCGGAGAAAGAGCTTACTGCAGAAGTGCATGGAAAGATCAGTTTCAATGAAGTATCGTTTACCTATCCTGATTCAGGGATCACAGCGCTCAAAGACATATCCTTCGAAGTAGAGCCTGGGCAATCTATAGCGATCATTGGTACAACAGGATCAGGAAAGAGTACCATTGCGAACCTGATTTGCCGACTGTATGATGTGTCCAAAGGATCTCTATTTATCGATGAAACATCTATCGAGGATTATCAAATTTCACATCTTCGTTCTCAAGTAGGATATGTGCCACAAGATGTATTTCTATTCAGCGATACCATTGCAAATAATATTGCGTTTGGTGATCAGACCATGACCCGCGAAGAGGTGGAGCAATATGCCAGGGATGCTGATCTCTATGAGAATATCAAAGATTTTACAAAAGGGTTTGACACTCGTGTAGGTGAGCGGGGTATCACGCTTTCTGGAGGCCAGAAACAGCGCGTTTCCATTGCCCGAGCCATCGCTCAGCAACCTAAGATTTTGATCCTGGATGATTCGCTTTCAGCGGTAGATACTAAAACCGAGAATAGTATTCTCAACGCCATGGCGCGCATTATGAATGGACGAACAACTGTGATCATTTCCCATAGGGTATCATCTGCGAAGCTGGCAGATCAGATCATTGTACTTGATGAAGGCCAAATAGTAGAGAAAGGGACGCATGACTCCTTGCTGGAGGAGAATGGTGTCTACAAGGAGCTGTACGAAAAACAGCTTCAATCGGACGAGGAGGCCAGTGAAGTCAATTAGGTCTCTTGTATTGTCGGTAGGCCCATTTGATCAAGGCTCCCATGATATACAGCAAAGCGAGCAGTAGAATAAGCTGAAATAGTTGCCAAAGGATTAACATGAGAGTAAGGTAGTCATCTTAATCAAAAAAAATGCGTATACCTCTTTTGGATCAAGAGGTCAGAATGAAGAGGTTATATAACATATGGCCATTTGGTGCTTAACAATGGTCAGTGAAAGCACAGGGATTCTATGAATCTTTAAGCCTTGGTTGATCTGTTTGATTTTTCTCTTTGAATAAGTACTTTGGAGTTACAAAGAATCAAGGGCCGAAATGCCATATCAGTTAAGCACCAGCACTTCTACTGACATCGAGTTGTCCGGATAGTGTTTTTCCACGATAAAGGGAGCGAGGCTCATTCCAAGGCTATCGGCTTTGGAAGCAAGCATGGCTTCTATTTTCTCGGGTGACGGGCGTACCAATGGATGCATGGACAGGAAGACTGCAAATTTGCTTGAAGCCTGGATTTTTCGGACAGAGTATCCTAGTGGCACTTCCGCCATGGTACCTTCAATCTCAACTCCGGTAAAATAAGCGACTTCATTATCGGCCAATGAATCATTTTGATACACAACCTGTACGAGTGTCCCCCGGATCGCACTGTCAAGCACAAGTTTTCTTGAATCGTAAAAATGCTCCGCAATTTTTTTATCTGTATGGCGACCTTTGAATTCCTGCCCTACGATGATTTTTTGTTCGCCTGGTAGTTCGTAGACGATGACTTCATCCATGCCTCCCATGAGGTAATAGGCACATCCGGCTATGGTGCTGATAGAAGCCGCAATGATGAGTAGGTACAGTAGGATTTTTTTGTTCATGGGGTCAGGACTTCTTTGTACTGCATCTGATGCAACTGTGAATAAAGTCCATTTTGACCTAGTAGTTGCTCATGTGTGCCGGATTCTTTGATCTCTCCTTTGTCTAGTACGAGGATCTGCTTAGCATTTTGGATGGTAGACAACCGGTGAGCGATGACGATGGAGGTCCTCCCTTTCATCAGCACTTTGATGGCATCTTGAATCAATTCCTCCGTCTCTGTATCTACTGATGAGGTAGCCTCGTCCAGTACGATGATGTCCGGATCGTACACCATCGCACGCACGAAGGAGATCATCTGACGCTGACCCACGGACAAAGTGGCCCCTCGCTCCATCACATTGTAGTCAAAGCCACCAGGGAGCCGCTCGATGAACTTCTTGGCACCTACCAGTTCAGCTGCTTTCAATACTTTATCTCTGGAGATGTCCGGGTTCTTGAGCGTTATGTTATTGTAGATAGAGTCACTAAATAGGAACACATCCTGTAGTACCACCGCGATACGCGAACGAAGGTTTTGTAGTTTGTATTCGGTGATGGATTTTCCGTCAACCAGGATCTTCCCTTTGTTGATTTCATAGAACCGGTTGAGTAGGTTGATGACTGAGGATTTCCCAGCTCCTGTGGCACCTACCAGCGCTAGTGTCTCGCCTTTTTTCACTTCAAAAGAGATGTCTTTTAGCACATGCTCTTCGTCTTTGTAGGCAAACCATACGTGATCAAACCGTACCTCTCCCTCAAGCTTAGCTACCTCATGAACACCTTCATCAGGGATATGCTCGTCATTGTCTAGTAGGTTTAAGATCCGGTTGGAGCTTACGATTCCCATCTGAAGGGTATTGAATCGGTCAGCAATCATGCGAATAGGTCTGAAAAACATCTGGATGTACATGATAAAGGCGATCAAAACGCCCACTTCGACATGACCCTGGATCACCTGTCCAGCCCCAAACCATACCACGAGCCCAATACCGGTCGCTTGTATCACTTCGGCAACAGGGAAGTAGACCGAGTAATACATCACCGAACGAATGTTAGCCTTTTTATGCTCCTCGTTAATCTCCTTGAATTTGTCGTACTCTCTCTTTTCCGTATTGAAAATCTGCACAATGTTCATCCCTGTCACATGCTCTTGCACATAAGAGTTTAGGTTTGATACTGCCGTTCGCACTTCATTAAACGAAACCTTGATTCGTTCTTTGAAAATGTAGGTAGCGTATAAAAGAATGGGCAATGTGGACAGACTGATGAGGGTGAGTTTCCAGTCTATGAAAAGCATGATTCCAAAGATCACTAACAATTGAAGCAGATCACCGATCATTGCTGCGACTCCTTCACTGAAAACTTGCGCCAGTGTTTCGATATCTGAAATGTTTCGTGTTACTAATCGGCCGATAGGTGTATTATCAAAAAACTTGAGCTTGAGTTTTTGAAGGTGATTGAAGAGCTTGATTCGGATGTCTCGGATGATGACCTGTCCCAACCAGCCGGATAGGTAGGTGTGAAAATATTGTACGATAGCACCTACGAAAAGCAACACGACCAACAAGAGAATCATTTGTACCAACCCTGGGTAGTCTTGAGCGGCTACTTCATTGTCAATGGTCATCTGTATAAGAAGGGGTCGCAACGGGCCCAGGGTCGCAACACCTACTGTAAGGAGTACCAGCGTCCAAAACTGTCGGAGGTACGGACGGGCGAATACAAACAGTCTCCGAAGTACCGAAAAATCAATGATGTTACCGTTGACGGTTTGCTCTTTTTCCACTCGCTAGTTTATATAAATGTCCTCAGGATAATTGACCTCTGACAGGTACAGGCCGTGAGCAGGAGCAGCAGCACCTGCAGCTCTACGGTCTTTTGACCCCACTATTAAAGCAAAATCCGCAAGAGAAAGTTTTGATAATCCCACATCTAGTAAGGTCCCAACGATTGCTCTGACCATACCTCGCAAAAACCTGTTGGCCTTGATGGTGAATACATAGCCTTTTTCGTTCACTTCCCAAGTGCAGGCATGTAGGTCACACAAGAAGTGATTCACTTCTGTTTGTACCCTGCTAAATGACTCAAAATCTTTGGTTTCTAATAGTAACTGGCATGTAGAACGGATGGCATCCAGATTTAGTGTTCGATGAAAATAGTACGATCGGTCTTCTTTAAAAGGATCTTTGTGCCGATGTATGTAGTAATGATAACGTCGAGATATCGCATCAAAGCGCGCATGCGCTTCCGGTTTTACTTTTTTTGCTGTCTTAACAGCAATGGATCGGGGTAGAACGGCATTCAGCTGAAAGACAAACTTATCCAGGTCACGTTCACCATCCATATCCAGATGGACGATTTGCTGCAAGGCATGCACGCCAGTATCCGTACGTCCACTGCCGGTGATGGATACCTTTTGTTGCAGTAGTTGCTCCAACGCTTCTTCGATGGCTTGTTGTACTGAATAGGCATTTTTCTGGGATTGCCATCCATGAAAATCACGGCCATCATAACTTATATCCAGAAAGCATCTCATGCCGCAAAGAAACTTTATTCTCGTGACAGTGCATCAGGAAAATACTAAGTGCAGTAGGTCTGGTTGTTGCTTACGAAAAACGAAGTTAATTTTGACTAAAAAATAAGCAGATGATCCAGCGTATTCAGACCATTTTTCTTTTTGTAGCAGCAGTGGCTATGATCTGTATGCTTTTTTTCCCTATTTGGCAAAAAGTGAACGAATCAAAGACGGAAATGGCTGTAATGAATGCTATTTCTCTTAGCTACATGCAGCTGGATGCAGCTGATGGAGAGATGGTGGAGAAGGCAAGCAAGGATACCTTCTACATCGCGATCTTAGCTGTGATATCAGCCGTAATTGCTGGTTTTTCTATTTTTCAATACCACAACCGTCTACGACAAATTCAATTGGGAGCGGCCAACTCCTTTGTGGTTTTTATCACCATGATGGTCTGTCTCTACTTCACTTTGAAATCTGAGGCTGTACTTGAACCCAAGCTTCAGGGAACTTATTTGATTGGATTCTACTTTCCGGTTGTAGCGCTTCTTTGCAATATGTTGGCCAATCGTTTCATCCGACGTGACGAACAGCTAGTGCGATCAGCTGACAGAATCAGGTAGTCACTTACTGTATTTTCTGACATCTTGTCAGCCATTCGGCGGATCACCGGATTGGAATAGTATTTGATTTTCCCGAGACAGAATAAAAAACTTACATATAGACATGCAAGAAAAAGGTACTATTTCCATTCACACGGAAAATATCTTTCCGATTATTAAAAAATTCCTTTACTCAGATCATGAGATTTTTTTAAGAGAGTTGGTGTCCAACGCTGTGGATGCTACTCAAAAGCTGAAGCGGCTTTCTTCCTTAGGGGAGTATCAGGGAGAAGTTGGTGAGCTCAAAGTGGAAGTCAATGTAGATAAGAAGAAAAAGACCATTACCGTATCCGATAATGGTATCGGAATGACAGCTGAAGAGATCAAGAAGTACATCAATCAGATCGCATTCTCCGGAGCCACAGAATTCCTTGAGATGTATAAGGATAAAGGAGAGGATCAGCAGATTATCGGTCATTTTGGTTTAGGATTTTACTCTGCATTTATGGTTTCTAAGAAAGTGGAAATCGTGACACTTTCACATCAAGAGGGTGCAGAAGCCGCAAAATGGATTGGAGAAGGGAACACGGAGTTCGAAATTAAGCCTGCGAAGAAAAAGACGAGAGGGACTGATATCGTCTTGCATATCGACGGAGATTCTGAAGAGTTTTTAGAGGATCACAGGATCCAGGGGATCCTTGATAAGTACGCTAAGTTCTTACCTGTAACGGTACAGTTCGGGGAAAAAGATAAAAGCGTGGAAGACGGTAAGGATAAAGACGGTAATCCTAAGTATAAAACAGTCAAAGAAGCTAACATCATCAACGATGTAGCACCTCTTTGGACAAAAAACCCTAACGATCTAAAAGACGAGGATTATATTTCTTTCTACAAGACGTTATATCCTTTCTCAGAAGATCCATTGTTTTGGATTCATTTGAATGTTGACTATCCATTCAATTTGACTGGGATACTGTATTTTCCAAAGCTCAAGAAGGATTTTGAGATTCAGAAAGATAAAATTCAGCTATACTCTCGTCAGGTGTTCATTACTGACGAAGTAAAAGACGTTGTTCCTGAGTTTTTGCAGTTATTGCATGGAGTAATCGACAGTCCCGACATTCCATTGAATGTGTCACGTAGTTACCTGCAATCAGATAGCAACGTGAAGAAGATCAATGGCTACATCACCAAGAAAGTAGCGGATAAGCTTAGCGAGTTGTTCAAGAAAGACCGACCAGCTTTTGAAGAAAAATGGTCAGACATTGGCATTTTCGTCAAATACGGAATGTTGTCTGAAGAGAAGTTTCACGAAAAGGCAAAGGATTTTGCTTTGCTGACGAATACACAGGGAAAGACGGCCACTTTCGAAGAGTATAAAAAGCAAGTAGAGGCGACTCAGACAAACAAAGACAAACAAGTTGTCTTCTTATACACGAACGATGCAGAGAAGCAGGATGGGTTCATCACCTCTGCAAAAAATAAGGGGTATGATGTCTTGGTGATGGGAGACGTCTTAGATGCACACTTCATCAATCACGTAGAGCAAAAGTTTGAAGTGACATTTAAACGTGTAGATGCTGATGTGGCAGATAAGCTGATTGACACTGGAGAAGAAAAGGAATCTGTACTTACAGAGAAAGAGCAGGAGGAAGTAAAAGCAATCTTTGAGGAAGCAGTCAACGATAGCAAAAATGCAGTAAGTATTGAGTCCATGTCTGAAGATGAATTACCCGTAACAGTAACGCTCCCTGAATTTATGAGAAGAATGAAGGACATGCAGGCCGCCGGTGGTGGAGGCCCCATGATGTTTGGTGATATGCCCGTAACGCTCTCGGTAGCCGTAAATGGCAATCATGGCATTATCAGGAAAATCATAGAGTCAAAAGAGAAAGAACAAAAGCTGGCTTATGCGAAGCAAGCGTACGATTTAGCTCTGCTTTCACAAGGAATGTTGACGGGAAAAGCGATGACAGATTTTATCAAACGAAGTGTTGACATTGCTGTAGAATAGCATAAATTACGAATTTCATTACTAAGCCAAGCCTAAATAAAGACAGGGAATCCCCAGGGATTCCCTTTTTATTTAACTAGAACTTTACCTCTTCTTAGTACCTTCTCATCTGAGATAACTTGAAAGGAATAGACACCCTGCCGTATGCCATACAGCGGAATGTATTCGATCGTATTGGAAATATCCCATTGTAAAGAAAGTCTCCCGTTAAGATCAATAAGCTGAAATACACCTCCTGAAGCATCACTCATTACGGCTAATTCTGACGAAGGGCTGACAGGATTAGGGAAGATTAAAGTTGATGATTTATTTGCATAGTAGATCGTCTGGGCATCTGAGCGCAATTGGGTTCCGTCTTTTAAGTCTAAGATCACACTATATTCGTAAATACCTGTAACGAGGTCTTGATCTTCAATTAAAATTGATTCTGATGGATTCGGAATGTTGAAAGGTATGGTAGTTTCAGTAGAGGAAGTTTTCTCTACCGAAACAGACCGAATCAAATCAATAGCGTTCAACTTGAGGTCAAGCGTTACACTCCTTTCTTCTGTCTGCCTGGCAATAAAACTGGAGAGATAGCAACCGGTCCCTTGCTGCTTGTAGTTGATGGCATAACTTCTGATTCCTAGTTTGTCTTGATAAGTATGCCTAATAGCAATAAAATCGGAAGACAGCTCACTTGGATCAAGAATTAGGGAAGTATCATTTTCGTTCGTTGGATGCGTTTGAAGTTCAGGATTAAATAGCAGCGTTTGATCTATCAGAGGGTCTCCTTCCCAGGTGAGAATTAGCCGGTCTTCACAGTTCAGCGAGACATCCAATTGGGGGACGGATTCAATCCATACATTTTCAGATATGTATCTAATTCCTTCTATTTCAAGTATCCAGTGACCTGCACCTAAAGAATCGGGCACATATATTCCCACTTGTTCATCTGCAATGATGACTTCTTCCGCAAGGAGAACAGTTGTCGAATCGGACCATTGCCAAAGAAGTCGTCCAACTGCATCCTTCTCGAGCGTTGAATTCCATCTGAGGATTGTTGGTTCATCAAAAATCAGATGGTCGCTTGATGTGGGATATTTCCACTCAAAATGATCCTTCTCTTTTATTTGATAGGCAATCGTATAAAGCTGAGGGGCATTTAGTCCCTCTTCAGTGGTGATGCGAACGGTGTAGTCTCCCGGCTGCAAATCTGCGATGGAGATCATTTCTACATTATTCACATGATCTACCCCTCTTTTTGCTGCAACATTCAGGCTGTCTGCATTAGGGAAGGTAGACAAAATCCAAGGTTTGAATTCTAAACCATTGGGGTCTGTCAAGGTAAGGTTCAGGTCATTAATCAGGGTGTGGTTTGCATCCAGGAGTGACGAGGGGTCATTCCAGTATAAAATAACCTTGAGGTAGCTGGCAGGCTCTGCTAGCCTTACAGTATGACGCTTTTCTTCGTTTAATACAGAATCTGAAAAGAAGTACTCCTTCCGCAAGATGTTAAGGCTATTTTGTAGACTGGCACTGCCGTACCCACTTCTGTAGTCAGGGCCATCTTCACCCAGATCTTTTGCACCGGCCATCAAGAGTGCTTTCGTTTCAGCAGCGGATAAAAGCTTACCTTTTTCATTTGAAGCAAATCCTTTCAGGTAGCTCGCCATACCGCTCACCAATGCAGCAGCATCCGAACTACCCTCTCCTCCATAGGCTACCAACTCAGGTTTGACTCTTCCATCATAAGTAGGGCCTACCGAGCTGTACGGCTTCACATTATTTAGTGAATCTGTGGCTCCAACTATGAGCACGTTTTTTGCTTGCTTGAAGGTTCCTGTCAAATTGGACGTTTGCAAGAGTCCCGCGTAATTACCATCTAATGCAGTAAACTCTCCACTGTTTCCACTGCTAAAGACATGAAGTACGTCGGGAGATGCAAAGGCCATTTCATCATAAGCTTTTGCCTCTGCGCCATAGTAGTTTTCTACCCCCACTCCGAAGGAATGGTTCTGTACTTCGCAGTCATATGCATCAAAATAGGAGGACGGTTCAGGAAACAGAAGGTCATATGATGTAGAAATCAGGTGTCCGTTACTTACCCCTTTACCATAGAGGAATGAAACGCCTTTTCCCGAGACTAAAGTAGCCATATCGGTAGCATGGCTACTAATAGCAGGAAAGGATCTTTCTGTAGTATCACTGATCCTGAAAATGTCCAAGTCTTCTTTTCTAAAACGTTGCTCTTTGATCGATGTGGTGACTCCATATGAGCTACCGTGAAGGTGGTGAGTTAAGTATACATCGTTTACGCTCAGGTCATGCCTCCGTAATATTGATTCTTCGGTTGGTTTGGTATGTGAATCCAGCCAGATTAAGTCGGGGTGGTCCAGCCATTGGCGGTTAATATCTTTTTTTGAACTTAGTAGGATAGCAGCATCATATTCCGGGAATATCCTTGCTTCGGGAGGCAGTTCACCAGGCAGTTTTGTAAATAACAACAAGTATTCTTGTTTGGACCTGGCAGCTTTTCCTGAGATGGCTCTGGTCTTGGAAGACCATTTCCATTGATTATTGGTTACATATAAATCAGTATAGGTGTCATCTTTTTTCAATTTTCCAATTACCCAGTTATCTGCAAGGCTCCTAATCACAGCCCCTGAATCATCAGTGGAGTTTTTTTGGTATAGGTACCAGGTAGCATCATTTCTGCTTACTGCCCTTACAGGATCCAAGTATTCTATCCCAGAAGATTGACCAAAGGAGTGAAAGCCTATCATCGCCCCCACTAAGACCAGTATACTCTTAAGCATTTTCGAAATTAAGCAGAGGAAACACTATGAAAAATTTTTTTGTGATCCAGGTTTTGGTGTGAACCTGCATTATTTGGGTTGAATGAGAATATTTTAAGATCAAATATGAAAAATATTATTTGGTCTTTCAAGACTACGTGCAATATAATCCTTTGGAATATTTGAATAATTCAAAATAAAAAAGTAAAAATAAATCATAAATACCAATTATAATTCTGTATTAACTGTCACATTGCAAAATTCTATACTAATGTTAGGCATAAATACCAAATTTATTTTTGTTTTAAGTGTGGAATACATAATTTGCGATTTGTTAAAACTATCATATAACTAAAACCAAAGTTTATTATGAAAAAAACTAAGAATCTCTTAGTCGCTACCCTAGCCATTTTGGTGGCGTTTACCGCTTGTGATGATGCATCACTAGAAAAAGCGGAAGAAGTATCTTCTGAAGTATTGACAAAGCTTGCAGCTGCGGGATTCAATATCTCTGATCAGGCACCTTTAGCTTTCGACGAAGGATACCTAGTAGAGGGCGACATTTACATCCCTGCTGCTCAGCTGGATGCACTTTCTTCAGGTGATAGATTACCCGTTGAAGAGCAGTACAGCACCAATAATCTGGTAATTACCAATGGCAGTCGTGTCGTCACAATTTATGCCCCGGAAGCTACTTCAGGCGGAGGCAGAGGTAAAAAGTCAAGTGATGGATACAGTCCTGCTATGATTGCTGGGCTTGATCTGGCAATTGCACGATACAACGCTGAAAATCTTGAAATTACATTTCAGAGAGTAACCTCATCTTCAGGAGCCGATATCGTAATGACGCGATTAAACAAAAGAGATGAGAGAAGAGGAGTACTAGGATCTGCCGGTTTCCCGACTTCATCCGGTGATCCATACGGTGAAATAAAAATGAGTGGTGTGCTTGAGTCTAATTACGGGCTAAGCACCGAAGGTATTGCTACTATCATCGCTCACGAAATGGGACATTGCGTAGGTTTCCGTCACACTGATTACTTCGACAGAAGCATCTCATGTGGAGGAAGCACCTCCAATGAAGGAACTGCAGGAGTTGGTGCCAATCATATCCCAGGTACTCCTACAGGGGCTTCAGCAGCAGCAAAATCTTGGATGTTGGCGTGTACTGACGGTGGCGACAGACCATTCAATAACGATGATAAAACTGCGTTAGATTACTTGTATTAATCTTCACATTATTGAAGATATGGAAAGGCTCCCGATGGGAGCCTTTTTTTATACTTTTGTTTTTCTAAAATCGTTCAACATATAGATGTTCCGGTCTGTATTTCTTTTGATATGCTTTTATGGCCATATTTCTGCTAATGCGCAGGACGAGGCAGTCGCTAATCTCTTTAGAGTAGATTATGAAACCCCTTTGACGATAGAGATTAAAGAACGGAATAACGATCTGCCTGACATTGCTCCGGTCCAAAGCCGAAAGAAGAAACAAAATCCAAAAATCTTTTGGGGAATCAAAACCAAGAAAGGATTTACAAAAAAAGGGTTTGGAAAGAAGACGGTGACAGAGCTATTCTTCTATCTGAAAAAGCAAGACTTTGAAGGGCCGGATGAATATACGAGGGAGTTCTATTATTATGATTTCAAGAAGAAGAAAATTGTAAGATCCACAAAGATTAAAGACCCAAGTAGGGTAGGTGTTCTTCATGGGCATTATGTCAAGAAGGTTGGAGAGCAGATTCTGGAAGAAGGCCATTTCTACAAGGGAGAAAAGCATGGAAGATGGATGAGATTTAATAGCAATGACATATTGCAGGAAAAATCTATCTATTGGAAGGGATACCCCGAGCAATCTTTACTGTCCTTTTACGATTACAATCGAACCAGACTCAGAGAAGCTATACCCATTCATTTTGGAGATCGAGACGGTGAATACGTGGCATTTCACCCAAATGGGAACCTCGCGGTTCGAGGAGCATACAAATTTGATTATCGAATAGGGCTATGGAGAGAGTACTATGACAACAGACGAATCAAGCGCGAGATTCAGTATCCCGATAATCCATTTTCTCCCAATACAACGCCTTATATTATGCGTGAGTACAGCCCGGAAGGGAAAATCATCTACGATCGCAAACGATTTTTTAGTGAGGGGGATTAGCCCACCTGAGTACTTTTAACCTCAATAGCAAGGCCAGAAAAAGCATTGCAACGATGAGTCCTGCCATTTTCCATCCAAGCAATGGTACTGCAACCGCTAACACGATCAGGTACCAAATTTGAAATACAAAGAGACCGAAGGCATATTTTAAAGAGCTGTAAAACACAATATCTTTTATTGGGGCTAGTATCTTCTGAAGAAGCAGCAAGGGTGGAAAATTGAAGATACCAAGTGCTTTCCCAAACGAATTTAGTAGCGCGACATGGTCACTTTTCTTTTTAAGAGTATGGTCTTTTAGATTGATTCTTTTTCTCAGCTCATGAAACCCGATACGTTCATTTTGTCGATTGATATATGCACGTCGCTCCTCATAATCTTCTGTTTCTTCTGGGATGAGTAAACATTCTCGCATACCAAAAGCAATTTCTTTCTTCAGGAGATTAGCACCCCGCACCGGGTGTTCTTCATACGAAGGGAAATGATTTTTTACAGGAATTCCGTCTCCAAAAACAACGGTGAGCTTGTGTCCCGGTCGTTGGTGATGAAAATAGTTTAGACCAATAGGAACAATCTGAATATCTTTTTCCGGCATTTTCTCCATTGCTTCAAAGGCCATTCTGGAACTACCCTTTGTTAGTGGACGCAGGAAGTAATCATTTCCATGATTACCTTCTGAGAAAATTAAAATGGCTCTATTATCTCTTAGAAGAGATCGGATCTTTTCAAAGACAGCTTCATTTTTTGCTAACTGATCTATTCCGTCTCGCATGCGGTAGATCGGAAGCATTTGCAAGGCATCCATGAACCAACTTAGCGTTTTGTGAAAAACGTCGGAACGCGTCATCGAGGTAATTCGCACAGGAGATAAAGCGCCTATGATTAATGCATCCATAAAGGCATTCTGATGATTACATGAGTAAATAATTGGCTTTCCTTTGGGAATTTTATGCTTACCTACGATCTCTACCCGTCCGAAAAACAGCCGTATAAAAACCTGCATGTAATACTTCATGAAGTAGTAAAAAAAGAGCTTTAGCAACCTTTGCATAATTATTGCAGCGCTGTCCCCGGTTTGAGTTTGCCGTAAAACTGATAAAATAAAGGGCAAAAAAAAATTACAGAGCAGAGCAGTTTTATAAACGGAATAGAAATCAGGTGACTAAACAAGGGGATCAAGTATCTGCCTATTGTTATCATTGCGTAAATGATCTAGGATGGTAGAATGGATTGAGGGTTTTTTTGATGGCGCAAGGTTTTACGATTTCCCATCTTTCGAGGTGGCCTTGTTCTCCATGTTATTAGCCTTTTTGTTAAGTGCTACGGTGGCCATGACCTACCGCTTCACATTTCGTGGAGAGGATTTCCCTAATCACTTTTTTCAGGGCATGGTGCTATCCTCTACTGTCTCAGCGATGATCATGATGGCAGTTGGAAATAACCTCGCGGTGGGCTTTGGTATTATCGGAGCGGTCGCGATCATCAGGTTTAGAACCAATATTCAAAACCCCAGAAACATCATTTTTATGTTTGAGTCGCTATCCATAGGGATTGCTACCGGTGTCTATGGTTATTCTATTGCTATTGCGGGAACAGCTATTTTTTGTGTCATAGCTGTTGTACTGCACTTCAGCCATTTTGGTGTGAAGCGACTGAAGTATGAACTGAATCTTTACTATGAGCAGGATCCAGGTAATATAGAAGCGCTATTGAATCCTTATTGTGATTCCATTCATTTTGTACGTCAACGGAGAAATAGAGAAGGGTTACTGCGAAGAGAGTATCTCCTTACTTTGAGAGAGAAGGCGGGGTATGTTAAGCTTTTTGAAGCCTTATTGGCTTCTGAATCTTTCATAGAGGTTCGTCTTGATGAAGCTCCAGATCAAGTAATGCTGTAATGTTGAAGAGATATTTATTTTTTCTGTTTTGGCTGGCTGTCATGGTAGTGATCACTACAATGGCTACCATGTACAGGGATGGCAGAGAGGCCATGGTTGCGGAAGTAGAGTCACGTGTGGCAGCAGTTAGCTTGCCTGTAGTGGCAAGAATTGACAGTATTTACGTTATTCCGGGTCAGACAGTGAGAAAGGGAGACCCGCTGGTGAAGATTTCCCGACCTGATTTGGATCTAAAAATCAGGAAAGCACAATATGGGTTGCAGCTAGCTCACATGGATTCGCTAAGGCAAGTTGAACAATATCAGAAGACCAAGAGCAAATTACAGTTGGATTATGAGCAAGAAGTACAAGTATTAGCAGCCAAGAAGCAGGTACTGGAATTGGAGAAAACAGCTTTAACCAAAGAACAGCAATTGTTGAGTAAATTTTCCTCCAAGGGGGTACAAGAGGGGCTCACCATCATAGCCTTAAAATTGGAGCAGCTCAAGGATCAGGAGCAAAGAAACCTAAAAGAATGGGAGACTCTCAGTAACCTAAACAAGAAATCATTTAATACGGAGCAAAGGTTAAACGCCATTCAAATCCAGGAAGAACTACTTAAGTTAGAGGAGTTGAAGATGGAAAAAGAGCAGTTAGTTCAGTATGCGCCCTTTGATGGAACAGTAGGTCCCATAAACGTTGAGCTACAAGAAATCACTGAGCCGCACGACAAACTGGTTTCGATATTTGAATCAAAACCTAGTTTGATCAAAGCATATACAAAAGAAAATCAGACAGCACTCCTTAGGATTGGTCAGAAAGTGAAGGTTACCGCTACAAACCGTGTATATGAGATTAATGGTACAATAGAGTCGATGGGGTCCAGAGTAACCAGTTATCCGGTAAAAATCAATCCCAACCCAAACGGTCAATCCTACGGTCAGGAAGTGTTCGTCAGGATAAGTCCAGATAATAACTTTTTGAAAGGGGAAAAGGTCTATGTCTATGCGGTTGAAAAGTAGGTGGACATACCTTATTATTCTTTTTTTGAGCTGTTTCTCATCGTGGATGGTAAGTGCTCAATCTCATTGGTCTAGCAAATTTTTGAAGAACGTCTATTCGCAATCGAGCGTAAAGACTGACAGTATGATTTTGAGTCAGCTGAGTGCTGAGAAGTATCGCTCACCGATCATAAGAGACGTTGATTTGCGACTACGTTCCAGTCAAATAACTCCCGAAATCGAGGAATTTAGAATGCGTTTTGATCTAATGAATCCGGCAATGATTACCGCCGACAAAAACTACCAGATTGCCTTGCAGAACTATCAGGAAGTACGCTCCAAAGTGAGAATTAATGAGTTTTTGTTGGAACGTTATCACTTGCTGATAGGACACTACCACAGAAGTCGTATGATTGCAGATCGGGAGAAGCTCCTTTATCAATATCAGGGATTATTAGAGAATTCCGA
Organism: Flammeovirgaceae bacterium; assembly: GCA_038129245.1. Taxonomy (GTDB): domain Bacteria; phylum Bacteroidota; class Bacteroidia; order Cytophagales; family Cyclobacteriaceae; genus JAYPLE01. The sequence goes on along the minus strand of JAYPLE010000002.1, from coordinate 161,352 downwards.
TGCGATTTCTGTACGTGATGCATTGAAGCTTGATAGGGAGATTTTGCATCTGTCGAGGGAAGAGGAAGAGCTACGATTAAAGCAGTCTTTTTTGGAAGAAGAACTAAAGCAGGAGTTGCCTGGGTATGAATTTGAATTTACCTGGGACCAGTTTCAATTTGTTACCGAGGAGCAGATAATGGAGCAGCTTGAATACGTGATGGGCGTCCAAATGCAAGAAGCAGAGTTGATTATCAGCCGTGATGTGCTAGCTAAGGAGGAATTAGCCAGAGATGGGAAGCAGAGCAAGCGATCCCTTGGCTTTATACAGCCTGAATATGAAGTGGATCCGGCAAATGATATTGCTGATAATCTGAGGTTCCAAGTTGGAATACAGTTGCCAATTTTTGATGAGGATCGTGTAGACCGTAAGCTCAAAGAGCTCAAGTTGCTTGCAGACCTCGCTGATTCTGAAAATGACGCACAAGCATTACAGAAACTTATCTCACAAATTTGGTTATCTGCTCAGTTTTTCAAGCAGGACATCGCATTGATGGCAGCTAAAAGCGACCAGTTGAAAAAGTTTTCTGACGAGTTGGTAGCTACAGACTTAAAGTTATTCATTGATGTTTTATCCTATCAAAATGAAATCAACGAGTTGGAGCTACGATCAAAAATGGACTTGCTTAGGATTTATGTTCAAGCAATGTCTCTCTCGGGTGGTTTGGCCAGACCACCACTTCATAATTTCTTAATGTTTAACTAAAAACAGCATCTAAGAGCCTTGCCGTTAAATGATGATTGTATTTAGTGAGGAAAAAGGGCTTATGTATTCTTTCGAGGGATAATATTCCTACCTTCGTTTGAATTGGAAATCCCGATTGCTACTCCTGTGATCATGGCATATAGGTAAAAATTGCTCTTTGCAGAGCATTTTTGTAGTTATTTTTCTTTGATCTATTCCTAATAGTTATTGGATTAAGAGGGGTGCTCGTGAAGCTGTTGGCCCACGTTCTCTGAATGATACGATAACAAAAGCATCAGTAGTTATAGGTCAGCAATTATAATTTTTCGCTTGACTGCTAAAGCTGGCAGTTTTTTAGAGTATGATATGTAGCAGAGATTTATTAATAGAGCTATTTTCAAACTATTTTAAAATGAAATTTAACCCCTCTCTGCTTTTTATAAGTAAATAAATTTTGAGCCATATTATTGATAATTACGTTGATTTATGTCTGTTTTATTGAATAAATATTAATGAAATGGCGCTATTTATGTAATTGATTTGTGTGTGGAATTGTATGTTGATAGTTTTGCTCAAAATACCGTCAGTAGAATATGGCAGTTAAACATTTACCAGGGCTTATTACGATAGATCCCTGGTTGGAACCACATGCAGACCAGATAATAGCGCGTACTGAAAGGTATGAATTGCGGCTAAAGGATATTCAAAAGAGATATAAGTCGCTGGACAAGTTTGCTTCTGCATATAACTATTTTGGATTTAATTATGATAGGAAGGCCAGAGGCTGGTGGTACCGAGAGTGGGCACCCAAGGCAAAGGCACTTTACCTTATAGGTGAATTCAATAACTGGGAACGTTATGCAAATCCACTGAATAGGTTGGATAATGGCGTATGGGAAATTTTCCTGGATGATAAGCGCTATGCTGGAAAGTTCGGCCACCTGTCGGAAGTAAAAGTTCATATTGTTTCCGCTGAAAAGCGTATGGATCGTATTCCGGCCTACATGGGTTACGTCACCCAGGAGGAGGGATCAAATGATTTTACTGGGCGTATTTGGAGTCCGGAAAAACAATTCAAATGGACGGACAAAAAGTTCAAACCAAAGGCTGCTTTTGAAGAGCCCTATATCTACGAATGCCATGTTGGGATGGCCCAGGAAAAGGAGGGAATCGGGACCTACCGGGAGTTTGCGGACGTCATTTTACCGAAGATTAAAGAGCAAGGGTATAATGCCATTCAAGTCATGGCGATTCAGGAACATCCATATTATGGTTCGTTCGGTTATCATGTGAGTAGCTTTTTTGCACCTTCCAGTCGTTTTGGCACACCTGATGATTTAAAGTATCTTATTAACAAGGCACACGAGCTTGGAATTGCGGTTATCATGGATATTGTGCACTCACATGCGGTAAAAAATACTGCGGAAGGGCTGAACCAGTTTGATGGAAGTGATGACCAGTATTTCCATGAGGGTGGCAGAGGTTACCACACTCAATGGGACAGTAAGCTATTCAATTATGGAAAAGAAGAAGTATTGCAGTTCCTACTGTCCAATGTAAAATACTGGATAGAGGAGTTTCATTTTGATGGGTATCGTTACGATGGTGTGACCTCTATGCTTTATTTCCATCATGGCAATATCTCGTTTGATAATTACGATAAGTATTTCAGGCACACCGATTGGGACGTGTTGACTTATCTACAGTTAGCAAATACCTTAATCAAGGAGCTCAAGCCCTCTGCGCTGGTCATTGCGGAAGATATGAGCGGAATGCCGGGATTATGTCGTCCTGTTGAGGAAGGAGGTATTGGTTTTGATTTTAGGCTAGCTATGGGAATACCCGATTACTGGATCAAGTTACTAAAGCATAAATCGGATGAAGAATGGAACATCCATGAGGTTTGGCATACCCTTAGCAACAGGAGGTTCGGCGAACGGACCATTGCGTATGCTGAGTCTCACGACCAGGCACTTGTAGGAGATAAAACATTAGCATTCTGGTTGATGGATAAGGAGATGTACGATCATATGCATGTTGATCATTCCAGCATGATCATCGACCGTGGTATCGCCATGCAAAATATGATTCGACTCTTGACCTTGAGTATGGGTGGTGAAGGATGGCTCAATTTCATTGGAAATGAGTTTGGACATCCGGAATGGGTGGATTTCCCGAGAGAGGGAAACAATTGGAGTTATAAATATGCCAGAAGGCAATGGTCGTTAGTTGAGAACAAAGAACTACGATACAAGCAGATGTATGCCTTCGGTTCAGAAATGGTAAACATGGCCAGTGAGCATAAGATTGTTTCAGCCAATCCAGCACAACAGTTAAACGCTGATCAAACTAATCATACATTAATTTTTGAGCGAAATAATTTAATATTCTGCTTCAACTTTAGTCCTGGTAATTCAATTCCGGATTACAGGTTTAAAGTAGCGGCTTCAGGAAAATACGAAGTAGTATTGAATTCTGATAAAAAGGAGTTTGGCGGATTTGACAGAGTAGACGATGGGATGACCTATCCGACGGTAACACTTTTTGGAGAGCATTTTTTAAGTGTTTACCTGCCAAATCGTACAGCACTCGTATTGAAAAGAGTGGAAAAGAAGTAACTATTTCAAACAAGATGCTGCAACTTTGAAGTAATAGAGCCAGGGCCATTCCTGGCTTTATTGTTACAGATGTTTATGAAACGACCTGACGGCTTTACTGGAGAGTTCTACACTGATGAGACAACAAGGAGGCTGTATGCCACAGATGCGTCGGCATATCGAGAACTGCCACTTGCGGTAGCAGTTCCAAAGGCAGAGCAAGATCTTGTTCAGTTGGTAAGAGCAGCTTCTGAAGGAAGCTTCTCATTGATACCAAGAACAGCGGGAACCTCTCTCGCTGGTCAAGTGGTGGGTAGTGGAGTCGTGGTAGACATCTCTAAATACTTAAATCAAGTTCTTGAGTTAAATGTTGAAGAAGGTTGGGTAAAGGTTCAACCCGGGATAGTACGTGATGATCTCAACCAATATTTAGCTTCTTATGGCTACTTTTTTGCACCTGAAACCTCTACAGCAAATCGTGCGATGATTGGGGGTATGATTGGGAATAACAGCTGTGGTTCTAATTCTGTTGTTTATGGAAGTACTCGCGAGCATCTGTTAGAAGTGAAAACAGTGCTATCAGATGCTTCTATTGCTGAATTTGGTCCTTTGGATACCAGTGCATTTTTGGCTCGCTGTAACGGGTTTGATACTTCAGGAAATCGGCATACTGAGGTTTATTGGGCCATCAGAGAGACGCTCAATAAGGAGGAAAATAGAAAATCAATCGAAGAGGGGTATCCGAAAAGTAATATTCCGCGTCGCAATACAGGATATGCATTGGATATGCTGCTTAGGCAGGAACCCTTCGCTAAGACAAAGGATCAGCTGTTTAATTTTTGCTCTTTGATCGCAGGATCAGAGGGAACGCTTGCCATTGTAACTGAAGCGAAGTTGAAACTTACACCTCTGCCTCCTGCGCATAAGAAGTTGGTTTGCATCCACAGCAATACCATAGACGACGCTTTGAAAGCCAACTTAATCGCGCTCAAGTATGGTCCTAGCGCATGTGAGCTAATGGATCATTACATCCTGGAGGCAACCGAGCGCAACAGAATGTACCAGCAGTATCGATTTTTTGTAGAGGGGACACCGCAAGCTATTCTGGTAGTTGAGTTTGCGAAAGAGAGTGAGCAACTCCTTGACAATGCGGTTAAAGAGTTGATAAGGGAAGTTCAGGCGCAAAAATTCGGCTATGCTTTTCCTGTTATCGAAGGCGATCAAATTCCCAAGGTATGGGGATTGAGAAAGGCAGGGTTAGGACTGTTGTCAAATGTGCCGGGTGATGCCAAGCCTGCACCTGTGATAGAAGATACAGCGGTAGATGTACATGATCTTCCTAACTACATAGCAGAGTTCAACGAGATTCTGGAGCGACATGGGCTATACAGTGTGCACTATGCTCATGCAGGATCGGGGGAACTACACCTGAGACCGATACTCGATTTAAAAACAAAGAAGGGCATTGAGCAATTCAGAATCATTGCAGAAGAAATAGCTGACTTAGTAAAGAAGTACGATGGGTCATTATCAGGCGAACACGGAGACGGGAGGCTTAGAGGAGAATTTATCCCTAAGATGCTGGGTGACCACAATTATCAATTGTGTAAAGAAGTGAAGGCAACGTGGGATCCGCAAGGTATTTTCAATCCAGGAAAGATAGTAGATACGCCTCCTATGGATACTTCTTTGCGTTATGAGGTCGATCAACAAACTCCTGACATCGATACTGTTTTTGATTTCAGTGACAATCAAGGTTTCATTAGAGCAGCAGAGCAATGTAACGGTTCTGGTGACTGTCGTAAGACGGAGCTGAGCGGAGGAACAATGTGTCCCAGCTATATGGCTACGCGCAATGAAGCTGACACCACTCGTGCAAGGGCGAACATTCTGCGGGAGATGCTTACTAAATCAAACGAAGTAAGCTTTGATCGAAAAGAAATTAAGGAGGTAATGGACCTCTGCCTTTCATGTAAAGGGTGTAAATCGGAGTGCCCTTCGAATGTTGACATGGCAAAATTGAAGGCGGAGTGGCAGCATCAGTACTATCAGTCGAATGGCGTGCCAATACGGTCGCGACTAATTGGCTCTTTCAGTAAATTGATGAAAATAGCCAACTTTACTCCATGGCTGTATCGATGGGTTTTTAATATGCCTGGGATAAGCTATATCGCGAAATCTTTGGTTGGATTTGCTCCTAAACGGTCAATGCCGGAACTCTCTAAGGTTACCGTAGAAAAATGGGTAAAAAAATATTTTGATACTAATGGGGGAAAATCGAAAGTCTATTTTTTTATCGATGAATTTACTAATTATAATGACGGAGGGATAGGCGTGACAGCGATCAAATTGCTGGATCGATTAGGGTTTGAAGTAAAGTTCGTAGATCATGCTGAAAGTGGCAGGTCCTATCTTTCCAAAGGATTACTCAAAGAAGCATTAGCACTAGCTAAAAAGAACGTTGAGACCTTTCATCCACTGATTTCTTCCGAGGCACCTCTGATTGGCGTCGAACCGTCCACGATCTTAACATTTCGGGATGAGTACATTAGTTTGCTGAGAGGTGATCAGCAGGAAAAGGCAAGATCACTAAGTGAACACGTTTACACAATTGAAGAATTCCTTTCAAGTCAGCTTGATGCCGGAATAATAAACCAATCGGATTTTGATCAAAGAGAGCAATTGATTAAGCTTCATGGGCATTGCCATCAGAAAGCGGTTTCTTCCCTAACCCCGACAAAGAAAATACTCTCGGCTCTACCGGGGAGAAAGGTGCAGGTGATTCCTTCAGGTTGCTGTGGGATGGCAGGTTCATTTGGATATGAGAAAGAACATTTTGATGTTTCCATGCAAATCGGAGAACTCGTTTTATTTCCAGTGATCCGTGACCTTGATGAGGATACATTGATTGCTGCGCCAGGAACCAGTTGCCGACATCAGATCAAGGACGGTACAGGAAGGAAAGCACTTCACCCGATTGAGATCCTTTATGAAGCAGTAAAGTAGCGCTTTTTATCTATTGGAAATACGGGGTACCTTATTCAAATATCTTTTTTTGTTCGGGTCCGTAAAATTTATTGAATCAGTAACTAAGGAATGCGACAGAAAGTAGCACTTGTTCTATCCAGTGGAGGCGCTCGAGGGCTGGCTCATATTGGTGTAATAGAAGGGTTAGAGGCGAACGGATATGAGATATCTTCCATTTCAGGTTCTTCAATGGGGGCTGTGGTTGGGGCTTTCAAGGCTTGTGGGGCATTAGATACGTACAGTGGCTGGGCGAGTCAGCTAAATCGACTTGATGTATTTAAACTGATTGATTTTACCTTTAGCTCTGCCGGATTTGTACGAGGAGAAAAGGTATTTAAAGCATTGGAAGAAATCATTGATGATCGAATGATAGAAGATCTTGAAATACCCTTCGTAGCGGTAGCCACCGACATAAAAAACAAGCGGAGCGTAGAGATTTCCGCTGGAAGCATGTACAAGGCGTTGCGTGCTTCAACAGCTATCCCTACAGTTATAAAACCTGTCCTTTTTGGTACAGATAAGCTGATCGATGGAAGTGTGCTTAATCCTGTTCCAGTGGCCTCGGTAAAAAGGACGGAAGGGGATCTATTGGTGGTCTCAAATGTCAACCATCCCAAACCTTACCATCGTTCTGATCTGACACAGCAGCAAGCTGATAAAGAAGAGAAAGAGTACCTGAGAATGCTTGATGGTTTTAAAGATCGCTGGGCAAAACTGCTACCTGGGGGTTCGTCAGCACATGATAAGTTAGGCTATTTTGAACTGCTGAATAAATCGATTGACCTTATGCAGGATCATATGACCGATCTGATGTTAGACCAGGCAAAACCTGATATTGTTGCTCAGATTTCAAGGGATGCCTGCACTACGTTTGAGTTTTATAAAGCCCAAGAATTAATAGCTGCAGGAAGAGAATCAATTGAGCAAGCATTGGCACAAGTCAAGGCTAATTAGAAAATATTTTCTCAGGTATCAGAAAATTAAACCAATTTTACTGTTCAAATTCCCAAATGAAAACCAAGAATGAAATTGTAGAGAACTGGCTGCCCCGATACACTGGTCAGTCTCTTGATGATTTTGGATCTTACGTTCTTCTTACCAATTTTCGGAACTACGTCAACATGTTTGCCGAATGGCATGATGTTCCCATAGTTGGAGAAGAAAGGCCTTTTCAAGTGGCGACAGCAGACGGCATCAGCATCATTAATTTTGGCATGGGGTCACCGAATGCAGCCACAGTGATGGACCTACTTACTGCCATTATGCCGAAGGCAGCTTTGTTTCTGGGTAAATGTGGGGGGCTAAAGAAAAAGAATAATGTGGGGGATCTAATACTGCCGATTGCAGCGATTAGGGGCGAGGGAACCTCGAACGATTACCTTCCTCCTGAAGTTCCTGCATTACCAGCTTTCGCCCTTCAAAAAGCTATTTCTACCACCATTCGTGAGCATGAGAGGGATTATTGGACCGGGACCGTCTACACAACTAACCGAAGGGTCTGGGAACATAAAGAAGATTTCAAGCAGTACCTGCAAGAAGTAAGGGCGATGGCGGTGGATATGGAGACTGCTACCATTTTCATTTCTGCTTTCAAAAATGAGATACCGGCAGGAGCACTTTTGTTAGTTTCTGATATTCCGATGATACCGGAGGGAGTAAAAACTGACGAGAGCGATAAAAAGGTCACTGCCAATTATGTAGATGTTCATTTGCAAATTGGGATAGACTCTTTGAAACAGCTAATCAATCATTCAGCCACGGTAAAGCATCTGAGGTTTTAATAAAATAAGAGCGGCGAACCGAAGGTCGCCGCTCTTATTAAGACTGTTATACGGCGTTAGACTTACTTATCTACGTCTAATTGAGTTTCCTCAATTACATTTCCTTTGGCATCGAGCTCAACAAGTTCATACCCTAGTTTTTCTAGTTTTGATCTGTTACTGGCTCCGTCGCCAACAACCAGAATGTAAAAATTCTCATCCTTTAGATGCTTTTCCGCTAGTGCATCGAGTTCTTTCTTAGTGATAGTATTGATGATTTTCGTTTGCTCATCAACGTAACCAGCATCTAATCCGTAATGAACGATTCTGCTAAGGAATCCTGCTTTTTGTCCTGGAGTCTCATAAGACCTGGCGTCTCTCTGACCTATGGAGTTCCTCATAAAAGCCAATTCATCTTCAGTGATCCCGTTTTCTCGATATTCTTTGATTTCTTTCATGAATTCAACTACAGAACTATCGGTAGCTGTACCGAGCACACCAGCGGTAGCCACGTAAGGTCCTGGATCCTCAGAAACTGAGAAGTAACTTCGAGCACCATACGTCCAACCATTCTCTTCTCTAAGGTTCAAATTTATCCTACTGTTGAAAGCACCTCCCAAGGGGTAATTCATTAAGTAGGTCTTGTAGTACTCTCCTGTTGGGTCGTAGGTTAGGTCTGTAACATAGCCAATACGAATTTGTGACTGGGGAGCGTTTTCCTTGTCAACCAGGTAAATCTTCGCCTTGTCCGCCGCCTGGGCTGCAGGAAGCTTTGGTACCCGAACATTTTTAGACTTCCATTTTTCTAGAAAATTCAGTTTTGGAAGAATCTCCTCTTGCTCGATAGCACCCACAACTACTACCTCACCGAGGTTTGGAGAGAAGTACTTTGCATAAAAGTCTTTTATATCCTCCACTGAAATATTCTGAACAGTTTCCTCAATGCCACTGGAGGGTACAGAATAGATGTGCTCATCACCGTAAAGAAGCCTGTTAAACACCTGAGAAGCGATAGCACTTGGGTCTTTTTGACTTGCAATAATTCCTTCCATTTGTTGCTTAATCACTCGATCAAAATCTTCTTGATTAAATGCCGGTCTGAAAAGTTTTTCGTTTACTAACTCTAACGTTCGATCTAGGTTTTTGACAAGTGTATTGATTGAGACAGTAGTAGAATTATTATCCCCATAAATGGCAATAGAGCTTCCAATTTTCCTTAGCTCCTCTTGCATTTCCTCTGCTGAGTAGTTTTCGGTAGACTCGTTCATAAGGGAAGCAGTGATTAAGGCTAAGCCGCTTTTTGCAGGGTCATCTGCATCGAATTTATGGCCACCATCTAAATTGATTTGTATGGCTACGGTCGGAATTTCGTCACTTTTTGTACCTATAAGCTTCATTCCGTTCTCGAATTCTTCTTTCCAAAATTCTGGAACCTTTACTAATGGACTAGCCCCCGGTTCGGGTTTAAGAGATCGATCAAAATCGTCTGAGGCCTTATTGTATTTTAAACCTGAGTAATCCGTTATAGGGTAGGGGTTATCTACTGTTCGATCTTTTTCGAAGTTATCAGGCTTTGCAGGAGCAGTTTCTTCGTTTGGAAGATAGCTTAATACAACCCCAGGCTTCTTGTAGATATATTCATTGAACACCCTCATGACGTCCTCTGCCGTTACATCCAGATAACGCTGAAGATCCTTGTTGATCATATTGGGATTGCTGAACGTGTACTGGTAAGCGGCTAGTTGAGACACTTTTCCACTAACAGAAGCAAGCCCATTTATTGTGTTGGATTCTCTGCTTGCTTTAAACTTGACTAAGTCATTTTCGTTAACGCCATTCTGGGCAAAATCGTCAAGTATCTGACGCACTTCTACTTCAAAGTCTGCCAATGAGCGACCGGGATAAGGAAGTACAAACATTGAGAATTCACCGGCTAATTCTGAGGTAGGGTGGAAAGCAGAGGCTTGGATAGCTTTCTGCGTCAAGACAAATTTCTTAAAGAAATAAGAGCTCTGACCTGTTCCGAGTATTTCTGATAAACAGTCAAGAGCAGCCTCGTCGGGATGCATATTGGGAACACTAGGGTATGTCAGCATCAAGGCTGGAAAGCGGATATTGCTATCCACATGCGAGATGTACCGATCTGAATCAATTGTAATCGGATCAATATCAAGGTCAGAAACCTCCGGACCTCTTGGGATACTTCCAAAATATTTTTCAACTAATGCGATCACCTCTTTAGGATTTACATCCCCACCGACGGTAATTGCAGCATTGTTTGGCCCATACCATCTCAGAAAGAAGTTTTTAAGATCGGTAAGATTGGCGCTATCCAGATCTTTCAATAGACCTATTGTAGACCATGAATATGGGTGACCATGTGGATACAGTGCGTCCATCGTCTTTTCTCTCCACATTCCGTAAGGTCGATTAAGGTAATTTTGCCCTTTTTCGTTTTTTACTGTTGCTCTTTGAATCTCAAATTTCTCCTGCGTTACCGCATCAAGAAAAAAGCCCATTCGGTCAGCTTCGAGCCACAACATTCTCTCAAGTTGATTGGAGGGCACCGTCTGGTAATAGTTGGTTCGGTCTCTGTTTGTACTTCCATTTAAGGTTCCTCCGGACTCGGTTACGATCTTGAAATGTTCTTCATCTGCGACGTTGTCTGAACCTTGAAACATCATATGCTCAAAGAAGTGAGCAAAACCGGATTTGTTGAGTTCTTCTCTTGCGGATCCCACGTGATATGTGACATCTACGTGTACCAGTGGATCTGAATGATCTTCGTGAATGATCAGCTGGAGACCGTTTTCCAGTTCGTATTTTTCATAGGGAATGACTACTTCATCATTCAACTTTTCAACTTTTTCAATGAGTTTAGTCTGAGCGGAAACGGTGTTTGCCATTACCAATATCCAACTCAATACACAGAGGTTTTTCATTTGTTATGAGATTAATTTAAGAGTATTTACTGTATTTACTGATTTAATTGATTAAGGTTCGAAATATTGTACAGTCTTCCTGTTAATAGATAGAATTTCGGGCTAGGTCATTTAGTTTGCCAAAGCAGCAGTATTACTTAAAAAATTACCTACTCTTTCAGCTACATTTTCTCTAACGTTTACGTAAAAAAGATTGTAGTCTGCAATGTGGTAACGTTTCGTCCGTAAGAAAATCCGACCGGGGAAATGCGGTTTTTCTGACCACAGTACACCTAAGTGATTTTGTGCATCTGTCACCCTGGGGACTATCTTATTGAACTTTCGCAAAACTCCTCCAAGGTTTTCATCTCTGCTTGCATAGGTGTCATTCACTTGCCAATTTAAAGGATTAGTTGAGAGGGCATTTTTGTAGGTCTGAAAAAAGTGATCCGGGAAATAGCCTTCCTTAAATGTATTCCAGCTCACCCAACATCCTGTTTCAGAAGCATTTTCGCATGGAAGTATGCCTTCATACATTTCCTTAGCGAGTGGCATACCAACTAGGTAAGCGGCCACCAATTTCATTTTTAATTCTTTTTGATCAAAGAATTCTTCGAGTAGTCTTGCTGCATGCAGGGTTCCCTGGCTATGTGAAGCGATGATGATAGGCCGTCCCTCATTAAAATTTTTAAGATAATGCTTGAAGGCCGTTGCCACATCTTGATAAGCATATTCTAGTGCCTGTTTTTTCAAGCTCATGTCTTCAGTATAAAATACTTGCAAGTGAGCCTGACGATACCTTGGAGCGTACACTCGTCCACTTCCGTTGAAGATACTCGCTTGATTTTTAATTGTAGACTGATCCACACTCAGGTTCAGTTTTGCATTGAAAACGTCACCATTCCAAGGGTTTTTGGGGTTTTGCTTCCCGGTGTAGATGGTAGGGTGCACAAAGAAAACGTCTACCGCGGCATTTTCCTGATTCGCTTTAAGTTGTCCATTACCAGGAACGACATCTGCTGAGTCGTATTTTGCAGGATGAGCGGCCCACATATCCAGGTCACCATAGTTAGGTGCCTCTGGAAGTAAAGTAATGCTTTCTTTTCCATACTTGGGTCGTTGACCAACCACCGTAAGACACATAAATAGAAAGCTGAAAAGAAGCAAGTATTTAAAAGAAGGCATTATTGAACTTAGCGGCACGTTTTTAGTTTTTCAAATTAAACATCATTTGAATGAAGAAACAGCAATCGATCCACGATTTTGAGATAAAAGCGTTGAACAGTCAAGAAGTGATTAAGCTTTCTGACTACAAAGGAAAGTATATGTTATTGGTCAACGTAGCTTCCAAATGTGGTTTCACCCCACAATACAGGCACTTGCAAAGCATGTACGAAGAAAAAAGCCAATCGATCGAAGTAATCGGTTTTCCTAGTAATCAATTTTTGTGGCAAGAGAATGGCAGTGAAGATTCGATCGCAAAGTTCTGTTCTATGGAATACGGCGTTACATTCCCCATAACCACTAAAGTAAAAGTTAGAGGGTCAGGTAAGCACCCCATTTATGAATGGCTAACGGATAAGAGAAGAAATGGAAAGCAGGATGTTAAGGTTAGCTGGAATTTTAACAAGTTCTTAATAGATCCGGAAGGTAATCTTATACGGCATTTTGGTTCTAATGTGCTTCCTGGTTCTATGGAGATCCTCCAATACATCGAAGAGTACGAAGCTGAACTGAAGAAGGCCTGAAGAATCTTTTCGGATTCTTGGTTATCCCGTAGGACCTAGATTACATCTAAGTCAATTCGTTAATTTTAATCTCTACCGATCCTGTAGGTCTCCCCAGTCCAAGGATGGCGATATTAAGTCAGAACTTTTCCAAATGCGGGCGAATGGATGAACGAATAAACGTCGTGATATCCCTTTGCGGTTAGTGCCAACACATCTGGAATCATGATCTCGAGTATGCTACTAAAGTGTAAGGGTTTAATTCTCTAAATAGATGCTTTTTCATGATTTTTAATATAAATCTTTCGAGGGAATTAGTATCGTTTAGGAAACCTAGAAATAGTAGAAGGTTGAGGTAATCAGTAGTTGAACCTATTGCTTTTAGAAGTAAAGCTGCTACATTCAATAAGATCGTGAACACGTGGAAGGTATGAAATTATCTAACTCATCGATTATCTATTTTACTTTGGGAGTTCAAAAGATCGGTGCTTCTTTACTTAAAATCAGGAGGGTTATTTGGAAGAATAGAGAACAGCAAGTTTTTCCATTACTCTCTCCCCGTCCATTGCAGCCGACACGATACCCCCTGCATATCCCGCGCCTTCCCCGCATGGGAAAAGCCCTTTCAACTGTGGATGCTCTAACTTTTCTGAATCTCTGGGGATTCTGACGGGTGAAGATGTGCGGCTCTCGACTCCGATGAGCTGAGCTTCTTCAGAAACATATCCTTTCATTTTTTGACCGAATCCTTTAAATCCTTGTTTTAATCTACTGGCTATGAAATCTGGTAAGGCTTCCTCCATTTTGGATTCTGTAAGTCCTGGTTGATAAGAGGTATGAGGTAAGTTTTGGCTGATCTTTCCTCGTAGAAAATCTGTCATCCGCTGTGCTGGAGCATGCTGGGTACAGCCTCCCATGCGCCAGGCTTGTTGCTCTACAGCTGCTTGAAACTCCATTGCAGCTAGATCTTTGAATTGATGAAATTCTCTGGGAATATCTTCGAGTGCTACAGCTGCTACAATTCCTGAGTTTGCAAACCGACTGTCCCTTCTCGAAGGGCTCATACCATTCACAACCAGCTGACCGGGAGCAGTAGCAGCCGGAACAATGAAGCCACCTGGACACATACAGAAAGAGAATACACCTCGCTGCACACTGCCTATATATGTCTGATGTACCAAGCTATAGGAAGAGGCGGGTAAGAACGGATCCCTAGCATCGCAGTGGTACTGTATCTGATCAATTAATTGTTGAGGGTGTTCGATTCGGACTCCAAGAGCAAAAGGCTTAGCCTCGATGAGTACCTGTTCTTTTTGAAGAAGACGAAAGATGTCTCGAGCAGAATGTCCTGTGGCTAAGATTACGCCAGTACCTATATATTTTTCACCTTTAGTATCCTCCACACCTTGAAGTTGATTGCCGTTTTTTATGAGACCGGTTACACGTGTTTCAAAATGAATTTCACCTCCATGGCTTAGAATCGTTTCTCTGAGCTCAGCGACAAGCTGTGGTAGTTTGTTGGTGCCGATGTGTGGATGTGATTCATAAAGTATTTTCTCATTTGCGCCATGTGCCACTAGGATTTCATAGACTCGACGAACACTCCCTCTTTTTTTGGATCGGGTGTACAACTTGCCGTCCGAGTAGGTGCCTGCACCACCTTCCCCAAAACAGTAGTTACTGTCGGGGTTTACAATCTCTTTCTTATTGATATCCGCAAGATCTCTTCGGCGAGCACGTACATCTTTCCCACGTTCCAGTACAATCGGCTTAAACCCGAGTTCGATCGCTTTGATAGCAGCGAACATCCCTGCGGGACCTGCTCCTACTATGATGACAGGAGTCGCTTTGGAAACATCTTGTTGCGATCCTTGGTATTCTACGAACTCAATACCTATAGGAGCGGAATCAATTGAGACTTCCAGGTTGATTTTAACCTGTCTTTTTCTTGCATCTATGGACCGTCGGTTGATGCGAAAGAACTCCTCTTCTGAAAGTAAGTGATGCTTTTTTAAGTAACCCTCCAGAGCGTCTTCCTTCATCCCAATTTCGGGATTCAATATCAGCGTTTTCGTGCGCATTTAGCAAAGTTAGTTTCAATGAGATATCACATTAAAAATAATGAATCATATGTGCTATAGTAATCGAACTTTAAATACTTGTTGATTATTTGGATTGGGGATGCTCCAACCTAAAAAGATGAACTCCCTCTTGCTCCTGCAGTCGTTCATCTTAAAATACAAACCCACACTTAATCATTTAGAGCTTTCTTATCCATTAGTCATTGAAGTGTTTGATCACGCACAAGTCTTTGTTATCTTCCTCACTCAACATACCTAGATTATGAAGCAGTTTTTAATGGCAGCTTTTGCTGTTACCCTTTTTTCCTGTTCGAAGTCAACCCAATCAACCGATAATTCTGAAGCAATCAATTGGAAGTCTCAAGCCGAGAATATTACTATTTACCGTGATGATTTTGGCGTACCGCATATCTATGGCAAATCGGATGCCGATGCTGTTTTTGGTATGATCTATGCGCAATGTGAGGATGATTTTCCACGGGTAGAGCGTAATTATGTTTGGGCGATAGGGCGCCTTGCTGAAGTGGAAGGGAAAGAACAACTCTACAGCGATTTAAGGGCGCGATTATTCATGACGGAAGAGGAGGCGAAAGCTGCGTATTCTTCCGTTCCAGATTGGATGAAGAAGCTGTGCCAAGCTTGGGCAGATGGAATCAATTACTACCTACATACTCATCCTGAAGTCAAGCCTATGTTATTGACTCGGTTTGAGCCGTGGATGACGATGTATTTCACAGAGGGGTCCATAGGGGGAGATATAGAGCGAGTTTCCACAAGCAAAATGAAGGCATTTTATGAAGGAAAAAAACTCGCATTGGAGGAAGAGCTTTTAATTGATCCATGGGAGGAGCCAAAAGGATCTAATGGTTTTGCGATCTCCGGTGAGAGAACAGCATCAGGAAATGCAATGTTGATGATCAATCCGCACACCAGTTTCTACTTTAGGGGAGAGACGCATATGGTCAGTGAGGAAGGTTTGAATGCATACGGAGCGGTCACATGGGGACAATTCTTTATTTATCAAGGGTTTAACGAGAAAACCGGATGGATGCATACTTCTACTTACACCGATGTGATTGATGAGTTTGTTGAAAAAGTGACGGAGGTGGATGGTGAGCTGGTCTATCAATATGGAGAAGAACAACGTCCTGTTGCAGTGCGGGAAGTTACGCTAAAGTATAAAACAGCAGAGGGGCTTGCTGAAAAGACATTCCCGATGTATCGCACGCATCATGGACCGATTACACATGCCATTGATGGAAACTGGGTAGCAACTGCACTGATGTGGGAACCTGCTACCGCTTTGCAGCAGTCATATATTCGCACGAAACAAGACGGGTATGCCGGCTTCAGGGGAATGATGGAAATGAAGACTAATTCCAGCAACAATACCGTCTATGCGGATGCAGAAGGTAACATTGCTTATTTCCATGGAAATTTCATTCCTATAAGAGACGAGCAGTTCGATTATTCTAAGCCCGTAGATGGAAGCAATCCTGCCACGGATTGGCAAGGACTTCATGATGTGGAGGAGGCGATCAAACTACTAAACCCGGCAAATGGCTGGTTACAGAATTGTAATTCAACTCCATTTACGGCTGCTGATGAATACAGTCCTAAGGTCGAGGATTATCCCTACTATATGGCGACTGCACCAGAGAATTTCAGAGGAGTACATGCCATACCTTTGTTAAGGCAAGCGAAGAATTTGACTTTAGAAGGTTTGATAACGTTAGGGTATGATGCTTATCTCCCAGCATTTGAAAAAGTAGTACCGGGGTTAGTGGAAGCATTTGATACGAATAGCAAAGGATATGAACAGCTTGCAGATGCGGTTGAGGTACTGAGGACATGGGATATGCGGACTTCCAAAGAATCAGTAGGTATGACATTGGCACATTTTTATGGTATGGCGCTATACGAGAAAGCAGATCGTCCGAAAGGTTTGAGAGGGATGGAGCTGTTCAATCATTATGGAACAGGTTTAGAAGCAGAAAAAAGACTGTCTATTTTTTCTGAGGTGGTGGATCAACTTATTAATGATTTTGGTGATTGGAGTGTACCGTGGGGAGAAGTCAATCGATTTCAGCGTCAGGATGGGACCATTGACATGACTTTTGATGATAATAAGCCAAGCATTCCAGTAGGCCTGACTACGGGAAGGTGGGGTGCTTTGGCAGCCTACGGGATGAGAGGAAAGCATGAGACCAAGAAGATCTACGGTACTCGAGGAAACAGTTTTGTCGCGGTTGTAGAGTTTGGAGAGAAAGTAAAGGCTAAAAGTATGCTAGCAGGTGGGCAGTCCGGAGACCCCCAGTCTCCACATTTCTATGATCAAGCACAGCGTTATGCGGATGTTGATTTTAAAGATGTCGCGTATTATAAGGAGGATGTGACTGCTAGAGCGGAAGAGCGGTACATTCCTGGGAAAAGACAATAGCTTTTGTTTTCACCAACTTTACCCTAACTTATATCACTATTAATATTTATGATATAATGAACGAATACATTGCTGAATTTTTCGGAACTGCGGTATTGATTGTCCTTGGAGGCGGGGTAAACGCAGGTGTTAGTTTAACCAAGTCTTATGTAAAAGACGCTGGTTGGCTGGTGATCGCAATGGGATGGGGGTTGGCTGTAACATTTGCAATCTACGCAGTAGGACAAATCAGTGGGGCACATATTAATCCAGCGGTGACATTAGGTCTATGGAGTATTGGAGAGTTTGAAACTTCCAAAGTAGCAGGATACATTCTAGCTCAAACAGCAGGTGCTGTCACAGGTGCCACCATTGTATGGCTGCATTATCTTCCTCACTGGAAAAAAACGCAGGATCCCATAACGAAACTAGGGGTTTTCAGTACAGGCCCAGCCGTAGCACATAGCCCTTCCAATTTGATTTCAGAGATTTTAGGAACAGCTGTACTTACATCAGTTCTACTTATGATCGGGGCAAATGATTTTACTGAGGGTTTGAACCCTATAGCTGTCGGTGCATTGATCGTTGCAATCGGTGTTTCCTTGGGGGGCACGACCGGATATGCGATCAATCCAGCAAGAGATTTAGGGCCGAGAATTGCGCATGCGATACTGCCTATCGCAGGAAAAGGCCCTTCCAATTGGGGGTATGCTTGGATTCCTGTCTTAGGGCCTGTGCTTGGTGGCACCTGGGGAGCATTACTGTATCAGGCCGTCTTCCAACAAAAAATGACCACATTATTTTATGTGGTCACTCCTGTTATTCTTTTTCTAATTGTCTTAGCTGTTGCTAAGCAAAAGGAAATAACTGAGGATTAGACCCCTTCAGCTTCGACTTCCTGAACTTCAGGAACCATTCTTTTTAATAAATTTTCAATTCCCGCTTTCAATGTTAAGGTTGAGCTAGGGCAACCAGAGCATGAGCCTTGAAGAAGGACTTTGACCTTTCCTTCGTCAAACGAATGAAACGAGATAGCGCCACCATCCATTTCAACAGCAGGGCGGATATACTCATCCAAGATGCCTTTAATTTTAACTTCAAGATCTGTATCGGAATCTTCAACATGATGATCTTCTTTGACCTCAGTTTCTGTTAAGATTTGCTCTCCTGCCTCAAGATGGGACTTGATTAATTGCTGCAATTCACCTTTTACCTCGTACCATTCAGAGGCATCGTCTTTGGTAACGGTCACGAAATTGCTCATATAAAAGACTCGTTTCACATAAGGAAGTCCAAATAGTTTAGCAGCTAAAGGGGCCTCGGAGGTACTTTCTTTTGAAGGGTAATCACGACTTACTCCTTCAGGCATGAGCATAAAGTTTACTACAAACTTTAAAGAGTTAGGGTTAGGGTTAGACTCTGTGTATATGTTAATTACTTGAGGTTCCATATTTCTATATTATGATAACTAATCAACAAAAGGTGGGAAAAGTTTCAGCCAAGGGATTAATTATCTGTTTTCAAATTAAGTTCTCCTTCACTGTTCGCGATAAGAGTTGATACAGTAGCATCTCCAGTAACATTTACTACAGTACGGTACATGTCAAGAATTCTGTCTACCGGAAAAATGATAGCTACCCAGGCAGGGTTTAAGCCTACTGACTGTAAGACTATGATCATCATAATCAGTCCAGCACTTGGAACTGCAGCTGCACCAATTGAAGCAAGTGCTGCTGTCAGGATGATGGTAAGCTGCTGCGCGATCGTTAAATCCACGTAGTGCAGCTGTGCCATGAATATAACTGCAACTGCCTGATGCAAACTGGTACCGTCCATATTGATGGTTGCACCTATAGGCAGTACAAAGCTAGAAATAGACCTGGGCACACCCATGTTCTCTTCTACGCATTCCATCGTGACAGGTAAAGTAGCGGCACTTGAGCTGGTAGAAAATGCTAAAAATTGAGCAGCACTGATGTTTTTAAAGAATTGCTTGTAGGTAAGTCTTTTGACAAAGATTTTAGTGATCAGTGGATACATCACAAAAATCACAAAAGACAAACCTGCGACCATGGTGAGCGAGTAGGAGCCAAGTCCGATAAAAATCTCAAAGACTTCCCGTGGTGTATCAGCCATCTTGGCCACTACTCCCGCTAGGAGTGCGAAGACAAAAAATGGTGCCGCTCTCATAACCAAGTCCACCATTTTTAAGAAAACAGCATTTACCCCGTGTATGAAGTCAACCACCGGCTTTGACTTTTCGCCAGGAATAAGAATAATCGTAATACCAAAAAAGATGGAAAAGAAGATAACCTGTAACATTAATCCATTATTTGATATCGAAAGAATAATGTTCTCAGGTACCATATCCACCAAAAA
>JAYPLE010000002.1:0-141707 GCA_038129245.1 Flammeovirgaceae bacterium | reverse complement strand
CCGTCCTTTTTGTGCTTCTGATAAAAATTTTGTGTACTGAGGATCGCTTAAATAGCTTTGTCCATCTTGAGATGGGCCCATATTATTATCCTGAAGCCATATTTCGTAGCTTAATCTGTTCTTAATTCGCTGTTCTTCATCGATATGTGATCCTGGTTGTATTGTATTCACAAGAACTAAGCCTACACCAATGGCTAGAAAGGTAGTGGTCATATAGGCTAGAAGCGTCTTTCCACCTAAGCGACCTAATCGGGAAACATCACTAAGTCCTGCTACGCCTCCAATTATTGAAAACATTACGAGAGGAACGGCAATGAACTTAAGCAATCGAATAAAAATGGTTCCAAATGGGTCTATCCAGTTGATGGTAAATTGATTCCAACCTAAAGAGCTGGAGATGAATGCATAGATGACCCCTAGTACAAGACCAATTACGATCTGAATATGAATGGGTAGTTTTTTCATAGGTGATGTTTGCGGATCAATTATCTACATTTTTTTCAAGAATTTGATGATCCAGGGCACCTTCTGTCGATGCTACGACAACCGATACACTTGCATCACCTGTAATATTAACCATGGTTCTTATCATATCCAGTATCCTTTCTGGCGCCATGATCAAAGCAATTCCAGCTGCGGGAATTCCGACGGCTTCCAGTACTACAATAAGCATTACCAGTCCCGCACCGGGCACACCTGCTGTACCAACTGCAGCCAATGTGGCAGTAAGCACGATGGTAAGTTGCGAGGTAAGTGTCAGTTCTAGGCCCAAAGCCTGTGCAATGAAGATAGCGGAAACACCCTGGTACAAGCTGGTGCCATTCATATTGATAGTTGCCCCAAGCGGAAGCACAAAACTTGCCACCTCTTCGGATACACCTAAATTTTTCTCTACTCGATCCATTGTGACAGGAAGTGTGGCAGTGCTTGAACTGGTACTGAATCCAAGCAACATGGCAGGTCTCATGCCTTTGAAGAAATCAAGGTATTTAATATTCGAGAAGTATCTAATCAAAACCGGGTAGACAAGCACCATCATGGTCATCATGCCAAGAATAACAGTAACCGTATACCATAGCAGCGCGTACAGTAGCTCCAAAGCCTGGGAAGGGTCATTTCCGGCTATTTCTACAATAAGTGAAGCTATTAATGCAAAAACGCCGTACGGAGCGATGAGCATGATATACTGCACAATTTTGATGATGAGTTCATTTATGCCATCGAAAAAATCCAATACGGATTTTCCCTTCTCTTTAGGGATTTGCAGTAAGGCGATTCCCAGTATGATCGCGAAAAAAACCACTTGCAGCATTTTGCCATTATTTGTGGTTGCCATGAAGATGTTATCAGGGACCATGTCTACCAATGGTTGTAGTGGTCCTCTTTGTTGCACTTCTTCTGCATAGCTGATTTTACCCTGTGCATTGTTATCGTAAAGGGAAATCAGGTTCTCTCTTGTAGAAGTAGGAAGCTTTTCTCCAGGCTTCAATACTGCCACTATGCTCAAACCAATTGTTATCGAAATAACAGTGGTAACGATGAAGATCATCAGTGTCTTTCCACCCATTCTCGAAAGTTTGGAGATGTCTCCGATGTTCGCTACTCCAATAATCAAAGAAGCCAGAACAAGCGGTACAGCTACCATCTTAAGACCACGAATAAAAATCGTTCCGATCGGTTTTATAAAATCGATGGTAAAAGTTGCTATCAGAGGGAATTGAAGGCAGATTAGACCAAATATCAGCCCCAATACCATACCAATTAATATTTTGGTGTGAAGCGGTAGTTTTTTCATAGAGCCTTCAATTTATTGGTTCTTGCCAATAAATAGAAATCTGCAATGACAAGCGCTGACATAGCCTCTACAATTGGCACAGCTCTTGGTACCACGCAAGGGTCATGACGACCCTTTCCTGATACGGTCACTTTTTCACCCGATTGATTTATGCTATCCTGATCCTGCATCAAAGTAGCCACCGGCTTAAAGGCAACATTAAAGTAGATATCCTGTCCGTTGGAAATACCTCCCTGAATACCTCCCGAATAGTTGGTCAATGTCTTAACTGCGTTACCTTCTTTGTAGAAAGCGTCGTTGTGTTTCGATCCTCTCATCTTGACTCCTGCAAAGCCGCTACCGTATTCAAAGCCCTTGACCGCGTTTATACTTAACATGGCTTTCCCCAGTTCAGCATGAAGCTTATCAAATACAGGCTCGCCCAGGCCGACAGGAACATTTTTGATGATACCGGTAATGATACCACCTATAGTGTCCTGGTTTTTTCTCACTTCGTCGATGTATTGAAACATTTCTTTCGCCATTTCTCCATCAGGACATCTTACGGCATTGTCATCTATTTTGGATAGATCTAGTTCATGGTAGCTTTTTCCTAATTCCAGGTCACCTACCTGCGAGACGTAAGCATAGCATTCCACGCCTATGGCTTGCTGTAGAAACTGCTTGGCCAAAGCGCCGGCAGCCACTCGCGCAGCCGTTTCTCTGGCGGAGCTTCTTCCTCCGCCGCGGTAGTCCCTGATACCATACTTTTCCTGATAAGTAAAGTCGGCGTGACTGGGTCTAAATTTATCTGAAATATGAGAATAGTCTTTCGATCGCTGATCTTGGTTTCTTATCAGCATTCCTATTGGTGTTCCTGTAGTTTTCCCTTCAAAGATTCCGGAGAGAATTTCTACTTCATCTTCTTCTTTTCTTTGCGTAGTTATACGGGATTGCCCGGGCTTTCTCCTTTGTAATTCATGGAAAACCTGATCCATTCTTACATCTATACCGGCAGGCATTCCGTCTATCGTGACACCGATGCCTTTCCCATGAGATTCACCAAAAGTGGTGATGCTAAAAATTTGACCGTATCGATTACTCATTTACTTCTTTAAAACCAGGAATGTCGAGAATCCTAAGCAGGCGAAGATAAAGACGTTTAGCACAATCTGCATCCATGGAATACCTGATAATGAAGTGAGGTCATTGTCAGTAAATTCCATTTGGTCATAAAATGAACCTAGATCCGATGAAGATATGTATTCGTTTTTTCGACTTTCGCCGGCAATATTGACGATGTAATCGGACTTTAGCGTATCATATTGTTCCTTAACAGTGTTGAAATAGACCCAATATAGGTAATCACCAAGCGCATATTGACCGGGTTCATTAGGTATTCCGTAGTAATCAAAGTTCTTAGTCCCCCGCACAGTATTTGAACTCCGTCTAATATTTTGTGTCACATTGGGGTCATAGAAATCAAACTCGGCACCTTCAGCAATGAGTGGGTTTTCAATTGCACTAATATTTCCTTCTCCTACGATATTGAATTGATAACTGAAGCTTTGTCCAGTATTTAGATCCGTTGCATTTATTTTATCCTGTAATCGATAATTCCCAACGGCTACCTTGTCTTTAAGTGGGTGAGGCGGGAGTTCGAGTATACTTACGGTCTTTGGCTTACTGTAAAATGTCTCAAAGTCTTCCTGTCTGTTGCGCCCGAAGAAGCCAGGGTTCTTAGCCATTTTGTATTTGATGAGCTTTAGACCAACTTTTGGGAAACTGATTGGCTGGTCATTAAGAGGGTAGTAGGTGGCTTGAAAAACCTTATACTGTGTGTATCCTTTGCCACCAATCTCTACAGGCTCACCGTTGATGTTATCAATCTGAAAGTTTTCTTCCCAGCAATTTTCAGGTTTGATCAGTTTGACGATTTCGGTTAGCTGATTTCCTAAATCATAGAATCGCATATCGGCTCTGTTGCTTTCACTTACGTAAAAAGCAAGGGTAGTGGTAAATCCTTCTCCTACGTACACTTCACTTTTATCTGTTGTTAGCGCTAAGAATGCCTCTGCCTCTACATCTACAAATTCAGTAGGCTGTTGCGATCGTCTTCTATTAAAAAAATCTCCAAATGGATCATATGGATCTGTTGCCCTTTGCCGGCTGTTTTGATTTGGAGCAGAAACGGTGATATTCTTTCCCCTAACGGTGATCGTTTCACCATTTATCGTCATTTTAAAATCTTCTACCAGAATATTACCCTCTCTTTGTATGGCATAATTTTGAATGATGCTTTGACTAGATGACATCTTTCCATTGATAAACTGCGTTGACGTAGAGGACGATGTTCCTCTTTTCATCAGTCCGTCAATGTCAGGGAAAGGGCTGTAACTCTTTAATCGTTCATTCTCTACCGTGATCGTAATTTGCCAAAATTGATTTGCAGCAACTTCATCCGCTCCTAAAGTGACACTGATCTCCTGCGCGAGCACTTTTTGAGAAAATCCGTTCAGTAAAATGCAACTTAAGACAAAGACTATCGTTCTATTCATAGGTTATATAAATCAATTATAAAACCGAGATTCGTTTTTGATTCCTGTACTGTTTTATGTAACTTATACAGCTATTTCAGAGTCTAGTAAACGTTAAAATTACTTGATTCGTTGAGTTCTTAACAAATATTCGCACTTATGTTAGACTACTTTAAGACAATTCTTTCAAAGGTAAGTTTCGATCGATATTTATTTGAGAAAGAATTACGAAAGGCCATTAAGGCGTTGATTCCTGAGGAGGTGGAAAAGCTTCGTGACTGGTGTTACCGGGAATATTCTCAATTGTATCGTTCGATACTTCAAAAGTGTTTTTATCAATTAAATTAAAATCAAAAAAGCCTCGAAATTCGAGGCTTTTCTTTTGGATTTTCAACTAAAGTTCATCTCTTCCACTTCCAAAAACTGCTGCAATTCTTCGGTATCTATATCTTGATTTAGGCTCGCTTTGATCGGTGGTCTCACGCAGTTTTGTGGTAATAACTTACAGCAAGTCATTTGCCAAATTGGCAAGCTCCGACCGTTCACCTTTCTCTAATGTAACATGAGCATACAGATCATTGCCTTGAAGTCGGTCAATCAAATAGGATAAGCCATTTGATTGAGAGTCTAAATAGGGTGTATCTATCTGATAGATGTCCCCGGTAAACACAAACTTGGTTCCTTCTCCTGCCCTGGTTATGATTGTTTTAATTTCGTGAGGCGTTAGGTTCTGAGCCTCATCGACAATGAAATAGATGTTGGATAGACTTCTGCCTCTTATGTATGCTAGCGGAGTGATTAAGAGTTTTTCCTGATTAACCATATCCGTGATCCTCTTATATTCTTTGTCGGTTTCTTTGTACTGGTTTTGAATAAATTTCAGATTATCCCACAGCGGCTCCATGTAAGGATTTAGCTTGGACTTGATGTCACCAGGAAGATATCCGATGTCCTTGTTGCTAAGGGGGACAATTGGGCGAGCTAAATAGATTTGTTTAAAATCTCTTTTTTGCTCTAATGCTGAGGCTAAAGCTAGGAGTGTCTTACCTGTGCCAGCCACTCCATTGATACTCACCAGTCGAATTTTAGGGTCAAGCATAGCTTGTATGGCAAAGGTCTGTTCTGCGTTTCGGGGCTTGATGCCATGAACTGCCATTTTTTCTACCTTTTCGATTCGCTTATCGTCCGGACGGTATCGCGCTAAGACAGAATTTTTTTCACTTTTCAGTATGAAGTACTCATTGGCCATTGGCTTTGTTTTACCTAGAGCTTTGGTCTTTGATACATTTCCTTTCTGAAAAAGCTCGTCTATTACTTCTGAGTCCACTCCTTCTACATCTGTTTTGCCAGTGTGAAGGCTACTTACATTCTTAATTTTACCTGTTTCATAATCTTCAGCAGGTAATTCAAGTGATTTCGCTTTCAGGCGCAGGTTGATGTCTTTGGAAACTAATATCACTTGAGTAGTTTTCATCTGCGACTGCAGGGCCAAGGCAGCATTGAGGATGCGATGGTCGTTTTTATTGTCATTGAAAACTTTCAATGCATCCACTGGGCTATCCAGATCCATCAGGACTTTAAGTTTCCCTTTTGTCTTTCCATTCAGCGGAATCCACTCCTGCAACATGTGACCTTCTGCCAACTTATCGAGCAACCGGGTAAATTCTCTTGCCTCAAAGTTTTTGGAATCGTTTCCTTTTTTGAACGTATCAAGCTCTTCGAGCACTGTAATGGGAATGCCAATGTCGTGTTCGGCAAAGTTGAGTATGGAATCGTGCGAATAGAGAATTACTGAGGTGTCCAGTACGAACACCTTTTTTTTGGATGTTTTGGCCATAAACGGGGTCTGTGTATATTGAGTATAAAGCCGTAGTAAATATTAAAGATTCATAGCAGAATACCTTAGCATTTACTTAAAAATTAATCCACATGAACGAACCAATCCTCACCTTCTTTTGGGATAATTTTCAGTGCGTTGCTTAGGGTTAGGTTCACGAGAATGTCAGAGGCCTCTCTCCTCTTGATTGAGGCAGCCTCAATGAAAGTATTGAGCGTAATGAACTCATGTTCACCCAGGTAGTTCATCAATTGTTTTTCCTTCTCGCCATAAGAGAAGTAGTGATGGTGGTTGCGCTTTGTTAATTTCAATATCTGGCAAAGTTCTCTGCTTGCCTGAAGGCTCTTATCATCCACTCGTACGTATGCGGTTCCCCAGCGTTGATTTTTTGTTTTTAAAGCGTAGTGCGGCTTAGATTCGCTTTCCGGCACGGTAATGTGTACAATTCCTCTGCTATCGGATATGGGAATAATCGTGCTTACAAAATACAAGCTTGGCCGGCATAACTCTCTAATCGATTTTTGCATTAAGAAATCGTCCTCATCTGGATGTTGTAATCCCGGAATGGATAAATCGTCATTTACCCCTATAAATAATTCACCTCCCTTTGTGTTGGCGAAGGCTACAAGTTCCCGAACGATTTTTTCCGGATGACGTACTTTCCTTTTGAATTCTACTTGATCTGTCTCGCCAGATTGAACTAGTTTTTTGAGAGAAATGAAATCCATGCTTAGCCACTATTACAGATTAAAATCTTCGGAGTCGCTTTCCATATTGAACATACTGCTAATAAGGTCCTTGAATTGCATTCCTTTCTCGAGGCTATGCTTACTCAGCAGGCTATACTCAGCTAATCCGTGTAGCGCAAGTTCCATCAAGAATAGTCTATATGACTCGCTTTTTTTCTTATATTTAGTATCTACGAGTTCTTTGAGACCAGGGATTCTCATCAATTCCTTTTTGTAGTCTTCGTTTGAATAGTTGATCAGCAGATCCGCCATATTACCAGTGCCAAACCAGTCAGTGATAGTCTGAAATGGATTCTTGGTTTCTTTGTTCTTACGGCTTTTCTCTGGGTCAGGGAAATATTCGATAAACTGTTTTCTAATGGCTTTTCCAATAAGGTTCTGGGCCACAATACCGGCTCCTTCCTGTTCACCTTCGTATACCAGTTCTACTTTTCCGGTGATGGCAGGAATGACCCCAACGAAATCGGACACACGGACACTTACTTGCTTATCACCGGTTACCAACATGCGACGTTCTGCGCCGCTGACGAGATTTTCATACGCGGAGATTGTTAGTCTGGCTGAGACTCCACTTTTAGCATCGACGTATTCGCTGTCTCTTGCTTCAAAAGCCACTTGTTCTATGAGGTCTTTGGCTAACTCAAAAACTTCGATATTATCTGTCTGATCTTTCTCTAAAGAAGCTTCTTGAGTTGTAATTTTTTTACTGATTTCAATTGAGTTAGGATAATGAGTGATGATCTGGCTGTCAATCCGATCCTTCAAGGGAGTGACAATACTCCCTCTGTTTGTATAATCTTCCGGATTTGCGGTGAAAACAAATTGTACGTCGAGTGGTAGCCTCAGCTTAAATCCTCTGATCTGGATATCTCCTTCTTGCAGAATATTGAAAAGTGCCACTTGGATTCTGGCTTGCAGGTCAGGAAGTTCGTTGATTACAAAAATACATCGGTGAGATCGCGGGATCAATCCATAATGAATCACGCGCTCATCTGAATAAGGTAGTTTCAGGCTGGCCGCTTTGATTGGGTCTACATCACCAATGAGGTCGGCAATGCTTACATCCGGCGTAGCTAATTTCTCAGCGTATCTATCAGAACGGTGCAACCATGCAATGGGCGTATCATCACCATACTCTGCTACTTGGTCTGTTCCATACCTTGAAAGCGGATTCATTGGGTCATCATTTAAGTCAGAACCCTTTATAGTGGGTACAAACTCGTCCAAAAGCATTGTCATCATCCGTGCAATACGGGTTTTTGCTTGTCCTCTCAGTCCCAAGAAGTTGATGTTATGTTTAGCAAGGATTGCTCTTTCTATATCAGGAATGACCGTATCTTCATAGCCCCAGATGCCAGAAAACACATTTTCTCCGCTAGCCAGCTTACTGATTAAGTTTTTCCTTAATTCAGCCTTGATGCCTAGTGGTTCATAACCAGTAGATTTTAGCTCACCCAGATTCTGGATACTTTGTAGTTCAGTTGGAGGGATGTCTCCGTATTGCATATTAGAAATTTTTTCTTCTGTTTCGTTTATAATCCTCAAAAACCAGATGGCCCAGTCCTTTTAAAGAACTGTAATAGGCATTCCCGTTATTTACTTCTGTAAATTCCTGTACGAATTGTTTCAGATAGGGGTCCGATGCAATCATAAAGGTAGTAATGGGTATATGCAGCCGTCTGCATTGTGCACCTAGATTAAGTGTTTTGTTAAGAATCTTTGGGTCTAGCCCAAAACTATTTTTGTAGTATTTGATGCCTTTTTTCATACACGTTGGTTTTCCATCCGTGATCATAAAAATTTGCTTGTTGGCATTTTTTCTTCGACGCAAAATGTCCATTGCAAGTTCCAAACCTGCAATAGTATTGGTATGATAAGGTCCTACCTTTAAGTACGGAAGCTCTTTGATTTCGATCTGCCACGCATCATTACCAAATACGATGACATCTAGTGTATCTTTTGGGTATTTCTTTGTTACCAGTTCGGCAAGAGCCATCGCGACTTTCTTTGCGGGGGTAATTCGATCCTCTCCATACAGTATCATGGAGTGACTAATGTCAATCATGAGTACAGTAGAAGTCTGCGTTTTGTGTTCTTGGTCCCGAATCTCTAGGTCACCCTCCGTCAGCATGAATTCTTCAAAACCGTGATTAATCTGAGCATTGCGCAAGCTCTCTGTCATTGCTATAGACTCAAGGCTGTCACCAAATTGGAAATCACGAAAATCAGTGGTTGCTTCATCACCCTGACCTGTATGGTTGGTCTTGTGATTACCTTTCCCACCTTTTTTAAGCTTACCAAAAATCTCTTCCAGTGCACTCTTTCTAATTTGCTGCTCAGATTTGGCAGTGATCTTAAAACTTCCGCTTCCTGGATCGTCAGAAATGTATCCTTTGTTTTTTAAGTCATCGATGAAGTCACCCATTCCATAATCTTCCGAAGTCAATCCATGTTCTTTATCCAGGTTCGTTAGCCAACTTAGCGCTTCGCTCACATCTCCACTGGTGATAACCATCAACTGTAAGAAGACGTCCAGTAGATTTTCGAACGCCGACTTTTGAGGATCCTTGTCTGGGATAAATTCAGTAAATCGATGTCCAACCATGGCAAGGTATTCTTGAGAGTAAAATGAAAACTCTAATTAATGTCTAATTTGTTCAACTGAATTAAATCTAAACGGATATGCATTTAAATAAAATTGTAATTACAGGGCAATAGCTGTTTTAGCTTCTTCAATTACGTGCTGATAAAGTTCTTCATACATCGGCCGAATATTGTTCATATCAAATTCCTTTGCTCTACCAAGAGCGCCTTTCTTAAACGCATTTAGGTTCCGATCATCTAATATATGTATGGATTTTGCCGCCATATCTGCAGTCTCTCCCACATCACACAGGTATCCTGATACACCATCGATATTCAATTCAGGTAGGCCACCGGCTTTGGTCGATATTACAGGAACTTCGCATGCCATTGCTTCCAGGGCTGCTAATCCAAAACTTTCTTTTTCAGATGTCATGTAGAACAGATCAGCAACCGAGAGGACTTCCTCGATTTGTTCTAACTTTCCTAGAAATCGCACATCGTCACAAGTTCCCAGCTGTCTGCACATTTCCTCTGCCGAAGTTCGCTCAGGGCCATCACCTACCATCATCAATTTAGAAGGGACCACTTGTCTGACTTTGCTAAAGACTTCAATTACGTCTTTGACTCTTTTCACTTTTCGGAAGTTCGAGATGTGTACTAGCAATTTTTCATCATTTGGGCAGATAGCTTTCTTGAAATGCTCTTTCTTTTGCTTTTTGAAGCGATCCATATCCACAAAATTCGGAATCACATGAATTTCCTTACGAACCCCAAAGAAATCTAAGGTTTCTTTCTTCAAATCTTGTGAAACCGCAGTAACTGCATCTGACATGTTGATAGAGAATGTTACCACAGGGGCATAGGTGGAGTCTTTTCCTACCAGGGTAATATCCGTTCCATGTAGTGTCGTGACAAATGGGATCGCGATACCCTTTTCAGCTAGTATTTGCTTAGCCATATGGGCAGCAGAAGCATGAGGTATGGCATAATGAACGTGAAGAACATCCAATTTTTCATGTTCCACCACGTCAACCATTTTACTTGCAAGGGCTAATTCGTAAGGAGGATAATCAAATAAGGGGTAGTCCTTGATAGCAACTTCATGATAGAATAGATTTTCACTGAAGAAATCCAATCTTGTTGGCTGTGAATACGTAATGAAATGTATTTCATTGCCATTTTTTGCCAATGCCTTTCCTAATTCTGTAGCAACTACTCCAGAGCCACCATAGGTTGGATAACATACTATCCCTATTTTCATACTATCTCTTTTTAGCAGACCTTAGTTTTTTAAATTCCTAGAAATCCATGTTTGCGGACTCTGCCTCTGTAGTGAACGATACTTTTTTTTAATTGTTCAGCCTTTCGCAAAGCCTACGTAACGCTAACGTCTTCCTATCGACCTGTAAACGAGGTCGTGCATTCTACGACGTGTATCCAGTGTAATTAAAGTTTTGTTATTTGAATCTGGAAAAATCCTATTAGATAAAAAGATAAAAATCAGCTCTTCATCAGGGTCAACCCAGACCATAGTGCCAGTAAATCCGGTATGTCCAAAGCTATTTTCACTTGCTAATTTCGAAATATTTGGATTGTAAACTCCCGGCTTATCCCATCCCAGACCTCTCCTGTTGTTTGCAAAATACTGCTCATTAAATGTACCTAAGGTTGCCCGAGATACAAACTGGCGGTCTCTGTAGATTCCATCTTGCAGTAGCATTTGAAGGAGAAGGGCTAAGTCTTTTGCATTTGAGAAAAGGCCGGCATGACCTGCAACTCCCCCAAATACAGCGGCATTACGATCGTGGACTTGTCCCCAAACTTGTTCATCACGGAAATAGTAATCATACTCTGTAGGTGCAATGTCATAAAGCTCTACTCCTTTGTTGAGTGGATTGAAACAGGTGGCATACATACCGAGTGGCTCATAGAAGTTATCAGATAAGAAGTCATCGATGGGTTGACCAGTAATCGATTCAATTACTTGATGGAGAATCATGAAACCAATATCTGAATATTTGTAGGTTGTATTTGCATCAGCGATTAGAGGGGAACGTTGGATCCACTCCATGAGTGAGTCCAGCATGACAGGGTCAGGCTGGTATCCATAAGATCGCTTGTCATTTTCTGCGTCAGCTTTAGACTTATAGTAGAACACATCGACAAAATCGCCTTTAAGTGATCGCTTCCAAAATGGTAAATATGATTTTAGCCCGGATTGATGAGCAAGTAATTGCCTGATCGTAATGTTTGATTTGTTTGTGCTTTGATATTCGGGTAAGTAGTAGCCTAGTGTACCATCCAGCAAGAGTTTTTTTTCTTGATTGAGCTTCATCGCTGCAAGAAGCGTTGCAGTTACTTTAGTTAAAGAGGCCAAATCATATAGGGTATGATGTTGGACTGGCATCAAACTGTCGTAGGTAAGAAAGCCGTAGCTTTTTTGCAGAACTATTTTCCCTTCTTTAGCTACTAAGACTTGGGCACCCGGTGATGCATGTTCTGTGATCATTTCTTCAGCCAGAAAGTCAATTGAGTCCAAGAGTTCAAGGTCCATTTTCATCCATTCAGGGTCGGAAAACCCAAGTAGCTTTTGTTTGGCAACCGGGTGAAATGAATAGTCTGATAGGTATGATGGACCTGTCAAGTTAAAACGGCCAATAATTGGCTCGGATCCGTAAAGCATTTCGGGCAGAATATGGTCTAATGCTGCATGATTTCCTTCGGTAAATAACACTCCTTTGGGTTGCAAACCGGGTAGAAGGTTCAGGTCACCTATCCAGATGATGGGGTGACTAGATAATTCTAGCGCTTTTTCTAACGCAATCATGGGCTGCTCTCGGCCATCAATAATTACTTCTGCATTAGGAGATATATGATCGTATTGCACATTTTGAACCGTATTGAAATATCTCTTCATATGACTGGCAAATTCAGAATTCGTTGTCCAAAGTGCCACAGTATCATTCTTTATCGGGAATACATGATCTTCTACCTGAATAGGTACAATTGACTCTGACCAAATTCTTCTAAAGAGAGATAGCATTTCAGCATGATTCAACTGCTCGAAATCAGGGGGTTTTTGTAGATATTCGAGGTGCTTTCTGACCTTTAAAATATCCGAGTCTTTTTTTCTTGGGCCTTTTTTCAAAGTCTTTTCATAGCGTCCAAAATCTTGTGCTTCGATTATTCTGATGCCAGAAAAAGTATCCTTTTCATAGAATTTTTTACGCTTGGTTGCATAATTAACGGATAGTTGTGAACCGGCAATGAAGAACGTAGAGTCGATAGCCAGCATTTCCTTGAATAATGTCAGATATTCATCATTGGAGGAGTTGCCTAAGGGAAGAACTAGGTGATCATACCCGATTGACTTCGACTTTACTTGCAACCAGCTATAAAACTGTAAGCGTAGCGCTTTATCTTCAATTGCAAGTAAGGTTTTTAAGCTTATCTGGTCCGAAACATTATAGAAAATCTTAAGGGTTTCGTCAATTGTTAATGCAACGGAGATGTGTGATGGAAAGTCAATATTCTCGGCGGGTTGTTCAAGCAGAACTCCTCCTACCAGGTTATGGTCGATCCACTCTTCCTCAATCTCTTCAATCTCTCCAGCGACCCAAATGAAATGGTTGGCTAATGCGGTCTCAGAAAGGTGTTCTACTTTAACATAGGCTTTCTCATTAGTACCAATTGACTTAGAGAATGACCGTACACTAAAAGCCGTAAGGTTTAGAAAAAGTACTGCGAAAAGAGCCACATACCGAATACCGGCCATTGACAATGAATTAAATTAACTTTGAATATCGTGATCTTTTATTAATTAATTTGTGTTAAACGAGACAAATCAATCTTATTTCCTCACCATTGGAGGTAAGTTGGTATAACACTCGTTTAAACTCAGCAACATGAAATTTCCATCTCTGATAAGACTACCTCGCAATAAAAAGTTCGGCATTGACCCTAGGTATTACGATCCTATCAAGGAGGAAATAGAGGAACGAACCCGTTTCATCAAGCAGGAGCTTGAGGGTCGTTCGGGTAGCAGTGATTACGTTCCCGGAAACATTTCTTTTCAGAGGAAAACTCATTCAGCACCGAATGCCTCTCTCATGCAACTAGCGATCGCATCGTTCCTAGGGGTTTTGATTATTGGATGGCTGTACTTAGGAAACGCAGTTTTCTACTATTTTTTGTATGCTGGCATTCCTATCTACATCTATTTTCGCTTTATCCGAAAACGTCGTAAGTAGATACATGCAGGATATCATTAGACTTTTGCCCGACAGCATAGCAAATCAGATCGCTGCTGGTGAAGTAGTTCAACGCCCTTCTTCTGTGGTGAAGGAATTACTTGAAAACAGCATTGATGCTCAGGCTAAAAGCATTCGATTGATCGTGAAGGAATCCGGCAAACAAATGATTCAGGTTATTGACGATGGCGTGGGGATGTCATTAACCGATGCACGGATGAGTTTTGAGCGACATGCAACCTCTAAGATTCAGGTGGCTGAGGATCTTTACCATATCAAATCAATGGGATTCAGAGGAGAGGCCCTTGCTTCCATTGCAGCTGTAGCGCAAGTTGAAATGAAGACTTCTACCGGAGAGGGGGACCTTGGCACGATGCTTCAGGTTGAGGCCTCTGAGGTTAAGAAACAAGAGCCAACTCAGCAGAATAAGGGGACTTCAATAAGCGTCAAGAACTTATTTTACAATGTTCCGGCCAGGCGAAATTTTCTCAAGTCAAATCCAGTAGAGCTGAAGCACATTATAGAAGAATTTCAGAGAGTGGCACTTGCTCACCCAGAGGTGAGATTTTCATTACATCACAACGATCAGGAAGTGCTTCTTCTGGATGCCGGAAAAATTAGTAAGCGCATCGTGGATCTTTTTGGGAAGAATTACCAAAAGCAGCTGATACCTTGCCAGGAAGAAACCCCTGATATTCAAATTAATGGTTATGTCGGTAAACCAGATTTCGCTAAGAAAACCAGAGGAGAACAGTATTTCTTCATTAATAACAGATTTATAAAAAACGGATACCTAAATCATGCGGTGACTCAAGCATATGAATCTATGTTGCCTAATGATTATTATCCTTTTTATGTTCTTAATATTTCGATCGATCCGGCAAGAATAGATATCAACGTACATCCGACGAAAACGGAGGTTAAGTTTGATGACGACCGCTTGATGTACGGTGTTGTTGCGAGCGCTGTAAGGCAGGCCTTAGCGGCACATAATGTAACACCTTCATTGGATTTCGATACAGATGTCAATTTTGACAGTTTTCTGCCTTCTCGAAATGAACAGGGTATTTCTCAGAGAGATGCACACTATGGCTCATTTAAATCCTTAGATAGCAAAGGAAGAGTTGGAACGGGTTTCCAACAGCACACGAACTCTAAGAATTGGGAAATGCTTTATCAAGGTGCATCAGGTGAGGATCTTGTTAACAGGGAACAAGCAAAAAAAGAGATTATTCTTCATTGGGAGCAACAGCATCCAGCACAAGAAGTAACAATCCCCAGTAAAGGAAATGAATCTGACCTAAATCTTGAAAAGGATGGCGTCTTCAATAAAACACTTCAGATACATGGTCGATACCTGGCCCGGCAGGTAAAATCAGGAATGGTACTTGTAGATCAGTGTGCTGCACACGAAAGAATACTTTTTGAGAAGTATATAAAAAGAACAAAATCTCAGGAAGGAGTTTCTCAATCCAGTCTCTTCCCTCAGCAAATTCGCTTAAATCCGGCAGATTTGGCATTGATAACTGAAATGAAGCAAGAAATCAACTTACTAGGGTTTGATTTTGAGGTCTTTGGCAGGGATGCCGTTGTGATTAACGGTGTTCCTCCAGAAATAGTGAATACTAGCGAGAAAGAAGTTTTTGAAGGATTAATTGAGCAGTTCAAACTGAATAAGTCTAGATTGGAGCTTACCAGAGGTGAAAATCTTGCACGAGCATTAGCTAAACGGACATCGATAAATATTGGGCAGCAATTACAGAAAGAGGAGATCAATCAGCTTTTTGACCAGCTCTTTGCTTGTGAACAGCCAAATTTTACACCGGAAGGACAACCAACCTTCGTTGTACTCAGTTTATCTAAATTAGCTTCGCTTTTTTAAATCAAATACATGTTTAATCGACTTACGCCTGTAGTAAAAAACATTTTATTAGTTAATGTTGGGATCTATTTGATTCAGTCTTTCCTAAATCTTCCTTTATCCTCTTGGTTTGGGTTGAGGGTGGTATTTGCAGATACATTTGCGCCGTATCAATTCCTTACTTACATGTGGATTCATGGGGGATTTGGACATCTGCTCGGTAATATGTTTGCTGTTTTTATATTCGGTCCGCTTCTAGAACAGGTTTGGGGTTCAAAGCGATTCCTAACCTTCTATATGATAACCGGTATAGGCGCTGCTGCTATATACGGTGGAGTTGATTATATGGAAAAGCGCCAATTGAAGCTGGATACGGAAGCTTATATGCAAAATCCGAATGCAGAAGCGTTTAGCTTGTTTATAATGGATCATAAGAGCCCCTATTTTCGAGTAGATGTATTAGCGGATTTTGCTAATGAATACTATAAAAATGAAGATGACCCGGAGTATGATGTAAGGTCACGGTCGATAATAAGCAGTATGTTTGAGCAAACATCTAATGTCCCAATGGTGGGAGCCTCAGGGGCGGTCTTTGGAATTTTGATGGCCTTTGCGATGTTATTTCCTAACATGCAACTTATGTTGCTGTTTCCTCCTATCCCAGTACGCGCCAAATATCTTGTCTTTTTCTACGCCATGTTTGAGATTTATTCGGAGATAAATCGTGCACCAGGTGATAATGTTGCGCATTTGGCGCATCTTGGAGGAATGCTAATTGCATTTATACTGCTTAAGTTTTTCTGGAACAATTTGAACCAGCGTTACTATTGATATGAACAACACAAGCATTCTAGAAGATTTTAAAAACGCGTGGGACCGCCCTAACAATGCGGTTGTTCAGATCATCCTGATCAATGTAATCGTCTTTCTAGTACTTATTTTTATAAGGGTCATATTAGTGCTAAGCGGCGGTGAAGACATTTATCGTGCAATTCTCACCAAATTGATGTTGCCGGCAAATCTTGGGGATTTCCTATTTCAACCATGGTCCATTTTTACCTATTTCTTCGCACATGAAGGGCTATTTCATCTCCTTTTCAATATGCTTTTCCTTTATTGGTTTGGAAAATTGATTTCGGAGTTTTTGGGAAGTAATAAGGTGATATCGCTTTATGTATTAGGAGGCTTTGCAGGAGGCCTTTTTTATATGTTTATCTACAATGTGATCCCATTTTATTCGGATCAAGTGGACAACTCCATTATGCTAGGGGCCTCTGCCGGTGTTTATGCGATTGTTGTAGGGGCTGCTACTTTTTCACCCAATTACACATTTTTTTTGTTACTATTAGGCCCCGTACGAATAAAGTACATTGCCTTGTTTTATGTGGTGTTATCTTTTGCTAATACTATTGGTTCAAATGCCGGTGGTGAGTTAGCGCATTTAGCTGGAGCCGGGATAGGATTCATCTATATCAAGCAGCTGCAAAGTGGTAATGATATAGGTGCATGGGTTACTCAAATGATGAACTTCTTTAAGAGCTTTTTTGTGAGTCAGCCAAAAATTAAGGTAACGCACAGGAGTAAACCGAGAGCTAAAAGCACTGGAAAAAGGAGAACTGTCAACGTCACAGGTACCTCCTCTGACTCGTCCGATCAAGATGAGATAGATGCGATTCTCGATAAAATATCCCAATCAGGTTATGATAGTCTCACCAAAGAAGAGAAACAGAAACTATTCAATGCAAGTAAAAATTAGCGAAGCATATCCATCAACACATAGGTAAGCATGATCGAGCGGAAGCTCCATAGTATTGTTCTCCACCAATTGGTTTGTACTAACTGATTTGCTACGTCGTATGAAAATGCTGTTGAAAGTTTTCCGTGCAGTGGCACAGCAATGAAAGCCGTATGCAGGAATATACCTGCTAGAAGACCCAGTGATATCCAGATCAGCAGAGTGTTTGAAAATCTTTCTAGAAATAGCACGAGAATGACCGAGGAGAGTAGCTCGACCATCATGGATGCGCCAACCAGTGGCGAAATCGCTTTCATGTGAAAAGCATGGTATTTCTGATGCGATGTGCCACCTACCCTGGAGAAGCCCGGATAATGTACTAACTGGATTGTCCAGATTAGTCCTGTGTTGAATAATGTGGACATGAAAGAAACAAGAAAAATCAGTTTCATGCTTATAAAACTGATATCTTCAACGACAGTTTAGATTTAGTTATTCTCTTTACTCTTGTTGGCTAATTGTCCACAAGCAGCATCAATATCCTTCCCACGACTTCTTCTCACATTTACTATTAGTCCTTTAGACTCTAAAAAAGAAGCAAAGCGGTCCAATCGATCAGCTTTCGTATTTTTGAAATTTGCTTCGCTGATTGGGTTATATTCAATGATATTAATTTTTGAAGGGATTTTTTTGGCAAATGCCCACAGCTCTTTAGCATCCTCCAGTGTATCATTGAAGTTGTGAAATACGATGTATTCAAACGTGATGCGGCTTTTCGTCTGCTGGTAGAAGTAGAGTAGAGCCTCCTTCAATGCCTCGAGCGTATTGGTCTCGTTGATAGGCATGATCTGGTTCCTTTTCTGATCATTGGCCGCATGGAGGCTGAGGGCAAGGTTGAACCGTACTTTGTCATCAGCAAGTTTCTTGATCATTTTAGCAATCCCGGCTGTAGAAACAGTAATCCGCTTGGGGGACATATTGAGACCGTCCTCCGCTGTGATCCTGTCTATTCCCTGCAGTACGTTTTTGTAGTTGAGCAAGGGCTCTCCCATTCCCATAAAGACAATATTGGATAAAGGGTGCTCGTAGTTTTCCCTGGCTTGACGATCTATGGCGACCACCTGATCGTAGATCTCACCGGGATCGAGGTTACGCTTACGGTCCATGTAACCCGTAGCGCAAAACTTGCAGCTTAGTGAGCATCCGACCTGAGAAGAAACGCAAGCTGTCATACGATCATCGGCGGGTATCAGAACCCCCTCAATGATTTCTTGATCATGCAGTTTGAATGCTGACTTGATGGTGCCATCATGGGAAAACTGAGAATCATCCACTTCGATGGGCTGTATGCAGTAGTTTTCTTTGAGCTGCTCTCTTAAAATCTTAGACAAGTTGCTCATTTCATCAAAAGTGTGAGCTGATTTTACCCAGAGCCATTCCCAGATCTGACGGCCGCGAAAAGACTTTTGACCTATGGCTTCAATTTGTGCTATTACCTCACTTTTTGATAAAAGGCGAATGTCTTTTTTATCCATGAGGTAAAGTTAGGTTACAATTGGCTAGGTTTGATCGAAGAGTTAGGTTAGAAAAAAGAAATACACATAATGAGAAAGTTTAGTTTGATTTTGTGCTTATTGATTGGATTGCAGTTGAGTGCACAGGAAAACATCAAACCTTGGAGTTACAATTTCGGCGTTGGGACAATTTACCGTTTTCCTAATAGTTACGGACCCGAATTAAATACGCTTCTTACCAGCAGGTCTTCTTTTCCACAGATTGCTACGAATATTTCATTTGGCACCAACTATCAAATCGCAGATCAACTGAGTGTTGGGATTCAGACCCTAGGTGTCTTTTACCCAAAGGTGGAAACAAGTGCAGCGCAAGTGACTTTAGCGGGAATTGGAGCAGACATTAAAGCATACTACAGGTTGGTAGAGACTTTAGGGGCTTCAATTCATCTTTTTTTAGGAATAGGAGTGCATAATTTGTTTAGCAGCATTTCCAATGATGGGTTTCTGGTAAACCGAGACCCGCTGTTTATACCTCCAGGCAACACGCAGTATATCTCTGGGCAAATGGGGTATGTAGATGCAGGTGCTCAGTTATGGAAGGTTACGTCAGATTCTTTCAGTCTTGGCCTTTCCGGCGGATATATAATAAAATTCTCAGGCACGGATTGGAAGACAAGCTGGGGTGAAGCAGTAGACGTTCTCACTCCTCCAACGCTTTCTCTACTATATTTAAGGGTTTCGGTGTCTTTAAAATCAAGAAAATAATATGCAATTATTGGTGCGATATGTAGGCAAATGTGTTTCGTGGCTATCCGTCGTACTAGTTTTTGTCATTGCGGTGGATGTTTTATTGCGGTATTTTTTCAACTACACATCAGCTGCTTCATTTGAGTTGGAGTGGCATTTATTTGCCGCATTATTCATGCTTTCTTCGGCATGGGCTTTGCAGAAAGATCGCCATGTTCGAGTGGATCTTTTTTATCAAAAATTTTCACAGAAGGGGAAGGCTTGGGTGAACCTAATTGGAATGTTACTTTTCTTACTTCCTTTTTGCTGGGTGGCTGCGAGGGAAAGTCTTTCGTTTGTTGCTGCTTCCTATGCCGTGAATGAAACCAGCCCGGATCCAGGAGGTCTACCAGCCAGGTACCTTATAAAATCAATTATACCAATCAGCTTTTTTCTACTATTCATTCAGGGTGTGTTGGAAATACTGAAATTAATTTGCGTCCTCCTAAAACCTTTACCAAATGAGCGTAAAGTATCTTAAGAAAAAAGTCCTGAAAACAAATCAAATTGGTTGGCTGGAAAGAGAAAACCAATGCAACTATATGACTTGGGCTTATGGATATCCAAATATGTCGGAGGTTCCTGAAGTTCTGCATACCTTGAGCCTAGGCTACGATAGAACCTTGTTAGACACATACGATAAATCCAGATGCAGTTGAGTAATATCCTTTTTTATCACGTTGAGCCTTGATTGAGTACCTGCCTATAATATTATTTGTTCTGATCTTCATCCTGATCCTTTTTGGTTTTCCGGTAGCCTTCACCCTTGGTGGTTTATCGGTTTTAGTTGGATTATGGATTTTTGATATAGACTTTTTCTATTTACTCTCTTTGCGCATCTATGGAACGATGCAAAACTTTGTATTGCTTGCCGTACCCTTGTTCATTTTTATGGGGATCACCCTGGAAAAGTCAGGAATCGCTGAGAAGCTACTGGAAAACATGGCGATGCTTTTTGGGAAACGTAAAGGGGGTCTGGCTATTTCTGTCATTATTGTTGGCGCTTTACTTGCCGCTTCAACAGGAATTGTGGGGGCTACGGTTGTTACCATGGGGCTCATCAGCCTGCCGACGATGGTGAAGCGTGGATATTCACCCCGATTGGCGACAGGCACAATTGCGGCTTCAGGTACGCTTGGACAGATTATTCCCCCGTCGGTTGTATTGGTGCTCATGGGCACGGTCCTTAATGTGTCAGTTGGAGATCTGTTTCTTGCAGCCTTGGCTCCAGGGATCATACTTGTTTTGATCTATATTTTATATGTCGTCGGATACTCAATTGTATTCCCTGATCAGGCACCAGCTATGCCGGAATCAGAGCTAGCAGGGTTTAGGGCAAAAGGGTTTTCAATGGAGTTGATATGGACCTTCGTGCTGCCATTTTTATTGGTCACAGCAGTTTTAGGCTCGATATTCGCTGGTATTGCTTCTCCTACCGAGGCAGCTGGAGTAGGAGCATTTGGAGCCTTATTGCTTGCCTCGATACAGAAGAAACTTAGTTTCAAGATGATCAAGCAGGTTGCAGAGGAAACCACCTTACTTACTTCCATGGTGTTCATGATCCTGATAGGAGCGACAGCATTTTCTTTGGTATTTAGAGGGCTAGAGGGAGATAAGGTTTTTCTTGAGGTTATTCAAAGTTCCCAGCTATCGCCGATCGGCTTTTTAGCATTGGTAATGATCATTGTTTTCGTGGCCGGCTTCTTCATCGATTTCATTGAAATCATTTTTATCATCGTTCCTGTAGTTGCTCCTTTGTTTATTGCGATGGGTATTGATCTGGTATGGATCGGCATACTACTAGCAGTAAACTTGCAGACTTCCTTCTTAACTCCGCCATTTGGCTTTGCTTTATTCTATCTGAAAGGCGTTGCACCTCCTTCTGTGAAAACTGCGGATATCTACCGCGGAATCATTCCATTTGTGGTAATCCAGCTTCTCTTTCTGGGAATCTTGATTGCTTTTCCTGAGCTCACAGATCTCTTTTAATATGTATAGTTCATGAATGAGTTTCTCCTCCAATACCTGCACTACTTTTTAGTAGATATCAAAGGTAAGGGGAGTCATAGTAAGACACAGCCAAGGATAAGGGAGCGTGATAACGACAGTGCTATCCTCGGTAATTGATGGATACTATCTATATTTCACAAAATTTTCGAAAGAGTGAAAGAAGTTAGTGTAACGGAACTTAAAGCCTTGATGGACAATGGGGCTGATATTCAGCTTATAGATGTGAGAGAGCATAATGAAGCTGAGATTGCAGAGATTGGCGGTGAATTGATACCCATGGGAGAAATACCAGCCAATATTGAGCGAATCTCAAAGGATAAGCAGGTGGTGATCCACTGTAGAAGCGGCGCTCGCAGTGGTAATATCGTACGTTACCTAGAGCAAAATCACGGGTTTGATAATCTGTACAACTTGAAGGGAGGAATATTAGCCTGGGCTGAGGAGATAGACCCAACAATGACTAAGTATTAGAAATGGATGCGGGTTAAACCAGCCCTTTTTTACGCTTGACTTAGTGGTTGTTCTCCCGCTCTCAGAAGTTGAGGGTCAGTATTCCTTGTAAGCAAGGGGGTCTTCATCAGGATAGTAGGACCTGTCGGGCTACTTCCCATATTTTGCTTCGTAACCTTTGGGAATAGTAAGTCGGTCAGCTTGCTCACCTTTGATGTCAACAGTCCAGCTATCTCCTTGATGACTGAGGGTGATTCTGTGCCCTTCAAGGTTTAGGGTAGGAAATATCAATAATTGTAAAAATGCTAGAGACATTATGATTGCCGAAAACACGCATGAAAAGCTTCATAGGTATCTTTTTGACTTGATGAAAAATACCATCTCTGTTATCCGAATTGAATATCTATTATCTAAGTGGTAGAGGGTTACTTTTTTAGATGATTAACTTGTAATTAAAATCATGATTGATCCTTATGCGCAGATTCAATTTATTCCTAGTGAGTGTTTTTGTTACTTCCTTCCTCTTTAGCCAGAAGTGGGATGCGAAGAGGCTTGAAGTCGTTGCAGATCAATATGCAAAGCGATCCTGGCCGCAATTTTATGAACTATTGAGCATTGCCAACGATGCTCATTTTCCAGATCAGATAGAGGAAAATATCCGTTGGTGTGAGGAGGCATTTGGTGCTCGAGGTTTTACTATTCAAAGGTTAGGAACGGAAAGGTTGCCCTTACTTCTAGCAGAACGAAAGGTCAAGAAGCCTAAAAAGACCGTCCTGATTTACCTACAATTGGATGGACAGCCCGTAGACCCTTCAAAGTGGATGCAAGAAACCCCTTTCACTCCAACACTAAAGAGCAAAGATGAAACGGGAGAATGGCAGCAGCGTGACTGGTCTGACATCGAGGAGGCATATGATCCAGAAATGAGAATATTTGCGAGAGCGGCTTCCGATGCCAAAGGTCCGGTTTCCATGTTTCTCGCAGCACTCGATGCAGCTTCAGATAATGATATCGAACCAAATTACTCTATCAAAGTCATCATGGATTTTGAGGAAGAATTAGGGTCACCACCACTTCCGGCAGCAGTTGAGAAGTACAAAGAAGAGCTTGCTGCTGATATGCTCATCATTTTTGACGGTCCAAGACACGTTAGTAATGAGCCTACGCTGACATTTGGAGCTCGGGGAATAGCGACGATTACTTTGACTGTGCACGGACCCAGAAAGCCACAACACAGTGGTCATTACGGAAATTACGCTCCCAATCCTGCTTTGAGATTAGCAACGTTATTGTCTTCAATGAAGGATGAGCAAGGGAAAGTCATAATTCCAGGTTACTATGATGGAATTGAATTATCAACTGATACTAAAGAAATATTGTCACAGGTCCCCGATGATGAAGCAGAAATTATGAGAAGTGTAGGAATTTCCAATACGGATAAAGTAGGGAAAAACTACCAGGAAGCTATTCAGTACCCGTCTCTAAACATTAGAGGAATGTCCTCCGGATGGGTTGGAGACAAGGTCAGAACAATTGTTCCGTCTACAGCAACTGCTGAGATTGATGTTAGGTTAGTGATGGAGACAGACCCCAAACGACTCCTGGGGCTTATTAGAAATCATATTGAGCAGCAAGGCTACCATATCATTTCTGGTGATCCCACAGAGGAAGAAAGAATGAATTATGATAAGATCATTACATGGGAATCAGAGATCTCTTACCTGGCTTACAGGACAGCTTTTGATTCGGAGGTGGGTGTTTGGTTAGATAAGGCTCTAACGAGGGCGTTTGAAAAGCAGCCGATCAAAATTAGAAACAGTGGAGGATCTATCCCTATTTCACCGTTCGTGGTGACATTAGGAGTACCTGCCGTGACAGTTCCTACGGTAAATCGAGATAATAACCAGCACAGTCCAAATGAAAATATTCGCCTGGGTAATTATGTGGAGGGAGTGAGGACGTTCCTTTCAATTTTGAGCGAAAGATTTTGAAAAATGTTGGATCAACTTAGCAGGATTTTGTTGTAAATGAACCATTATTTTGCCATATTCTAATCGGGTGATTTCTTCACAGTTTTGCAACTACATCAGTCACTATTATTTCAACTTAATCTATCTCTAAACTTAGTGCTTCATTTACATTCATGGACGTAGTTATTGGATGGCAAAATTTGTATCTCAATACAAGTGATTGTAGAAATATTTTTCGCTGACGTTGACCCAGTCTCTCGTGTTTGATTTGAAATCCATCATGTGATCATAAACCTTTCTGCTTAAGGGGTCGGACTCACAGACTTCTTCCAGTGCCTCGGTAGCGAATCCTTTCAGATTCTCGATTACCTGATCCGGGAAGGCTCTTAGCTGTACATTTTCCTCTTTTATAAGTTTAGTTAGGTACGCTCCGTTCTTTGCATCAAATTGTGCCATCATCCATCGATTGAGCCGGTAACATGCTGTGGAAATGATCTCCTGCAAATCAGACGGCAGTGATTCAAACTTTGATTTATTCATCACCATCTCGAGCACAGGTCCGGGTTCATGCCATCCGGGATAATAATAATACTTAGCAACTTGATGGAAACCCATTTTGTAGTCATGGTAGGGACCTATCCATTCGGTGGCATCAATTACTCCTCTTTCGAG
The DNA here is from genome assembly GCA_038129245.1 of Flammeovirgaceae bacterium. Taxonomy (GTDB): domain Bacteria; phylum Bacteroidota; class Bacteroidia; order Cytophagales; family Cyclobacteriaceae; genus JAYPLE01. The sequence continues at coordinate 116,976 of JAYPLE010000002.1, read as the reverse complement.
GTTAGTATAAATCTCTCCCCCGGAAACTAAAACCGGTGTTCCACCAGCTTTTGCAAGTACTTTTCCTCCAAGCCCGGGTATTCTCATTTTTAGGCCTTTTAGGTCCTTTACTTGCTTGATTTCTTTGTTGAACCAACCACCCATCTGCACGCCAGTGTTCCCACAAATAATTGGCTTTAAATCATAGGGTTGATACAATTCATCCCATAAAGCTTGTCCACCACCTGATATAATCCAGGCACCCATTTGTTGGGCATTCAAACCAAAGGGTACCGCAGCAAAGAACTGAGCTGCTGGTAGCTTACCGGCCCAATAGTAGGCAGCTCCGTGGTTCATTTCCACTGCTCCGTTACTTACCGCATCGAAGCCCTCCAGAGCCGGAATTAACTCACCGCCTCCGTAGACGGTGATTTCCATGCGCCCGCCCGACATTTTTTTCACCCATTCTGCCATTATTTTACATCCTTCACCTACTACCGGGAAATTGGGAGGCCATGTGGTAGTCATTTTCCACCGGTAAGTATTGTTGAAGTTGATATACGGGCCTTTCGTTGAGTTGGTGCTTTCTTCTGTTGCACAGCTAGCAAACGTCCCCATACTGGCAGCAGCCAGAGAGGATTTACCCAGCTTGGTCAAGAATTTGCGCCTGTCTGATTGATCCTTCATTCTAAATGCCTGATTTGCAGGGTAAGATAGTAGGATTTATTTGTTCGCGATGTGTTCTACATATCGCATTTCAAGACATAATGGCGTGAAAATCATCCATATGGAAAGAGTTTTGGACATTTTGTCTGATTTCGCAGCATGGAATGTCATTTGATGTGAAGGCAAAAGGAAAATCAGAAGCGAAATGAATTTTGATAAATACACGATAAAATCGCAGGAAGTTCTACAAAATGCAACAGAGCTAGCTGTTGGTACGGGTCAGCAAGTCATTGAAACAGGTCACTTGTTAAAGGCGATTACCTCAGTAGATGAGAATTTGATCAATTTTCTTTTGAAGAAGGTTGGAGCATCTAAGTCTCAGATCATTACAAAGCTGGAGGAGCTTAAATATTCCAACCCGAAGGTCTCTGGAGGACAACCTTATCTTTCCCACGAGGCACACAAGGTACTGCAGACGGCCGAAGCTCAGCTAAAAACTTTTGGCGATGAATATATTGCTGTTGAGCATTTATTAATTGGAGTCCTTCAAGGAACCGACAAAGCAGCTCAAATTCTAAAGGATGTTGGCTTTGATAAAAAAAGTCTAGTAGCTGCTATCAAGGAACTTAGAAAAGGAGAGACGGTTAATGAACCTAATGCGGAGTCCAAATATCGTTCGTTGGAGCGATATTCTGTCAACCTAAATGAGCAAGCTAAGAGAGGAAAGATTGATCCTGTAATCGGAAGAGATGAAGAGATCCGGAGGGTGCTACAAATATTAGCAAGGAGAACCAAGAACAATCCAATCTTACTTGGAGAGCCGGGAGTCGGTAAGACGGCTATCGTTGAAGGCATGGCCCAGCGAATCGTAGATGGGGATGTGCCTGAGAATCTGAAAACAAAAACGATTATCTCATTAGACATGGGTCTTTTGGTCGCAGGAGCAAAATATAAAGGGGAATTTGAGGAGCGTTTAAAGTCTGTCATAAAAGAAGTGACGGACAGTGAAGGTGAAATTATTCTTTTCATTGATGAAATCCATACTTTGATAGGTGCAGGGGGAGGTGAAGGTGCAATGGATGCAGCCAACCTACTAAAGCCAGCATTGGCCAGAGGTGAACTGCATGCAATAGGGGCAACAACCTTAAAAGAATATCAGAAATATGTTGAGAAGGACAAAGCTTTAGAACGCAGGTTTCAGGCAGTGACGGTCGATGAACCTGGAGTCGCGGATGCAATTTCAATTCTAAGAGGAATCAAAGAAAAATACGAAGTGCACCATGGAGTACGCGTAAAGGATGACGCTGTAATTGCAGCGGTCGAACTTTCAAATAGGTACATTTCAGATCGTTTTCTTCCTGATAAGGCCATCGATTTAATGGATGAAGCTGCCTCCAAACTCAGAATTGAGATTGATTCCATGCCGGAAGAACTGGATGAACTTAATAGAAGAATCATGCAGGTAGAAATCGAGCGTGAGGCAATTAGAAGAGAAGGTGATCGCTCGAAGGAGATCGAGCTGAGCAAAGAGATTGCTGATTTAAGTGGTAAGCGAGATGACTTGAAGGCAAAATGGGAAAATGAGAAGGGAGTAATCCAAGGGTTACGTCAGGAGAAAGAGAATATCGAGGCCTACAAAACTGAAGCAGAGCAAGCTGAGCGTGCGGGTGACCTAGGTAAGGTTGCTGAGATTCGCTATGGTAAAATTGTTGAGTCTGAAAAGAAGATCGAGGACTACACAGCCCAACTTCAGGAGATGCAAGGTGAGAAATCTTTGCTAAAGGAAGAAGTTGACAGCGAGGATATTGCAGAGGTAGTGGCGAAGTGGACAGGTATTCCTATTTCCAAGATGTTGCAAAGTGAACGTGAAAAGCTGTTACATCTTGAGGTTGAATTGGGAAGAAGAATAGCGGGGCAAACGGAGGCCATAGCTGCAGTGTCGGACGCGGTAAGAAGAAGTAGAGCTGGTCTACAAGACCCGAAACGACCCATTGGTTCTTTCATTTTCTTAGGCACAACGGGAGTTGGAAAGACAGAGCTTGCTAAGGCATTAGCTGAATATCTGTTTGATGATGAGAATGCGATGGTGCGTATTGATATGTCCGAATATCAGGAAAGGCATGCGGTAAGTAGACTGATTGGTGCACCTCCAGGTTATGTTGGTTACGATGAAGGGGGGCAATTGACAGAGTCTGTGCGAAGAAAGCCTTACAGTGTCATTCTGCTTGATGAAATAGAGAAAGCGCATCCAGATGTCTTCAATATTCTATTGCAGGTACTGGACGATGGAAGGTTGACTGATAATAAGGGTCGCGTGGCTAATTTCAAAAATACGATCATTATCATGACGACTAACATTGGATCCGGATTAATACAAGATCGTTTTGAGAAGTTAGATGAGTTGAACCCGGACCCTGTAGTTGAATCAACTAAGCAAGAGATATTTGAGCTTCTTAAAAAGTCTGTAAGACCAGAATTTCTTAATAGGGTCGATGAGACGATCATGTTTAGACCGCTCACTAGAGAAGACTTGGCAAAGATTGTAGGAATTCAGTTTGAGCTGATAAGGGATCGTCTGAAGGAGAATGGAATACAGCTAGAAGCTGACGATCGCGTTTTAGATTTTCTTGGTCAGAGTGGATTTGATCCACAGTTTGGCGCAAGGCCATTAAAAAGACTCTTGCAGCGCACAATACTGAATGAGTTGTCAAAGGAGATTTTGGCCGGGTCGATTAAAAAGGACGCTGTCATCGGGATTTCATTGAATGACGATCAAGAGATTGAGTTTATTAATCTCGATGAGGTAAAAGTTTGATAGCATGCAATGCTAGAAAGTCGAAAAAGGGTGAACAGCCGTGCTGCTCACCCTTTTTCATATAGGATTTACGATTTACGCACCCATTTTGGCCAATTCTGACTCAATTAGTTCCGCAATATTTCCAGAAGGTCTTGAAGCATCTTGGATTATGATCTTTCCCTCTTCATCGAGAAGTATGTATTTGGGAATTCCTTCCACTACAAAATGTCTCATAATATCAGATTGCCAGTTATTTTCAGCGTAGACGTGCGTACCGGCAAGTTCGCGATCATTTACCATTTTGATCCAGGGCTCTTTTGTATTATCGATGGAAACAGCCAGAAATGCAACTGGGCTATTTTGAAATTTTTCAACTAAAATTTCCATGCTGGGTTGTTCAGCAATACAAGGCCCGCACCAGGTCGCCCAAAGGTCTATGTAAACCAATTTCCCTTTTAGACTGCTCAGCTGGAAATTTTCACCTTCCAACGTTTCAAAGGTGAAATCAGGGACTTGAGCTCCTGGAGAAAGTGCTTTAATTTGAGCTAAGACCTCTTTAGTAGCTGCGAGTTCTTCCGCTCCATATAAATACTCAAAGTTTCCGAGTAGTTCTTCCACCACGCTAATTTCAATGTATGACTTGTATAAATCGATGTGAGATTTAATGATTGAAGCTAGAACTTTTTCATTTGAGATCTTAGTTTGGGCAGCCTCTGCCAGACCAGTGAAGTACGCCACACGGTCATCAGTATTGTTCCAATCCAGGTCAGCTGTAAATGGTCTAGAAATCTCACTTTCGAGTACTCTTTTGTAGTACGGGGTGGCCAGTAGATCTTCTCTGTTATAATCTATTTCTTGTTGATAGGCATAAAAAGCAAGATCTTGAGGCATGCTATCCGGGGCATTGTATTGATAGAATGAAACCAATCCTGAATTATCGTAAATCCTTTCGTATTTAATGCTTTCTATTTGTTCGTTGTAGAAGGTTTCTGGCAGTTTTATTTTCAATTCACTCAGGAGCTTGATTTTTGTATCCGACATGGAATCAAGTAAGGCAATTAACTCCATTGGAGCATCTGATGAACGTCTTGCACGGAAGTCAGGAAAAGATTCTTCCAGAAGAAACTTCGACAATAAGAACTGAGAGGGTTCTGCTTGATTTCCGGTCAAAGAAAGAGATTCATCAAACATCTCCGCATCAAGTTCTAATTTGAGGTCGCTATTTGGCATTAGGTACAAAGAGGAGCGTTCAGCTCCGTGCATGAACGTTACATATTCAGCAGAGTCGAACGCTATATCAAGTGTGAAGGCTCCGGTACTATCCAGCATTATTTTATACGTTGAATCCGACATACGAAAGGTAACCTCAGTACCTGCTGGGTTGTTGACCTGTCCGCTAATAACTAGTTTGGGAATGTCTTTTTCGCAAGCGAGGAAGAGGCTGGCTGAAAAAAGTAGAAAAAGGAATCTTTGCATGATCTAATTGCTAAGTGTTCGTGACAAAAAATACTATTGAGTTATATCCAAAAATCATCAAAAGCAGCGAGATATTCAAAAGCGAGAATTAACATCATAAAATAAGGTGGAAGCAAGCATCCTGACTTCTTGATATTCACTAGCTGAATCCATCACAATCCTTTCCTTTTCAGGTAAATAGTGACTAATTTCGCACTCGATTTAGTTTAACAGACAACAATACACATTCTAATGGCCAATAAAGGAACCATAACCCAAGTAATCGGACCTGTAGTGGACGTTTCTTTCACAGGAGAGGAAGCCAAGCTTCCTAACATTTTGGATGCAGTTTATGCGACCAAAGAGGACGGAACGAAAGTCGTACTTGAGGTGCAACAGCACTTAGGAGAAGATACCGTACGAACAATTGCAATGGATGCGACTGATGGTATGATGAGAGGTCAGGAAGTAGTTGATACAGGGTCGCCCATTACAATGCCGATCGGTGAGGACGTAAAAGGTCGTCTTTTCAACGTAGTAGGTGAAGCGATCGATGGTATTCCTCAACCGGAAGGTAAAGAGGGATTACCTATTCACAGACACGCACCTGCTTTCGAAGAGCTTTCTACTTCGACTGAGATCCTATTTACAGGTATCAAAGTAATCGACCTCATTGAACCTTATTCAAAAGGAGGTAAAATCGGATTGTTTGGTGGTGCCGGTGTTGGTAAGACTGTATTGATTCAGGAGTTGATTAACAACATTGCGAAAGCTTATTCAGGATTGTCTGTATTCGCGGGTGTTGGTGAAAGAACACGTGAAGGAAACGACTTGCTTAGAGAAATGATTGAAGCAGGGATCGTAAACTACGGTGACCACTTCAAGGAGTCGATGGAAGCAGGTGGTTGGGACCTGTCTCAGGTGAAGAAGGAAGACCTTGCGGAATCAAAAGCGACATTCGTTTTTGGTCAGATGAATGAACCTCCCGGAGCACGTGCTAGAGTAGCACTGTCAGGTTTGACATTAGCTGAGTTCTTCCGTGATGGAGATGGTTCAGGTGAAGGTAGAGATATCCTTTTCTTCGTTGATAATATTTTCCGTTTTACACAAGCAGGATCTGAGGTGTCAGCACTTCTTGGGCGTATGCCTTCAGCGGTGGGTTATCAACCTACTCTTGCGACTGAGATGGGTCTGATGCAGGAAAGAATTACTTCTACTAAGAACGGTTCCATTACATCAGTACAGGCAGTATATGTTCCTGCAGATGACTTAACGGATCCCGCTCCTGCCACTACGTTCTCTCACCTGGATGCAACTACAGTACTTTCAAGAAAGATCGCAGAGTTAGGGATTTACCCGGCGGTGGATCCATTGGACTCTACTTCTAGAATTCTTTCGGCGGACATCGTAGGTGAAGAGCATTACAACACAGCTCAACGGGTGAAAGAGATCCTTCAGCGATACAAAGAATTACAAGATATCATTGCCATTTTGGGTATGGACGAGCTTTCTGACGAAGACAAGCAAGTAGTACACAGAGCTAGACGTGTTCAGAGATTCCTTTCTCAACCTTTCCATGTTGCTGAGCAGTTCACGGGTCTCGCAGGTGTATTGGTAGATATCAAGGATACCATCAAAGGGTTTAATGAAATCATGGATGGTAAATACGATCACCTTCCGGAGGCTGCATTTAACTTAGTTGGAAATATCGAACAGGCAGTCGAAAAAGGTGAGAAGTTGATGGCAGAAGCTAACGCTTAGACAATGTATATCGAAGTTGTAACTCCAGATGAGAAGATTTACGAAGGAGAAGTAGAAAGCGCTACTTTTCCTGGAAGTGACGGATCTTTTCAAGTATTAAATAACCATGCCCCTATGATTTCCACATTGGGGAAAGGTGACATGAGGTTAGTGAAGGTTGTTGATAAAAAGACCGAGGAAGCTAATTATCAGGTAGAAGGAGGAGTTGTCGAAGTATTAAATAATAAGGTGACTGTTCTTGCAGAGAAAATTGGTGAGTAGCACTTTTTCATAAAATCACATGAAAAGGCTATCCTAATGGATGGCCTTTTTTGTGTAGCATATATTTGAAGATTAGGTATTTCTTGGCCTTTTATCCTTGGTTGGACAGGTCATTTTAAAGGAATAGAAAGTTGTCCAAGTATCTAAAAACTTCAGCTCATGTTATGTGCTCAGAGAAGAACCTGCTTATTTCGCCTAATGAGCGTGTCCTTTGATTTACATCTGTTTTCAGAAGGGTAGTCAAAATGCAGATCATCCTTATACCTATTGAATGCTAGTAATGCAATTGAATGGTCGAAATCGATGAGAAATAAGAGGGATAGCCAGTTCCGCAATTGTTTATATGCTGGATAGCCTAGTGTCTATTCAGCATTTTGCTTCCTTCCAGTCATGCGATACCACATGCGTTTTTCAAAAGCCCAGAAAAATGAAAATTGGCCAAAAATAAAGCCGTAAAAAAGTAAAATCACATTGTATATCGGTAAGATCAGAATGTAATAGATGACACTGAACCAGATGTTGGTCTCACCTTCAGTGGTAAAAAATGCAACAACAGGTCTCTTAAGAAATAGAACACTAAACCCCGTGCAAGCAAATACAATCAAGACAACGATCACTTGAGTAAGACTTTTTAGTCCCCAACGGCTCTGTAGTTTATCAAGCCAACTCATCGATCACAGGAATATATTCTGACCACACATCACTCAACGGGGGAGCAGAAAGTTGAAATGATTCTTTTTTGACAGGATGAATAAACGATAAACCAAAAGCATGTAAGGAGATGCTACGGTCAGGATTTGAGGAAGGGTATCCATATTTCAAATCTCCCTGAATGGGACATTTTTCATCTGACAGTTGTACTCTTATTTGATGAGACCTTCCAGTTTTAGGTTTGACCTTAAGTAGCGAATGCTCGCGATCCTGATGCATGACCTCGTATGTGAGGTGTGCTTTTTTTGTGCCAGAAGTCTCCTTATGAAATGCCTTTGTGATGTTTTTCTTTTCGTCTTTCTTTAGCCAGTGCGTCAGTTTTCCTTCAATGTGACGAGGTTTTGACTTTACAACAGCCAAATAAGTCTTTTGAACTTCATCATCTCGAAAAAGCTTGGTCATCCGTTCTAAGGCTTTTGATGTCCTAGCCATGATCACTAAACCACTTACAGGTCGATCGATGCGATGCACAGGGTGTAAAAAAACGTCTCCCGGCTTATTGTAATGCTCCTTTATATATGCCTTTCCCCAATCGGTTATGGTAGGGTCACCAGTATGGTCACCTTGTACCAGCCATCCCGCTGGTTTATATACAATGAGTAGGTGATTGTCCTCGTAAGCTGAGTAAGGGTCTTGCATAGGGCAAAAGTAGTGGACTACCTCCCGTTTTTTAGCAAAATGTAACCCTAAAGAGTATATCAGTCGATGAGATAGAGTGAAACGTTTTCGTTAAAATCATAATGAAAGCAACTAAGAGATGGCTGCAAGACTTTTACTTTACCTCCAAGTCAAAGGGAGTGCTATTAACAGACCCTCAATACAGTCAAGTACTAGATGTGTCTGATCGGCACTTCTTTATTACCAATGGTTATCTGAGGTCTTTTTCTTCAACAGAAGAACTAGTTGAGCTCGGGTATATTTCTTTAATTAGCTCTAAAACTCGCTGATAAAATGAAACTGGATTTCGGGAAAATTATCCTGAACCATTTGCAACCAAGCCCGTGATTCTGCCATAAATACCCACTTACCATCTTTGTCTTTTGCAATGTGACGGTACTTGTCTTTTACAAAGGCATCCAGCTTTGCATCATCTTCTGCGCTGATCCAGCAAGCCTTGTAAATGTTTACTCCATCAAAGCGCACTTTCGCACTGTACTCATTTTGTAGTCGGTATTGAAGTACTTCAAATTGAAGTGCGCCAACCGTTCCGACAACTTTTCTTGAACCCATTTCATAAGTAAATATTTGAGCTACTCCCTCATCCATCAATTGCATCAGTCCCTTTTCGAGCTGTTTGGACTTCATGGCATCGAGGTTGATTACTTCCCTAAAAAGTTCAGGAGAGAAACTTGGAATTCCTTTATAAAGCCCTTTTTCACCTTCTGACAGCGTATCGCCAATTTTTAAATTTCCTGTATCGTACAAGCCAATGATATCACCTGGGAACGCTTCGTCAACTGTTTCTTTTTGCTGGGCCATAAAAGCTGTGGCATTTGAAAAGCGAAAGTTTTTGTCCTGTCTGACGTGCATATAATTGCTTCCCCTCTGGAATTTTCCGGAGCATACTCTAAGAAAAGCAATTCGGTTTCGATGACGAGGATCCATGTTTGCATGGATTTTGAAAATAAATCCAGAGAATTTGTTTTCAGTGGGCGCTATTGCTCTCAATTCTGTCTCCCGTGGGATCGGGTTGGGAGCAATTTGGATAAAGCAGTCTAGTAATTCTCTTACACCAAAATTTGACACGGCACTGCCAAAGAATACCGGCGCTACTTCACCCGATAAATATTTCGCAGAATCGAATGGATCGTAAACTCCCTCTATCAATTCTACGTCTTCTTGAAGTTGAGTAATCGCTGAATCGGTAAGGTGATTAGAAAGTTCAGGATCGTCCACTCCTTTTATCTCTACAACCTCGTCTGCTCTTTTGGTCTTACTCGGCTCGTAAAGGTTTAGGTTGTTTTCGAAGAGGTTGTAGACTCCTCTTAGTGATTTTCCCATTCCAATTGGCCAGGAAAGAGGTCGTACATTTATTCCAAGTTTTTCTTCTATCTCATCAAGAAGTTCGAACGGATCTCGCCCTTCACGGTCCAGTTTATTTATAAAGCACAAGACCGGGGTGTTTCGCATGCGGCAGACCTCCATTAGTTTCTCAGTCTGAGCCTCCACACCTTTTACACAATCGATCACCATAATGACGCTGTCAACGGCGGTCAGGGTGCGGTATGTATCTTCGGCAAAATCCTGGTGACCCGGTGTATCCAGGATATTGATTTTCATGTCTTTGTAGTCAAAGGCCATGACCGAAGTAGCAACGGAGATACCTCTTTGCTTCTCAATATCCATCCAGTCAGATCGCGTGGTCATATCGATCTTATTCGATTTAACTGCACCTGCCGATTGAATCGCTCCACCGAAGAGAAGGAGCTTCTCTGTCAAAGTGGTTTTTCCAGCGTCAGGGTGGGCTATGATTCCGAAGGTTTTACGTTTTTGAATTTCCTGTTCTAATGCCATTTCGTTTGGTGGAGTTGCGAGCGCAAATCTAGCAGGATTAAAGATGGATTGCGAAAAGACGGAACGTCGATAAAAAGAAAAAGCCGGTTGCCGGCTTCTTCCTACTAACTATAACATGAATGACTATTCAGCTCTTTTCACTTATAGCCACCTTATAAAAATAGCTTACATTATTCTCAATTAAAAGATAAGGTAACATTTGATTAACCTAAGCCCATGTCGAAGTATTCGGCTTGTCAGTTAAAAGATCCACTGGTATGACATGATAATGACATAATGTCACAATAATTTCAGTTAGTTTGAATTGGCACATGCATTGATACGAACATGCCAAAGGAACAGAAACAAAAAACTAGATAAATAAACTGACATGGGTAAAATTATTGGCATAGACTTAGGAACAACCAATTCCTGCGTGGCGGTAATGGAAGGTAATGAGCCTGTTGTGATTCAGAACAGTGAAGGAAGAAGAACCACTCCATCTATCGTGGCATTTCTAGATGACGGTAAGGGTGAGCGAAAAGTAGGTGATCCTGCAAAAAGACAGGCGATCACGAACCCTAAAAACACAGTTAGCTCCGTTAAGAGGTTCATGGGTAAGAAGTTTGCAGAAGTATCTGAGGAGAAAAAGAGTATGTCTTACGCAGTTGAGTCTGGCAACAATGACGTAATCAGAGTAAAGATTGGTGATAGGAATTATACCCCTCAAGAGATCTCAGCCATGATCCTGCAGAAAATGAAAAGTACTGCCGAAGATTTTGTGGGACAGGAGATAACGGAGGCTGTGGTAACAGTTCCGGCATACTTCAATGATGCGGAAAGACAGGCTACAAAAGAAGCAGGTCAGATTGCAGGCCTCGAGGTAAAAAGAATTATAAACGAGCCAACAGCGGCCGCTTTAGCATATGGTTTGGATAAGAAGAATGCCGACATGACCATTGCTGTGTACGATTTAGGTGGAGGAACATTCGACATATCAATCTTAGAGTTGGGAGATGGCGTTTTCGAGGTAAAATCTACAAATGGTGATGTGCACCTTGGAGGTGACGATTTTGATGCTCACATTATTGATTGGTTAGCAGAGGAATTCATCAAAGATGAAGGGATTGACTTAAGAAAAGATCCGATGGCTTTGCAGCGCTTGAAAGAAGCAGCTGAGAAGGCTAAGATTGAATTATCCAGTTCAAGTAGCACAGAAATCAATCTGCCATATATTATGCCTATTGATGGAATTCCCAAGCACTTGGTTAGAACACTAACTCGTGCAAAGTTCGAGCAGCTTACAGATGATTTGGTAAGACGATCTATGGAGCCTTGTAAAAAAGCACTAAATGATGCTGGATTGAGTGCCGCTGATATTGACGAGGTCATTCTTGTAGGAGGTTCAACAAGAATCCCTAAGATTCAAGAAGAAGTTGAAAAATTCTTTGGCAAGAAACCTTCCAAAGGTGTAAACCCGGATGAGGTTGTAGCGATTGGAGCAGCAATTCAAGGAGGAGTATTAACAGGAGAAGTGAAAGATGTTCTTCTTCTTGATGTCACACCACTTTCATTGGGAATTGAGACCTTAGGAGGAGTATCCACTAAGTTAATTGAGTCTAATACAACAATACCTACGAAAAAGTCGGAGACTTTTTCAACCGCTGCAGATAATCAGCCTTCCGTTGAGATTCATGTTCTTCAAGGTGAGCGTCCGATGGCTAAAGACAACCGCTCGATCGGTAGGTTCCACTTAGATGGTATTCCGCCCGCACAAAGAGGTATGCCTCAAATCGAAGTGACCTTTGATATCGATGCGAATGGAATTCTAAATGTGTCAGCTAAAGATAAGGGTACGGGAAAAGAGCAGAAGATTAGAATTGAAGCTTCTTCTGGACTTTCAGATGAAGAAATCGAAAAAATGAAGCAGGAGGCGCAAGCGAATGCGGATTCAGATAAAGCAGAAAAAGAGAAGATCGAAAAAATCAATCAAGCAGATTCTTTGATATTCCAAACAGAGAAGCAGTTGAACGATTACGGTGATAAGCTTTCTGACGGTAACAAAACAGCGATAGAAGGTGCTTTGTCGAAACTAAGAGAAGCACATGGAAAGCAGGATACTGCCGCTATAGATGCTTCAATGGAGGAGTTGAACAATGCTTGGCAAGCGGCTTCTCAAGAGATTTATCAAGCTCAGCAAGCAGCTGAAGGAGCTCAACAAGCACAGGGGGCAGATCCTACCGGCGGGACTCAGGGCCCTGAGGCTGGAGGAGATGACGTCTCTGATGTAGAATACGAAGAGGTCGATGAGGATAAAAAATAATCCTTAGATCCTATTTACATAGATCAAACCCCTGTCATAAAAATGGCAGGGGTTTTTCATTTCCTAAAGTTTTAGTATTTGCGAGTGCAGGGGCTCTTCCTTAAATTATGGAGTTATCAACCTAACCTCGTCATACCATGAATTTACGTTTACCTCTGTGGGGATTTGTTATGGGGGTACTGTTTTCCACTTGTCACGTGCTTGATGATGAGTTTAATCTCCCTGAAGATGCACCGAACTTCATTCTCATTATCACTGATGATCAAAGATTTGATGCGTTGGGAGTTGCACAAGGGCAGCAGGGAAGGATTTCCAGATTTCCGTGGTTACAGCTACCAACATTAGATTCTCTGGCAGCGACGGGGACTTACTTCAAAAATGCATTTGTAACAACCTCTCTGTGCTCACCAAGTAGAGCATCGATTCTAACAGGGCAGTACACACGGTCGCACGGAATTCGAAGTAATAATGATCAATTCAATATGGCATCGTTTGCTAGTGAGTTAAAGCGGTTCGGTTATTACACTGGTTATTTTGGTAAGTGGCACATGGGTAACCAATCGGGGCCGAGGCCCGGTTTTGATCACTCTTACAGCTTTATTGGGCAGGGGGAATATTTTGATGCTGACTTTCAATATAATGGCAAAGCCTATGCTTCTCAAGGGTGGGTAGATGCAGTCAGCACAGATCATCTAATTGATAAATTAGATCATATCCAAGATCAACCCTTTTGCTTTGTGCTAGGGATGAAATCATCTCATGGCCCCTGGAATAAACCACCTAAGATCACAGAAAACTATTTTGTAGGGGACACCATTTACCCGGTACCAAATTATTCAAGCTTACCTCTTTCAGTCATAGAGTCGGGTATTAACGATGAAATAGATATAGCTATGCTGCATCAATATATTGTATATTTCAGATACCTCGCAGCTGTTGATCTACAAGTCAAGAAAATCGTTGACGAGCTTAGACTTAGTGGTCTGAGTAAGAATACATATTTATTCTTTATGAGTGATAATGGTTTCTTTATGGGGGAACATCAAATCCGTATTGATAAGCGATTAGCATATGAAGAAAGTATTCGTATCCCGTTTTTCATTAGTGGTCCAAAAGCAGCCTCACATGTAAATGAATCCTTAGTGCTCAACGTAGACGTTTGTCCAACATTATTAGACTTAGCAGGAGTACCTAACAGACTTTCAACGCAGGGAAAAAGTTTAGTGCCGCTTTTAGACCAATCAGCAAGTGGTTTAAGGGATTATTTCGTCTATGAGTATTACAAAGAATCAATAGGCATACAAACTGATATTTTAGCGGTGCGGAATGACAGGTATAAATTGATTCGTTATCAAGAGTATCCTGAATGGGATGAGCTATTTGATTTGGTAGAAGACCCATATGAAACAACCAATCTTATTGCACATCCCACTTATCAGGGCGTAGTGGATCAACTTGATAAAAAGCTGGTTGAATCCCTTTGATATATTCTCGTATTAGGCTATTTGTAGCCTAGTTTTACTCCTTGATTTTTTTAACATGCGTCGACTACTATTACGCCAGGGAGCTAGTGAGCTCAGTTATGAGATTCGAGGAATTGTAAAGAAAGCCGAGCAAGTACGTGCGCTTGGATACAATATTTTGTGGGAGAATATTGGTGACCCTATTCAGAAACACCGAGTTGTACCGTCCTGGATGAAGGAGATCATTGTGCAGCAGTTAGAATTTGATCGTAGTTACGGATATAGTCACAGTAAAGGGCTTCTTGAAACTCGACAATTTCTTGCAGATAAAACGAATGCTTTGGGAGGAGCACAGATTGGCGTGGAAGATATTTGCTTCTTTAACGGACTAGGCGATGCAATAGGGAAAATCTATCAGTATTTGGTTCCAACTGCAAGGGTTATCGGCCCATCTCCTGCCTATTCAACGCACTCTTCTGCAGAAGCTGCACATGCCAATAATCACCCGATAACCTATAAACTAGATCCGGATAATAATTGGTATCCAGATCTGGATGACCTCTACCTGAAGGTTAAGTACAACGATAGTATTGTTGGTCTACTGGTTATTAACCCAGATAATCCAACGGGTATGGTGTATCCTCGGGAGGTGCTTGAGAGAATGGTCGCTATTGCCAGGGAGTTTAACCTGTTTCTCATTTTTGATGAGATCTATCAGAACATCACCTACAATGGCGCTACAACCGTGCCAATGGCACAAGTTATTAGAGATGTACCTGGCATAGCGATGAAGGGCATTAGCAAAGAATTCCCTTGGCCGGGAGCTCGGTGTGGGTGGGTGGAATATTACAATAGGAGGGCAGATGATGATTTTAATGAACTATGCCAAACATTAGATAATGCTAAAATGATCGAGGTCAGTTCGACTACTTTGCCTCAGCGTGTGATACCTCATATCATGCAAGACGTTCGATATACAGAGTTTTTGAAGGAGACCAATGCACGCATTGGTCAAAGGAGTAAGGAATTGACTGAGTATTTTCAAGACATTCCCTACATCCACTTCAATCAAACGAATGGAGCATTTTACAATACGATGATCTTTAAATCTGATGCTTTGGTGCCGGCTCAATCCATGAGAATAGAAGATCAGCAGCTAGACGGACTCCTTAAAAGTTGGTTAACAGAGGAGATGCCATTAGACAAGCGTTTTGTATACCACCTTTTAGCTGCCAAACAAGTGGTAGTGGTACCGATTTCTTCCTTTGCCTCTGATTTACTTGGATTTCGAATGACTTTGTTAGAGGAGGAAGAAGAGTCGCGCAACAGAATTTATCAACGAATTAAGGATGGGATTATAGAGTACTGCACCAGTATTTAAGACACCTTTTTTATTTTCAGGTAAGTTCCAGGTACTATTTATCCTTCTGACGCCAGGCTAAATGTCTTAGATGAGATTTTACCCACTCAGTAATTGCTTCTAGCAGAGAGAACGTTATCCCCGATGTGGGAATGCAAGGCGATAAAATTCACTACTTGGACCATATTCTGGTATTGAGGTTCAGATCCTCTACGATGCCTGTGCAAAGCTCAAGTTCAGTATATGTTTCTTCCACCTCTTCTTTTACTGTTTTTTTGAATTCATACTCGAAGAAGTTATTACTCCAGTCAATAGCCATTATCATTTTTTCATTGTGGAAACGAATCATAATTTTACAGGTCGAGGAGGCACTCAATTTCTGATATAGTTTGACCATTCGATCCATCATTGAGGTACTCAATAAATAGCGTGCCTCAACTTGATCACTGCTGTAGACAGCAAAGAGTTTTTCGAATTCGGGGTTTTCTAGCTGGACAATTCTATTACCATCCCTACTGCTGGACTGGAATTTTTTTGCCAGCCATGACCAACTGGAATTTTCAGCCCAATCCGGTAGAATGACTGTTTCGCCATTGAAAGATTTATGAAAATCTGCACTAAGAACCAACCCTTTAAAGAGCTGCTGAATGTGTGTCTTTGTCCTACCCTTTGAATCTGTTGTAGTAGTTTTTTTCTCTACCAATTGCTCACATAGATCAATTGCGGTAGCTCCTACCATGCCATGGATTCGGTCTTCAGATTTTCCACGGTTTGGGCTGGTATTGATGAGCCCTTGATCATACAAGAAAGAATAATGAAAACCACCGCTTGGATCATAATGGAGATCTGCGTGAAGGTGCTTTACCAGTTTTGAAATGACTTCTTCTTTAAACTTTTTGGCAAATACTTTTTTGGGATACTCACCCACGGAAAAGATGATGATGCCTACGATGATAGTCAGGATTCCCCAAATCGGATTTTCAAAAAAGTAAAACAAGGGAATTGCGCTTAGGCAAAATACGAGACCAAAAAGTCTGGGTTTTTTCGCTTTTTGGATGATGTTCAGTCTTTCTTGCTCAAACTGATCAAGTTCTTGAGATAATGCAGACATCCGATGGTCAGCTTAGTAGGTCTCCAACGTTTACATTTTGCCTTTCGGTTGGCATGGCTTCAAAACTAGCTTTGCGTTTGAATTTCTTCATCCCGGCTATGATACTGGAAGGAAACATCTCCACTTTGTTATTGTAGTCATTGACAGAAGCGTTGAAAGCTCTTCGTGCTGCGGATATTTGTTCTTCGGTTTCATTTAGAGAAGCCTGCAGCTGAAGATAGTTTTGGTCCGATTTGATCTCCGGATAGGCTTCCATCTGAACCCGAAGCTGACCTAGCATTCCTGTAAGTTTATTTTCTATTCCGATTTTTTCATCAGAAGAAAGATTGGGTTCCATTGCCTTAGAACGTAGGGCGGTGATATTACTCAATAGTTCTTTTTCGTGGTTAGCAAAAGATTTGACACTGGCTACCAGGTTCGGGATAAGGTCGTGTCGCTTTTTCAGCATCACATCTATGCTTGAAAAAGCATTTTCTACACTGTTTCTTTTTCCTATGAGGGCATTATTGGTAGTTACACCCCAGATTAGTAGAACAAATAAGGTTCCACCAGCAATGATTAATCCTGTCATGATTTATTTTTTTCTTTTACAAATTCTACATTTCTCATCAAACCAGCAAATTTGGCTCGTTTGACGGCTGACTTTTTAAAAACCTTCCTAAAAACTTCCTCAGTCATTTCCTCCCATTCAGTTCTTTTAAATTTTTCCCATCCCTGCGGGTGAAACCTCTCTTCTTGATGAGGTTTACTAAAGCGATTCCAGGGGCAAACATCCTGGCAAATATCACAACCAAACACCCAGTTTTCCATTTTTTCCTTGAATTCGGCTGGAATAGATTCTTTTAACTCTATCGTGAGGTATGAAATACATTTGCTGCCATCCACTACATATGGTTCAGGGATCGCATCTGTGGGGCAAGCATCCTGACAGGCTGTGCATGTACCGCAATAGTCTTTTACCGGACTGTCTGCCTTTAGCTCTAAGTCAATGATTAACTCTGCTAAAAAAAAGAAACTACCCAGTTGTCTATTTATGAGGAGTGAGTTTTTGCCGACCCAACCAAGCCCGGATTTAGTAGCCCAAGCCCTCTCGTGAACAGGAGCGGAATCCACAAAAGCCCGTCCTTCGACCTCTCCAACATTTTCCCTGATTTCTTCTAAGAAGTTAATCAATTTACCTTTTACCACTTGATGATAGTCCTGACCATAGGCATATTTTGCAACTTTGGGTTCGGCAGCTTTTTGATGTATTTCTGAGGGGTAATAATTGTAAACTAAACTTACGACAGATTTCGCATTTGGAACTAACAGGGTTGGGTCAAGTCTTTTTTCGAAGTGATTTTCAAGGTAGCTCATCTTTCCTTGGTAACCTTTTTTCAGCCAGTCTTCGAGCCTTGGGGCCTCCTCTTCTAGTTTTTCAGCTTTGGATATTCCACAATATGAAAATCCCAATTGTTTTGCGATTTCCTTGATTTTTGAGGTATTGTTTGCGGCATTGAGCTTCACAGAATCAAAGATACATGCAGCACTCAATATGGTCATTAAAGGTACGTGTCCTGCTTAAATAAATCCATCGCACCGCATGGTATCATTCGAATAGGGAACCAAGTGCCTGTGGTGGGATTTTCCCCAAGTGGCGATAGGCTAGTTCAGTTGCCATTCGACCTCTAGCGGTTCTCTTGATAAAACCCTCCATGATAAGAAAGGGTTCGTAGACTTCCTCGATAGTCTCGGCTTCTTCTCCGCATGCAGTAGCAACGGTTGACAGTCCTACAGGTCCTCCTTTAAACTTATCAATAATGGTAAACAAAATCCTATTGTCCATTTCGTCAAGACCGTGGTCATCTACATTCAGTGCATTTAGTGCCATTTGTGAGATCTCCAAAGTGATGGTTCCGTCCCCTTTTATCTGCGCAAAATCTCGAGTGCGCCGCAGTAGGTTGTTTGCGATCCTTGGGGTGCCACGGCTTCTTCGAGCAATCTCATAGGCAGCTGTTTCGTCAATAATACTATTGAGTATATCTGCTGACCTCCCTATGATTTTGGTCAACAATTGAGCATCGTAATATTCAAGCCTGGCGTTAATGCCAAATCGTGCTCTAAGCGGTGCAGTTAATAAGCCTGACCGGGTAGTTGCACCTATCAAAGTGAAAGGATTAAGGCCTATTTGAACAGTTCTCGCGTTTGGTCCGCTGTCCAACATGATGTCAATTTTATAATCTTCCATTGCTGAATACAGGTACTCTTCAACGACCGGATTAAGTCGATGAATTTCATCTATAAATAAGACATCATGATCTTCCAGGTTGGTAAGTAGACCAGCAAGTTCACTGGGTTTATCCAATACAGGGCCTGAAGTAACCTTTATATTGGAACCGAGTTCATTTGCAATGATATTGGATAAGGTTGTCTTACCCAGCCCCGGTGGCCCGTGAAGCAGTACATGGTCAAGCGCTTCGATTCTTTGCTTTGCTGCTTCTACGAAAATTTTTAGATTTTCTACTGTTTTATCTTGACCGGTAAAATCACCAAAACTCAATGGTCTAAGTGCTTTTTCAAACTCCTGTTCCCCCGAGCTTAAACCCTCTCCATCTCCAGTTAAGTAATCTTCGCGCATGCAGAAACAAATATAGTAGAATGAGTATTGTAATCCTTGTTGCACTAATATTGCAAAAACAAAATAGGTAATAGTTGGAAGCTGATTATAAAAAGAGATTACCCCGAATATTCTTGTTCCTTGCAGCCATTCTCATATTGGTAAAGTTTATGAGAGAGAAGGAAGCTTCTATCGTTACGAATCATATAACAGGCCTGACGATGGGAACGATTCCTTACTCCATTAAATACAAGACGAAAGGGCCCGTAGATTATACCTACTCCGTAGATTCATTACTAAAATCATTTAATCAGTCATTATCTACTTACATTCCAGATAGTGAGATTTCAAGGTTCAATCAGAACGATACGTTGGTTTTTGAATCTGGATTTTTCCTACCCATTTTAAAGGCTAGCCAGCAGGTTTATAACGCCACCTATCAAGCCTTTGATCCAACTGTAGGCCCACTAGTAAATGCATGGGGTTTTGGGCCTGGTAAATCTGAAAGAGTTTTAGCACATACAAAAGTTGATTCTCTTTTAAAGCTGGTTGGATTTGATAGGATAGATTTCACTGACTTATATGTGACCAAACAGGGAGGAGTGTATTTGGACTTTAGTGCAATTGCTAAGGGGTATGCAATTGACTTGTTAGCTGATTTCTTAGCTGAAAAAAAGGTTACAGAGTACATGATTGAAATTGGAGGAGAGGTGAGTGTTAAAGGAACCAATGATAAAAAGAATAATTGGTCAATTGGAATTGAAGATCCTTTGGTTAACCGAGACGAACATAAGCTGCTTGCGATATCGCAGGTACCCAATCGATCTATGGCGACCTCGGGAAATTATCGTAATTATTTTCAAAAGGACGGAAAAGTATACGCTCACATAATAGATCCGAGAACAGGTTATACTTCAAATAAAAATATTCTTAGTGCAACAGTTTTTGCCTCAGAATGTATGAGGGCAGATGCTTACGCAACTGCTTTTATGGTACTAGGAGTTGACAGCGCTCTTACGATCGTCAATCAGAATGATGATTTGGAGGCGTTCATTATTTATCAATCGCGGGACAGCATTTCGATAGAGATAACAGAGGGCATCAAGGAGGATATTATACTTTTGGAGACAAATAAATGAAGCATTTAATCCCAGTTGGGTTCTTACACCAGTTATTCAAACTAAGTGATCTTGGATAGTATCATATTATTTTTCGGAGCAATTGCCGGAGGGATAGCTGTATACCTCTTTAATTATCAGCAGAAGTCTATTAAGCTCCCTTTGGTGTTTGCTGGTTCTTACTTATTCAGTATTACCATTATCCACATACTTCCTGAGCTTTTTACTGTAAGTGAAGAGCCATTTAAAGTCGGCTTATTTCTCCTAATAGGATTCTTTTTCCAATCGTTTCTGGAGTATTTCACTCAAGGTGTTGAGCATGGGCATTTTCACCACAGCGGGAGTCGGCCCAACTTTTCACTTTTGCTGGCACTTGTTGTGCATTCAATCTTAGAGGGAGCATTACTAACTCATGATTCTCCATTTCACGGTCATCATGAATCTTATTCTCTGTTGATTGGTATCCTATTGCACAAAGCGCCCGCAGCTTATGCTCTAATGGCGGTTTATCGAAATGGTCAAAAGTTTAATTGGAAGCAAGGGGCTATTCTTTTTCTTTTCGCCATTGCATCACCTATGGGCGTACATTTATCTGGAATGATTGATTTTTCTAATACGTTCTTCATACTTTTTTATGCTTTTGTAAGTGGTAATTTTCTCCATATTTCAACGACAATTTTTGTGGAAACCAGTCCTGATCACCGTCCGAAGCCCGGACGGGTGGCGGCGAGTATTCTGGGAGCCGTAATTGCCGCTGCATCGGAGTATATTTTATAAGTGCAGTAAGCAAGTGAAAAAAAGTCTAAGAAAAACAAAAATTCTTCTTAGGGTAAAGGAGCATTAGCAGGAAAAAGAGGTTAAGTGAATGTGCGATACGAATATCAGCATTCATTAAAATGTCTCACCTATTGTGCGATTTATTTTCCATATATTCTTGTTTTGGACAGCATTGGATTACATGTGTAAATTGCCAAAATTAACCCTACTCTAGGGGGGTATAATGTCTGGATGTTGGACCACCAATATGCTCGCATGACCTAGAAGTCTGAGAGACATCATTTTCAGGTGAAAATTTTCATGTGATGAACGGCGGGCTGAATCATTACATCTCGCCTTCTAACACCAAAGTTAAAATTGAAGTATTTCAAGAGTTAACATAATACTCCCGAGGATGGTATCGCTGTCGATGGTAATTCAATCACAGCTTTGAGGTCAGTTCTATATATTTAGGAAGTGAAAAAAGAATAAATCTTACAATATGAGCGAGAATAATATCAATAAATATTGGCAACGAAACCTGAGGTACCTGATGATTTTGTTGATAATATGGTTTACAGCTTCATTTGGGTGTGGAATTCTGTTTGCTGATACACTCAATACAATCAAACTGGGAGGTTTTCCTCTTGGGTTTTGGTTTGCTCAGCAGGGGTCTATCTATGTATTCGTGATTTTGATTTTCATTTACGTCTCATGGATGAACAAGTTGGATAAAGAGTTTGATGTAGATGAAAAGTAACACGAAAGATTTACGATAATGGAAACGCAGATTTGGACTTATATCATGGTGGGAGTGACGTTTGGTATTTACTTGGCAGTGGCTTTTTGGGCTAAAGCAGGCTCTACCAAGGAATTTTACGTTGCGGGAGGTGGAGTTCACCCGATAGCCAATGGGATGGCTACTGCTGCGGATTGGATGTCTGCAGCATCTTTCCTATCTATGGCTGGTCTGATCTCCTTTATGGGGTTTGGTGGTGCTCAGTATTTGATGGGGTGGACAGGAGGCTATGTATTGCTTGCACTGCTGCTTGCTCCCTATCTTCGAAAGTTTGGAAAATTTACAGTGCCCGATTTTATTGGGGAAAGGTATTATTCCAAAAATGCCAGGCTCGTGGCTTTGATCTGCGCGCTTTTTGTATCATTTACTTACGTGGTGGGTCAAATGAGAGGTGTTGGTGTCGCTTTCGCAAGGTTCTTAGACGTACAGTTTGAGACGGGTGTCCTGATTGGCATTGGGATTGTCTTTTTCTATGCTGTATTAGGAGGAATGAAGGGGATTACTTACACTCAGGTAGCACAGTATTGTGTGCTAATTTTTGCATTTACCGTTCCAGCCATATTCATTTCACTTCAGATGACGGGTAATCCTATTCCTCAGCTTGGATTTGGGGGTACACTGAAAGACGGTACATATCTACTCGATAAATTAAACCAGCTTTCTATAGATCTGGGTTTTGAAGAGTATACTTCCGTAGATGCAAATAATACTGTCAATATGTTTTTTATTACAGCTGCTTTGATGTTTGGAACAGCTGGTCTGCCTCATGTGATTGTAAGGTTTTTCACAGTGCCGAGGGTGAAAGATGCGCGCACCTCTGCTGGGTATGCTCTTGTGTTTATTGCAATACTCTACACTACAGCACCTGCAATCGCTGCATTTGCCAGAACTAACTTTATCAACACCGTTTCTAATACAGCGTACATGAAAGTTCCGGCATGGTTTACTAATTGGGAAAATACCGGTTTGCTCAAGTTTGAAGATAAAAATAGCGACGGCGTTATTCAATACGTTGCTGATAAGGACCTAAATGAGTTGACCATTGATAGAGACATTATGGTACTTGCCAACCCTGAAATTGCTAATCTTCCGGCATGGGTCGTAGCTTTAGTTGTGGCGGGAGGATTGGCCGCAGCCTTATCGACAGCTGCAGGATTACTTCTTGTCATATCTACATCCATATCCCATGATTTATTGAAGAGCTATCTCAAGCCGGATATTTCTGAGAAAGGAGAACTTCGCGCTGCACGGATAGCCATTGCTGTGGCTGTGGTGGGAGCTGGGCTTGCCGGATTAAATCCTCCTGGGTTTGTAGCACAGGTAGTTGCGTTGGCGTTTGGTCTGGCCGCCTCCTCATTCTTTCCTGCTATTATCCTGGGAATCTTTGATAAGAGGATGAATCGGGAAGGAGCTGTTTCAGGGATGATTGTGGGAATCCTGCTAACTGCTACTTATATCATATACTTCAAACCGCAATTGGGGGGTTCGGGTACCCCTGATGGTTATTGGTTTGGAATATCACCGGAAGGCATCGGTGCATTTGGTATGTTGATCAACTTTATTGTAGCGCTTCTCATTTCTCGATTGACAGCTGCGCCACCAAAGGCAGTGCAAGAACTTACGGAGAGCATTCGATACCCAAGAAGGGTTTCAAGTGACTAATAAATTATTCCATTCGGTCATCAGAAACGAAATTCAAAAAAAATCGACGGCAAGAATCGCAATTATCTATATTTTCATACAGTCTATTTAATACACAGTCTAACCTGATAAGATAAAGTACTTTAAGATGAGTCATAAAATAGAAACCTTAAGCGGATACATTCATGAATATCAAAAAAGTGTACTTTATCCGGAAGAATTCTGGGGTGGAATAGCGGAATCATTTCATTGGAAAAAGGCCTGGGATCAAACGCTGCAATGGGACTTTGAGGGACCTAACGTGAATTGGTTTGCCAATGGTAAATTGAATATCACAGAGAATATTTTGGAAAGGCATCTATTCACGCAAGGGGATCAACCTGCAATCATTTGGGAGCCAAACGACCCCAAAGAGGCCAATATTATACTGACATATCGAGAACTTTACGAAAAGACCTGTCAGTTTTCCAACGCGATGGAAGCTCAGGGGATCAAAAAGGGAGACCGTGTTATCATTTATATGCCGATGGTTCCTGAAGCCGCTATAGCAATGCTTGCTTGTGCCAGAGTGGGGGCTGTACATTCAGTCGTATTTGCCGGGTTTTCGTCAAGTTCTTTAGCAGACCGAATCAATGATTGCGAAGCGAAAATGGTGGTTACTTCAGATGGAAACTTCCGAGGGGCTAAAAACATCCCGGTAAAGGCAGTAGTGGATGAAGCTTTGGAGTCATGCACTACAGTTGACTCTGTGATTGTCTTGAAGCGTACTAATACTGATGTTACCATGGTTGCAGGAAGAGATGTATGGTGGCATCATGCGATCGAAGGGTTGTCTACTTCTCATACTGCTGCAGAGATGGATTCAGAGGATATGTTATTCATCCTTTACACTTCCGGGTCTACCGGGAAGCCCAAGGGAGTGGTGCACACCACCGGAGGCTACATGGTGTATACCTACTATTCTTTTATGAATGTATTCCAATATTCTGCTGGAGATGTGTACTGGTGTACAGCCGATGTGGGATGGATAACAGGTCATTCGTATATAGTATATGGGCCATTGCTAGCAGGAGCAACCACTTTAATGTTCGAGGGGGTACCTACCTACCCGGATGCGGGACGATTTTGGGAGATAGTGGACAAGTATAAAGTGAACCAGTTTTATACAGCGCCGACTGCGATTCGTGCATTACAAGCATATGGATTAGAACCATTAAAACCATACAGCCTGGATTCACTGAAAGTAATTGGTTCGGTAGGCGAACCGATTAATGAGGAGGCGTGGCATTGGTATCATTCGAATGTTGGAAAAGGAAATTGTCCGCTAGTGGATACATGGTGGCAGACGGAGACGGGAGGCATCATGATTTCTGCAATAGCAGGCATTACTCCTAATAAACCGGCCTATGCCTCTTTACCTCTACCGGGTATACAACCGATCATTGTAGATGCTGAGGGGAATGAGTTGACGGGTAATAATGTGGAGGGTAACCTATGTGTTAAGTTTCCCTGGCCTTCCATGCTTCGAACCACCTACGGCGATCACGAAAGATGCAGACAGACCTATTTCTCAGCTTACAAAGGTCTTTATTTCACAGGTGACGGAGCTAAGCGGGATCACGATGGTTATATCAGAATACTAGGTCGTGTTGACGATGTAATCAATGTTTCAGGTCATAGAATGGGAACGGCAGAGGTAGAAAATGCAATCAATGAGCATCCAAAAGTCATCGAATCTGCAGTAGTGGGTTATCCTCATGAAGTTAAAGGCCAGGGGATTTATGCCTATGCGATTTGCGATATGGAGGGTAGAACTGAGGAGAGCCTTATGAACGAAATCAGAGAGACAGTCAGCAGGATAATAGGACCAATTGCCAAGCCAGATAAAGTCCAAATTGTGCCTGGACTTCCAAAAACACGATCAGGTAAAATCATGCGTCGTATTTTAAGAAAAGTTGCCAGTAAGGATGTTTCAAATCTTGGAGATACGTCTACATTATTGAACCCTGAAGTAGTAGACCAAATCATTGAAGGCGCAGGGTTGAAAAAATGACATCGATTCGAAGAGATGAATTGCCACCGATAACGATTTTGTAAAAGCCGTGATTGAAGCATATCCAACCTCTTGATTGTCTGATTCCATGTCAATTTTGATATCCAGATGATTCAAGAGTCGATAGTGAGTCGTTCTTCTGGTTCCCCGGTAAAAATTAAGATTGTGGATGCCCTTCAACTTATCAAAGGTTTGGCCTCGTAGCGGATTCAGCGATGTGTTGTGTGTCATGATGCTGAGGCTAGAATCTTTGAGTAGGAAATATGGAATCTTAGTGGTAAATAGACGCCTAACCTTAGGCGATGCTTACATAAAAGCCGACCTTTTTGATCATCTTGTCTCTCAGCTTGAAAAAAGGGGAATTACCTGGCCGTAGGAATTGATTTGTTAGTTGTCCTCGCGTTAACTTTAGGTAAAAAAGTGGAATGGAAACTCTTTTCAGAATGCTGCTGGTCATTTTGAGTGGCTGCTTGATTTACTATGTCAGGAGTATGAGATTGAAGTTGAAAATCGTCATATAGCATTAGAAGATGCTTATATGACTGCCCAGTTATTTCATCGGTTGATCGTTCAATTGGGAAAAAGTGGTATTGTCAAACATCGTCAATTAAATATTTGACGAGTTAGATTCAAATTGCTGGTGACCGATTTCAATTTAGCAACAGTCAAGGCGTTGTAAACTATTAATGGGCATTCCTTATGCTCGGTTTAGGTCAGTTAGTAACCGGTTGATAAGTATTCTCGGGAAATCAAAATGAAGTAGCTGAAAAGCAAATTTAGGTTTGTGAACGAAAACCCATTCGGAAGAATCCAGTTGCGTGTTTACTTTCTTAATAGTAATGATATCACCAAACGAAAACCAACTCATTTTGCTTTGAAGCTCGACCTCTTGATCGTTGTTTTTTTTAACTACAAAATTGACAGATTCACTTAGTTTATCTATTATTTGATCTTTTGATAAGTCAAGTTTTGCCTTGAAAGGCACTTGATCTACTTTACCATACTTTTCTTTTTCATAGAATCCTCGGGATTTAAGTCCGAAATACATTCCAACGGAATAAACAAATAGAAAATTTAGCAATGACCTAAGGTCTAACAATAGGTCATGAGTGCTTTGAGGTCTTACGAATATTACATGCATTACAGAAAAAATTATTGCTGCTAGTGTAATACTGATTAACAGATGCTTAGTAGTGGTACTCATTTTTTTGATTTATTGGCAAGGGAAATAATCGTTACATCTGCGAACACACTTTTGATAGTCTAATTCAATTACGGTTTGTCCCAATATAGATCCGCCGATAGTGTAAACGACTCCTATTCCAATTCCCACAGGACCTCCAGAGATACCTAATCCAATCGTTACTCCAATATCAGTAAGCATTGATCGATAAAGTCTGTTGTAGTCAGTATCCCTATCTGATTCACAGTCGTTTATACACCGAGCATTTCCTGGAGTATCTGGACATTGGCTTGACATTACCATATAATGATCAGTCTGACTGGTAAACAATTGCTTAATATAGATCAAACCAAGGATGCTGGAGGCTACTTCTTCTGAGAGACTGATGTCGTTAAGTGCTTTAGTTACCAAATCATCAAGATTTACAGGTGTTGTTTCATAATTATACAATGTATGAAAGTAGTCATATCCTTCGATCTCTTCTAATTCTGTGATATCAAATTCACTATCATCAGCTGATAAAGTGGTATTAATCCCTTTGGATTGCATGGTCTCCCGGTAGGCAGATCCATAGTCGTCAATAGTTTGTCGGGAATAGTCTGTATCAAAGTCCTGGTTAAATGCACTTAGAAACCCTTCGATCGAATAGCTGTGCGCTGGTCTATTATCCTCGAAGAATTGATCAAGAAAAGCACTCACAGCATGGCGTTCAATTGATCCGGGATCGACTTCTTTCACATCACAGTTGCTTAGGATGCAAACGGTTAGAAGGAATAAAATAAGTATTCTGTTGGTTTTCATTTACAGAAGTTTTTAGGTGGTGAAAATATTTTGGAAATCTATCATAATTGAGAGCGTCTTTCCAAATATTATGATGAATATTTGCATAAACCTAAAAGCGTTGTATAAAAAATAATATAAAATACACCTAAAATATATCATATGATATATTTTAGGTGTATTTAGCGCTCTTATTTTTTCAAAAAGTAACATCAAGATATCTGCATTTATTGGTCGAATTCTAAGGAGTTAAAGATGTCTTATCGGCTGATCGTTCAACTGGAAAAAAGAGAGATCACAAAACTTCGTGAATTGATTCGTTAGGATTCCCTGAGCTAACTTTAGCTCAAAAAGTGGAATGAAAACTCTTTTCAGAATGCTGCTGGTCATTTTGAGTGGCTGCTTGATCATTTCTTGTGATAAACAACCGGAGTCTCAAAACGTAACTTCATTTGAGCTAGCACTTCCACAAGGAGGAAACTATACCTTTCAAGCGTTTGATGAGAATATTATTCAGGTTCGCTATTCCGATGATATAATCCGTAGCAGAGCGCTATTTGCACCTGTAGAGGACCAAAGCATTCCTTTGATGCTTCTTGAGTCTGAGAACGACATAGTGCTAGGGACCAAAGCAGTTCGAATTGAAATTGATAAGGGCGATTTTTCTATCCGCTTTTACGATGAGAAAGGGAGACTGAAGATGACGGATGGAGGTGGACTTCAGCTGTCAAATGACTCCACCTATTTCAATTTTAGTTTAGCAGAGGGAGAAGCTATTTACGGTACTGGTTTTAGAGCACTTCCTCTAAATCGTCGGGGTGAAAAACTATTGGTTTATAACCGACCACAATACGGATATGGATGGGGAGAGAAGAACCTGAATTACACCATTCCGCACTGGACATCGTCGAAAAATTATGGACTGTTGATCGATAATCCCGCAAGAGCTCAGCTGGACATCGGGGCGTCGGAGCCAAGCACGCTAACCTATGCATCCAAAGGAGGCAATATGGCTTATTACTTCATAAATGGAGAAGATCAGAAAGAGCTTTTAGGTGAATTAGTGGGACTGGTTGGTAAGCAGCCTTTGCCACCTCGCTGGTCTTTTGGAAATTTACAATCAAGGTTTGGCTATCGAAGTCAAAAAGAAGCCGAAGAGATCCTCGATAAGTCGCTCAATGCAGGATATCCGGTCGATGCTATTATCCTGGATATATACTGGTTTGGGCCCGAGTTAGAGGACGGGCAAATGGGGAAGCTGGATTGGGATTTGGAGAATTGGCCAGAGCCCGAAAAGATGATTCGGGGCTTCAAAAAGAAAGGAGTAAAAACTGTGGTGGTCACTGAGCCATTCTTCACTCGGAAAGCACAGCATTATCCTTACTTAAGCGAAAAAAAATACATGGCACTAAATGAGGAAGGTGAGACCTACGATATTCCTGATTTTTACTTTGGGGTAGGGGGATTACTAGATGTTTTTAGACCTGAAGCCAGATCATGGATGTGGGATCAATACAAATACATTCGGTCTTTTGGAGTAGATGGATTATGGGTGGATCTCGGTGAGCCCGAGAAGCACCCATACGATATGATTCATTTGGTTGGAAAAGCTTCCCAAATTCATGGTGCTTATGGTCACGAATGGGCAAAGATGTTGTATGAAGGATATCAAAACGACTACGGTGATGAACGCTTGTTTCATATGGGTCGCTCAGGTTTTGTAGGTTCCCACCGGTTTGGTCTTATTCCATGGACAGGAGATGTGGGACGAGGGTGGCAAGGACTAAAAGCCCAGCTACCTGCAATACTGAGTATGGGAATTTCAGGCTTAGGCTATATGCATTCGGATGCAGGGGGTTTTAGCATGATCGACAAAGGAGATCCTGAACTGTACACGCGATGGCTGCAGCTTTCCACTTTTACGTCAATATTCAGACCGCATGCTGATCAAATCGTTCCGCCAGAGCCAGTGTTCTGGGATGAGAAGACTCAGGCAATTGTGAAGGAACTCATAGATCTAAGGTACTCGTTACTGCCTTACCACTACACGTTGGCCTATGAAAATAGTCAGTCAGGGTTACCCTTTGCCAGACCAATGATGATGGAGTTTCCCGGTGTATCAGATACTATTTATCAGCAGTTTATGTATGGATCTGATTTATTGGTTGCTCCTGTGATTGAGCAAGGGCAAACGATTAAGGAAGTAAGCCTGCCTGCAGGAGAATGGTATGACTTTACATCTAATGAGAAGTTTACAGGGAATAAACAAATCAATGTTCAATCTGCTATTGAGGAGGTACCGGTTTTTGTAAGGGAAGGGACAATTATTCCTACTTCTCCAGGGACCAGATCGGCAGATACTTACAACGGAGAAAATATAGTCCTGTCGTATTACTTATCAGATCAAAATTCAAAACGATCATTCTTTTTTGATGATGGAGCGGACCCACTATCCATTCAATCAAGTAAGTATGAACTTTTAAAATGCGGAGTTGACGTATCTGATGACCTGATGACATTTACTGTTTCGAGAGAAGGCAGCTATTCCGGAGCCCCAGAATCGAGAGAAGTGACGTGGAAAGTCATTGGGTTGGAAGAACGACCTGTCACCTTGCCTGCTGAAGCCAGCTGGAATGAAGAAGACAAAGCATTGGAGCTGAGTGTGAGCCTTACTGGATCCCATTCCTGGGAACTACTAAAATGACATAAAAAGGAAGTACATCTTTCTCTATGTATCATGTTAAAGGTAAGATCGAGTTTCAAGCTCCTGCTGAAATCACATTTTCTGACACCACCGGTCTAAGGTCAAAAATGAGGTAAAGTTCTGTCATCGAATTTTGTCCGTTTTTTCACTCCTTCAAGGTAGCTTTTTTCACCTTTGATTAATGTAGAGATGAAATTGCAGGAGAAAACTCAAAGCTTCGGGTCTAAGTGTTTGAATAAACATCTGACTTGAATGCTGCCAGCATCTTCAAGCCCATGGGTGTTTATAAAGGTTTATTTTACTTCTATAGCTAACCCATTCAAATCTTCCCATTTTGCATATAAAGTGAAATCTTATTATTAGCGAAAATACGCTAATAAGAAATATTCGTGAATTTCTATACCTTTGAAATATGTCGAAAAGGATCATTGAGCTACGCTACATCTTTGGTCTCAAACTCAAAGAGATTAGACAAGAAAAAGGGATCACGTATCAGGAGTTGAGTAAGAAATCTGGCTTATCCGTTTCGTATCTCAGTGAGATCGAGAATGGTAAAAAATACCCAAAGGGGGATAAGATTTTCCAGCTAGCAGATGCGCTTGAAACATCTTATGATACCTTGGTGTCGTTAAAGGTGCCCAAAAAGCTCGAACCTATCATTGAAGTCATCGAATCAGACTTCATGAAGCATTTTCCCTTAGAAGATTTTGGTTTAAATCCTCAAAAAGTGATTGAGGTGGTTGCACAAGATCCTGTTAAGATAAACGCATTTATTCAGACCATTCAACAAGTAGCAAGAAATCATGACCTCGGCTCATCACAATTCTACTATGCTGCACTGAAGACATTTCAAGAGCTTCAAGAAAATTATTTTGAGGATTTAGAGTTGGTGGTAGAGGAGATCCATATGGAATTTATAGAGCTGGCAGAGGTACCTTTTGCTCCTAAGACAATTGAGCATGTTTTGAGGGCTATTGGCGTGCGAACGGAAAGAAAGATACTAGCGAAAATTGATGCATTAAACAACCTTCGATCCTTGTATCACCCTGAGCAGCGTTTGCTGATGTTGAATGGAGGTTTGAACAAAGCCCAGGAGAACTTTTTGATGGGAAGAGAGATTGCCTTCCAGTGGCTCAAGCTTAAAGCCAGACCTCTAAGCACACCACCTTATGGAGATTACAGCTTTGAAGAAATACTAAATAATTACAAAGCTTCGTACTTCAGTGCGGCACTGCTAATGCCAAAAAACGAGGTAATCAAAGATATCAGGGAGTTTGCATCAGGCAAAAGGTGGAATCCGAGTGACTTTATACGTTTGACCTCAAACTACGAGGCTACACCAGAAATGGTCATGCAACGTCTGACCAATATCTTACCCACGTTTTTCAAGCTAAAGAACCTGTTCTTTTTAAGAATTCTCCATTCAGGAGGTCACTATAATTTAACAAAGGAGCTTCACCTATCGAATCAGCATAGTCCGTATGGCAATGAAATCAATGAGCATTATTGCAGAAGGTGGCTTGGGATCAAAACGATTCAGAAATTAGAAGCAGATATTTCTCAGCGTATTGTGGCTGATGCTCAACTGTCAAAGTATCACGATTCTCAAAATGAGTATTTCTGCCTTTCAATGGCTTTCCCAAATGTTTCTAATGAAAAGGAATCCATAAGTGTGACAATCGGTTTCCAAAAAGATAGGGCATTGAAGAATAAGTTTGAATTTATTGAAGATGAGGAGATCGCACATGAAGAAGTCAATGTTACATGTGAGCGATGTCCGATTGTCGATTGTAAAGTCAGAGCAGCACAGCCTTTAGTAGATCAGCATAATAGTAAGATGGAGCGTGCATTAGAAGCAATTGATCAGATTCTTGGGGATTAAAAAAGCCTTTCCTGGCAGCAAGAAAGGCCCTTTTACAATAATTAACTATCGGCTAGGATCCACACATCTCGCAACCTTCAGGATCGTCCAGTGAACACTGCATCGCTTGCTGATTGTAATCTTTTTGATCTTCATTCAATTGCTGAGGCGCTGTACCCTCTTTCGAAATGCCTCCGGCCTGAGCGGTCTGGGCTTTGGGCTGTTCCTGCTCTTCTTTAGAAACTGTAAATTTGATAGCGTCTGCTGCTGCTTTAGTTCTCAAGTAGTACATTCCTGTTTTCAGGCCTTTTTTCCATGCATAGAAGTGCATGGATGTCATTTTACCGAAATTGGCATCTGTTAAATGGATGTTCAGACTCTGGCTTTGGCAGATATAAGCACCACGATCAGCCGCCATATCTAAAATACTTTTTTGAGAGATTTCCCAAACGGTTTTATATAGTTCCTTGACATGATCGGGAATTTCAGGAATGTTCTGAATGGATCCGTTCTCAGCTTTGATGCGATTCATCATTCTTTCATCCCACAATCCAAGGTCGATCAAATCTTTCATCATGTATTTATTCGCAACGATGAATTCACCTGAAAGCACTCTTCTTACATATAAGTTTGAGGTAAACGGCTCGAAGCATTCGTTATTACCAAGAATCTGTGAAGTAGAGGCCGTCGGCATAGGTGCTACAAGTAATGAGTTTCGCACACCGTGCTTTTTCACTTCTTGCTTCAGGCTATACCAATCCCATCTTCCTGAGTCAGGACTTACACCCCACATATCGAACTGGAAGATACCTTTGGAAACGGGTGAGCCCTTAAAAGTTTCATAAGGACCTTCTACCTGCGCAAGCTCCATGGAGGTTTCCATAGCCGCGAAATAAATCGTTTCGAAAATCTCCTTGTTAAGTTGCTGAGCTTGTTTCGACTCAAAAGGGAGTCTCATCATAGCGAAAGTATCAGCTAGTCCTTGCACACCTAAACCGATAGGGCGGTGGCGCATATTACTTGTTCTTGCCTCTTCTACAGGGTAGTAATTAACATCAATGACCTTGTTCAGATTTCTTGTGGCTACTTTAGTAATCTCATAAAGCTTTTGATGATCGAATTTACCTTCTTCTGTAACAAACATTGAAAGTGCAATGGACGCAAGGTTACACACTGCTACTTCATCCTTAGAAGTGTACTCAATGATCTCAGTACATAGGTTACTTGATCTTATTGTACCCAAGTTCTTCTGGTTCGACTTTCTATTCGCGTGATCCTTAAATAGCATGTAGGGTGTGCCAGTCTCAATCTGAGATTCAAGGATTTCAAACCACAACTCCTGCGCTTTTACTGTTTTCCTTGCTTTGCCCTCTGCTTCAAATTTTTCATATAGCTTTTCAAATTCCTCTCCGTACGAGTCATGCAGGCCTGCCACTTCATCAGGGCTGAAGAGAGACCAGTCACCATTATCTTCTACTCTCTTCATGAATAAGTCAGGAATCCACAGTGCATAGAACAAGTCTCTGGCTCTAAGTTCCTCTTTTCCATGATTTTTCTTCAATTGTAAGAAATCGAAGATATCAGCGTGCCAAGGCTCCAAATAGATAGCGAAGCTGCCTTTTCTCTTTCCACCACCCTGATCCACATATCGTGCGGTCATGTCGAAGTTTCTCAACATCGGGATGATTCCGTTTGAGTTACCGTTTGTGCCTTTGATGTACGCACCTGTAGCCCTCACATTATGAATGCTTAGTCCGATACCACCCGCTGATTGTGAAATCTTCGCACATTGCTTGAGTGTATCGTAAATGCCGTCTATGCTGTCATCCTGCATGCTAAGAAGGAAGCAAGAGGACAATTGAGGCTTGGGAGTTCCTGCATTGAAAAGTGTAGGAGTAGCATGTGTAAACCACTTTTCAGACATTAAATTATATGTTTGGATAGCAGATTCAATATCCTCGCCGTGGATACCAACAGAGACCCTCATTAACATATGCTGAGGGCGTTCTACAATTTTACCATCCAATTTCATTAAGTATGACCGCTCCAATGTCTTGAAGCCGAAGTAGTCATAGTTGTAGTCGTTTTTGTAATTGATCGCCTCATCAAGTCTCTTGGCATTATTTTTTATTATGCCATACGTTTCAGCAGAAATTAAAGCTGCGTTTTCGTCCGTTTTAGGATTGATGTAAGTGTATAGCCTCTTCATTGTGTTAGAGAACGATTCGGAGGTCACCTTGTGAAGATTGGAGATTGATATTCTTGCAGCCAGCTTAGCAAAATCCGGATGACGTGTTGTCAGAGAGGCGGCAGTTTCAGCCGCGAGGTTATCCAATTCAACTGTAGTCACGCCGTCGTATAGACCATCAATCACTTTCTTGGCAATCTCAACTGGTTCTATGAAGTCTTGATTTAATCCTTCACAGAGCTTCTCAATTCTGGCTGTGATTTTGTCAAATTTTACGGACTCCCGTCGTCCATCTCTTTTAATTACTAACATCGGCGATATCGGTTTTTAGTTGTCTGGTTTTATTAGAAATCTTCGTCTAGGCTGAATTTTGGCTTTTCTTTTTCCTGATTCATTACACCTGCTTTTTGATATTCTGCAACTCTTTTTTCAAAGAAGTTTGTTTTTCCCTGTAGGGATATCATTTCCATGAAATCAAAAGGATTTGATGCATTAAATACTTTGGAACAGCCTAATTCCATTAATAATCTATCTGCAACAAACTCGATGTATTGACACATCAGATCGGCATTCATTCCAATCAGCTTTACGGGCAATGCATCTGTTACGAATTCTTTTTCAATTTCTACCGCATCTTTTATGATACCTTCTACAGTTGTAGGATCTAGTTTATTGATGAGATGATTGTTGTATAGTAAACAAGCAAAATCGCAGTGAAGACCCTCATCTCTGGAGATCAATTCATTCGAAAAGCTTAGTCCCGGCATCAGCCCTCTTTTCTTCATCCAGAAAATAGAGCAAAAACTACCAGAGAAGAAGATGCCTTCTACAGCAGCAAATGCGATTAAACGCTCTGCAAAATTTCCATTATCAATCCACCTTAGCGCCCAGTCAGCTTTCTTCTTCACACAATCCAGTGTCTCTATCGCGTGTAGCAAGTGATCCTTTTCCTTGGGATCTTTTACGTAGGTATCTATCAGAAGGGAATAGGTTTCAGAATGAATGTTTTCGATCGCTATTTGGAAACCGTAGAAAAATTTGGCTTCTGTGTACTGGACTTCCGCGACAAAATTTTCTGCTAGGTTTTCGTTCACAATCCCGTCACTTGCGGCGAAAAAAGCAAGTACATGTTTTATGAAATGCCTTTCACCATCGTTTAGATTTGCCCAGTCTTTTAAGTCTTGACTAAGATCAATTTCTTCGGCTGTCCAGAAACTAGCTTCTGCTTTTTTGTAAAACTGCCAGATGTCGTCATGCTCGATAGGGAACAAGACAAATCTGTCTTTATTTTCTTTTAATATAGGCTCATCTACTTGACTCATTTTTTTCCTTTTCTTTTTTTGTGACACAGTCAATTCCACCCATGCTACCGAATGTTTTTTGCAATTGTTTGCACAAAACATGGAGGCAAAACTTTTTATACACGTTTAATAAGTGTGCAGCTGTATAGTGGAAGCCAGGTTGGCTAAAAAGTGGTTTATTTTTCTTAGCTGTGTATACAAATGTGTGCAACAAACCCTAAAATGTCAAGTTGACTAAATTAGGTTTTAGCGAGTTATCAACATGCTGTGGATAACTTTATAAAATGCTGAATATCATATAATTATTGGGAATTTTGGCAATTAAACTTCATTCTAATTAGCTGATTTTGAGGGCTGTTTTACTTTGAAAAAAAACAAAAAAAAATTATCCACAAACTAATGTCTTTGATTGCCATTCCATTGTTGGATTATTTCGAGGATAACTCTATCTTTGCAGTCCTTTTTTAAAATAGTATAACAGAACGCGAAATGTACGCTATAGTAGATATTGCAGGTAAGCAATTTAAGGTAGAGAAAGACAAATATATCTATGCTCCCCTGATGAAGGACTCTGAAGAAGGCGCTGCAGTTGACTTCAAGGACGTATTGTTAGTAGATAATAACGGTAAAGTTAAAGTCGGTACTCCAACAGTCAAAGGTTCAAAGGTTTCCGGGAAGGTATTGGAGCATGTGAAGGGTGACAAAGTGATTGTTTTCAAAAAGAAAAGAAGAAAAGGTTACAGAGTAAAGAATGGCCACAGACAGCAATTCACTAAAATATTAATCGAAGACATTAAATAAGTTATGGCTCACAAGAAAGGTGTAGGTAGTTCGAAAAACGGTCGTGAATCGGAAAGTAAGCGATTAGGTGTTAAAATCTATGGCGGACAAGACGCAATAGCAGGAAATATCATCGTGAGGCAAAGAGGAACGAAACACCATCCAGGTAATAATGTCGGAATCGGGAAAGATCACACATTATTTGCTTTAGTTGATGGTAAAGTAAGATTTCAAAAAGGGCGTCAGAACAGGTCATTTGTGCACGTCGACCCCGTTGCAGCTGGATAGGTTTCGAAGATACTAGGAGAGAATATGATCCTACGCGGATAGCTCTCTTTGTGTTTATTAGTGGACAATCAATCCGCTTATGCATTATTAGTTTTGGTGAGGATAAAGCTACCCCATTTGGATAGCAGTTAGGTAGTTATGCTAGTACTTTGCCTGTTGTTTGTTTGATCCAAAATAGTGAAAAACAAAAAGGAGTTGAAATTCAACTCCTTTTTTTTATGCTTCTACTTTTTTCTTTTTTGGTCGTCCCGGCAAAATGGTTTCCGGTTTAAAACCATTTTTATATAGTTTCTTTCGTGTTTTCCAAACTTTATAGTTGTTCTTGTTCCCCATTTCAAACTGCCATTTCATATGCTCAGAAGAGGTCATCCATTTCAGATTGACAGCATGATTGTTTCTGGGATTATTATCTGAGTGAACGATCATCGTATACTCGGCAGGGTCATGATTTGCCACAAAAGCGCGAGCTACTTCTTTGTGCGGATACACGGTTCTTCTCTTACCCTCATCATCGATGAGATCAAGAAAATAGCATTTGCACGTCTTGTTCCAACGCTGCTTCATTTGCTTACCCTTTAATGTCATATTGGTTTTACTTCCCTTATGCCATACTTTCCGGGTGACGCTTCTGATTTTACCCTTATTGGATACTAAGTAATTTTTGAATCCTGGGATGGGCTCCCATTGCTGGTCTTCGGTCTTCAGGTCTGCCATTTCTTTGCTGATTTATTTTGAAAAAATAGGGCTGATCCTTAATGAACATCTAAAAGTATATATATTTTCTGTAAATGATATTAAAATAGTGACTCACACCGTATACAATTTTCTTTAATGTTCTTTTTTTATGAAGTGTTTAGCCTTTTTGATAGTAACAATGGCTTTTTTAATGTCTGGTAGCGCTCAAGATATAGTCCCAAATTTTGGTCTTTCTAAGACCGAAAAAGGGTGGTTTTTGACAGTTTGGTCTTCGAAAGCCGAACAAATGCAAGTTTTGTTTTACGACGAATCTGGAGATCTTGAACCATTTTCGATACTGAATATGGCAGGTGAGGAGGGAGTGTGGACAGTCAAGTTTTCTGAAGATTATTTGAAAAAGTTCTACACCGTCAGGTCGATGGTAAGCGGTAAGTGGATGGAGGAAGTAGTAGAGCCTTATGCCAGGCTGGTAAGTGTAAATGGCAACAAGGCATATGTAGAAGAGGCAACATCAATTGTTCCAGAGGGTTGGCAAAATGACAAGTTTATTGCGGTAAGCCCGGCAGAATCTATAATCTATGAGATACAAATTAGGGATTTCAGTATGGGCTGCGAGAGCTGTTTTGAGTATCAGGGAAAATTTCTTGCCTTCACAGAAGAGGGGGTTCATCTGGGCGATCGTTCGGTGGGCCTTGATCATATAGTTGAGTTGGGAGTTACCCATGTGCATCTCCTCCCAGCCTTTGATTTTAGATCGATCGATGAGTCAAAACTTTACGAGCAGGATTATAACTGGGGTTACGACCCATTAAACTACAATGTTCCTGAGGGTTCATTTAGTACAGATCCATTCAGTCCAGAAGTTCGAGTAATGGAATTTAAGAAGATGGTAATGGCATTGCATAATGCTGGCATTGGGGTGGTAATGGATGTGGTATATAATCATACAGGACCTACAGAAGGTAGTAGTTTTAATCAATTGGATCCCGGCTATTATTATCGAATGATTGACGGGAAATTCTCCAATGCCTCGGCATGTGGAAACGAAACGGCATCAGAAAAAGACATGATGAGACAATTTATGATTGAGTCTATGTCTTATTGGATGGAGGAATACCATGTAGACGGTTTCAGAGTTGATCTTATGGGCATTCACGATATTGAGACCATGAACCAGGTGCAAAGACGTTTAAGTGCCATTAATCCGAATGTATTGCTCTATGGCGAAGGTTGGGCTGCTGGTGATAGTCCTCTAGATGAAAGCTTAAGGGCTCTCAAGCATAATACTTCCGCACTTGAAGATATTGCGGTGTTCAGCGATGAGTTTAGAGATGGCTTGAAAGGCCACTGGAATACACACAGCGATCGGGGGTTTGTCACTGGGAAAGCAGGACAGAAAGAGAACTTGAAGTTTGGACTGGTTGGCGGAGTGTTGCATTCCGATATCCAATATGACCAGGTAAACTATACAGATTCTCCTTGGACTGATAAACCGTCGCAGATGGTATCTTATATAAGTTGTCATGATGGGATGACTTTAGCCGATAAGCTGCGGTATTCTTACCCTGGACTATCGGATGCACAGTACCTAGCTAAGCAAAAATTGGCTGCTACCTTCATCCTTACATCACAAGGGGTTCCCTTCTTGCATGCAGGGTTTGAGTTTTTGCGATCCAAGTACTTTATAGATAACTCCTTTGAAAGTTCTGATACTATCAATGCAATTGATTGGTCCTTAAAAGCTAAGAATTTAGACATGGTAGCATACACGCAGGCTCTCATATCCATGAGAAATGAGCACATGCTGTTTAAGTTAGGTGATAGAGAGCTGATGGAGACCACTGTTTCTTTTCCAGAGACAAACGACGAGCTTCTTCTAGTGTATCAAATTGACGGGACAGATTTAAAAGATCAATGGAAAGAGTCATTGATACTATTCAACGGAGATCTTCAAACCAAAAACTACCAGCTACCAGAAGGTGAGTGGTATTACGAAGTTCGAAGCGGGAATTTAGAAAGTGGTACCAGACTGGATAAACTGCAGATTGAAATAGCTTCGTCATCAGCTTCTATTCTTTATCAGCTACACGAATGATTCCCATCTGAGACATGAGGTCGCTGGCATTCGTACTGTGACAGATGGTATCTGTGAGTTGGTAATCAAACAGTAGTTGACCATCAACCAGTTTGCTATTGAAACTGTAGTTTTTCAGCATACTCTCATCCTTATAATGATATGCCAGATCCAGGTCATGCGTGGAGACAAAGCCTTTAGCATTTGTGGTAAGTAGCTGTTTGATTAAACCCATGGCACCTTTGTGGCGGTCGTGGGAGTTGGTTCCCTTAAGTATTTCATCAAGAAAATAGAAGAAGACAGTTTCTCTGTTATATTGAATCTTGGTAAGGAGTTGCTTGATCCTTTTGAGCTCAGCATAGAAAGAACTTGTGTTTTCATTTAGATTATCGGTTGTCCTCATGCTCGTAAATACCTCAGCTTGCCCTGTTTCAAGTTTTGTCGCAGCTACAGGTAAACCAACCCAAGCCATGATGTGATTAATGGCAACGGTTCTCAAGAAAGTACTCTTTCCAGACATATTAGAACCTGTTAGTAGGATTACATTTTCAGTGCCAAATTGGAATGAATTGGATACACGCACAGCAGGGTTAATCAATGGGTGAGCAAGGTTTACTGCATTGAAAACCCCTTTTTCTTGTAACAAAATAGGATATACGTGGTCTCCGTGTAAATTGGAGTAGCCAGCAAGGCTGACGATACAATCCATCCATTCTATCTCTGAAATCCAACTCTTCCAGTCATTTCCATATCTCTTGCCCCATTTATAAAGCCACAAGACTAACCAGGTATCAAGAAAAAAAAATGGGTTTAAAATCCAATACATAAAGTTATCTCGTGAATCCAGGTAGTAGATTATCTGTGCCAAGTTTTTCCAAGCAGGAGCAGTTTCTGAAACTATCAATTTTTTTATTGACTTAAGCTCTTTTGTATCATCATGCATGGATTTGATCAAAATGAATCCCTCCATATATTGCTTCACCTGTGTGCTTAAACGGCTAATTTTCTGATCTGATCGCAGTAAGCTCCTGTGATTATAGTAAAGCAAAACAATGTTGACCGGTAGAATTCCAAGAATAATAGAGAAAGAGTAATTCAATACTACGGAACCGATGCAAATTAACACTGTGCACAGAGTTAAGGTGATACTTGCCCAGGTGACCAGTGGATTGATCTGTTTTGGAAAGTCAATGTCATTAAAATCTACTTTCTTTTTGGGTCGGTTTACATGTAATGTAGCTTGCCAATCAACTCTCCATTTAACTTGAGAGCTGAGAGAGCGAATAGTTTTTTGTCGGTCTAATGCCTCTTTATAGGGCATAGGGGAAGTGAGGGTTTCAGCTAATCTTTTAGCTGCTCCTGGGATTTCAAGTCTGTTTATTTGCTGGAACAGTGATCCGTTGCCGAAAAGATCCAGGTCGTATGAAAAAGCATGTTGCTCATTTATGAATTCTTCTCCACTACGGTCTGAATCGAATTTGAATTGCATCCTATCAATTTCCTCCTGCCATATAGATGCTTTTGCAAGGAGCAATGCAATTCCGTATTTTATTTTTTGATGAAGTGAAAAGAGGAAACTGTAGCCAGCAAAAGCAGTAAATGACCACAAAAAATAGAGTGCTTCCTGGAGGTACAAAGCTCGATAAAGAAAGAAAAGGCTTACTAAGAATACAATAACGCGAGTCCATCCCAAGAGGGTACTCCTTCGTTGTTGATTTACTTGGGCTAATTGAAGCTCTGCTATCCCTTCTTGGAAAGCTTCGACCATTCCATTATTCATGGTCTAAAATTAAAACTTGCTTATAAGCGGTAGTGACTTAGTTTCGATATTTTTTTGGAGCATAGAGAAACCCAAACGCTCTGGCTCCCTGCTTACTATGCACTTCGTGATGGAGGTAATGTGCTCTTATGATCCCCTTTAAATATCTGTTTTTTGCTGTGAATCTAATCTTCACCCGTCTGTGAACAATGATATCATGAAAAACAAAATAGAATAAGCCGTAACTTAAAACACCAAAACCAATGTATCGCATCCATTCAAAACCAGGCAATTCAAAGCCAAGCACAATAAGTAAAATTGACGGAATACTGAAAACCACGGCAAAGAGGTCGTTCATCTCTAGTGAATGAGGATGTACTTTATGATGCGATCGGTGCCAACTCCACAAAACTCCGTGCATCACATATTTGTGAGTGAACCATGCTACTCCTTCCATGAAAAAAAATGTCCCTACGACCAGGAACAAATTAACTAGTACCTGCAACATATTAAATAGCCAATAAGGCCTCTTTTACTTCTTCCATTAGCCACATGGGTGTGCTGGTAGCCCCGCAGATGCCCACGGTGTTATCTAAATTAAACCATGAAGGATTTAATTCTTCTTTATTGGATACAAAGTAAGTGTTGGGGTTGTTTTGTTTACAAATATTGTAAAGAACTTTCCCATTTGAGGATTTTGTGCCTGAAACGAAAACGATCACATCATAGTTTTTAGAAAAGTCTCTTAATTCCTTGTCTCTGTTGGAGACTTGTCTGCATATCGTATCATTCGCATTAACAGCAATGCCTTTTGAAGTTAACTCTTCGACTATTGAATAAAAATTATCAGTACTTTTTGTTGTCTGACTGTATAGGGTGACTTCTGAAGGAATGGTGTTTAAATCAAGTTCTTCTATATCCTGGAAGACTACGGCATTATTTTGGGTCTGACCTAAGAGGCCAACGACTTCTGCGTGACCATGCTTACCGTAGATGTATATATTCTCCTCTTTATCATAGGAGTTTTTGATTCTATTTTGGAGCTTCAGAACGACAGGACAGGAAGCATCAATCAACTCCAGCTCATTCTCT
Organism: Flammeovirgaceae bacterium; assembly: GCA_038129245.1. Taxonomy (GTDB): domain Bacteria; phylum Bacteroidota; class Bacteroidia; order Cytophagales; family Cyclobacteriaceae; genus JAYPLE01. The sequence continues at coordinate 74,927 of JAYPLE010000002.1, read as the reverse complement.
ATTGCTGTTTGATAAGTAGAAGGAGGCTCACCATGTGCTCTGATCAGGACTTTCTCATTGTAAATTCCTTTTAGGTCTGTATGAGAAATAATTTTAAGCCCCTTAGCTTCAAGTCTGCGTACCTCTTCGTCATTATGCACAATGTCCCCTAAACAAAAAAGTCTACCTTCTTCATTTAGGATTTCCTCCGCCATTTCTATGGCATAAACCACGCCAAAGCAGAATCCTGAATTTCGATCGATATTGACACGGAGACCTAACATATGGTATTAACCGTTAACAATTGGTCTTGTTCTGCCTAGTTTGAATTTTTTTATGAATAATTCATAGAAATAGACATTCATCAAGAATAATAGCAAAGCATAAACTGTATCTTCTATGGGAATCGTGTAGAAACGGATTGAAAGGTTTTCTGCGTTGTTATACCATACGACTTCTTCATCTATGTAAGAGCCGGTCAAAATACCATTGACCATAAGAAATGGCGCAAGATGTATGAAGTAGCTAGTCCAGAATTTTGCCAGATAGGACGGATTCTTCAATCCAACATAAAATGTAAAGATTCCAGCAAAGAGGAAATTACAAAATGTATACGCTTGAAAGCGATAGATAAAGGATAATCCAAGTAGAATTAATCCCAGCATCATCGTAGCACTAGAAATTCCTTTGAAATTTTGAATCTGTGGTAGAAAATACCAAACACATTCATATATAAATACGCTTGCGAAGGGAACAGTAAGAAAAAAAAGCCATTCCTCTAAGGGAAGTATACTTATGTTTATCCCGGTCAAATATTTTTCATTAAAACCCCACACCCCAATGCTTGTAAACCATATATCCCACACAATAAAAAATACAGCAGTTAATCCAATAGCGATGAATAAAGCTTTGAATCGCTTATAATATTGCAGTCTCCTCTCAAAAGACTGTGCCAATGGGTAAGAGATCGTAAATAAATTGATAAGAAGGTATAGATAGGTCATTAGATGACGCGAAGCTGATGCTTGAAATAGGTTTCTGCTAATAGAATAGCTTTACGAAAATCAGCTATACGTATTCTCTCTAATTTGATTCTTTTGGGAGGTAGGCCTTTTATCTTTTTAAAGAGCTTGAGATAATAGACATATGCCAAATAAACCCCAAGCTTAGCTTCTTCGGGTAGCTGCTTTATGCCTTCTAGTGCAGCATCAAAATCCTCTTGAATATCCCTTTCTATCAACGCTTTTTCATTTGCATCAAAATTGTTGAAATCAATTCCAGGAAAATAAACACGCCCACGATCATCATAATCACTCTTGATATCTCGTAGGAAATTTACCTTTTGAAAAGCTGCTCCAAGTCGCTTTGCAGAGGGTAGCAACTTTTCATATTCGGCCGTATTACCTTGACAAAAAACACAAAGACACATTAAACCAACCACTTCAGCAGAACCGTATATGTAGGTTTTATATCCTTCTTGCGTATAATCCGAATTGTTCAAGTCCATTTCCATACTGACCAGAAATGCCTCAATCAGATCAAGACCAATATTATAATCGTTGACGGTCATTTGAAAAGAGTGAAGTACTGGATTGAAGCTGATTTTCTGCTCAATAGCTGTATATGTTTCAGCCTTGAATCGTCTTAGGAGTTCTTTTTTGTCATGGTCATGGAACGTATCAACTATTTCATCTGCATATCGCACAAACCCATAAATAGCATAAATTGGCAGGTGAAATTTTTTATGGAGGGTCTTAATTCCCAATGTAAAAGAAGTAGAGTAGCGCTGTGTAATCAGCTTGCTACATTCAAGGGTCGTTTGGTCAAAAAGTGCGACGTGATCCATGGTAACAAATTAATTAAAATCCTTCTCAATCTCCTTTGCAACTACTTCACCAGAAATAAGCGAAGGAGGTACTCCAGGGCCAGGAACTGTTAACTGTCCTGTGAAATAAAGGTTTTTCAGCTTCCTATTTTTCAAAGAAGGTTTAAGAATTGCAGTTTGCAAGAGGGTATTTGCTAATCCGTAAGCGTTTCCTTTGAAACTATGGTAATCGGAAGAAAAGTCTTTATGTGCATAACTTCTCTTCACAGATAGATGATCTTTAATAGCTGTATTCGTATACTTTTCAAGCCGATCTATTGCCAAGTTAAAATACTTTTCTCTGATATCTTCTGTATCTTGTAAATCGGGAGCCACAGGAATTAACACCATCAGATTCTCTTTACCCTTAGGAGCAATCGTTGGATCTGTTTTAGAGGCAGCAGATGTATAAAGAAGTGGTTTGCTTGGCCATTTAGGAGTTTCATAAATTTCTTTAGCATGAACATTGAAGTCCTCATCAAAAAATAATGTATGATGTAATAATTCGGGTAATTCTTTATCCACACCTAGGTAGAACAATAAAGAGGAGGGTGCCATTGTTCGTTTATCCCAATAGTTTGACGTGTAGTTGCTATACTCGGGGGCAAGGATATTTTGATCTATGTGGTGGTAGTCAGCACCAGCAACTACTATATCAAATGTGTGATTTTCATTTCCCGCAACAACTTCTTTGATGGTTTTGGCTGCGTAAGTAAAGCCAGTAACCTCTTTAGAAGTCAGGATCTTAACGCCAAGCTCTTCTGCGAGTGAGGCCATTCCTTTTACGATCATATGCATTCCTCCCATTGGGTACCAAGTTCCAAGGCTGATATCTGCATAATTCATTAGGCTATACAGCGCAGGAGTGTTTTGCGGTGTAGCCCCTAGAAAGAGGATAGGAAATTCCATCAATTCCCTCAGCTTTGGGTGTTTGAAGAACTTATAAACATGTTTTCGCATGGAAGTAAAAACATCCATTTTGATCAGTCCGTGTAGCAGTCTCATGTCGGCAAATTCGATTAGCGAGCGGCTAGGCTTGTATACCAAATCGTTGATTCCCACCTCATATTTATACTTAGCTTGCTTCAGGAACATTCTTAGTTGCAAATGGCTACCCGGCTCTATTTTATCAAAAAGCTGTTCCAGTTCAGACATGTTAGCTGGTATCTCTACACGTTCATCTTTGAATTTTACCGAATAGGACGGATCGAGTCTAATTAGCTCGTAATAATCAGATGGTTTTTTACCGAAGTTTGCGAAGAATCTCTCAAAAACATCAGGCATCCAGTACCAACTAGGACCCATATCAAAAGTGAAGCCCTGATCTTGGTAGACCCGGGCCCTTCCTCCTATCATTGAATTTTTTTCTAAGATGGTTACGTCGTAACCTCTTTTTGCTAGGTGGCACGCTGCTGATAGACCGGCAAAGCCGGAACCTATCACGCAAATTTTCTTTACCATCAATCTATATCTTGTGGGCGTACACTTTTAATTTCGACTTAAGCTCTTTCCGGGCGATGTGGATTCTGTTTTTGACTGTACCAATTGGAATCTCAAGCTCCTCTGCAATTTCATGGTATTTATATCCTGTGAAATGCATCATAAAAGGAACTTTATAAACTTCCTGAAGGTTTTCGATTGCCTCTGAAATATCATCCATTGCAAAGCCATTAAATGCCTTGTTGGTGATTTGGCTGTCTGAACTATTAATGAAATGCAGATTATCTGTTGTATCGATGAACGTATTCCTTCTCATCATTCTCTGATAGTTGGTGATGAAGGTATTTTTCATGATTGTATACATCCATGCTTTCAGATTGGTGCCTTCTGCAAACTTCTCCCTATTGGTATACGCTTTGACGATAGTTTCTTGCAAAAGATCATTAGCATCCTCCCTATCCTTGGTCAACTTGAGCGCAAATGGCTTTAGCGATGGGGTTAGCGATTCTATAGTGTATCCAAATTCCAGGGCAGTCATTGTGTACTTTATTTTGTTTAACCAAATCTACTAATCATTAAACAAAATGCAAACAATTTGTTTAATTTTTATCTAACAAAGTTAAACAGAGATAATGTACCTACATTTAAATAAGTATTTGAAAATAACTTATTTCCTATTTTAAGGTAAATAATCATGATAAATGGAAGTTATGAAGAAAAGAGGGTGTTTAACTAATTGAAGTATTAGTTACACGTTAAACCGAAATGGCTTGGTTCATTTCCACAAAATGAATCAACTCATCAACACGACTAAAGATGATCACGTTTTTCGGTAATTCTAGGTCTTGACCAATCACTTGAAAACCGCTCAGTAGTATTTGTGCCTCGGCAAATTTTTCACCGAGCGTGTTTACGTATCTCTGGATTTGAGAAGGGCCAATTACTGATGTAAACACAGAAACGATATAATCAGGGTTGTGCATCTCATAAACTGACTCGACGTCTTTCATGGGTAGGGACTGACCTAAATAGATGGATTTATTTTGACGCGATCGCACAATGTAATCAGCAAAAAGTAAACTCATTTCATGCAGTTCGCCCTCAGGTAAGTACAACAGATACTTTTTTGCGTCTGTGGGATTACTGACGTATTGGTTGTCTATGGCTACGATCAGCTTCTGGCGTACGAGATTAGTAATGAAATGCTCTTGAGCTGGATTGATAGCACCAGTTTGCCAAAGTATCCCGATTTTGGTCAAGAACGGGTAGATTATATTCAGCATGGTCTTTTCGAAACCAAGCTTGAGGATATTATTTGACATGATTTTTTCAAATCTATCCTCATCCATATCGACCATTGAAATTGTCAGGGCGTGGATTTGATCAGGATAACTTAGATTGGTCTCCGTAAGATTCAGCACTTCACGCTGCATCTCACCTTCATTCATCTCGGCAATCTTTGAAATTTTGAATCCGTTATCCTTCAATAAGGAAACGTTCAAAATCAGTTTTAAATCCTTGTCGTCGTAATATCTGATGTTGGTATCTGTACGCTTTGGATTGATCAACTCATAGCGCTGTTCCCATATTCGAATCGTATGCGCTTTGATGCCAGATAGGTGCTCTAAATCCTTGATTGAAAACGTACTCATCCCAATTTTTTCTTCCCAGTATAGTGTATAACCTTGTTAATTCTTTTTTGTTTACGGAATTCAAGAAAAAATCAAAATACACGTGAAATAGACCAACTGACTAAAAATCAAAGGTAGGGTCAACTTATTTTTCTCTGTATGTAATAATAGGTTGAAGATTGTGAGTATTAGCAAACTGATAATCCACCATGCAGCATAGTTAGAAAAGGGTATTTCAACAGCAGCCCAACTCCAATAGCCTAATTTGATCGCCACTGGTTCGATTAGTAAGTCAACACCAACCATAAATGTTGCTCCTGCAATTACAGCTAAGACAGAGTTCGCGATGAGACGACGCGTAATAACACCTATTGAATAAGACAACATAAGCCAGTTTACACCAATTGTTAGGGGTACACCCATAAATTTTACTCCTAGCACTTGTCCGTAGCTGTATTCACCAAAAGGCCACCCTGTTTTTACTCCTATTATCTCAATGACCATGCCTATTGTAAAAGCAACAATGAAAAACAGATAAGCCTTCTTATCTGTAGTTTGGATAATCAGCAAAAAACTTGAGATCAAAAGATTTGCAGGAGTCAGGCTAATCGTCATCGAGCTGGTGGCAGGGATGATCGATCCAATGATACCGATGACATGCAAAATGATGATTATATAGATTGAAAGATTTTTCTTCATCTAGCTGCTAAACTGATATACCTTTGATTGGTTTACAAAATTGGTATGGTACTGTACAATATAACTGTGAATGTAGCACCGGCGGTTGAGTCCGATTGGGTTGGTTGGATGCGTCAAATCCATATTCCTGAAGTGATGGCTACTGGTAAATTCTATGAGTACCGATTCTTAAAAATGTTGAGCGAGCATCCGGATGCTGAAGGAAATACCTACGCTATACAGTATTTGGCAAAAGATATGAATGATTTGGATGTCTACTTATCTCAAATGGCACCGGCTCTTCAAAAAAAGCATACTGATCGGTATGGCGAAAATTGTTTAGCATTTAGAACTGTACTTGAAGAAATTTAGAAATGTAGATGGCAATTGTTCCAATTTGTCTCTATCTGGGCCCCCTTTTGTTCGTAGAATTTGATGGCAGGTTCATTCCAATCCAGCACTTGCCACATCATTCCAGTGCAGTTGGTCTCTTTTCCTTTTTTGATGGTAGCATCGAAAAGTAAAGACCCTATGCCCTTGCCTCTGAGCGGTTCAGTTACCACGATGTCTTCCAAATAAATTCTTTTTCCTTTCCAAGTGGAATAGCGAAAATAGTAAATACTGATTCCAACTATTTTTTCTTCTTTTTCAGCCACAAAGAGTCCATATACCGGTTGATCTCCAAATCCGTCTTCAATCATTCTTTCGACAGTATTTTCTACTTGGTTAAGTGCATTTTCATATGCTGCTAGTTCTCGCACCAATTCAAGGACTTGTGGGATGTCCTCCTTTGAGCCTGTCCTAATTTTGATCATAATTTGAGTTTAAAAAAGGGAATCAATTTGGTTCCCTTTACTATTACAGACGGGAATAAAGTTACATTTCTTCTTTGGCAATATCCGGAATAACTCCCATGTTATACCAAGCAAACGAGTACATATCAGCAGAGCGTTCGATTCTCATTTCTGTTGACATACCTGCTCCATGACCGGCATTAGTGTCAATTCGGATCAAAAGGGGATTAGCATTTTTTTGATTTCTTGCCTGCAGTGTAGCTGCATATTTAAACGAATGAGCGGGTACCACCCGGTCATCATGATCAGCTGTCGTCACCATTACAGCAGGATAATTTCCGTTTTCTTGTATGTTGTGCACTGGGGAATAGGAGTAGAGATAGTTGAACATCTCCTCAGAATCTTCTGAGGTGCCGTAATCTGCAGACCAAGCTCGTCCTATTGTAAAATTTTGATAACGAAGCATGTCCATAACACCGACCATTGGGAATGCTACTTGCGCAAGATCAGGCCTCATGTTGATAGTAGCCCCAATAAGTAAGCCACCGTTGGAACCTCCCTGCAGTGCTAAATAGTTTTTAGAAGTGTATCCTTCGTTAATGAGATATTCTCCTGCGGCAATGAAGTCATTGAATACATTGATTTTTTGAAGTTTTGTCCCTGCCTTATGCCATTCTTCACCATATTCACCACCTCCTCGTATGTTGGGCATGGCAAAAACACCTCCATTTTCTAGCCATACTAATCTTGAAGTACTGAATGATGGTCTCAAACTAATATTAAAACCACCATAGGAGTAAAGCCATGTAGGGTTCTTTCCGTCTAGTACTAGGCCTTTTTTATGAACTATAAACATGGGTACTTTTGTACCATCAACACTGGAGTAAAAGATCTGCTTTGTTTCGTAATCATCTGTTTTAAAGTCTACCTGTGGTGTTCTGTATAGTTCTGAAGTACCTGTTAAGATGTTGTAGTGGTAGACAGAGGGAGGTGTTGTGAAAGAAGTAAAAGTATAGAAGAGCTCTTGATCATCCATGGCTCCGTTGAATCCACTTGCGGTCCCGATTCCGGGAAGTTCCACATTTCTTATTAGGTTCCCATCATAATCAAATTGCTTAATAGCAGTTTTTGCATCAATTAGATAAGAAGAAAAAATATTTCCTGCAGCTGTTCCCGCGTTCATTACATTTTCAGTTTCAGGTATAAGGTCCCTCCAGTAAGCTGGTTCAGGGTTCCTGAAATTCACCTTCACTACTCGATTATTAGGTGCATTCAGGCTGGTGTGAATTATCAAATCCTCTCCATCATTACCCACTATATAATGATCATTATCAAAGCCTGTGATAATCGGTATAAAGTCGGATTTGGGATTTGATAAGTCTTTTACATAGAGTTCGTTTCCACTAGTTCCTACCGCTGAAGTGAGAAATAGGAACCTTTCATCCTCACTTACAGAGGCACCAAATCTATTTTCGGGGTTTTTAGGATTTTCATAAATTAACTGATCTTCAGATTGGGCAGTACCTATTTTATGATAAAAGATTTTCCCAAACTTATTCGTACCGGATAATTCTTCTCCTTTTTTGGGTTCATCAAAACCTTGATAGAAAAAACCTTCACCGAACCAGCTCATTCCAGAGAATTTGATCCATTTGATTTCGTCACTTAGCTTTTCCTTAGTTTCTACATTAAGGACAAAGGCAGTTCGCCAATCAGACCCTCCTTCTGAAATATTATAGGCTGCATACTTATGGTCATTAGAAAAGCTCAGCCCGGCAAGAGACGTTGTCCCATCTTCTGAAAAAGTGTTTGGATCAAGGAATACCTCTTCTTCTCCTTCCAATTCAGACAGACGATAGAGGATTGACTGATTTTGCAAGCCGTCGTTTTTATAAAAATAATAATATGCCCCCCTCCTAAAAGGTCTCGATATCTTTTCGTAGTCTTCAAGTTCTTTAATTCTAGCTTTTACCTTATCCTTAAAATCAATATTTTTCAAATAGGAAAAAGTTAGGTCATTCTGGGCAGCGACCCATTGCGCGGTATTCTCGGAATTATCGTCCTCGAGCCATCTGTAGGGATCAGGTATTCTCGAATCAAAATAGGAATCCACCGTATCAACAGTGGCCGTTGTAGGATAGGTTAGGCCTGCTATTTTAGTTTCTGTCGAATTTTCACATCCGGTCCAAATAAGCAAACCACCCAAAGCTATTGCAATACTTTTTCTTTTCATGCCAGACTAGTTTTGTGGATAAAACTATGGCATAATCGATTTAGTATCGGATTATTTGTTCTAAGCGGTTATTTTCTGATGCTATCAAAACCAGTATATGGTCTCAGCACCTCGGGAATAGTGATTTCATATTCTGATTGATTGTTCTCAAGAACTGCAGCTAAGATCCTGGGTATTGCCAAGGCACTGCCGTTTAAGGTATGAGCAAGCTTCTTCTTCCCACTAGTTGACTTGTATCGTAGTTTCAGTCTGTTTGCCTGATACGATTCAAAATTGGAAACAGAACTGACTTCTAACCATTTTTCCTGCCCTGCCGCATATACTTCAAAATCATATGTAATCGCCGATGTGAATCCTAGATCCCCAGCGCAAAGGCGTAGTATACGGTATGGAAGCCCCAGACTTGAAACAAGTTCTTCAACATAATCCACCATTTGTTGAAGTGTATCATACGAATCTTCTTCCTTGGTAATGTGAACGACCTCTACTTTGTCAAATTGATGTAATCGATTTAATCCGCGAACATGTGAGCCCCAGGATCCAGCCTCTCTTCTGAAACAAGAAGAGTAGCCTACATTCTTTACAGGTAGCTGAGTTTCGTCAAGGATGCTGTCTCGGTACATATTAGTAATTGGGACTTCTGCTGTAGGTATAAGGTAATAGTTTGTCCCTTCCAGCTGATACATCTGTCCTTCCTTGTCAGGTAATTGACCTGTGCCGTATCCACTGTCTTCGTTAACAAGCACGGGTGTTTGTATTTCCTCATATCCTTTCTCAAGTGCCTGATCTAAGAAGTAGTTTATCATTGCTCTCACAAGACGTGCGCCGCGCTTCTTGTAAAATGGGAATCCTGCACCCGTTACCTTATTTCCGAGATCAAAATCAATTAAGTCATATGTTTTAATTAGGTCCCAATGTGGAGCCGCTTTGTCACTTAAAGTAGGCATCTCACCTCCCTGTTTAATAAGTTCGTTATCCTCCTCCGTTTTACCAGAAGGGACGGCAGTATTTGGAATATTTGGAATATTGTACAGTGCTATTCTCAAGGCATTCTCTATGCTCAGAAGCCTTTCACTGAGTTCCTTACTTTTTCCTTTTAATGTTGCCGTTTCACGCTTGATTTTATCTGCTGCTTCTGTTTCACCAGACTTCATTAGCTGGCCTATCTGCTTGGCAAGTTGATTTGCTTGGGCCAAAGTATCATCGAGGCTTTGCTGTGTCGTTTTTCTTTGGTTGTCTTGATCGATTATGTCAAGAAGAAGGCCCTCCGCATTATCGATTCCTCTTTTAAGCAGGCCTGCCTTGTAGGTTTCAAACTGTTCTCGGATATTGGCAACTAGCAACATTTTGGTATGACTTTTAGAAAATACTTTTGTGCAAAAGTAAGGAGTGGTAATACAGAAAAGAAAGAAGCTGGAACATTAAACAAAATCAATAAATAGTTTGTGTATTCTCCAACGTATACATAATATTGCGGGTCCAATCAAAGAAAAGAGAGATATAAATTCTATCATATCTTTCCGTTTTTTTATTTCAAGATTACATTTCGGACAACCCAATTATTATCTATTCCAAGCATAATTTATGTACACATTAGACGATCTAAGCGTCAGGTTACTTTCTGAACTGAAGGAAATAGCCGAAGAAATGGGCGTTAAAAACGCCAAAAAGGCCCCCAAAAAAGACCTGATTTACATGATTCTTGACCAACAGGCTACTTTGCCTGATAGTGAAATCAAGAAGATCAAAGCAATTAAGGGTGGAGTGGAGGCTGCTGAAGAAGCAGATGAATCACCTCAACGAGAGAAGAAGCCCAAGAAGAGAAAAAATGTAACGAAAGCTGCTAGAGATGATGCAAAGACTCAGGGTGAAGAAAGCGCAGAGCAGTTACTTAAGTCTCTCGATTTAGAACTGGATGCTCCCTCCAACCACAAGAAAGAAGGAGAAAAGCCGGAAGAGAAACCAAACAGGCCTCCAAGAAATAGGGAAGAATCTGACGAAAGAAGAGAGCAAAGAGAGCAACGTGAAAAAGAAAGAGCTGAGCGAAACGCTAAGCGTGAGGAGCATGCAAAGAACATCAAGGAATTTGAAGGGATTATTGAAAACGAAGGTGTTCTTGAAATCATGCAGGACGGATATGGTTTCTTAAGATCAAGTGATTACAATTACCTGGCTTCTCCAGACGATATTTACGTTTCTCCTTCTCAGATCAAACTTTTTGGTTTAAAAACCGGTGATACTATCAGTGGTCAGATCAGACCACCAAAAGACGGAGAAAAGTATTTTGCATTACTTAGGGTTGACTCTGTGAATGGAAAGACTACAGAGGAAATCAGGGACCGAGTTGCATTTGAATATTTGACACCTCTTTTCCCTGAAGAACGCTTAAAGCTTAGTGGGAAACCCGATAACTACAGTACTCGAATCTTGGACATGTTTGCTCCCATAGGTAAGGGTCAGAGGGGAATGATTGTAGCTCAACCTAAAACAGGTAAAACGGTTCTTCTTAAGAATGTTGCCAATGCTATTGCTGAGAATCATCCAGAGGTTTATCTGATGATTTTATTGATAGATGAGCGTCCTGAAGAAGTAACGGACATGGCAAGATCAGTAAAAGCAGAAGTTGTTGCCTCTACATTTGACGAGCAAGCTGATAGACATGTTAAAGTGTCATCAATCGTTCTTGAAAAAGCGAAGCGAATGGTAGAGTGCGGTCATGATGTAGTGATACTTCTTGATTCCATTACTAGACTGGCAAGAGCATACAACACCGTGGTGCCTTCATCAGGTAAAATACTTTCTGGAGGGGTAGATGCAAATGCACTTCACAAACCAAAAAGATTCTTTGGAGCTGCGAGGAATGTCGAAAATGGAGGCTCATTGACTATCATAGCCACAGCTTTGATAGAGACTGGTTCAAAAATGGACGAGGTGATCTTTGAAGAGTTCAAAGGTACAGGTAACATGGAGCTACAGTTGGATAGAAAACTTTCTAACAAACGTGTTTACCCAGCGATCGATGTACCTGCTTCGGGTACTAGAAGAGAAGATCTTCTAATGGACAAAGAAGAACTAAGCAGGGTATGGATTCTCCGCAAGTTCATGTCCGACATGACAAGTGTAGAGGCAATGGAATTCTTACTTGATAGAATGAAGGGAACCAGAAATAATGATGAGTTTCTGGTCTCAATGAACGGATAGAATAGGAAGGGCTGAAAATTCAGTCCTTTATTTATTCTTTTCCGTCTACATAATCTTGTAGGTATTTGTAGTGTTTGTTGAGCTGACCATCAATGGTAATGGTTGCACGGTCGATGATCCCATCTTTATCACCATCTAAGAGGTGAGGCAGTACATTTTGCAAGAGCTCATTTCCAAAACTTTCTGAAGCATCCCTGGGAAGTTCACAAGGTAGGTTGTCAACAGCCATGACCGTGATATTTGCCTCGTCTGATAGCGCAGGCTCAACTATATCTTCACTAGGGTTATAGTCATACAGTGGATCTTCAATAGTGGTGGGTTTCTTTGTGGAGGGTATACTTCCCTCAATGTCGCATGTGATGTCCGCGATGGTATTCATCTTGAAATCACCATGCAGAACGTCCTCTTTGGCAAAAAGTACGGGCTGGTTGGGTGCCCAATATGCCCCGGCTATCAACAAATCTGTATGCCGCGTATATTTTAGAAAATCACCATGATACCTTTCGGGGTGGTCAAAGAATTCATGTCGGTTGAATTCACCGCCTTCTTTCCTAACGTGATAATCCCTTGAATTCAGTTGCGTGAAAACCGGACGATCAAACTGCTCTTCAATGAATGCATTAGGAGTTACTTTGTCTACGCCCATTCCTAACAATACCTCCATAGCTCCTTTTGAAACCCTTCCTCCTCCTGTGACGGCAATTTTTATATGGGGTAGTTTCACTTTATTATATTCTGTTTTTAAATCCTCAAGGTCAAAGCATTCGTGTGCCCTTCTTATTTGATATAAGTTGTATCTCTTTCCAAAAGTCCAAATGGCATTGTATGCTCCAACAATGCCTGCCCATCGACCAAAAGCTATGATTCGTTTTTGATTAAGGTCTATTAGAGTTTCATAATCTATTAATCGAATATTTTTCTTTAGTATTTCCTCCAAAAGAAGACGGTTGTAAGGTTGCTTCTTGATTGTATGAGAAAAAAACAAGTAGGTCTTGTTCGGTATTAGTTCGGGAATGGGCACTTCCTTGACACCAAGTAGAATATCACAGTCTTCTATAGACTCACCAACCGAAAATCCAAATTGCTCATATTCTTGATCAGAGAAGCATCGAATATCACTCTCTTGCACTTTGATTTCCAATGATGGAAATGTTTTTTTTGCATCATTAGCTTGTGCGGGAGAAAGTGCAACTCTTCTATCTATCGGAACTTTACCTTCTTTGATAATACCTATTTTCATCATCGATTATTTGCTGTCAAGTAATTGACAAATAAATTTAGCCAAAACTAATGCTATGATTGATTACATCATATTGTTCCTAGGGTGGGTAATCTATTTTTTCATTCACTCAATGCTGGCTTCAGATCATGTTAAGGATCAATTTATAGCAGTAGGTAGAATTTCTGCAAAGCGGTACCGAATGGTTTATTCGGTCATTAGCGTAGTGGGGCTTTTTGGAATATTAGCGCTGCAGATGCTCCTTCAAAGCTTTTCTTTATACCCTTCTTCTAAAACGAGTATGTTTATTGGTTTAGTGATAGCTACTTATGGACTCCTTGTACTAAAGAAATCCTTTCGATTCATTTCAGTTAGTTCCTTTCTTGGTCTGAAAGAGGAGGCTGCTGCAAGAATGATCAAGGAGGGGCTTCATAAAAAGGTTCGTCATCCGATTTATACCGGAACAATATTAATAGTGATCGGAGCTGTAGTTTTTACACCGACAGATTTGATGCTTGTTTCGGCATTGAGCATTTTAGCATACTTGCCTGTTGGGATTATGCTGGAAGAGGATAAACTAATCAAGGAATACGGTAATGAATACCTGGTTTATCGAAAAACGACTCCTGCTATTTTTCCAAAAATCAAATCACTCTTCTGAATCTGCACCCTTTATTTCATCTAAATCATCTCTCTCCCTAAACTTCTTATCGTCTACATTTTTATTGAGAAACTGATTGATTTTGTCAATCTTGTAACTTGATTTTATCTCGCCAAATTCGTCTACCTCAAAAGAGAGTCCGTCTAGCTCTTCGTGTACTTTGGGTTTGCTTTCTTTTTTTGCCATTTTCTACTTCTTCACTTTATTAAACAAAGGGATGGCAAAATTGATTCGGTCCTTGATTTCTTGTGGTCCAAGAATTTCGAGAATTACCCCTAAATCAGGTCCTCCACCGGCACCAGTGAGCGAGACCCTCAAAAGCTGCATGTATTTTCCAGGATTGATGTTAAGATTATTCAAAGTTTCTGAATAGGTATTTTTTATCGCTTCACCTTCAGTAATAGAGTTATCAAGGTTATTTATGAAGGCTTTAAGAGCAGACTTTCCTTCCTCGCTGTACTTTTTCTTAATGACTTTTTCGTCGAAGTGTGAGGGCTTTTCAAAAAAGACGATGCTTTCTTGAAGCATTTCATGAAGGAAGGTGACCCTGGTTTTTAGTGCGAAGCTGATTTTTGATGCAGTCTCCAATTCGCAAGTGATAGCATGTTTTGTTGACAATTCTTTCACGAGCCAGTTCCCTAGTTCAAGATCATTTTTTTGGTTAAGGTATTGTTGATTAAACCACCTGGCCTTTTCAATGTCGAATTTGGTGCCGGATTTACCAACTTTCTCGAGGGAGAAGTTGTTTTCGAGCTCTTCTAATGAAAATATTTCCTTATCTAATCCAGGGTTCCAACCCAGAAGTGCTAAGAAGTTTGCAAGTGCTTCCGGAAGATATCCTTTCTCTTTGTAACCCTCTGACACAACCCCGGATTCTGAATCTGTCCAATTCAAAGGAAAAATGGGGAAACCCGCTTTGTCAGCAGCTCTCTTACTAAGTTTTCCGTTCCCATCTGGTTTCAATAATAGGGGAAGGTGAGCAAATTCAGGCATTTCGTCTGACCAACCCAAATATTTATACAATAGGACATGCGAAGGAGCGGAGGGTAACCACTCTTCTCCCCGGATTACATGCGTGATTTTCATAAGGTGATCGTCTACCACGTTTGCCAGGTGATAGGTTGGTAGACCGTCAGACTTAAGAAGTACTTTATCATCCACGGTAGAAGAATGTACTACTACAAACCCTCGCACGATGTCTTTAAATCGTATTTCTTCTTTAGCAGGAACTTTCAGGCGGATGACATATGGCGCTCCTGAGCTTATTCTATTTTCAATTTCTTCTTTGCTGAGAGTTAATGAATTTGACATGGTCATGCGAGAAAGAGAGTTGTAATGAAGGTTAACCATTCCAGCTTGTTTCAGCCTTTCACGCATTGCTTCTAATTCCTCAGCTGTATCGACGGCATAATAAGCAAGGTCTTTTTGAAGTAGTTCCTTTACATATTCTTGATAAATTTCTTTTCTTTCAGATTGTCTGTAAGGTCCATATTCTCCATTAATACGCGTACTTTCATCAGGAGAAATCCCAAGCCAATCCAGTGCATCTAGTATGTAATTTTCAGCGCCTGACACAAACCTTTTCTGGTCAGTATCTTCTATTCTGACAATAAATTGACCTTTACTTTTTCTAGCGAAAAGGTAATTAAATAGTGCTGTTCTTAACCCTCCAATATGAAGCCCTCCTGTTGGGCTTGGAGCAAATCGTACTCTGGTGCTACTCATACATTTTGCGCTTAAAATCGCAGCGCAAAATTAGAAAATCCTATTTAGGCATATAGGCAATGCAGGAAATTTCTACGTTGACATTTTTAGGTAATGTTTTTACCGCCACAGTCTCTCTGGCAGGCGCCGGCTGCTCTAAGTATTGACCATAGATATCGTTTACAGTAGCAAAATCACCCATATCACTTAAGAATATGGAACATTTTACCACATTACTGAAATCAAGTCCTGCCTCGGCAAGAATTGCGCGAAGGTTTTTCATCACTTGATGTGTTTCAGATGTGATACTGTCAATAACTAGGTTCCCACTGCTACGATCTAGTGCAATCTGTCCTGAAACATATAACATGCCATTGGCGGCAATTGCCTGACTATATGGGCCTATTGGTGCAGGTGCTTGGGGACTGTTAATTTCTTTTTTCATAATTATTCTACAGTAACTGATTTAGCCAGATTCCTTGGTTGATCTACATTACATTCGCGCATAATGGCAATGTGATAGCTCAATAATTGCAAAGGAATGACAGAAACTAGGGGCATCAACGCTTCGTGAGTTGCAGGGACTTCGATCGTGTAGTCTGCCATTTTAGGTATCAACACATCTCCTTTTGTGACAATGGCGATTACAATACCTTTTCTTGCTTTAACCTCTTGGATATTTGAAACAATTTTATCATAAGAACTGTCCCGAGTAGCGATCACCACTGCTGGCATATTCTCATCAATCAAGGCAATAGGTCCATGTTTCATTTCGGCAGCAGGATAGCCCTCAGCATGGATGTACGAGATTTCTTTGAGCTTAAGTGCACCCTCAAGTGCCACAGGAAAGTTATACCCTCTACCCAGATATAGAAAATTTGAAGCACCCTTGAATTTTGTAGCTATTTCTTCAATAGCATCATTCAGTTCCAAGACTTGTTTGATCTTAGATGGAATGGACTCAAGTTCATTCAGCATTTCATCATACCGATGTTGTGAAATTGTACCTTTTCTATATGCAAGTTTCAATGCAATCATTGAGAGTACAGATAGCTGTCCAGTAAAGGCTTTAGTAGAAGCTACTCCAATCTCAGGGCCTGCATGTAAATAGGCTCCTTCGTCAGTAATCCGAGAAATAGAGGATCCAACTACATTAACTACTCCCAGAATGATGGCTCCCTTCTGTTTTGCTAGTTCTAATGCAGCGAGTGTATCAGCGGTTTCCCCGGATTGGGAGATTGCAATTACAATATCTCCTTTCTTAATTACCGGATTTCGGTATCTGAATTCAGATGCATATTCCACCTCAACAGATATCCTACAATACTCTTCAATTAGATATTCAGCGACTAAGCCGGCATGCCAGGATGTTCCACATCCTAGGATAATGATCCTTTCAGCCTTCAAAAGATCGTCCTCGTAGTTTCTAATTCCTCCTAGAACAAGCGTTCGTTCACTTGCATTTAGGCGACCTCTCATTGTGTCTGCTATAGAATTCGGTTGCTCGTAAATCTCCTTTAACATAAAGTGTTCAAAGCCACCTTTTTCTATAGTTTCAAGTGCTATCTCTAATTTTTGAACATAAGGTGTCTTTCTGACATCTTTTAAGTCTTTAATCTCATAGTCATCTCTGGTTATGATTGCATATTCAAGATCATTTAAATAGATAACATCTTTTGTATACTCTACTATTGGGGTTGCATCTGAGGCTATAAAGAACTCGTCTTTCCCTAAACCAATAACCATTGGGCTACCTTTTCTGGCGGCGATTAACTGATCAGGCTTATTTTTTGAAAGAATTACTATTGCATATGCTCCAACAATTTCATTAAGAGCTTGTCTTACAGCTACTTCAAGTGTGTTGTCGTTTTGCTTGCTGATATCCTCAATCAGGTTTGCAACTACTTCTGTATCTGTATCGCTGTTGAAGTTGTAACCTTTTTTGATTAAATCCTTCTTTATCGACTCGTAGTTTTCAATAATACCATTGTGAATTATTGAAATTTCTCCATTGTTAGAAAGATGAGGGTGAGCATTATTATCATTTGGAGCTCCATGAGTCGCCCATCTGGTATGTCCGATCGCAATTGTACTGTCAAGCTCTTCATTTACTATGCTCTGCTTCAGCTGATTAACTTTCCCTTCCTTTTTTGAAACAAAAAGTGCATTATCGACTATCGTAGCAAGCCCTGCACTATCGTATCCTCTGTATTCAAGTCTTTCTAGACCTTTAATAATGACAGTAGAGGCCTTTCGATGACCGATATAGCCGACAATTCCACACATGTTAAATTATTCGATTGAGGTTGCGTATATAATAATTGAAGTCGAAGAGGGGTTTCGTAGAAGAGACTCTTGAAGGGTTACAAATTCAGCAGGGGTCAACACTAATCCATTTGCGAAAAATTCCCCCTCTTCCGAATAATAATTGGCAAAGCTTTCAATGAAGAACGTAATGTCCTGCTCATAAATTTCATCTTCAGAATTGAACTCACTGACTAAAAGTGTCGAAGACCCTTCTAAGTAGGCCGTGTTAGATAAAACGGCATTTAAAAATGCATTTTCGAAGATGCCCTCACCTCTAAACCCGTATTGTTCATCGTAAAAATAGTATCTCATCTCCGAAACTTCGTCTCTTGAAGATGCCTGGACAGAAGTATTTATTTCCGCCTGATTTATTAATAAGGTTTTGTTCGATGCGATGAATTCTTGAAGAGGCGTAAGGTCAACATAATTATAGACCCCAAACAGAGAAGATATTAATTGACTATCATCAGACATATCAAAAACTGCGGCGTCATCCATATTATTATTTTCGTTTCCAGTTGTTACTCTGCTGATATAGGAGTGATTATTTGAAGTTAAGCGAAATTTAGTCTCATACGCTATCGTGTCATAGCTAGAATATAATACGAGTTCAGTGCTGTCCGAGTCGAGGTTGATAGAAATTGCGGTTTGGTTTCCCTCAATCGGAATCAGGGCAATATTATCAACTGTGGCATTGATAATTTGCCCCACGCTGTCAACCGTGATTTTGGTAAAAATATCTCTTCCCCATTTATTAGCCTTAAAACTAACGTTTTGTGTCTGACTGTCTAGTGTAGGAATTAGTGGAAAGCTTACAGAATCTATTTGAGCTCTAATGCCCATTTTGTTTTCTTTCAAGTAAACCAGGCTTGTTTCAAATTCTTCTGAAAGCTTATGTAAAGAAAAAGATGCTTGAAAACCTGGGTCATTAGTGAGGAAGTTATCTATGGTAAGATTCACGATTAATGAATCATATTGCAACGTATCATAGATAATTTGACCTTCAACAAAAGTTACCTCGGAGTATGCTTCTGCTTTAATTGAGCCAAATCTTTCATCACTGTAGTTGCCAGCAATTAACCTGGATTCATTGTCAGTACGGAGGCTATCAATAAAAATACTCCTCGATGGAAGCACAAGTTCCACTAGCTGTACTCTAGTGTTATTTTCCAAGTCAAAATCGAAAGAGCTGGTCCCCGATTCGCACGAGAAAAAGAATCCTGCAGCTAGCATTGCCAGCTGCAGGGGTCTTATTCTATCCAACAAGTTCATTGTATAAGTTGTAGTAAGATTCTTCGAGGTTATCTTTTTGAATGGGCTCAATTCTCTTTTCATTGGACATTTCATCCATTAACGACTGTAGGCTTTCGCTAGTCTCTTCTTTGGCGTAATTAATTGCGTCAGCGTATTGCATCCCAATCTTAAGAAACCCTTCGTAATCTGCAGTTTTTAGAGAATTAAGCATATTATCTTCTATATCTAGCATTTTTACTTTTTCTAGAAGATCATCACCGAATTTGTGACTGAAACTATTGTTATGCAAAGTAAATACTGTCTTAGAATTTTGGTAGATTGGATCGTTTTTATATGTTGTTTTAACATAAATTGGTATTAAGCTCGTCATCCAGTCATGGCAGTGGATAATATCCGGAGACCAACCTAGTTTTTTAACTGTTTCCAACACGCCTTTGCAGAAGAAAATGGCTCTTTCATCATTGTCTTCGTAGAAATTATCTTCTTTATCAAAAAAGACTGATTTTCTGTGAAAATAATCTTCATTATCTATAAAATACACTTGAAGCTTGGCGTTTGGGATTGAGGCAACCTTAATAACTAGTGGCTTCTCTTCATCGCCTACTGCTATGTTAATTCCAGAGAGACGTACCACCTCATGGAGTCTGTTTTTTCTTTCATTAATCAAACCAAATCTTGGGACCAAGATTCGGATTTCCATACCTTTTTCCTGCATTGCCTGCGGCAATTTTCTCACAAAATCTGCTACTTCGCTAGTTTTCAAAAAAGGATTGATTTCACTAGCCACATAAAGGATTCTGATATTCGACATATATCTGTAATTTGAATGGGGAGATAAAAATGACCACAAATTTACCATATTTTTGCATCATTTTCAACGTCTACCTAAAAGTAACAGTGTCAACCGTCTCTTCTTCAGATGAAAGTAATTCGATCAATCTCTCAACTAAAGGAAGCATTAAAGTTTCGTAAACTAATCGATGGTTCTATTGGACTTGTCCCTACCATGGGATACTTACATCAAGGCCACCTTAAACTGGTAGAGCAATCCAAGGCTGCTAACTCTTTCACTGTAGTTTCAATTTTTGTCAATCCTCTTCAATTTAATAATGAGGTTGATCTTGAAAAATACCCAAGGAACGAAAAACAAGACTTGGCTACTTTACGTGAAAATGGCGTAGATGTAGCCTTCATTCCCTCCGAGAAAGAGATTTATCCTGATAAATTATTTATATCATTATCAGTAAAACCCATCGAGGATCGACTTGAGGGATCTTACAGACCCGGCCATTTTAGTGGAGTAGGTGTAATTGTCACCAAGCTGCTTAATTATGTGGGCCCTGATCGTGCATATTTTGGGCTAAAGGATTTACAGCAGTATTTAATCATTAGAAAAATTGTCAAAGATTTATCTATTCCTGTCGAAATCATTGGAGTACCTACAGTTAGGTCTTCCACCGGGTTAGCGCTATCCTCAAGAAATTCCAGACTATCTCAGAAAGGTTTAGAGACGGCCTCCAAGATATTCGAAGGCTTAAGTATGGCAAAAGCCCATTTACTTGAGTATGGCGAACCGAGGACAGTACTTCGTATTATTCATGATTTTTATCATCAGCATGCAGGAATTGATTTGGAATATTTTTCCATAGTTGATCCTTCAACATTTGAGGAGATTGAAACCTTTTCACCTACCGTGCCTGTTGCTATTTGCGTAGCGGCATATGTGGAAGGAATAAGACTCATAGATAATTTATATTTGCGGCCTGATTGTCCAGAATGATGAATATTGAAGTATTAAAGTCTAAAATACATAGAGTAAAAATCACGGAAGCTGAATTGCACTATGTGGGATCTATTACGATAGATCCAGACTTAATGGATGCGGCAGATCTTGTTGAAAATGAGAAAGTTCAGATTGTGAATATCAACAACGGTGAGCGATTGGAAACCTATGTTATCAAAGGAACAAGGGGCAAAGGAGAAATATGTCTGAACGGCCCTGCTGCCCGGAAGGCACAAGTGGGTGATGTGGTAATCATCATTTCTTACTGTAGTATCGATAAGTCGTTTGCTAAGACCCATCAACCAATCGTTGTCTTTCCAGATAATGACAATAAAATAATCTCTTAATGCGTAAGTTGCTTTACTCCGTATTACGAATCGGTGCTCCCATGGTCGTGGCAGCGCTACTGTTATGGTTCGCTTTTGCAAATGTTGACTTCGACGCCTTTCTGGAAAAATCAAAAGAGACAAATTACTGGTGGGTGGGTGCCTCCATTCTATTATCATTGGGTGGCTATATCGCTAGAGCCTACAGGTGGAATCTGTTGCTGAAACCTTTAGGCTTTGAAGTGACCACGTATAAAACCACTCTTTCAGTACTGGTAGGCTATCTAGCAAACCTAGCCTTCCCAAGATTGGGCGAGGTCACGAGATGTGCTGTTCTGAGAAGAACAGATGATGTTCCCTTGACAACTTCCCTTGGCTCCGTGATTACTGAGCGACTGTTGGATGCCATTACCCTTCTAATATTGATTGGATTATCCTTTATTTTTGAGTACGAGACAATATCTACTTTCCTTAAAGGGATATTTCAAGAATACGATATCGATTTCAATCAGTTCATCTATTTGGGACTTGGTCTAATTACAACGTCGATCGTCATATTCAGTATTTTCATATCAAGTAAAGGAAAATTCGCATCAAGACTCAAATCTTGGTTGATTGAGCTTTATGGAGGTATTAAGTCCATAAGAAAAGTGAATAAAATTGGTGCCTTTATGTTCTCAACAATACTGTTGTGGGTCATATATTATTTGATGGCTTATGTCATTGTATTTGCATTAGAAGACACAGCTTTTCTGTCACCGGGCGCCGGGTTACTACTTTTAGTAACAGGAGGAATAGCTTTGACGTTGCCCGTACAAGGAGGCATCGGAGCTTATCATACTATGATTACGGCCTTATTAATGTTGTATGGCATAGATAAGACAACTGGTTTGTTCATGGCGACACTGTTGCATACTTCACAGATCCTTGCTGTGGCTGTATTTGGAGGTATTGCGCTTCTACTTTCATTTTTAGTGAAGAAGAAATAAAATGCGTAGCTCAGATAAAATTGTCTCTAAACAGAAAGCAGAAGAAATCACACGCAGTTGGAGATCCGATGGAAAGAAAGTGGTCTTCACGAATGGATGTTTTGATATCATACATTTGGGGCATGTCGACTATCTAGAGAGGTCAAGTAAGCTGGCAAATCGACTAGTGGTGGGTGTCAATACGGATTTATCGGTAAAGATCTTAAAAGGAGAAACGAGGCCTGTTCAAAACGAACTAGCAAGATCAAGAATTATTGCGGCATTTGGTTTTGTGGATTTAGTAGTCCTCTTTGGTGAGGAAACACCCCAATCACTCATTGAATTTTTGAAGCCCGATGTCTTGGTAAAGGGAAATGATTATGCTGTTGCAGATATTGCCGGTTCGGAATTTGTTATAAAAAATGGGGGAAAAGTGGAAACAATTGAACTAGTTTCCGCTTATTCGACTTCTAGCATTATTGAAAAGATTAAAAACTGATAATATATGTTACTTGTAATAGGTATATTTTTCATGATCCTTAGTTGGGCTGTTAGTTCCAGGCTCAAGAGTAAATTCAAAAAATACAGTCAAATTGGGATTGGCTCAGGGCTTTCAGGAAGAGAGATCGCAGAGCTGATGCTCCGTGATAATGGTATTACAGACGTTCAAGTTGTATCTGTACAAGGCCAATTGACGGATCACTACAATCCTGCCAATAAAACGGTAAACCTCAGCCCTGATGTTTATCACGGTAGGTCTGCTGCTGCAGCAGCAGTAGCATCTCATGAGTGTGGTCATGCTGTTCAACATGCTACTGCTTACAGTATGTTGGAGTTTAGGTCAGCAATGGTTCCGATACAGAATGTTAGTGCTAGGATTCTCAACTTTGTTATGCTGATGGCTATCTTCGGCGGTGCCTTTTTCTTGGGGATTGGCATGAATAGCATTATTTTGATACTTATTTCTGCCCAAACGGTCATCACACTTTTTTCACTTGTAACCTTACCTGTCGAATTTGATGCAAGTAAACGTGCTTTGGCATGGATTGATCAGCGCGGGATTGTGAGTGCTACGGAACATCAAATGGCAAAAGATGCATTAAGGTGGGCAGCTATGACTTATGTCGTGGCAGCACTTGGGGCAGTCACAACCCTTTTCTATTACATTATGATGTTTATGGGTGGAAGTAGAGATTAACGAATATTATTTGGTTAATGTAAACTGCTAAGAATTTTACGATACTCTATTATCAGGATAATAAAATATCAAATTGTATTTTGTAAAGGCCTCAAAATGAGGCCTTTTTATTTGAATATATAGTATGCATGCATAATATATTCTAAATACCTTTGTTAGAAAAATCTACTACATTAACCAAAGAAAGATGAATTTTAACTTGACAGAAGAGCAGCAGGCCGTCCGCGATGCAGCCAGAGATTTTGCGGAAAAAGAACTACTTCCAGGAGTCATTGAAAGAGACGATAAGCAGCTATTTCCTGCGGAGCAAATTAAGATGATGGGAGAGTTGGGTTTTATGGGAATGATGGTGGATCCGAAGTATGGAGGGGGAGGAATGGATACGGTCTCCTACGCGCTGGCGATGGAGGAGATATCAAAGATAGATTCCTCTGCCTCTGTATGTATGTCAGTTAATAACTCTCTTGTCTGCTGGGGTATTGAAAAGTACGGAACTGAAGAGCAGAAGCAGAAATATTTACCCAACCTGGCCTCAGGTAAAAAAATCGGAGCCTTTTGTTTGTCAGAACCTGAAGCAGGATCAGACGCTACTTCTCAGCGCACCACAGCAGAAGATAAAGGTGATTACTATCTGGTTAATGGGACGAAGAATTGGATAACAAATGGGAATAGTGCCGGAACTTATCTGATTATAGCTCAGACGGACGCGGAGAAGAGACATAAAGGAATCAACGCGTTGATTGTAGATCGTGATTCAGATGGGTTTATTGTTGGGAAAAAGGAAGATAAATTGGGAATAAGAGGTTCAGATACTCATTCTCTTATGTTTCAGGATTTGAAGGTACCCAAAGAAAATCGTATTGGGGAGAATGGTTTTGGTTTCAATTTTGCGATGGAAACACTTAATGGAGGCAGAATAGGAATTGCAGCTCAGGCTTTGGGTATAGCCTCGGGTGCTCATGAATTAGCACTAAAGTACTCTAAAGAAAGAAAAGCCTTTGGAAAAGAGATTTCTAATCATCAAGGTATTCAATTCAAGCTTGCTGAAATGGCAACAAAGATTGAGGCTGCTCGACTCATGGTGTTTAAAGCTGCTCAGTTGAAAGATGATAAAAAAGATTTTGCACATGCTGCATCAATGGCCAAACTTTACGCCTCAGATGTAGCTATGTGGGCGACAGTTGAGGCTGTTCAGATTCATGGTGGTTACGGTTTTGTGAAGGAGTTTCATGTGGAAAGGTTGATGAGAGATGCGAAGATTACTCAGATTTATGAGGGGACATCAGAGATTCAAAAGATTGTAATTGCAAGGGAATTATTGAAATAATCTAATTCCACCATTTCTGCAAACTAGCACCACTTCTTTGATTAATTATCAATAAATATTAGATTTGTACAATATGAGAAGCGCTCTCTGCCTTTTACCCTCAATTTGATACTATTTCTCAGGAATGGAAGATTATAACAGGATTATAGAATCTCTGTCAGTAAGGTTTATTAAGGCTAAGAATATTAACATTCTTAAGTCCGTGACCATACAAAATAACTACGATGTTGAGAATACATTGATCCTCCTGAACAAGGGAGAAATCTGTTTTGGTAAAGAAGGAACAAAACTATCTCCAGGGCAGATCCTTTTTGTACCCGGTGGAAAGCAAGTTAGTATTACATACGGCTCAAGAGCACCGCAAATTCTCTCTAAGGATGATTTTATCAACAATCGAGAGGACTATTTAGAATCGGTCAGTACCATACCAGATGAGGGTGAATCCTATAGTTTTGTTTCTTTTGATGCAAAGGTCTTCGATTCTGTAAGTTTTTTTGCCTCATTAGACATTCCTCCATTCGTAATCGAGGACAATCGGATTATCAGCACTTTAGTGCATCAGATAAATTTAGAAACCACTGGCAAGAAAGCAGGCAAAGAACGAGTTATTAAGCTCCTAGCAGAACAGCTTACCATAGAGCTGATAAGGTATATTGTAGAAGGGAGGCTATTTTTGGAGCAATTTGCAACTAATAGTACTTATTTTAAAGATCCCCGCTTAATTGATATTTTTACCTTCATTAAGGAAAATTTGAATAAAGATCTTTCCAACAAAGTTTTGGCAAACGTAGCGAATGTATCAGAAGATTATGTTGGTCAGTACTTTAAGATGCTAACGGGTATAAATCCACAGGATTATATTGAGTATCAACGCATGGAAATGGCAGTAAATTTATTGCGAACCAGCAAAAAGAGTATTAGGGAAATAGGAAAAGATGTAGGATATAAAGATACAGCCTACTTCTGCCGTAGATTCAAAATGATGTTTGGAATACCAGCAGGAAAGATGAGAAGGAGGGAATCACTGATTAACGTTTAAGGTCTTTTTCTAAGTTTTTATTTAGCTTATCGATGTAGGTGCTAATATTTTGAACCACTAAACCTGCCATTACATCGGTCACTTTATCAATGACTTTGTTTATCATTGAAGACTCAGCTTCGGCGGTCTTTTCCGATTTTTCCAAAGGTTCTTCTTTGGTGATAAGACGAAAAATCCCATAACTTACTAATGCCGTGGCGCTTATGAAAGCGCCCACTTTCAAGTATTTCAGTGCTGAATTTTCAAGGTCTTCTGATTCCAAGTCAATAGCTATTTTAAGATCGGCTTCCACCTTTTCCAGCTCAGCTTTCTTACTTAGAAAAGCCTGGGAATGCTTACTCATTGGTACCAATTTTAATTATCACAGATTCTATCCAGCGTTGTATTTTCTGAGAGCGTAGTAACATTATCAGAAGTACCAAGACAACCAATAGTATTCCAGAAACAATCACATAACCCCAGAACTCACTACCTAACCAATGGTTAATCACTACAGCTAATGTTAGTGCTCCAAAAAGCACAAGGAAAGAGGTCACAAGCCCTATCGCAATAAAAATGATAACGTAAGCAAGAATCCTGGCCACATGACTGAGGATTTCTAGTTTAAGTTGTTCTCCTTTTATTTTGATGTACTCGGTGAGCTTATCTAATAGCTTATTTATCGGGGAGACTTTTGACACTGCCTACTAAAATGTTAATAAGTAAATCTAACAGTAAAGATGGTAATAGCCCAAGTCTATTGGTTCCTCTTTTTTGATTCGACATGAACCTGTTTATTGGCAACTACAGTGGTTGGACTCTCTTTGCTTAAGTAGATCAATGCAAAAGGAACAATAAAGAAAGTCATCAGAACATATGTAATACCAACTAATCTCATTCTTAAAGTGATCATGCCTAGCTGATTTGATATGTAGGACATCATTCTAAATAGATGAGGTATAGCAAGGTAAAGTGAGCAACCAACTAGATTGAAGACAAAATGAGCAAATGCCAGACTTAACGCAATTTCTGATTGGAAAACTGCTGCAATTAAAGCGGTGACAGTAGTACCTAAGTTAGAGCCTATAATGAACGCAAATGCTCGCCTTATGGATAATTTACCCGTAGCCACCAACGGCACCATCATGGAAGTAGATAGGGAGCTTGATTGGATAATGGAGGTTACTAATACCCCCAAACCAAATGTTTTGAATTTATTTCCAAGAATTTTCCCTTGCTGATTCGGCCTGTTGATCCACTGGTAGTAGAGTAGTTTACTGACAATTTTTACCGTGGTCAGAAGCAGGAAAAGTCCTAAGCATATAGTTGGCAAACCGCCTATAATGTCGATAAAATAGAGGTTGAGGGGTTGCAGCAGATTGTCAATTCCTTCAACATAAAAAGTGCCTTCAAAAACGGGAAAGAGTTGTGCCAGCTTAGCACTAGATCTGCTAAGTAATTGATATCTAAGTTCAAGAGGGAATATCAATAGTGCTACACTGATGTTAAAGAGGTCATGCACTATTCCAGCACTAAATGCTTTTACAAACTCATTTCTATTAGTGATATAGCTGAGAGAAACTAATGTTGAAGTCAGTGTGGTTCCGATATTTGCTCCGATTACAATAGGAACGGCATTAGTAAGAGGGATTGACCCTGAGGCAACTAAAGCAACTGCCATTGTGGTAGTGGTAGAACTACTTTGAAGAATAGCTGTAATTAATAAGCCGATAAAGAGCCCAATGAAAGGGTTTGAGGTGGCTTCGATTATAGAATCTGCGAGGCTTTTACCCAAATGTTGAAACCCAGCTGTGATGAATTGCAGGGCTATGATGAACAGCAATACGGATCCTACTATCAGTAAGGCTTTACTTGTACTATTTTCTCTTTGTTCGGGTTCCAATATGCTTAAGATTGCAGGTACTGCGGATTTAAAACGCAAAAGTAGAAAAGAGTGGACTCATGGCTAGTGATCTCTTTGTAAATGGATTGTTAGCAATAGAAGAACAATATCTGGAAAAGCTTTTGAATGTTAACCGCAAGTAAAGAGATCTATACACAATCATTAACCCAGTGTTAATCTTTACGATTGTATCCGCAGTACTAAGTGGATTTCAAGTGATATAGATAGTTTTGGGGACATTTAGTAAGATATGCCAGAGAAGTCTTTTGCTGGGGTGCTGAAAGAAAAATACTTCCTTTCTATTTTATTTCTAATCACTCTGGCTTGTGCGTTTAGTTATCCATACCGCCAATTGGCCATGTGGATAGCGTTTATGTTAGCTGCGTATTCAGCTATTGCCAACGACTCCATTCAGACGATAGGCACTTTTATTGCGGCTAACTCCCATAGGAAGTGGTATTACCTTTGGCTGTACATGGGTGGAATATTTGTTGCTACTGTTACTTACAGCTGGATAACATATGGAGGGGATGTAAGTTATCAGAGACTTGCAAACAAAGGACTGAATGAAGCGCCCACAGCCTTTAGTTTCTTGCAGGTATTTTCACCAGCCATCTTATTAATCTTGACAAGGTTAAGAATGCCGGTCTCCACCTCTATTTTGCTTCTAAGTGCTTTTAGTACCAAGTCGAGTAGTATCGTATCCATCTTGCAAAAAAGTTTTTTTGGCTACTTTTTAGCATTTCTATCAGCAATTCTGGTATGGATGTTGATCTCAAACTTATTCGAAAAAAATAAGCATAAGTCACCATCAGGTTATTGGGTGCCTTTTCAGTGGCTCACCAGTGGATTGCTTTGGTCTGTCTGGATTATGCAGGATGCGGCTAATGTCGCCGTGGTACTTCCTAGGAGCTTATCCACCGCCCAATTTTTGTTTTTTACTACATTTATTTTTGGTGGATTGGGCTTACTTTTTTATTTGAAAGGAGATAAAATTCAATCTATTGTAGAAGAGAAGTCCGATGTCAAGGATGTTCGGGCAGCGACAATCGTCAATTTAGTCTATGCACTACTTCTGTACTACCTTAAGTGGGTAAGTACCATTCCCATCAGTACCACTTGGGTTTTTATTGGTCTCTTAGGTGGGCGTGAGCTGGCAATCAGTATACGCACAATGAGTGGGTCCGAAAGAGGTCGTGCTATTCAGCGCAGTTTGAAATTAATCCGAAAAGATGTGCTTTATGCGGCCATTGGGCTTTTGGTTTCTTTGCTATTGGCATTTTCGATTAATGATGCGATGAGAGAAAACCTTTTCAGATCACTTAGATTCTGATCTATCCATTGAGTGCAGAGATAGCCATCCAAGCCATTAGTCCACTGCCAATTTCGAGTGCTCGCTCGTCAATATCAAAAGTGGACGTGTGGACACCAGAAGTTATATTCTTTGCTTTATTTCCTGTTCCCAGCCTGTAAAAGCAGGCGGGAAGCTCATGAGAATAGAAGGCAAAATCTTCCGCACCCATCCATAAGTCCAGGTCCTCTACATTTTTTTCGCCAAGATATTCAGCCGCAGCTGATTTACTCCTTGCTGTTACATCTTCGTCATTAACTAAAAAAGGGTAACCAGCAACGATCCTGACTTCACATCTACCTCCAGATGCTTCAGCAGTTTGTTTTGCTATTTGTTTGATCCATTCATGTGCCTCTTTTCTCCATTTTTCATCAAATGTTCTGAAAGTCCCAGCTATGTTTACTTCGTCCGGTATTACATTGGTAGCGCCATTCCCATGAATGTCTCCAAAGGATAATACAGTTGGTGTTGTAGGGCTAGACTTACGGCTTGCTATTTGTTGTAGATTGATCAAAATTTGACTCGAGATGATGATTGGGTCGACAAGTGATTCAGGAAGGGCTGAATGACCTCCTTTTCCAATTATTTTTAAGTAGATCTCATCGGCACTAGCCATGTATTTGCCAGAGCGAAAGCCAACTTTACCCGTAGCAATAAGTGGTGTTACGTGCTGCCCAAGTATTTGGCTAGGTCTGGGATTTTTAAGTATACCTTCTTTAATCAAAATAGATGCACCACCGGGTGATTTTTCTTCGCCAGGTTGAAAAATGAGCTTTACCTCCCCAGGCCAATGTTCTCTCAGTTCATGAAGGATCATTGCCGCTCCAAGTAAACAGCTTGTATGTACATCATGACCACAAGCATGCATGATGCCTTCATTTTTAGACCTATAACTCACCTCATTCAGTTCCTTTATTGGAAGAGCATCGAGATCGGCTCTTAGTGCGATGGTTTTGCCCGTGGAGCTTCCAGAAATGACGGTAGTCACGCCCGTTTTTCCTACGGTCTGAATATTGGAAATTCCTATTTTTTCTAGCTGCTGCTTTACGAATTCAGCAGTTTTGTATTCTTGGAATGATAATTCAGGATTTTGATGAAGATGGTGCCTGAAAGATTGTATCTGAGAGAAATTAGTCTCTGCTAACGATTTAATGCGATCAATTATCTTCATTTTGTGAAGGTAAGGGCAGTTTTTCTGGCAATAGTAGCGCTCTAGGGTACAGCTTGAGAACTTCCTGATATTTCCTTGTAGCCTTGAGTCTGTCAAAATACTGACCGGCTTTCACTCTATAAGTTGGCTGTCTATAGGAAACTTCAGCATCTAAATCTGGAAAGAAATCTTCAATATTCTCCTTCGCTTTATTGGCATCTGCTCTACTATTTCCACGATAGACCTGAATTACATAACCATCCCAAATTTTTCTTTTTTTATTCGTTTCGATGATCAATTGGTTTATACTATCGAGCTCATTTGTAATTTCATTTTTAAAATAGATTCCTTCTGAATTATCTATCACAGTTTCGATTTCATCTGAGCTGTCTTCTATGCTAAAATTGGGAAATTTTAGCCGATGAACACTAAGATCTTCGTGGTAGACGGGAGTCGTGACTACCTGAACTGGTTTGCAGGCAGGAAGCAGGATATAAAAGACCAATATTAATCTATCAAGACGCATTTGTTGTCTCTAATATCATTCTCAACAGTCTTGTATTTTACATCTTTTTTTACCGAACCATCTGTGTATTGCACTGTTACTCGCTGATTTCTACTGGCGATTTTTGTGGATTTCGCGGGAGCAGCTTTCTCTGCAGGTGGGCGGTTTCTAGAAGGGTCATTGTAAGCCAAAGCTGACCTACTCTCCTCCTTTGATTCTTTGTAGTCTTGTTTTGAGCGATTTGCTCTAGCCTCTTGTACTTCATCTGCTTGTTGTACTGGAATAGCAGCTTTCATTAGGAAGGAGATTGTTTCTTCATTGAGTCGTCCTATGAATCTTTTGAACAGTTCAAACCCTTCAAATTTGTAAATCAGTAGGGGGTCCTTTTGCTCGTAGACGGCATTCTGAACAGATTGTTTTAAGTCGTCCATCTCACGTAGGTGTTCTTTCCAAGCCTGATCGATAATCGCAAGCGTAATCATTTTTTCCATAGCATCTGTCATTTCTACACCACCTGTTTCCAATGCAGTTTCTAAATTGACGCTAACACCTATCTGTTTTTTACCATCTGAAAAGGGAACTAGTACGTTTTCTACAGTAGCACCTCGGGTCTTTTTGAGCTGTTTCAGGATAGGCATTGCCTTTGCAACAGTCTCCTGATTTTTAAGCTTATAATTTGCAAATGCTTGATCATAAAGCTTTTCTGAAAGCTCGTCTTCAGTTATTTTGTCTAGCTCATCTTGTGCGATTTGGAAGTCGATGCCTAAAATAGCGATGGTGTTTAGTTTGAGACTGTCAAGGTTATTATCAGCCTTTGCACCCAGAGCTATATCTTCACAGGTATCAAACAACATATTCATAATGTCTAACTGAAGTCGTTCACCATGTAGTGCATTTCTACGCCGTGTATAGATGACCTCACGTTGGGCGTTCATCACATCGTCGTACTCGAGTAGTCTCTTCCTAATTGCGAAATTGTTTTCCTCTACCTTTTTCTGAGCTCTTTCAATAGACTTGGTAATCATACTATGTTGTATGACTTCTCCTTCTTGGAGGCCTAAGCGATCCATGATCTTTGCCATTCGATCGGAACCAAAAAGTCGCATTAAATTATCTTCCAATGAAACGAAGAATTGAGAAGAACCTACATCACCCTGACGTCCCGATCGGCCTCTAAGTTGTCTATCTACGCGTCGGGATTCATGACGTTCTGTGCCAATTATGGCCAAACCTCCCGCTGCTTTTGCTTCATCGGTTAACTTGATATCGGTACCTCGACCTGCCATGTTGGTGGCGATGGTCACAGTACCTGGTTTACCTGCTTCAGCGACTACGTCAGCTTCTTTTGCGTGTTGCTTTGCATTTAAAACCTGATGAGAGATGTTCTTTAATTTCAGCATTCGACTTAGTACTTCTGAAATCTCTACCGAAGTAGTACCAACAAGGACAGGTCGTTTAGCATCCGTTAATTCTACGATTTCTTCAACTACCGCATTGAATTTTTCTCGCATGGTTTTATACACCTTGTCTTCCATGTCTTTTCTCACGATCGACCTATTCGTAGGAATGACCACTACATCTAACTCGTAGATATCCCAAAATTCTCCGGCCTCGGTCTCGGCGGTACCAGTCATACCTGCCAATTTGTGATACATTCTGAAGTAGTTTTGAAGAGTAACTGTCGCGTAGGTTTGTGTTGCATCTTCAACCTTTACATTCTCTTTCGCTTCAATTGCTTGATGTAGGCCGTCGGAATATCGTCGCCCTTCCATGACGCGACCTGTCTGCTCATCAACAATCTTGACTTTGTCCTCTACTACGATGTACTCCGTATCTTTTTCATACATGCAGTAGGCTCGAAGAAGCTGATTTACTGAATGGATTCTTTGAGATTTCAGGTTGTAGTCTTGAATTAGCTCGTCCTTGGCTTTCAACTTCTCTGATTCTTTTAGGGACAGGTCTGCCTCTAAGGTGTTAATCCGCTCAGCGATATCTGGAAGAATGAAGAAATTGGGGTCCTCACCATCTTGTGTGATTAAGTCAATACCTCTCTCAGTCAGCTCTATAGAGTTATTCTTTTCTTCAATCGTAAAATATAAGGGTTCATCTGCCTCTGGCATCATCTTTTGATTATCCTGCAGGTAGAAGTTTTCCGTTTTCTGAAGCAGCTGTCTGACGCCTGTCTCACTTAAGAACTTAATAAGTGGTTTGTGTTTAGGTAAACCTCTGAATGCCCTGAAAAGCGGAAGTCCTACTTCTTTTTCATTTTCGTTTTTAAATTCTCTTTTGGCAGTATTTAAGTAATCTGCAATTACCTTCCTTTGAGCATCTACGAGTTTTTGAATTCTTGGTTTAAGTTCATAGAATTCATGCTCATCGCCCCGTGGAATAGGACCAGAAATAATCAAAGGAGTACGAGCATCATCGACAAGGACTGAATCTACCTCATCTACCATCGCAAAATGATGTTTTCCTTGTACTAGCTCTTCAGTGGATCGTGACATATTATCTCTGAGATAATCGAAACCGAATTCGTTATTAGTACCATAGATAATGTCGCATTTATAGGCGTCTCTCCGTTCTGGCGAGTTAGGAGTATGATTGTCTATGCAATTTACTGTCAGACCATGAAACTGAAAGATAGGAGCATTCCATTCTGAGTCTCGCTTTGCGAGATAATTATTCACGGTAACAACGTGCACACCTCTTCCTGATAGGCCGTTTAAGTAAGCCGGTAGGGTAGCTACGAGCGTCTTACCTTCACCCGTGGCCATCTCAGCGATTTTACCTTTATGCAGTACAACCCCACCGATTAGCTGTACATCGTAATGGACCATGTTCCATTCGACTTCATTGCCGGCAGCATTCCATTTATTGTACCATGTAGCTGTATCCCCTGAGATTTCTACATGGGGTTTGGCAGCAGCAAACTCACGATCGAGCTGCGTAGCTTTTACAATGAGCTTTTTATTTTCAGTCAGTCTTCTGGCGGTTTCCTTTACAACAGCAAAGGCCTCTGGAAGAATTTCTAAAAGCACATCCTCTAATTCTTCGTCTCTTTTTTCTTCAAGAAGGTCTATCTCTTTGAAAATTTCATCTTTTTCAGAAATCTCCATTGACTTATCCTCCGCTACTTTATTGTGCAGTTCATCAAGTTTAGAATCAATGTGATGTAGTTTTTCACCGATGTACTCCTTGAAGCCGGCCGTTTTTCCTCTTAATTCGTCATCTGAAATATTCCTAAGCTTGCTATACTCCTCGTTAATCAGCTGTACATAAGGCATTACCTCTTTTATGTCTCGCTCTGATTTCGTCCCAAATATTTTTGCAATTCCTTTGTTAATTGCGTTAAGCATGCGTTTTTTTTTTCGTTTTAATAAAGCACTTAAAGTTAATCTGTTTGACTAAGTCAGCTGGCAGATAATTGA
Organism: Flammeovirgaceae bacterium; assembly: GCA_038129245.1. Lineage (GTDB taxonomy): Bacteria > Bacteroidota > Bacteroidia > Cytophagales > Cyclobacteriaceae > JAYPLE01. The sequence continues at coordinate 41,005 of JAYPLE010000002.1, read as the reverse complement.
AAGAATTAGATTTCAATTTGGCCTTCGTAAACCAAGGTAGCCGGACCAGACAAAAAGATGTTTTGGAAGGTATCATCTCCCTTTTTCTCAAAATTGACAGAAAGATTACCACCAAGTGTTTGTATTTTGATTGGTGGCGTGAGGCCCTTGAAACTAGAAGCGATCGCGGATGCTGTAACTCCTGTTCCACATGATAACGTTTCACCCTCTACACCTCTTTCATACGTTCTGACAGAGATCTCGAAATCGGATTTGATCTGCACAAAATTCACATTTGTTCCATGCGGTTGATATCGAGGGCTGTATCTAATTTTTTTACCTTCCTCGTAGATATTTACGTCAGATGTATCAGAGACAAATTTGATATAATGAGGAGACCCATTGTTGATGAAATAGTCACCATCCAGAAGATTTATCTCAGACAGATTATGCAATTTAAAATCTACTTGATTGCCGTTGATTCTAGCATTATGGATTCCATCAGTAGTTACGAAGGTGGTTTCCTGGTGGATGATACCTAGTGTCTGTGCAAACCTTATTGCACATCTGCTCCCATTTCCGCAGAGGCTTTCTGATCCATCAGCATTGAAGTATTTCATTCGGAAGTCAAGAGTCGGATGATTCTCAATAAGTATCAAACCATCAGCACCAATCCCAAGCCTTCGGTCAGTTAGCTTTTGTATAGCTGAAACATCCTCAGGGAAGACCTGCGCTCTGTTATCTATAATGATAAAGTCATTACCAGTGCCCTGATATTTTTCAAAAGGAATCTTCATTGTGATAAAACAAAAAAGCCATCCCGAGGGTTCGGGATGGCTTCAATTGAATTCAAATCTTTATCAAAGCTTTTCTTTAATTCTGGCAGCCTTTCCTTTCCTTCCTCTTAAATAATAAAGTTTGGCCCTTCTTACCTTACCTTTTCTTATTATTTCCAATTTCTCAATATTTGGAGAAATCGTTGGGAAGATTCTCTCAACTGCTATACCACTAGCAATTTTTCTTACTGTGAAGGTTTCTCCGTTGCTACTTTTGTTATCAATCTTCATCACCGTCCCTTGATATTGCTGGATTCTTTCTTTGTTACCTTCTTTGATTTTGTAGTGCACATTGACTGTGTCACCGGGCCCAAATACAGGCATTTCAGCTTTTGCAGCTTTTATATCTTCTTCTACTACACTTAATAGTTGATCGCTCATGATTGTGCGCTTTTCTTTCTATTTATCAAAAAGGAGTGCAAATATAGATTATTTACCATAGAATCATCATCATGATTTTGAAAATAGTTAGATTATTTAATTCCATTCATCTTCGTTCAGTAGATCAGGCCTTTTGCTTTGTGTTCTTTCAATAGATTTTTGATGTCTCCAGTCCTCAATTTTTTTCTCATGACCCGATTGAAGTATCTCAGGTACTTTCCATCCATTGTATTCGGCAGGCCTTGTGTAAACAGGTGGGGCTAATAAATTATCTTGAAAAGAATCTGATAAAGCACTGGATTCGTCGTTCAGCACCCCAGGAATCAACCTTATAATCGAATCAGCCAACACCATCGCTGCCAGCTCACCACCAGAAAGCACATAATCTCCTATGCTTATTTCTTTTGTTACCAGATGTTCTCTGATTCTCTCATCTATGCCCTTGTAATGCCCGCAGATCAGAATCAAATTATTCTTTAGGGACATTTGATTGCTAATGGATTGATTTAGGGTTTCTCCGTCAGGAGTGAGATAAATGATCTCATCGTACGAGTGTTTAGCTTTTAGCGTCTGAATGCATTTATGAATTGGCTCAATCATAAGGACCATACCTGCACCACCGCCATATGCATAATCGTCTACCGTTTTATGCTTATTGGTGCTGTAGTCTTTCAAGTCGTGTATCGTTATGTTAACCAATGATTTTTGGATTGACCGCTTTACGATACTCTGGTTCATCGGGCCTTCAAAAAGCTCAGGTAAACATGTGATGATGTCAATTCTCATTCTGTTAATTTGTGTAGATATCCAAGAATCCATTAGGGAGCTCGACGAAGATTTGAGCCGTTTTCTTATTGACTTCTTTGACTATATCATCTTCGATTGGGATCAGAAGCTCGTGGCTTTCGTACATGACAGCAGCTAAGTACTGTGCAGAGGGTTGGTAAATTTTAGAAACAACCCCCAGTTCGTTATCGCCTTCTAGCACGGTCATTCCTACAAGTTCATGCAGGTAGTATTCCTCCGAATCAAGAGACGGGAGTGCGTCAATTGGAAGGAATAATTTGCAGCCTGTCAATTCAGAAGCTTTATCCTTAGAATCAACCTCTTCTATCCGCCCAATGATTCGGCTTCCTTGAGGAACAAGTCGTTCAAAAAAAAATGGAATCAGATTCCCAGATTTCTCCAAAAAAACCGATTCCATTTCGTAGTACACCGAAGGATCGTCGACATCCAATTGTATGATGACTTCACCTTTCAATCCATGCGTTTTGACAATATACCCCAGCTCGAAGCAATCGTCAATCCTCATAGGTTATTCCTCTGTTTTAGCTTCTTCTTTGCTTTCGGGTGCAGATTCTTCTGTCTTAGCTACTTCCTCGCTTTCTGTTGTAATTTCTTCTGTAACTGTAGCTTCAGCGTCTGCAACAGGTGCTTCTTCTGGAACGGCCGTTTCAACCTCACCAATTGCAGCTTCTCCTTCTTGTTCTAATTCAGTCTCAGCTTCGTCAGCATTCGCTTCAGCCACTTCAGCAGCTAGTGCTTCTTCAGCAACTTTCTTTTTAGCAAGAATGGCGTCTTGGCGTGCCTTATTGACTTTCGCTTCAGCTTCTAATGCCGCTTTCTTCTTCGCGTTTTTGTCTTTGGCAAGTTGGTCTACTTTACCTTGGATCTTGCCTTCTTTGTCTGCAATCCATGCAGCCAATTTCTTGTCTGCTTCTTCCTGAGTCAATGCACCCTTGCTTACACCTACTTGCAAATGTTTCTTAAGCATGATGCCTTTGTAAGACAACATTGCTTTGACGGTGTCAGTAGGTTGAGCACCTTTCATCACCCAATCAAATGCTTTGGCATCATCAATTTTAATGATTGCAGGATCTGTGTTGGGATTGTAAGTGCCAATTTTCTCGATAAAGCGACCATCTCGTGGGGCTCTACTGTCAGCCACAACTACATCGTACATGGCTCTTTTCTTGCGTCCTCGACGCGCTAGTCTGATTTTTACAGGCATAATCAATTTGATATGTGGATCACGTCCACGCAACTAATATTTTTAAAAGGACCGCAAAGATAGGAGTATTCAGTAACAATTGAAAAGTAGCCATGAAAAATACTGCTTAATTATGATGTAAATGTATAAGCGGTTATACGGTTTTTAATAATTATCCTTTTAACATATCTTTGATTGCAATTCAAAATAATAGCTGCTCCAAATGGATAAGTTCTCCTACGTAGGCAATGCAGATGTAAATTACATTGATGACCTATACCAATCCTACCAGCAAGATCCCGAAAGTGTAGAGGAATCTTGGAAAAAGTTCTTTCAAGGTTTTGAATTTTATCAAACGCATCATGGAAGTAATGGAGTTGCCTCGGCAGGCCCTTCAATTGGGCCGGATGAGATAAAAGTTAGAAACTACATCTATGCTCATAGATCGCGTGCTCATTTGAAGTCTGACACCAATCCTGTTCGGCAGCGAAGGCAGCACGTAGTCCAATTAGACTTAGAAAATTTCGGTTTGACTGATGATGATTTCAATAAGGAATTTGAAGTTGGTTCTGAAATTAAATTAGGAAAGGCCAGTTTCAAGTCAATCAAGGAAAGGCTAGAAAAGATTTACCTAGGCCATATCGGATATGAATTCAATCACATACGGAATGGAGACCTATTTAGGTGGATTCGAGATCAGGTAGAAACGGCAGGAGTAGATATCGAGCCCAAGATGGAGTTGAAGAAACGTATACTGCAGAAGTTAAATGAGGCAGTTGTTTTTGAAAACTTTCTTCACACGAAATTTTTAGGTCAGAAGAGATTTTCTCTGGAGGGAGGTGAAAATACGATCCCTGCATTAAATGTAATGATCGATACTGCTGCAGCACTTGGTGCAGAGGAAGTAGTGATCGGTATGGCACACAGAGGGAGGTTGAATGTTTTAGCCAATATCATGGGTAAAACCTATGAGGAGATATTCTCAGAGTTTGAAGGTAATTCAGATATTGATTTAACAATGGGTGATGGAGATGTGAAATATCACTTGGGTTACTCTAGTTACATCGATACGCCTTCAGGAAATAAGATATACATTAAGTTGGCTCCGAATCCTTCTCACCTGGAGGCCGTGGACCCCGTCGTTCTGGGATATACCCGAGCACAAATAGATGACGAGTATAGAGGAGATTTTAGCAAAGCAATTCCGATACTGATTCACGGAGATGCAGCTGTAGCAGGTCAGGGGATCATATACGAGTGCATTCAGATGTCAAAGCTAGATGGCTACCATACAGGAGGGACGATACATTTTGTAATTAACAATCAAGTGGGTTTCACTACTGATTACGACGATGCAAGATCCAGCGTGTACTGCACAGATATTGCAAAAATCATTGATGCACCAATCTTGCACGTTAACGGAGATGACGCAGAAGCTGTAGCATTTGCTTCAAGAATGGCCATTGAATTCAGACAAAAATTTCACCAGGATTTCTTTATTGATCTTCTTTGCTACAGAAGGCATGGGCACAATGAAAGCGATGAGCCGAAATTCACACAGCCCAAACTATACAGTTTGATCGCTAAGCATCCAAATCCAAGAGAAATATACGTCAAGAAATTGCTTGGTCGTGGGGATATTACAGAAGATAGAGAAAAGACATTAAACACTGAGTTTAAGCAGTTACTTCAAGATCGATTGGACGAGGTAAAGCAACATCCTTTGCCCTACAAGCCACAAAAGATCGAGGAGGAGTGGCATCACTTAAGGAGGTCCGCTTCGGAGGATTTCGAATCTTCACCAAAGACCTCCATTACAGAGGAACAGGTCAAGTTCGTAGGGGAGGCGCTTACATCGCTTCCTGACGGTTTTAAGCCACTTAGGCAAATTGAAAAGCTCATTAAAGATCGAAAAACAGCTTTTTTTGATAAAAAAGAACTAGGATGGGCTGATGGTGAATTGCTAGCATACGGTTCTCTACTAGCAGAAGGAAAAATCGTGAGAATGTCCGGACAGGATGTGAAGAGGGGCACTTTTTCTCACCGACACAGTGTGCTATTTGATAGTAACACAAACGAACCCTACTGCAACTTGGACCATGTGGTGGAAAAACAGGAACCGTTCCGAATCTTTAACTCTTTACTTTCAGAGTTCGGAGTACTAGGCTTTGAATATGGATATGCCATGGCTACACCCAATGCTTTAATCATTTGGGAAGCCCAGTTTGGGGATTTTGCGAATGGTGCGCAGGTGATGATCGATCAGTTCATTTCAAGTGCTGAGTCTAAGTGGCAGAGAATGAACGGATTGGTAATGCTCTTACCTCATGGATACGAAGGCCAAGGGCCTGAGCACTCAAGCGCCAGATTAGAGCGATTCCTACAATTGTGTGCGAATGATAATATGGTGATTGCCAATCTAACTAACTCAGCAAATCTTTTCCATTTATTGAGAAGACAAGTAGCATGGGAGTTTAGGAAACCAACTGTCGTATTTTCACCAAAATCCCTACTAAGACATCCAGGTGTTTCAAGTCCAGTTAATGAGTTTACCGATGGGAAATTCAGAGAGTTAATCGGAGATCCTTACGTTAATAAAAAGCAGGCAAAGAAAATACTGCTATGTTCAGGTAAAGTGTATTTCGATCTTTTGGAAGAACAGCAGAAGACTAAAAGAAAAGATGTAGCCATTTTGAGAGTTGAGCAGTTACACCCATTCCCTACTAAGCAACTGGAGAAGGAGTTAAAAGGGTTTGCGAAGACTGTAAAATTGGTATGGGTGCAGGAAGAACCTGAAAATATGGGAGCCTGGACGTATTTATTGAGGATACTAAAGCACGACCTAACCGTAGTGTCTAGACAAGCTGCCTCTTCTCCTGCAAAAGGATTCATGAAGATTCATAAACAGGAACAGATTGATTTGATTAAAAAAGCATTTGAAATATAACTACAGAATAAAATGAGCTTAGAAATAAAGGTACCTACCGTAGGTGAGTCGATTAACGAAGTGTCGGTCGCTCAGTGGGTAAAAAATGATGGAGACCACGTGGAGATGGATGAAGTCATTTGTGAGCTTGAATCTGACAAGGCAACTTTTGAGGTTACGGCAGAGACAGCAGGAAAACTTCAGCATAAAGTTGCAGAGGGAGATACATTGGGAATAGGAGATTTGTTGGCTGTAGTTGAGCCTTCCGGAGATGCCCCGGCTGTAAAAGAGGATGCGGTTGTTGAAGAAGTACCTGGACAAGCCTCAGGCGAAATCATGGAAATGCATGTGCCAACTGTAGGTGAGTCTATTAATGAAGTGACAATATCAACTTGGACAAAGCAGACAGGAGAGATGGTGGCTCTTGACGAAGTAATTGCTGAAATTGAATCTGATAAGGCCACTTTCGAGTTAACAGCCGAGGCTAATGGAAAGCTTGAAATTGTAGCAGAAGAAGGCGCAACACTTGAAATCGGGGCACTAATTTGTCGAATCGATGTAATGGAAGGGGCACCTGCACCACCATCATCTCCTGCTCCAATTGCTCAGGTTGACGCTGCTTCCACTTCAAGCAATCAAACATATGCGACAGGGCACGCCTCTCCAGCCGCTGCCAAGATCCTGGACGAGAAGGGAATCACACCTGGGTCTGTTTCCGGATCAGGAAGAGGTGGAAGAATCACAAAGGATGATGCCATAAAAGCAGAGAAGCAATCAGCTGTGCCTACCAAGACCACAGCTCCAGCTGCTGCTCCAGCACCAGTTTCTGTCGCAGGAACCAGATCAGAGACAAGAAAGAAAATGACTCCTCTTAGAAAAACCGTGTCAAGAAGGCTTGTTTCAGTAAAAAATGAGACTGCAATGTTGACGACCTTCAATGAAGTCAACATGCAGCCGATTATGGATGTCCGTAAGAAGTACAAAGAAAGCTTTAAGGAGAAATACGAAATTGGATTAGGGTTCATGTCCTTTTTCACAAAGGCATGTACCATTGCCTTACAAGAATGGCCAGCAGTGAATGCAATGATTGACGGTGAAGAAATCGTATACCACGATTTCGTTGACGTATCCATTGCCGTATCAGCACCTAAGGGGCTGGTAGTGCCGGTAATTAGAAATACTGAAATGCTGTCTTTCGATGGAATCGAAAAAGAGGTGATTCGATTAGCTACCAAGGCTCGTGATAATAAGCTTTCAATCGAAGAGATGACTGGCGGAACTTTCACTATTACTAATGGTGGAGTGTTCGGATCCATGATGTCAACTCCCATCATCAATGCTCCTCAATCTGCCATTTTGGGCATGCACAACATCGTGCAACGGCCTGTTGCTGAAAATGGAGAAGTAGTCATCCGACCCATGATGTACGTAGCGCTTAGCTATGACCATAGAATTATTGATGGTAGAGAATCAGTTAGCTTCCTGGTAAGAGTGAAGGAGTTACTAGAGGATCCTACTAGAATCTTGTTGGGCGTTTAAAATTTAGAGAAATGGATTTTCAAGTAATTGTACTCGGTTCGGGACCTGGTGGATATGTAGCTGCCATAAGAGCAGCTCAACTTGGATTTAAGACCGCTATCATTGAGAAATACAATACGCTGGGAGGGACCTGTCTAAATGTTGGGTGTATTCCTTCCAAAGCGTTATTGGATTCATCAGAACATTTTCATAATGCAGCGCATACCTTCAAAGAACATGGAATTGATATTCCACAACCCAAGGTGAACCTCAAACAGATGATCGCGAGAAAATCTGATGTGGTGAAGCAAAACGTCGACGGTATTCAGTTTCTGATGAAAAAGAATAAAATCGAAGTTTTTAACGGTATGGGTTCTTTTGTAGATAAGAATACCGTTAAGATCACGAGGGAGAAAGAGGAGAAAAACATCACGGGGGAAAAGATCATCATCGCGACCGGTTCGAAACCTGCTTCACTTCCTTTTATCAAATTAGATAAGAAGAGGGTCATCACAAGTACGGAGGCTCTAGAGCTTAAAGAAGTGCCCAAGCACATGATTGTAATTGGTGGCGGAGTCATCGGCATGGAGTTAGGGTCTGTATACGCGCGACTTGGTGCTAAGATCACGGTAGTTGAGTTCCTAGATCGTCTAGTTCCTAGTATGGATAGCACGATGGGCAAGGAATTGCAGAAAAGCTTGAAAGGGCTTGGTTTTGATTTTCATTTAAGCACCAAGGTGACAGGGGTAGAGGCGAAAGGTAAAAAGGTGACGGTTACTGCTGAGAATGCGAAAGGAGAAGAAGTTAAGATCGAGGGAGATTACTGTTTGGTTTCAATTGGTAGAAAGCCGTACACGGATGGTCTCGCATTGGAAAATGCCGGTGTGAAGGTGACTGAAAGAGGGCAGATAGAAGTTGACGACCATCTAAAAACAAATGTCGATAACATTTGGGCTATTGGAGACGTGGTGAAAGGCGCAATGCTAGCACACAAGGCTGAGGAAGAAGGCGTTTTCGTGGCAGAGCAATTCGCAGGACAAAAGCCTCACATCAATTACAATTTGATACCAGGAGTGGTGTACACTTGGCCGGAAGTAGCCAGTGTTGGCTTTACAGAAGAACAACTGAAGGAACAAGGTAGAGCCTACAAGACTGGAAAGTTTCCATATAAAGCATTAGGAAGAGCAAGAGCTTCAATGGATGTAGACGGATTAGTCAAGGTGCTTGCTGATAAGCAAACGGATGAAATCCTCGGAATGCACATCATTGGCGCTAGAGCAGCTGATATGATCGCCACCGGGGTGACAGCAATGGAGTTCCGGGCATCAGCAGAAGATATCGCAAGAATGTCTCATGCGCATCCAACTTACATGGAGGCAGTTAAAGAAGCATGTCTAGCCGCTACAGAAAATCGGCCCATACATATCTAAAATAACCTTATATACAAGAGCAGAATGTTTCCACTATCGATCTCCCAAGGTTAGTAATCTTGGAAGGTGGTTTTACAGGTTTGAAGTTGGTCCATCTGATCGGTATCAAGTATTATGAGTAGAAGTATTCGATTGCAACAAGTATCTCAGTTCTTCTCTCTAAATGCATCAGTTTGCCACAGCAGTTCTGGGACCATATTTGATTATGTAAAACACGGGATTAAGAAAAAGGCACATCTGAGTTAAACAGGTTTTATCCATTTAAAATAAACACATAACAGGCAGAAGTAGACCCTTGTAAGAATCTGCTGAAGAAAAGCATTTTTTCAATTCAATAATCCTTCTATCTTAGCTTGCATTACCATCACTTGAAAGATGAAGAAACTTGACTTTTTTTTTCTTGTACTAGGCATTTTCTTCTCTTGTGAGCAAACAAGAGATCCGCTCACTTTACTAATCGAGGGAGACGAAAGGTTGGGTTTGATTGCAGCAGATCCCCAGTTTGAAGTACAGGTCATCTACACTCAGATTGATCGGGACAGTGCAAATAACCCAGGCTTTATAACGTACAGCTATCAGCTAGATGATAGCAAATATTTTTACCCTGCCAGTACAGTAAAGCTCCCTGCGGTTTTGGCATCACTAGAGAAAATGAATAGACTAGATATTCCTGCAAATGCAAGGATGGAAATAGACAGTGCTTTTTCAGGGCAATCCACCGTAACCATTGACTCATCAGCTGCAAATCTCGAGCCTTCCGTAGCTCAGTACACCAAGAAGATTTTGTTGACATCAGACAACGATGCGCATAATCGTCTATACGAGTTTTTGGGTCAGGACGCCTTTAATCAGCGAATGAATAGTGGAGGATACCCCTTAACCAGAATGAGTCATCGTCTAAGTATTTTTTTAAGCCCAGAGGAGAATGCCAGAACAAACCCCATGCGATTTTACGTGGAGGATAGTCTTGTTTTTGCGCAAGAGCAACAAGTAGCGACTCGAGATTATGTATCGGAGAAGCCGATAAAACGCGGTGTGGGCTATCAGTCCAAAGGAGAGATTGTTAATGAGCCTTTTGATTTCTCCAGAAAGAATAATTATCCACTCCGAGAGCAACATGAGTTGATGAAGGCATTGATATTTCCCGAATCTTTTCCCGAAAGGGCATTTGACCTGCGCCCTGAAGACAGAAAAATGGTATTAAAGTACATGTCTATGGTACCTGGAAAATCGGAGATTGAGGATTACTGGCATCCTGAACATTACTGGGATACCTATGTGAAGTTTCTGATGTACGGGTCTGTACCAAATGTTCAAATTCCTGACAATATTAAGATTTATAATAAGGTAGGAAATGCTTACGGATATGCAATAGACAATGCCTACATCATAGACACAGACAGAGGCGTTGAGTTTATCCTGTCAGCCACTATACATGCAAATCCGAACAGAGTTTTTAATGATGGGATTTATGGTTACGACAATGTTGCCTTCCCATTTTTGGCGCGATTGGGCCAATTGGTTTACGAAATGGAAGTCGATCGGCCTAGAGCATTTTTACCTGATTTTTCTGATGTATTAATACCTTAACATGGATCAACCACATATTTCTGGAAAAGCGGTAATCATCACGGGAGGATTGCTGGACACCAATAGTGCAAAAACGGCTCATGGCCTTATGCGACACTCCAAAAGATTTGAAATCATAGGAGTCATTGATGATAAGCATGCTGGCAAAGATGCGGGTGAAGCAGTGGAGGGAAGAGCCAATAATTTGCCGGTCGTAGGATCCATTGACGATTTCATTGTGAAGTACGAAAAACCGAAATATGCCATCATCGGCATGGCCACAAAAGGGGGCGTGCTACCAAAGGATCTGTATCCATCTATTAAAAACATACTATCACTGGGTATACACCTTGTGAATGGGCTACATGAGCCACTTTCGGAGATAGACGAATTCAAAGAAGTTGGGTGCGAGCATGGTGATATTATCTATGATATTCGGAAGTCAAAGCCTTTCAAAGAATTGCATTTTTGGACAGGAAAGGTTCAAGAAATCACATCCAAGAAAATCGCAGTGCTGGGAACAGATTGCGCATTGGGAAAACGAACTACCAGCACGATGTTGGCAGACGCCTTGAACGCGGTAGGGGTAAAGTCTGAGATGATTTACACGGGGCAGACGGGATGGATGCAAGGGGCGAATTACGGATTCTTGTTTGATGCTACGGCCAATGACTTTATTTCAGGAGAACTAGAGCATGCCATGTATGAATGTTGGATAGGGTTGAGTCCTAAAGTTATGATTCTGGAGGGGCAAAGTGGTTTGCGAAATCCTAGTGGCCCTTGTGGTTCAGAATTCATCATATCTGGTGCTGCTGATGGTATCATATTGCAGCATTCTCCTGTTAGAGAGAAATTTAAAGGAATGGAGTCCTATCCAGCGCTATTGCCAGACATAATGGATGAAGTAGCATTAATCGAAAAACTGGGAAGTCCCGTAATTGGCTTATCAATAAATACAGTCGAGATGACAGAAGCAGACCTCGCGCCTTACCGAGAGGAGCTATCCAAAAGGACTTCTTTGCCGATTGTATTTCCGTTCTTTGAGGACCTCAGTCCCTTTGTTAAAGCGATTCAAAATTTGAAGTAAAAACTTATCCATCGTTCAAGTTTTTGAATGACGGCGTAACCAAAATGATGACAAGATGAAAATAGCAGATATCCGCGTTTACGAAAGAGACTTGGGAACTTCTCGCCCTTACAGCATAGCATATAAGACTGTGACAGAGGTCAAAAATGTGTTTGTTGAGATTGAATTGGATAATGGCATTGTTGGAATTGGCTCATGTAATCCCAGTGAAAAGGTTGTAGGAGAAAATGTCGATCAGGCACTGACTCATCTGCAAAAAGCGGATTTTGGTTACCTGAGAGGAGAAAGGATCAGTCGATTTGAATCTCTCCTAAGACAGACGAGAACACAGTTTGAACAGTGGCCTGGTTCCCACGCTGCAGTGGACATAGCGTTACATGATGTTTTCACCAAATACCTTAAAATATCACTAGGAGAGTATTTTGGAGTGGCTCACAAGAGTCTTCCCACCTCCATCACGATTGGAATTAAGAGTGTAGCAGAGACGTTAGAGGAGGCCACGGAGTATTGGGAGGCTGGATTTAGATACCTCAAGGTGAAGACGGGCTTAAGTCCTGAGGAAGATGCTGAGAGAGTGCTTAAAATCAACGAAAAATACCCCGAAGCAACTATTAGAGTAGATGCAAATCAGGGCTACAGTGCAGATGACTTATCCTTATTTGTTCAAAAAGTACAGGGTGTTGACCTTGATTTAATTGAGCAGCCTTTCCCCGTAGATCAATTGACAGCTGATGCCAAGGGATTGGAGGAGAACGTATCTAAATTTTTGGTAGCTGATGAGTCTTTGAAGAATCCTGCAGACGCTCTTCGGTTAATTAAGAATGTACCCAATTGCAAAATCTTCAATATTAAATTGATGAAGTCAGGAGGTTTGACAAACGCAGGTGAGATAGCTGCAATTGCTAACAGAGCAAATGTTAAATTGATGTGGGGGTGTAATGATGAGTCTGCCATTAGTATTACCGCCGCAATGCATTTGGCTTTTAGTTATCCTCATACGCAATACATCGACCTTGACGGAAGTCTTGATTTGATATCTGACATTGTGGATCCAGGATTCATCATTGAGGATGGGATCATGGAGCCCATCGGAGGGATGGGACTGGGTGTCAGCTTTCAGTGATAGACTACTTGAAGAGTGCGGTAGCTTTCATCATCGTTTGATAAATTCCCCACTTTAGTGAAACACAGAAAGAGCTTGTAAATGCGCCCTGGGCTTTACTAGGTAGTCTCCTTTGCGTTTTTTGAGATAAATCGCCTTAGATTCTTATTTTCTCAAATCCACCAGCGGTTGAATTATTGAGGTAATTGTCTGTTAAATTGTCTCCTTTAAAAATTCTACTTGACTATGATGAAGAAACTATTTTCCTTGAATCTGATGTTAGGCTTTTTTATTAGTGCATTTGCGCAAGGAGGCTTGAATTATCAGGTCCCCCCAATAGAAATCAAAGAGTTAGTGGATGCTCCCCTAGCTCCAAGTGTTCGTATCGATAATAAAGGAGAAAACGTAGTACTTCTTTACAGAGATGCCTATAAAACCATATCAGAACTTTCTGAAGAAGAGATGCGATTGGGTGGGCTACGCATCAACCCAATCACCAATATAGGAAGCAGGACCACATACTATAGCAACATCAAAGTGAAAAAAGCCTTTGATAAGGAGGCCACTCAAGTCTCAGGTCTACCAGAGAATCCGCGTCTAGCCAACTTTGGGTGGTCACCAGATGAAGCCATGATGTCCTTTACACAGACCACGTCGTCTGGGGTGGAAGTATGGATTTTGGATATCGTCAATGGTCAGGCGAAAAGGCTCACACAAACAGGAGCAAATGCAAATTTGGGAAGACCTATGGCTTGGTTTGCTGATAGCAAAGCAATGCTTGTGAAGATGCTTCCTGCTGATCGGATTCCACTAATTGATACGGAGACCGCTGTACCTACTGGGCCAACAGTGACGGTCAGTTCGGGTGCTAAGGCACAAAATAGAACATATCAAGATTTATTGAAGAATCCCGTCGACGAACAGAACTTTGAGCAGCTGGCACGTTCTGAGATTTACAAGGTGGGCATGGATGGATCAGTATCCCGGTGGAAGGCCGCTGGAATGTATAGAGGAATGTCATTTTCACCGGATGGGAATTATGTGATGTTGACTGAGATGAAGCGTCCATTTTCCTATCTTGTACCTTACTACCGATTTGCATTTGAGGCAAACATTTATAGTCAGGAAGGCGACCTAGTAAAGCAGATGATTGATATGCCGGTTGACGAGGTCAGACCAAAAGGTTTCATGTCTACTACAGATAAGAAAAGAGGCTTTAGATGGCGAGCTGATAAACCAGCTACTGTTTTCTATGCAAAAGCATTAGACGGCGGGGATCCGTCAGCAGAGGTAGAATACCACGATGAACTATTTGAATTGGCGGCTCCTTTCGATGGAAAAGCGCGCTCCCTTGTGAAAACTAAAAATAGGTTTCAATACATTGAATGGGGTTCAGATAATCTAGCGATTGCACATGACAATTGGTTTAATGATCGTAACACAAAATCTTATGTCTTTGATCCATCTGATAACTCAAAACAGGTAATAACGCTTTTTGATCGAAACTATCAAGATGTTTACAGTGATCCGGGTCAGTTTGTATCAACTAAGAATAAGTACAATCAAAACGTTCTTGATTTGAATGAAGGCAAAGCCTACTTGATGGGAGATGGCTACACAGAAGAAGGTCAGTTCCCATTTGTGGATCAAATTGATTTGATATCGGGTCAGAAAAGGAGGTTGTATCAATCCAACTATTCAGACAAACTGGAAACGATCATAGATGGTATGAATATGAATAAAGGTGAGGTGTTGGTCGCAATTGAATCTGCGACTGAATATCCAAACTACTACGTCAGAAACATAAAGAAAAAGTCTTCTTTAAAGGCCATCACACAGTTTAAAAATCCTTTCAAAGCAATGGAAGATGTCGAGAAGCAAGTGATCACTTATAAGCGTGATGATGGAGTAGAGCTCAACGGCACTTTGTATTTACCGCTAGGTTATGATAAGGAGAAGAAAGAAAAAATGCCAATGATCTTATGGGCATATCCCGTTGAATACAAAGACAAAGCCAGTGCAGGTCAGAATACCAAAAACCCAAATGAGTTCATTTATCCTTCATGGGGGTCACCGATTTACTGGGTAGCGAAGGGGTACGTTGTGTTGGATCGTGCTGCTTTCCCGATTATTGGTGAAGGGGAAGAAGAACCAAATGATTCGTTTAGAAGGCAGCTGGTGGCAAATGCTAAAGCAGGAATTGATGCCGTTGATGCCATGGGGTATATCGATCGTGATCGAGTAGCAGTTGGAGGACACTCGTATGGCGCCTTCATGGTAGCTAATTTGCTTAGCCATTCCAATCTATTTGCCGCTGGAATTGCCAGAAGTGGTGCCTATAACAGAACCTTAACACCCTTTGGATTCCAAAGAGAGGAAAGGTCATACTGGGAAGCACCAGAGGTATACTATACCATGTCGCCTTTTATGCATGCTGATAAAATGAAAACGCCTCTCCTCTTGATACATGGAAAGGCAGATAATAATTCGGGCACCTACCCCATGCAAAGTGAGCGTTATTTTAATGCATTGAAGGGGCTTGGTGGCCCTGCTCGTTTGGTGATGCTTCCTAAAGAAAGTCATGGCTATCGAGCCAAGGAAAGTATACTCCATGTATTGTGGGAGCAAGATCAATGGTTAGACGAGCACGTTAAGAATAAGACCAAAATGGATACTTCTATTGAGATGGATAAGTAGCAAATAGTATCACTACTCCAGAAAGAGCTAACTGCTAAGGTTAGCTCTTTTTTTTCTGATTGCCTTTTTGATTTCGGGATGTGATGCTAAAGAAGTTGAATTGGACCTAGGGAATGCCTTGCTTGCAAATCTAACCTCAGGGACTTGGGAGGTGGGTAGTGAGCATGTCTTATTAGAAAAAACACCACGACTTGTGTGGTATGAATTCACCATCTGACTCTATTCAAAGTTTGGTTTAGATTCGGGAATCTATACCTGTGAAGGAATTCCGACTGATAATGAATTGTCTTATTTTAAGAGTTTCGGTTCATGGTCATTGAAGAGAATAATCCCAGAGAAATCGGAGGGTATTTTGATTTTGGACGAAAATCAAGAATTAGAGTACTTTTTCAAACTACCTAATGAGAATCCAAATCAATTGTATGTGTGTTATTACCCAATCTCTGACGAAGGGAGGTTGGATGATTCGTACTCTGGCTGGGAACTTTTTCTTGATCTAGAGGAGTCCAGCAATTAAAAACCCTAAGTAAGTCCCGATTCCATTCCCCAAGCTTCCGATTAATACAGCCGCAAGTAGCAGGTCATCACGTTTCATACTCTTCGCAAGAGCTAAGGCCGAAGAAGAACCTCCAATGTTTGCTTGAGAAGCGATGGCGACCATTTCCCAATCGTATTTGAGTAATCCTCCACCGATTAGTACCAGTGTTCCATGAACCAGAATAACAATCAATAAGTATCCAAGAATTGTGAATACGATTTCTCCCACTCCACCTAAAGCCCCTAGATTACAGTAGGCACCAATAACTGCGAGAAAGAGGTAGACTAGATAAAGGCCCAAAATGTTGGCTTCTTTGAGCCTTTGGACTTGTTTGAATTGTGCCAGGAGGAGTGCTAGGGTAGTTAGGATAAGAATAGAAGGAATATTCAATCCGATGTTGGAAAACCAACCAGTTATGATCTCCGAAACCCAAAAACTAGCAAACCCAAGTACTACTAATATAGCTAGGCGATACATGTCCATGTTGGATTCATCGTATTGTCCAGCATTTGTTGAATCTGAATTCTCTGATTTTGACCTCGGAAAGAACTTGTTAAAGAAGGCGGGAACGGCTAACGTGAAGACCATCCACAGGGTAGTGTAAATGTTGTCCACTGCGACAATGCTTGCATAGATTGGGCCTTCTTGTAGCATATGGTAGTGCAGTGCCACGGCGTTGAAATTCACACTTCCGCCGATGTATGTGCCAGCTATCATTCCGCCTATTGCTCCTGCATTTTCACCTAAACCCATACCCAGCAATGTATTCGCTATCACGACCCCCATGCTAGTTCCCAATGCACCTAGTAGGAAAAGAATAATCATGGGCTTTCCTGCTTTTTTCAATGCCTTCAGGTTTACTCCAAGTAGTAAGTAGAATATACTGATAGGAGCTACATAAGTGAAGATTCCGTCGTAAACGGGCACTGAATCCTCTGATGAAGGAATAATGCCGATGTTTGCTGTTATGGCTGTTACAACGATGGAAAGCAATGCCGCTCCCAGGGGTTTGAGTATTGTGTTCTTTTCAAGCCAAATGGAGAGGGCAATATTGATAGCTAAAATCGAGAGAATATAAACAGGATGATCCATCCATTAAAAATATAAAGGCTAGCTTCATTTTGGTGCAGTGGACTATTAAATTTGTTGGAATTTGTTCTTACCTATAAACCACCCTTCATGCCTAAAGACCACAGTATCAACTCCATCCTAATCATTGGAAGTGGACCCATTATTATTGGACAAGCTTGTGAATTTGACTATTCCGGCTCACAAGCCTCTCGTTCTCTTCGAGAAGAAGGAATTGAAGTAACCTTGATAAACTCAAATCCGGCAACGATCATGACGGATGAGGTGACAGCCGATAATATTTATTTGAAGCCGCTGACGAAGCAGTCAATAAGGGAGATATTGGAAAAACACAATATTGACGCAGTTCTCCCCACGATGGGAGGTCAAACCGCGCTGAATCTTGCGATCGAATGTGATAAGGCAGGGATCTGGGAGAAATATGATGTGCGTATGATTGGTGTAGATATTAATGCGATTGAGACTACGGAGGATCGGGAGAAGTTTCGCCAAAAGATGTTGGAGATAGGTGTCAATGTTTGTAAAGGGGAGACCGCCACATCGTTTCTGAAAGGTAAGGAGATCGCACAGGAGATAGGTTTTCCTTTGGTTATACGCCCATCTTACACACTTGGTGGATATGGAGGAGGTTTTGTAAACAGTCCTGAGGAGTTTGATGATGCGCTGAATGCAGGACTTCAAGCATCTCCAATTCACGAAGTATTAGTAGAGCAAAGCATCCTTGGTTGGAAAGAATACGAAGTAGAACTCATCCGAGATAATATAGGGAATGTAATCATCATCTGTTCGATCGAGAACTTTGATCCCATGGGCGTACATACAGGTGACTCTATTACGGTCGCTCCCGCTATGACACTTCCCGATACAGTTTATCAAAAAATGCGTGATCTGTCGAAATTGATGATCCACGGGATTGGTCAATTTGCAGGTGGTTGTAATGTTCAGTTTGCCGTTAATCCGGCAGATGACTCAATAGTAGGTATTGAGATTAACCCACGTGTTTCAAGGTCTTCTGCATTGGCGTCAAAGGCGACAGGATATCCTATTGCAAAGATAGCAGCAAAGCTTGCCATTGGATATAATCTGGATGAGCTGAAGAACCAAATTACGAAGACAACCTCTGCATTCTTCGAGCCTGCAATCGATTATGTGATCGTGAAGGTGCCAAGGTGGAACTTTGATAAGTTCAAAGGATCGGATAGAAAACTTGGCTTACAGATGAAGTCAGTCGGAGAAGCCATGGGAATTGGTAGAAACTTTCAGGAGGCACTTCAAAAAGCCTGTCAATCACTTGAAATCAAAAGGAATGGCCTGGGAGCAGATGGACGAGAATTAAAAGACCAAGCTCAAATATTGGAAAGCCTTGAACACCCGAGCTGGAATCGACTTTTCCATGTTTATGATGCTTTCAAGCTAGGAATTCCTTTTAAGACCATTCAAAAGCTCTCAAAAATCGATCCCTGGTTCCTTAATCAAATCAACGATTTGATTTTAATGGAGAAGGAAATCGGTCAATATTCATTGGATACATTACCCAAGTCACTGCTCAAAGAAGCTAAAGAGAAGGGCTATGCTGATCGGCAACTTGCACACTTGGTCAATTGTCTGGAGAGTGAAGTATACAAAAAGCGAGAAGAGCTAGGCATTAAGAGAGTTTACAAACTTGTGGATACCTGTGCGGCAGAATTTGAAGCACAGACACCTTACTACTACAGCACGTTTGAGGACGAAAATGAATCTGTAGTTTCTGATAAAAAGAAAATACTGGTATTGGGTTCAGGACCTAATCGAATTGGGCAAGGTATTGAGTTTGATTACTCCTGTGTACACGGAGTGCTTGCAGCGAAAGAATGTGGTTATGAGACAATCATGATCAACTGTAACCCAGAAACGGTTTCTACGGACTTTGATGTGGCTGACAAGCTGTATTTTGAACCCGTCTTTTGGGAGCATATTTATGACATCATTCAACTGGAGAAGCCGGAAGGTGTGATTGTTCAACTTGGTGGACAGACTGCGCTCAAGCTCGCTGAAAAGATGGAGCGGTACGGTATTAAAATTATAGGTACAAGTTTTGAGGCCCTTGACTTAGCAGAAGATAGAGGAAGGTTTTCAGATTTACTGAAAGAATTGGAGATCCCCTATCCGGAATATGGGACAATTGAAGATGCCGATTCTGCGGTAGAGCTGTCAAAGGAAATCGGATTTCCTCTTTTAGTGCGACCTTCCTATGTATTGGGAGGTCAAAGTATGAAGATTGTAATCAATGAGCAGGAACTCGAGCAGCACGTCGTAGACCTGCTGAAAGACAAACCTGATGGTCGAATTCTATTGGATCACTTCCTGGAAGGTGCAGTTGAGGCAGAGGCTGATGCGATTTGTGACGGAGAGAATGTCCACATCATTGGGATCATGCAGCACATAGAACCTGCCGGAATACATTCAGGAGATTCTTACGCAGTGCTTCCACCTTATAACCTAGGTGATTTTGTTATGCGACAAATTGAAGACTTTACCAAAAAGATAGCTGTGGCGCTAGAAACTGTAGGACTGATCAATATTCAATTTGCGGTGAAAGATGATAAAGTCTACATTATAGAAGCTAACCCAAGGGCTTCAAGAACGGTACCGTTTATTTGTAAATCCTACAAAGAGCCTTATGTAAACTATGCAACGAAAGTAATGCTGGGAGAGAAGAAAGTCACTGATTTTGAATTTAAACCAGTAAAAGAAGGCTATGCAATCAAAGAGCCGGTATTTTCTTTTCATAAGTTCCCAAAAGTGAACAAAGAGCTCGGTCCTGAAATGAAGAGTACAGGTGAAGCCATCTACTTCATTGATGACCTGATGGACGACTACTTCTTAAAAATCTACTCAGAGCGAAACTTCTATCTGAGTCGTTAAGTTTAATAGAGAATTATGTTGAAGTTTTTGATCATTATGGCGCTAGTCATCTACCTTATTTATAGGGTGATGCAGTTCTTTTTTAAGATTTTCATTCTTGGCGCGACGGGTCAGGAGACATTTAAGAAGCAGTATCAAAGAAAACAACCAACTCATCAGCATAAACCTAAAGATGGAAATGTTTCCATCGATTATGTGCCTCAAAGTCAAAACAAGAAAGGTAGTCCTTCTAATTATGGAGGCGGTGACTATGTTGATTATGAGGAAGTGAAATAACTGATAAACAGAAACTTATTCATCTGTGTAGGGGTTAATAAACCTATATATGATTGCGTAATCCGCTGTGAAAAATTAAATTCGCGGTTCTTTCAAATCTTTTTTGGTCAAGTAATGACATTTAATTTGAAAGGCTACGTTTGTTTATTACCACTGGTAATCAGTATATTAAAGGTTAGATTTTAAATTTTATTAGAGAAATATGCGTCAACTAAAGATTACACAATCCATCACTAACCGTAGGGAAAGTCACACTCTGGAGAAGTATTTCACAGAGGTGAGCAACGTTCCGATGATCACCCCCGATGAGGAGGTGGAATTGGCACAGCGGATTCGTGAAGGGGATGAGTTGGCATTAGAAAAGTTGGTGAAAGCAAACTTGCGTTTCGTGGTGTCTGTGGCAAAGCAGTACCAAAACAGGAGTTTACCCTTGAATGATTTGATCAATGAGGGAAACCTAGGTTTGATCAAGGCAGCAAAGAAGTTCGACGAAACGAAAGGATTTAAGTTTATATCGTATGCCGTATGGTGGATCAGGCAATCCATTATGCAAGCACTTGCAGAGCAATCCCGAATTGTACGTCTTCCGATGAATAAATCAGGTGCAATAAACCAAATAAGAAGAGCTTACGCTGAACTAGAGCAGCAATTTGAGCGCGAGCCAACGGAAGAAGAATTAGCTGAAATTCTAGATATGAAACCTAATGAGGTGAGAAATACACTGGGTGCCGAAGTGAAGCAAATGTCTATGGATGCTCCTTTTGGTGAGGATGAGTCTGGTTCTTTATTAGACGTATTAGAGAATGAAACGACTGGACCAACTGACGGAGAGTTAGTATTCAATGATTCACTGAAAGTCGAAACATTAAGAGCTCTCAGCACGCTCACTGCCCGTGAAAGAGAAGTGATCATGATGAGCTTTGGTATTGGACATGACAATCCTTATACACTAGAAGAGATTGGTGATGCGATGGGCTTGACTCGTGAAAGAGTTAGACAGATCAGAGAGAAGGCACTTCAGAAATTGAGAGAGCCAAGTAAGAATAGAAGACTGAAGGAATTTGTGGCGAATTAATTCCGATTAAAAATACAATAAGAACCCTGACAACTGGATGTGAGGGTTTTTTTATGCCTTTTCGGTACTTGGGTTCCTCGTGCCCTCCAGTAACAAATCAAATATTATCATTTGCTTGATGAGTCTCTAGAAGCAAACTAAAATCAGAAATCATCAAAAGAAGCATTACGTTATGACTTAGAATAAAGGTCTTTTTCTTCTGTATATCAACCATGAATTGTAGGATAGCCATAAGTTAGAAAAAACGCATCGTTAGTCCGGTACTAAGGATTGTATTCGAAGTACCTGTTTCATTTTCTCGACTTCTCCAGATATCTTCCTTCCCAAAAAATTGCCTGAACTCCATGCTAAATACCACCTGCTCTGAAATTGATCTTCTTAGCGCTAGTGTGACAATATTAGACTGAAAAACGCCTGTAGGACTTGAGAAAAGGACATTGGCGGGGTCTTCAACGTATTCATATCTACCAGCCACTTTCCAGCTGTCGTTGATTTGAAACTGATTGATAAATGTGATAAAATACAAGTTACTACTTTGATTCAAAGCTAATTCCTGAGAATTAGACAGGTCTTCAAACATGTAGTCGACCACAAAAGCTGAGCTGAATTTTTCACCTGTATAGGTCAAGTAAAAGTTATTGTGGAACCTGAGACGATCTTCACCGTTTACAGGGTCTTTACCGATGTAATTGCCGTAGCTAATTCCCCATCGGTCATTGATCATATAGTCCAATCCTATCCCAAAAGATTTACCGTTATTAGTTTCATAAATATTTTGCCATCCGTTAATTACCACTGCACGGAAACTGAGTTTTTCTGAAAGTTCGGAACTCAGTTGAACACCTGTTTGGTAATAGGGGGTATACTCGGTTGCGAGTGCTTGCGTGTAAAGCTCATTGTCCATGGAGATCAATCCCTCGTAGCCAAAATGTCCTCCCATGATACCCGCATCAACCCAAGTTTTTTCGCCAATTTTTAATCCTGCGGAAGCATTCTGTATTAATTGAGCAAAGGCATTAGGCTCCCCGCCGTAGTTGGCAGTTGGATAAGTTCCTACTTGAATTGCGAGGTTACCTCTGATATTGTCTGAAGCATATGCTGCTTGTACGAAACCCAAGTTCAGATTGAATTCATTGTGTCTGGCAGCCTGGGTTATATATTGTCTCTGCTTTGCTGGGGGATCGTAGAAATCATATGCATAGTAAAAGTCCAGGTAGCCTGACATATTGAAGTTTGATTCTTGTGAATAGCCACATACAAAAATCAACATGAAAAATGCTGTACTAAGTGTTTTGGGTGCGGATTTCATACCTTTCATTTTTTATCAAAATACTAATTTCCGAAATCTATCTGATTAATTTTAAGCTCAATTTTTTAACAGGATGGATTTACGCTCAGAGAGAATCAAAAATATGTCCGAATCCGCTACGCTAGCGATGGCGGCAAAAGCCAGGGAGATGAAGCAAAAGGGTCACAATGTGATCAGCCTTAGCTTGGGTGAACCCGATTTTAAAACTCCAAAACACATACAAGCGGGCGCTAAGGCAGCCATTGATGAAGGAAAGTACTTTGCATATCCTCCTGTAAATGGCTATTTGGATCTTAGACAGGCGATAAGTGAAAAATTTAAGCGTGATAATGGTTTGGATTATACGTCCGATCAGATCGTCGTGAGTAATGGTGCTAAACAATCCATTGCTAATGTCTTTATGGCACTTTTAGATCCGGGAGATGAAGTCGTGGTTTTTTCTCCCTTTTGGGTAAGTTATTCCGCTCTGATAGAGTTGGCTGAGGGTACTCCTGTGTACGTAAAGGGAGATCTAGAGGAAGATTTTAAGGTAACTCCTGATCAGTTGGAGCAGGCTATTACAAAAAACACAAAGGCAGTCATTTACAGTTCTCCGTGCAATCCAACTGGATCAGTTTTCACCAGGGAAGAATTGGAATCATTAGCTGAGGTGCTAAGGAAATATCCGGATATAGTGGTGATTTCAGATGAGATCTATGAATTGATCAACTATACAGGTGCACATGCTAGCATGGGCACAATAGAAGGTATGCAGGATCGAACGGTGACAGTAAATGGTTTTGCAAAAGGATTTGCCATGACGGGTTGGAGAGTTGGCTACATTGGTGCTCCCATCTGGCTAGCAAAGGCAGCTAATAAGATTCAAGGACAAATTACCTCAGCTAATTGCTCTGTTGCTCAAAGAGCATCCATTACGGCATTGACTTCTTCATATGGCCCTTCAGAGAAAATGGCCCAAGAATATGATAGAAGACGACATCTGGTTCATGCACTGTTAAAGGAAATTCCGGGATTTGAAGTCAATATGCCACAAGGAGCATTTTATTTCTTTCCCGATGTCAGTGCGTGGTTTGGTAAAGGCCCAATTCAAAATGCTAGTGACTTTTGCATGTATATATTAGAGGAGGCAAAGGTTTCATTGGTAACTGGGGAAGCATTTGGAGATCCAAATTGTATTCGCCTTTCATACGCAGCATCTGAGGAGGACTTGAGAGAAGCCATATCCAGGATTAAAACTGCATTGGAATCCATCGCTTGATGAAGCATCAGGATTTACCTTCGCTTTTTGAGTCTTTTAAGAATCTGAAGGTTCTAATAATAGGAGACGTGATGGTGGATTCATACATCTACGGTTCAGTAGATCGAATATCCCCGGAAGCCCCAGTACCCATAATGCATGTTCAGAAGCGAGAGAGTAGGTTAGGAGGGGCCGCAAATGTGGCTCTGAATATTCAATCGCTTGGAGCCGTACCCATTCTTTGTTCGATTATTGGAGATGATATTCCAGCTGCTACGTTTAGGTCCTTGCTGAAGAATAGGGGAATGTCTGATGAGGGCATCATCAATAGCTCAAAAAGATCTACCACTGTAAAGAATAGAGTGATTTCAGGAGGTCATCATCTAATTCGGATCGACGAAGAAGAAAACGCATCATTGGAGCAGGCAGATAAGAACGATCTAATCGGGCATATTCAAAATCTTACGCAACAATGCGATGTGGTAATCATGGAAGATTACGATAAAGGGACACTTGACGCAGAAGTCATTAGCGCTACGGTCGAGTATGCCAACAAGCAAGGTATTCCCGTAGCAGTAGACCCTAAAAAGAATAATTTCCTTGCATATAAAGGTGCCACCTTATTTAAACCCAACCTTAAAGAGCTAAGCGAAGGGCTGAACCTATCAGTTGATCCAAGAGAGGTCTCTCAAATAAGCGATGCTGTGGCTCAACTACAAATGAAGTTTGATTTTGATTTAGCACTTATTACGCTATCCGAGCATGGTATCTTTTTTAAGAGTGCAGGGGAGGAATTAAAATTGCCAGCTCATATTCGATCCATTTCAGATGTTTCGGGAGCTGGAGATACTGTTATTTCCATTGCCTCGCTTTGTTTAGCATTAGATTTGCCAGCAGTAATACTTACCGAGCTGGCCAATCTGGGAGGTGGAATTGTCTGTGAATATTCTGGTGTAGTCCCAATTGATAGGTCTAGATTGATTGATGAAGCAAGTGAGAATGAGTTAATACAAAGCTGCTTTAAGTAACTAGATCCACACGTTTATAGGATATTTCCAGTAGCTTATTTTGATCAATCGATAGGAGCAGATGCTCTTTTGTTAATCAAAAGTCAAAAACAGTTCTGTTTAGTGTCCAATTGATTTGAAATCTTTTCATCATTTAGACCTGTCAATCCTGATGGACTGTATGTTTTTTAACAACTGAAACACAAGTAGTACTTAATTTCTTCAAATCCCCATGTAGCTAATATTTTTAGTTTTTACCGTTATAGTGGAATTATCTTTTTCACGACATTTTTCCTCTCTTCTTAGCTATATTGCCATTGTAAATTTTTGTATTAACTTATCACTTCCACCATTATTAAAGGGATTACATCTAATAATGAGGGTCTAAGTATAGGGATAGTTTTTACAAGTTTTGTTCATCAAATTTTGCATAAAATGAATTGGCTATCGTGTTTCTATTTGTTTAGACATATAGCATATGTCTTTTCTTTTTTTTCAGTTAATCCAACAATTAAAGACCTAGAGGACTTGATGAGTACCGATGCTTCGCCGAAGAATCATTACGGAGCGTTATAATTGATTAGTTTTAACCTATAAAATCGCATTCTCATTCCTAAGTTCTTAGTAATCATAACATGCCTTCTGGGCAGCTTTTCGACAGTTTTTGCGCAAGAGATCCAAGTTCAGAATATCGAGCTGCGCGATATGATACCGCTTGATCAAAACTGGGTTTATTTAGGAAAGGACCTAATTAGAAAAAGCATTGCGGAAAAAGACGTTTATCCGTCTGATTTTCCGCATCTGTGGAATGGCCAAGTGTATGGTTCCGATACCCTTGAAAGCATAGGATATGCCACCTATGGATTAAAAGTAATATTAGAAGACCCGCATCCTCCCGTTAGCCTGATGCTAGAGGATAGCTATTGCTCTTACCATCTCTATGTTAATGGCAAACTAGCTGCTGCCAATGGGAAAGTTGCCACAAATAAAGAAGAGTACCGTGAGGAGTGGCTTCCACAAACCATTAGACTAGAGGAGGACACGAACGTTTATGAATTAGTTTTTCATGTAGCAAATTTTAGTCACAGTAAAGGGGGGCTCTCAGAACCAATTTTATTAGGTTCGACCAGTGATATCGAATACTACGACCTGGAGAGGACCGCGTATTCTTTGATGCTCACAGGCAGTCTAATCCTTGGGGGATTGTTTTTTATCGGACTGTATTGGTTTGGCAGAAATGACCTTGCTATGTACTACTTTGCGTTGTTTTGCTTGATTTACACCTACCGAATCGTCGGATCAGATTATTACGTATTGCATCAAATAATACCTGATATATCATGGAACATTGCAATTCGACTGGAATACATATCCTTGTATGTCAGTATATTTTTCTTTGTACTTTTTGTTTATCATCTATTTCCAGAAGAAACAAATAGAAAAATTGCTACTCTTTTTTCTGGTATCAGCTTGGGAATTGCCCTGATCACGTTAGTTACCTCACCCTATTTTTTTAGCCAGTTGATCACCCCCTACTTCGTTGTCTTGATTCTTTTGATTTTTTATGGTTCTTATGTCTTCCTTCAGGCCTATCGAAACAACCAGCCCGGATCTCACTATGCCATTCTGAGTGTGGTAGTTGTAATGTTCGTGTTTATTGCATTATTGACCGATTTTTTTGGTTGGTTTACTGCGACTGATGGGGTATTGTTTCTGGGGTATACTGCCTTCTTTTTTTCGCAATCTTTGATTCTATCTTACAGATTTTCAATCCGTTTAAGGTCGTCGCTGGTCGAAGCGGAGGAGGCCAGCAAAGTGAAAATGGATTTTTTAAGTACCATTTCACATGAATTGAGGACACCGTTAAACGCCATCACTGGTATGACAAGGTTATTAGAGGATTCGAATCCGAGGGAAGACCAACGCGAATACCTTAAGTCATTAAAACTATCTGCTAACAATCTTATCGCTTTGGTTAACGATATACTAGACTTCAGTAAAATTGAAAAAGGAGATGTAATAGTAGAGAAGCTCCCATTTTTATTGAGTGATTCATTTGAACAGGTAAATGCAAATTATGAATCAATGGCTGGAGAAAAGAACCTAACTTTCGTTTCTGAAATTGATCCTAGATTTTACGGGTTACGCGTTCTTTCGGACCAGACAAGGTTTAATCAGGTACTGAATAACTTAGTCTCTAATGCTATTAAGTTTACTGAGAAAGGGAAGGTCACATTACGTGCTGAGTGGGTCGAAGAAACCACTGATACCGTGACGATCCACGTAGAGGTGGAAGACACTGGAATTGGTATTTCTGAAGATCAACTTGAGAGTATTTTCTATCAATTCACGCAGGTAAGTTCATCAAGTACCCGAGAATTTGGAGGAGTTGGTTTAGGGCTTTCTATTGTGCGGAATATTCTTCATGCTTTTGGGTCAAAAATTACGGTTGCATCTGCTCGGGGAGAAGGTTCCCGGTTTGGCTTTGGTCTGACCTTGACTAAGGCTTTATTTTCTAAAAAGAAATCCAATACTAAAGTTGAATACATTAAGCAATCCGGGACCGTACTTTTAGTAGAAGATAACATGATGAATGCCATGATTGCTGAGCAGTTTTTGGGCCATATGAAATATAAGATTTTCAAAGTAAAAAATGGACAAGAAGCAATAGATGAGGCATTTAAAAATGACTATGATTTAATCTTGATGGATATTCATATGCCTGTTAAAAATGGGTACGAAGCAGCATCGGAGATTTTGAGCAATAAGCCCGATCAAAAGATCATCGCATTAACCGCTTCCCTTTCGTCCTCGGATATAGCAAAACTCAAGAATCACGGGTTCTCAGCCTCATTGGTCAAGCCGTTCACGAAAGAAGAGCTGCAAGTGACGATCAAGCGGGTACTATCGGGCTGAGAATTCTTTGACAGATTCGATGAAAACCTTCACATTTTCAGGATTAGTATCGGGATATACGCCATGTCCAAGGTTTGCAATGTGCGGATGCTTACCGAATTTTTCCAGCATCTTTTTGGTCTCCGCTTTGATGGTAGCCGCGTCAGCATAAAGTACACACGGATCCAGGTTTCCCTGAAGTGTCTTATTGGAAAGCAAGAATCGTACTTCCCGAGGATCCATGTTCCAATCTAATCCAATTGTATTGCAGCTTAGTTTATTCATCTCTTTTAAGGCGAACCAAGCACCCTTAGCAAAAACAGTTATGGGGACTCCTTTTATTGCGGCTGCAATTTTCTCAATGTAGCTCAACGAAAATGTCAAATATTGTTCAGGACCAAGTATTCCAGCCCAACTATCAAAGATTTGTACCATGTCGGCACCTGACTCAATTTGCTTGTTTAAGTAGGTAATGGTACTGTCCGTTATCATCCCTAGCAGCTTATGCGCTAATGCCGGCTCCTGGTGTAGAAACTTTCGAGCCTTAGAAAAAGTCTTGCTCCCTCCACCTTCAACCATGTAAGACAGAATGGTCCACGGAGCACCCGCGAAACCAATCAAAGGGACCCTTCCGTTTAGCTCCTTTCCGGTTATTTTGATGGCTTCATAAACGTAGTTCAATTCTCCACCCTCAATTGTACGAAGGAACTTCAGGTCAGCAGCAGAAGATATCGTTTTTGGGAAATAAGGCCCTTTTTTTTCTATTAGTTCATAAGTAAGCCCCATGGCTTCAGGTATAACCAGAATATCAGAGAAAATGATTGCCGCATCTACTCCCAGTATGTCAACCGGTTGAATCGTTACTTCAGCTGCTAGGTTTGGTGTCTCCACCAGTTCTTTGAATCCTGACAAACTACTTCGTACAGCTCTGTACTCTGGAAGAATCCTTCCTGCTTGTCTCATAAGCCATACGGGTGTTCTTTCTGTTTGTTCACCTCTTGCAGCACGTAGAATAAGATCATTTTTGAAACTCATCCGACAAAGATATAAGTTGATTAGCCTCATCTAAGCATACCAAACACGGAAATGAGTTTGTTAACGGCAGAAATATTTAGGAATTTTACCTTTCAACCTTAACCCCAACTTCTGTAGAAAATTGTGGAAGTTATTTTAACCCTATATGAGTGTACTTTTTGAAAGCTTTAAAGAGTGGCGTGAAGGATTTGAATCTCAAAACACTCCTATTTATCAATCTGTAATTAATTACGAAGTAAATCTTCGGGAAATTTCAGAGCAGGAGGTCTGGGACAAACTTTTTGATGCCTATCAAGTTATGAAAGATGCTGTCAAGAGTGGTTTGACAGAGGATATGTCCTCTCATTCTGGAATGATAAAGAATGGAGCGAAGAAGGTAAACGAGTATCCTACTGCGGTACTGAGTCCTGAATTTCAGCGTCTGATTTCCAGAGCTTTGGCTGCGAAAGAGGTGAATAGTTGTATGGGACGAGTAGTGGCCGCTCCCACAGCGGGGGCTTCGGGAATACTTCCGGGAACACTTGTTACGCTGCAGGAAATCCATTCTCTGGAAGACCGATTGATATTGGAGGGACTATTGATTGGGGCTGGCGTGGCACTGATACTGGAAAAAAGAGCCTCTATTGCGGGTGCAGTTGGCGGTTGTCAAGCCGAGACGGGATCTGCAGCAGCAATGGCCTCGGCCGCTATTGTCCATTGCCTTGGAGGATCAACAGATCAGATATTCAATGCTGTTGCCATTACCATTCAATGCATGTTGGGTCTTGTATGTGATCCTGTGGCAGGTCTAGTAGAGGTTCCATGTGTGGTTCGAAATGCGAGCGCAGCTGCAATTGCAAATTCCTCTGCTCAAATTGCACTCGCAAATGTAAACGCTATAATTCCTGTTGATGAGTGTGTTGATGCCATGGGTGAAGTCGGACAGTCGATGGAAGCCAGGTACAAAGAAACAGCACTAGGTGGTTTAGCCGCAACGCCTACAGGTCAAGCGATTGCCAAGAAGGTTTTGATCCAGGATATTGAAATATTGGATGAATCAGCAGGTGATGATGAATGATGAACCTGTTTGACTATGCATTTGAAATCTTAAATAGTGTAGGCATCTTTGCAGCCTTATTTTCGATCCCTTGGAGTTACTTAAGCAATTAGTAGAGGTTCATGCACCGAGTGGGGCAGAGTATCCAATGAAAGAATTCCTGTTGAACTATATTCATCAGGAACAGAAGAATTGGAAAACACAACCCACAATCATACATGAAGACCGGTTGGTACACGATAACCTGATACTGGTATTTGGTAATCCCAGAACCGGAATATTTGCTCATACGGATACCATCGGTTTTACTAGTAGATACGAAAATCAGCTCGTCCCAATAGGCAGTCCTGTGCAACAGAATGGGATAGAATTAGTCGGCAAGGATGGGCTAGGTTACATAGAGTGCAAATTGCTTGCGGATGAAGAAGGCCATTTATCTCACGATTTTGCCCGTCCGATAGAAAGAGGGACGACCCTCACTTTCAAACCTAATTTCAGGCTGGATGAAAGTTATGTCCAAAGTCCGTACATGGATAATAGACTAGGAGTATACAATGCATTAAAAGTTGCAGAAACGCTGGAGGATGGGGTGATCGTCTTCTCTACTTGTGAAGAGCATGGTGGAGGTGCTATCCCTTATTTGCTGTCACACATTCAAAATAGTTTTCCTATTAATCAGGCCTTAGTAAGTGACATAACCTGGGTGACGGATGGGGTTCAACATGGTGGAGGCGTGGTGATGTCGATGAGAGACCGTAACATACCTCGTAGTAGTTTTATTGATCGCATGTTGACACTAGCTGATCAAAGTGGGATCGATTATCAACTGGAGGTCGAAGCTAGTGGGAGTAGTGATGGAAGAGAGATTCAATTGTCCCCTTACCCGCTCGATTGGATGTTCATAGGAGCACCCGAGGACTTTGTTCATTCACCTAATGAAAGAGTTAGTTTAAAGGATATTCAATCAATGATTGATATGTATCGCTATTTAATGAAGAATTTATAACCGTGTTTTTGGCAACGAAAGTCACTTGATAAGGCACAAAAAAAGACTTACTTTAGATATTAATTTTCTGACATAAACAATGTTAAACATCGTATTATTTGGACCTCCCGGAGCAGGAAAAGGGACACAAAGTGAAAAGCTTATCGATAAATATCAATTGATTCATTTATCCACAGGAGACCTTTTCAGAAAGCATTTAGGAGAGGGCACCGCATTAGGTAACCTGGCAAAAAGCTACATGGATCAGGGAAATCTAGTGCCGGATGAAGTAGTCATCGGAATGGTTGAAGATAAGGTAGCGGATCATCTGGACGCAGCGGGATTCATTTTTGATGGATTTCCAAGGACGGTTCCACAGGCAGAAGCCTTAGACGCCATGTTAACAAGTCATGGGCTATCGATTAGCGGTATGGTTGCACTGGAGGTGCCCGAAGAGGAGTTAAAGAAAAGGATTAAAGAGCGCGCAAAAACGTCGGGGCGCGTTGACGATCAGGATGAAAATAAGATTAACAATAGAATCAAGGTTTACCTTGAAGAAACTTCTCCAGTGGCTGACTTCTACAAACAACAAGGTAAGCTGACCAGTATCGATGGAGTTGGTTCAATTGACCATATTTTCTCTGAGATTTGTAACACCGTTGATCAATATTAACGGATAGTACATGCAATCAAATTTCATTGATTATGTAAAGTTTTTTGGACGTTCGGGAGCCGGTGGAGCCGGCTCTGTTCATTTTAGGCGTGAGAAGTTTGTTCCAAAAGGAGGTCCCGATGGAGGTGATGGTGGTCGTGGTGCACATATTATTCTAAAAGGTAACAGCCAGCTCTGGACCCTCTTGCATTTGAAGTATAGGAAGCATATTCATGCAGCTGATGGCGGAAGAGGAGAAGGTAATCATAAGCATGGTAAAGACGGAGAAGATATTGTGCTGGAGGTGCCCGTAGGTACGATAGCAAAAGATGCTGATACTGGCGAAAAGATCCTCGAAATTTTAACTGATGGCGAGATACAAGTACTAATTCCCGGAGGAAAAGGGGGACTTGGAAATAGCCATTTTAAGTCAGCAACCAATCAGGCACCGAGGTATGCTCAACCCGGTGAGGGGGCACTGGAGCGATCTGTTGTGCTAGAGCTTAAACTATTAGCGGACGTGGGTCTTGTTGGATTCCCAAATGCAGGAAAGTCAACTTTACTTTCCAGTATTTCTGCTGCTAAACCTGAAATAGCGGATTACCCGTTTACAACTTTAGTTCCTAATTTAGGTGTAGTCGGTTACCGTGATTACAAGTCGTTCGTAATGGCGGATATCCCAGGAATTATCGAAGGAGCCTCAGAAGGAAAAGGGCTGGGAATACGATTTTTAAGGCACATTGAGCGGAATAGCATGTTGTTATTTTTGATTCCGGCAGACACAGAGGATATTAAAAAGGAATACGCTATTTTGTTGAATGAGTTACAACAGCACAATCCAGAACTTCTTGACAAGGAACGCGTCTTAGCCATTTCCAAATCTGATATGTTGGACGAAGAATTGATTGAGGAAATGAAGGAGTTGCTGCCGGATATAGAGACACTTTTCATTTCAAGTATTACGGGACTTGGGATTGACAGATTAAAAGATACCATTTGGAGTAAACTGACATAAAGTAGTTCCATTTGTCAGGTTTACTTTCATTCACAGAGGGTTTTAATGGTAGGAATACTTAGACTGTCATTATGACATAAGATCTCAGATTGGCAAAAATTTTGACATACCTAGTCAAAATTTATCAGACCCTAATCGTTTTTGACCACAAACATGAAAGAGGAAAAAGAAGAGCCTTTAGAAGAAAAAGAGCAGCAAGTGGAAGATCAAGAGACTGCTGAGGCAACGAGTGCAGATTCTGTAGAAGAGGAAGCTGAGGAGAATGAACAGGATCCTCTCGAGGTTCTGCAATCTGAGATTACAGAATCTAAGGATAAGTATTTAAGACTGTATTCTGAATTCGAGAATTTTAGGAGAAGAACCAGCAAGGAAAAACTAGACCTTATCTCCACCGCAAATAGTGAGTTGATGGAGGCTCTGCTTCCGGTTATGGATGATTTTGAACGCTCAATGAAGCAGGAAAAAGAAGAGAGTGATAATGAAGGAGTCAAACTGATATACAACAAGCTAAATAACATTCTTACTGGCAAGGGACTAAAGAAAATGGAGATTTCTTCCGGAGATGACTTCGATGATGAATTTCATGAAGCGATCACCCAGATTCCTGCTCCTGATAAAAAACTTGCCGGGAAAATTGTTGACGTGGTGGAGCCTGGATATTTTCTAGGTGAAAAAGTAATCAGGTTTGCCAAAGTAGTTACGGGAGCTAAAGAATAAGCATGAGCGAAAAAAGAGATTATTATGACATCCTTGGTGTAGGTAAAAATGCTACCGGGGACGAAATAAAAAAGGCTTATCGAAAGATCGCCATTAAGTATCACCCAGACAAGAACCCGGGAGATGCATCAGCTGAGGATAAATTCAAGGAAGCTGCTGAGGCTTATGAAGTGCTTAGCAATGACGAGAAACGCCAGCGATACGATCGTTTTGGTCATCAAGGTGTTGGGGGTGCAGGTGGTTTTGGTGGCGGAGGGATGAATATGGAGGACATATTCTCTCAGTTTGGTGATATTTTTGGTGGTGGAGGTAGCCCTTTTGACAGCTTTTTTGGAGGAGGTGGATCAAGGGGAAGAAGAACGAGAAAAGGCACTAATCTTCGTGTAAAGATGAAGCTATCGTTACAGGAGATTGCTGCTGGAGTGGAGAAGAAAATCAAAGTCAATCGGCTGGTTGTAGATCCCGGTACTACCTTCAAAAATTGTGACTCATGTCAAGGAACGGGTCAGGTTCGCAAGGTGATGAACACAATGCTGGGCCAAATGATGTCTACGTCCACTTGCCCAACATGCGGCGGTACAGGTCAAACTGTAGATAGCCGTGCTGCAGGAACAGATAGCACGGGGATGAAGCGTCAAGAGGAGG
Source organism: Flammeovirgaceae bacterium (assembly GCA_038129245.1). Taxonomy (GTDB): domain Bacteria; phylum Bacteroidota; class Bacteroidia; order Cytophagales; family Cyclobacteriaceae; genus JAYPLE01. The sequence continues at coordinate 7,075 of JAYPLE010000002.1, read as the reverse complement.
TTATTTCCATCAAGATACCAGCCGGAGTAACAGAGGGTATGCAATTAAGCATGAGCGGAAAGGGGAATGAGGTATCAGGCGGTATCGCCGGAGACCTTCTAATTGTAATCGAAGAGGAGGAAGATGAAACGCTGAAGAGAGATGGAAACAATGTTATTTTTGATCTATATATCTCGTTTGTAGATGCGGCTTTAGGCCAACAGATAGAAGTACCAACAATCGACGGCAAGGTCAAGATCAAGATTGACTCAGGAACTCAGAGTGGTAAAATTCTTAGGCTAAGAGGAAAAGGAATCAAAGACATTGACGGATATGCGAAAGGAGATCAGTTAATTCATGTCAATGTTTGGACTCCTCAAGAATTGACCAAGGACGAGCGGGTTGCTCTTGAAAACATGAGAGACTCGGAAAACTTTAAGCCAAATCCATCTAAGAACGAAAAATCCTTCTTTGAGAAAATGCGAGAATTTTTCGAGTAATTACATCGGCTTTCATGTGCCATTGATCGAACCAAATTACCTGTTTATCGGTAGGTTTAATATTATTGCAACTTTGCTAAATAATTGCACGTTGTATACTCCATGTTGAGATTGGTATTTTTGGCATGTATATATGGCTTCTCCTGGCATGAGAGTCTGGGGCAGCTTAGGAGGTTTTATGAGCTTAATGAGCCAGAGGATTACGATACAGTTGATTTTACTTTAAAAGCAACTTCAGGCATTTCCTTTGTTCGACAAGTAGATGGCGGTGAGCCGCTGAATATCTTTGGAAATCCTAACCTGGAGCGCATAAATCCATCATTTCATTCTCGAATTGTCAATAGCACTTGCCACGTCAAATTGCTTCTTGATGAATACAGGAAATCGATGGTTGGGGACGGACTTATTTTTGCCATGCTTGGCAAAAAAGAAGAGCAAGAAGAGAACTACTGGAAGTTTCTTTTAAATGATCAAAAAGTGTACAACCTTAATCTTAACTATGGAATAGGAAGCTCAGATGTAGATTTGAGTGGCACTGCTGTCAATAAGTTGAAGATTACCACAGGTAGTGCCGATGTAGTAGTTGATTATGCTAAGGAAGAGTCCAATCTGGTGGAGATGGATACTTTCATGATCAAAGTAGACCTTGGATCTATTCAGGCCAGAAATCTTGGTCATACACGAGCAAGTACATTGATAGCGGAAGTGGGATTTGGGCAGGGAGCGCTCGACTTCAGCCAGGGCCTTGATAAGGATTGTGAGGTGTATGCTACAGTAGGTGCCGGGACATTAGACATCATCCTTCCACAGGAAGAGCCCGTAATTATACACATGACAAAATCTCCTTTGTGTAACGTCAGCATGCCGAAAACCCTGGAAAATGTAGAACAAGATGTGTACGTCACAAAAGATTATGATGTAGATGCAATAAATCTATTAACCATTCACGTTGAGGTTGCCATGGGTGCTGTGAATTTTGCAGAATCTAATAATTAAGCTTTTGATTTCAACGTCAATCCTTCCACAAGCAGGTATTGAGCTAGAATATAGGTAGACATGATCAGTGCATTACGATGATCAAATGAGGTTAGAAATTTGTCGATTGCGATCATAGAATCAGACAAAACAAAAAAGATGGCTCCGATTGCTCCCATGAGATACTCTTTTTTGTATTCGGAGCTACTATTAACTGCGAACATCGACATCGTGAGCAATGTCATGCCATACAGACCTACTGGCAGCATCAGCGAACCTGCTGCAGGTAATAAATGCCAAAGTAGACCGGCACCGTACAAAATGATGAGTGCACTTTTCCAGTTAACCCATGATTTCCAGGCTGTTTTGAAGCCAAAAAATAACCGGGTATAAAGCAATTGTGCAATGAGAAATGAGCCGACACCCGGCAGAAAATAGTCAGCATTCATCAATGCAAGATCCCCTATCCAGCTAAAAACTAAAGCGACGAAAATCAATAAGGTATTCAGGACTACTGTGTCCCGGAAACATTCGTAGAGGTACAACATTAATATTGGCATCAATAAAGGCTTCGTGAAATTGTTATACGCGCCATCAAAAAATACCCAGGAGCTAACGTTTATCAGTCCGATTGCGGCGTATAAATACCTAATTAACTGTTGGTTCATTGGAAGTAAAAAATAGCAAGTAAAAGAAAGCGAGCAATGAAAAAATAGCAGAGCAACCAAAGATAAGTGGAAATCTGCTATCGATTCCCTGATAAAGACTACCGGTGATCAATGCACCGAGCCCAATTCCAATTTCAAGTGCGATGAAAAGCGTGGAGATTCCTTTTCCACGGTTCTCCTCAGGCGAAAGATCTATCGTCCATGCAAATAATGTTGGAGAATTTAATCCGTAACCTATACCAAAGAAAAAGGCACCCAGGAAGAATTGAGTAGTCGAGGTGGAAAAGCCAATGACTGTCATACTTGCGAACAGAATGAAGGTGCTCATTTTTAGTACAAATCGTCTACCAAAGCGATCAGAAAGACGGCCTCCTATGATGCGAACTAGTAAAGATGAACCAGTAAAAAAGGAAAAGAAAAGACCCCGATTACCGATGCCTAGGAACTCGCTAAAATCCGGAGATAGTGTTACTACTGTTCCAAAAGAAAAGGTAGTGAACAGCATTACAATTGAAGGAACGACTACAGCGGGTTCGTAAATTTCATCTTTTGAGATTTTTAAAAGAGAAAAAGAGAATGACTTTCTTGGGGAAAGTGTCTCTTTCATTCCTATCAATATCAATACCGAAAGCATGGCAAATGCAGCACTTGCATAGAATAAGGTATTGATCCCAAAGTTGAGGTAAATCATAGACCCGATTACGGGAGCTGAGGCAGTCCCAATTGTTCCAAACATACTAAGCATTCCTAATGCTTCGCCTCTTCTGTCGAATGGCACTAAATCTGCCACATAGGCAGAGGTGGCGGTAGGTTTAAAGCCGGTAGAGAAGCCGTGAAATAACCGAATAAGCAAAAATCCATAAACACCTGAAATAAATGGATACATGACGGATCCTACTGCACTTACCACAGCTCCAATCACCATGACAGGAATTCTGCCCCATTGATCGGTCAGCTTTCCGCTAAAAGGTCGAGAGAGGCCAGCAGTTAAGGTAAAAAGGGAGATGATCAAGCCAAGGTACTCTTCTCCTCCCATGCGACTTAGGTATCCTGGGAGCTCCGGTATGATCATCGTAAAAGAGGAGAAAAACAGGTAGGAGCTCAGGCAAAGAAGCCAAAATTGCAACCCGTAGATGCGTGTACCCATATCTGACTATTCGGGCTCCTGCTGTTTTAGTAAAAAACTTTTGATGAAGTCCATAATATCTCCATCCAATACGCTTTGAACATCCGTTCTCTCATGACCCGTTCGTGCATCTTTGATCAGCTTATAAGGATGAAGTACATAATTCCTTATTTGCGAGCCAAAGTCGATCTTCATTTTACCGGACTCGATCTTGTCTCGTTCTGCATTTCGCTTTTCAATCTCTGCTTGATAAAGTTGAGATTTTAGCATTTGCATGGCACGTTCTCTGTTGGCGAGCTGAGATCGTTCAACTTGGCATACAACCACAATACCGGTCGGTTTGTGGGTTAATTGAACTTTTGTTTCAACTTTATTCACGTTCTGACCTCCAGCACCACCCGATCTGGAGGTTTGCATTTCTACGTCGTTTGGGTTGATGTCGATTTCAATGGTGTCATCGACGACTGGATAGACATATACAGATGCAAAGGAAGTATGCCTTCTTCCTCCGCTATCAAAAGGTGAGATTCTAACAAGTCTGTGAACTCCGTTTTCAGATTTCAGGAAACCGTAAGCTAAAGGGCCTTCAAATTCGAGCGTAACAGATTTAACTCCGGCCACATCGCCTGGTTGGAAGTCTACTTCGCGGACTTTGTATCCATTTGACTCACCAAACATGATGTACATCCGCATAAGGATGCTTGCCCAGTCGTTACTTTCCGTACCTCCAGCCCCAGGTGTAATCTGAAGCATAGCAGAGAGCTGGTCCTCTTCTGAAGAAAGCATTTTCTTCATTTCTAGATCTTCAGTAAGGATGAGGGCATCCTGATAAGCTTTCTCAATTTCTTCTTCAGATCCTTCTCCCATTTCAAAGAACTCCTGTAAGGTTTCAAGATCTTCAGTAGCTGCATCTACCTTTTCGAAAGCATCTGTCCAGGACTTCTTAGCCCGGATGTTTTTCATGGTTTTTTCTGCGGATTCCGCGTCATTCCAGAAGTCCGGTTGAGCCGTGACCAGCTCTAATTCCTCTATTTCTTTTTTCTTGGTATCGTAGTCAAAGATACCTCCTCAAGGCCGTGATGCGCGCCTTCAAGTCTTTCAGTTGGTCTGAAGTCATTGTAGTTTTTTTAATTATTGGGTTCCAGATGCGAAAGTAGAGAATTGTGGCTGATTATGGCTGTAGTTTTATTGACCTAATTACATTTTCTACTAATTGAATTTTTACGAGTTAGAAATCACTAGTTTTAAATGTCATAGAACGGAGATTTGAAAGAGTGATTTCATGCTAGTGAATTTGATTACATTTTTTCTCGCGATAGTGATGCTAATAACAGATATGCATTCAGTTTCTCCGTCATCAGAGCAAAGACAGGTAGCCACCGGCGAAACGAACCTAAAAGAGAGGTACGATGCCTTGCTAAAGAAATCTGAAGAGTATAAATACGATCAGGCAGATTCAGCACTCTTGGCTGGTCTTGAGTTAGTCACTATTGCTGCCGAAATAGATGACCCTGCATTGGCAGGGGAAGCCAACAGGTTGGTAGGTAGGTATTACAGGGACCTTGGTATTTACGATCAAGCCATCGATCACTTTTATCGCTCGATCGATAATTTTGAAAAGGCAGCTTCCAGCGAAAACAATGTGCAGATTGCTCGTACCTATCATGACATCGCATGGGTTCATGTAAACATGAAAGAATTGGCCAAAGCCAGAGACATGTTTCACAATTCGATTGCCGAATATACTTCTAGTGACCTTGAAAATATTATGACCAGTTATCATGCACTCGGTTCCTTTTATTATTTGGACCTGGTGAATTATGACAGCGCAGTACATTATTTGAAGAAAGCGATCCATGTCGGTGAGTCTTTAAGTTATGGAATTGAAGAGCTGGCTGAACCTCGATTAGAATTGTGTCATGTGCTCATTCTTGATGACAAATTTGACACTGCAAACAATACTTTATCCCAGATGAAATCGTTTCCTCAAGATTCACTTTCAAATTATTCGCTGGCATATATTTCGTTTTTAGAAGGGTTGATGTTGGATGCCAATGGAGAATATGATCAAGCTCTTCTTGTATTTGAACCCGTTTACAGCTGGATACAATCAGCATCGCTGGAGGGTTCCAGTACGGGACAAAACCTGATCAAGCAGATGATATCGACTGCCTATCGGGCAGGACAATTTCAATTGGCATTTCATTATTTGGAACGTTTAAAAGAACTGGAAGCTGCCACCATATTCAAAGACCGTCAAAGATTAACCAAGACATTAGAAATTCAGTATGAAACGAAACGTAAAGAACAAATTTTAAGCACTCAGAAAGAACAAATTATACTGCAAGAGAGAATTCTATTCGTTTCCGTTGTCGGATTACTGCTAGTTGGTGGCTTGCTGGTTTGGTTGTACCGCGTGTATCAGAGAGTGGATTCGAAAAACAAGAAAATTGAAATGCTGATGCGAGAGCTGCATCACCGTGTTAAAAATAACCTGCAGGTAATATCAAGTTTGTTAGGCTTGCAATCAATGAAATTGGAGGATGCGGATGCGCAGAAAGCAGTGGCGGAAGGGAAAGAGCGAATAAGGGCAATGTCTCTAATACACCAGAAGCTTTATCAGGAAGAAAATGTAACGGCTGTAAACATCAAGGAGTACATGCAAAACCTGGTAAGTGAGCTCTCAAATAGTTATGGATATCATGATAAAGCTAAAATCATTGTAGATGTGCCGGACTTAGCAATGGATGCCGATACTACCTTGCCGCTCGGTCTGATCGTAAATGAGCTGGTGAGCAATGCATTCAAGTATGCTTATAAGGACATCGAAAAGCCGGTATTGGAGCTTAAATTCATTCAAGAAAATAAGTTATCGAAGCTTCTTATTAAGGATAACGGTAAGGGAATGCCAGTAGGTTTTGACCTTTCATCAGCGCAGTCATTTGGGCTTAAGCTTGTAAACTTATTAGCTAAGCAGCTTAATGGAAATATCACGGTCCGGCAGGAAGGGGGATTAGAATATTTGGTATCTTTTGCAGGTTAAAAGGCAGATGTGCTCATTGATTGCATGCGAAGACCAAAAGTACTCATAGTAGAAGACGAGTGGATTGTTTCGGAGGAACTTAAAGAGTTACTCATAAGAAATCAATATGAAGTAATTGGACAGGCAGAATCCGCTAAAGAAGCCATGCGGCTATGCGCAGAGAACCCTCCTGACATTGCCTTGCTGGATATTAACATTAAGGGAGATAAAGACGGCATAGAGCTCGCAAGAGATATTACAGATAGCCATTCTGTTGCACTCATATTTATCACTGCTTTTTACGATGAGTACTTTATCAATAGAGCAAAGAAGGTATCTCCGGCAGCGTATATAGTGAAGCCATTTGATGAGCGTAATTTGATTGTCTCTATTCAACTGGCTTTTGAAAAAATAGCTGAACAAGAAACCAGTGAGGAATTGGATTCTGTGGATAGTTACATGCTGGATGATCGAATTTTCGTCAAAGATAAGCACCGGTATGTGAAACTTGAAGTAAATGATATCAGCTGTATCATGGCCTCAGGAAGTTATATATTCATACATACTGTTGTAAATAAAACGTTTACCCTTGCTTTGAATTTGTCACAGTTCTCAGACCGATTAAGTCATTCCGACTTGGTTCGGGTGCATAGGTCTTATATTGTGAATATTCGGCATATCGAAGAATTAGAAACCAGTCAACTCAAGGTAACTGGAATGACAGTTGGGATTAGTCAAACGTACAGGGATGAATTGTTGAGTAAGCTAAGATTGATTTAGAAAGCTTTTAACTCAAATCACAAAG
>JAYPLE010000001.1:280620-301691 GCA_038129245.1 Flammeovirgaceae bacterium | reverse complement strand
TTTTCAAAGCTATCCAACCCCGTACGAAAGGCTAAAGCAATCTCCAAATCAACCATTCGTTGATTTTGGACTGCAAATATAGATTTAGTCTTATTATTTGCAAATAGGTCGGATGAAAATTTATCCGATTTCTCTATCGTCAGTTGGGTTGATCTTTTTCAACGCTAACTGCTGCTGATATCCATCCAAAAAAAGCTTGATCTTCTCTCCTTTAAATACATCTCCGGACGCTACCAGGAACGTTATAGTACTTATCTCTTTGTAAATGACCTCATACGCTGCAGTCATCTGGGTCAGCCGCTTTTCTATTAAATCAGCGTAGGAGTCTTTTTTGGGTCTAATTAGCGTCAGCATCAGGGTTTTTTCACTTGGTAGTCCTATAGAACCTCAATTTTGAGAAAGGGTTCGACTTCTTCAAAAATAAATTCAGAATAAACCGAAACTTGTGAGATCGTGAATTTGATGAGAGGTTTTATGGATATAGATTTGCGCACAATTATTGACATGAATTTATAATCTCTATTCTTATGGCTAAGACCAAAATAGCAATTAATGGATTTGGACGAATCGGAAGATTGGTTTTCAGAGTAGCAGCTAATAGACCTGATGTTCAGGTCGTAGCGATAAACGATCTTATCGACGTGGAGTACATGGCGTACATGCTTAAATATGATTCCACACATGGTCGCTTTGATGGTGAAGTTTCTATTGAAAATGGTAACCTGATCGTTAACGGCGAATCCATCCGGGTAACCGCTGAAAGGAATCCGGCAGATCTTAAGTGGGGGGAAGTTCAAGCTGAATACGTAGTGGAATCTACAGGCCTTTTCCTGACCAAAGAAAAAGCACAAGGTCATCTTGATGCAGGTGCCAAGAAAGTTGTGATGTCTGCTCCTTCAAAAGACGATACGCCAATGTTTGTGATGGGCGTCAACCACACCTCTTACAGCAACGACATGGATTTTGTATCTAACGCTTCTTGTACTACCAACTGTCTGGCTCCTATTGCGAAAGTCCTTAACGATAACTTTGGTATCACCGAAGGGCTAATGACAACGGTCCATGCGACCACTGCCACGCAAAAAACGGTAGATGGCCCTTCCATGAAAGACTGGAGAGGTGGTAGAGGTGCTGGGCAGAACATTATCCCCTCCTCGACTGGTGCTGCCAAAGCAGTGGGAAAAGTAATCCCTGAGCTTAATGGCAAACTGACAGGAATGTCCTTCAGAGTCCCTACTCCTGATGTTTCAGTGGTAGACCTGACCGTCAACCTCGCAAAAGAAACAACATACGAAGAGGTTTGTGCAGCCATGAAATCTGCTGCAAATGGAGCACTGAAAGGGATACTTGGTTACACGGACGAAGCGGTGGTATCAAACGACTTCCTTGGCGATGCCAGAACTTCTATTTTTGATGCCGGGGCAGGTATTCAATTATCTCCAACTTTCGTGAAAGTGGTCAGTTGGTATGATAATGAGATGGGTTATTCGACAAAAGTTGTGGAACTGATTGAATACATGGAAAGTGTGAAGTAAGCACCTTTCAACAAAGTTTATTTAGAGCCACTCTTTATAGAGTGGCTTTTTTATTGCTTCAATTTCGCAGTAGGTGGCTTCTATCACGCGGCAATGGTGATGATTGTAATCTCTGATAAGAGGAGGATTTTTCTTTTGTTACACTTAAGATCCTTGGTCAGCCTCAACCTAATAATGCAGCAAAAAATAGTAGAAATGATCCCTTCTGATACTCAGGTACTGACGAAAATAGCGCAGTGTGTCTTGCTTACTGAAAGGCAAATGTCTTTGATCTTACAGTAAGTTTAAGTTAGGCGATATTGGTATAGACAGCCTGTACATCATCATCGTCTTCGATCTTATCAAGCATTTTTTCGATTTCATCCATTTGTTCTTCTGAAAAACTCACTTCGGAGGTAGGGAATCTTTTCAAACTGGATTTTTTCACTTCAATTCCCTGATCTTCAAGTGCTTTCGAAAGTGCTCCAAACTGGGTGTAATCCGCATAGGCAAACACCATCTCATCGTTATCTTCCAATTCCTCCAATCCGCCATCTATCAGCATCAATTCCATCTCTTCCAGATCCATATCCTCCGTCTTTTCAAACTCAAATACAGCTTTTCTGGTAAACATGAATTCCAAAGAGCCCGACGGAACAAACCCTCCTCCGGCTTTATTGAAATAGGACTTCACATTGGCTACCGTGCGATTTGTATTATCAGTGGCGCATTCTACCACAACCAAAACACCATGAGGCCCTTTACCCTCGTAGGTTATTTCGACAATATCAGCTGCATCTTTTCCTGAAGCCCGCTTGATTGCATTCTCAATATTGTCTTTCGGCATGTTTTCAGCCTTTGCATTTTGAATAGCGGTTCGAAGCTTCGCATTCATCTCAGGATCTACTCCCCCATCCTTTGCTGCTACTGTAATTGCTTTTGCCAATTTTGGGAACACTTTGGACATTTTGTCCCATCGTTTCTCCTTTGCAGCTCTTCGGTATTCAAATGCTCTTCCCATAGTTCACATATTATGATACAAATTAATTGAAATGAAAGGTGAAAATCAACGGCGATACTTCTTGATGATCACATTTAGTACTACTCCTAGTAGTACCATCGCCATTCCCAGATAGGTCATGAGATTGAAGGTCTCGTCAAATAGGTAAAAACCAAAAAGTAAAGAGAAAATAATTCCTACATAGTTGAGAATGGAAACTGTGGAGATCTCCGCATTCTGATAAGACTTGGTCATAAAAAACTGGGCTACCTGCGTAGTGAGCCCTACCATCAAAAGGTAGAGCCAATCCATTCCAACGGGCTGAACCCAATGGTAAAAAGTCCAAATAGAAGCCACAGGTAACAGCACCAGCGGAAAGTAGAAGATGATGACCAATGGATGTTCCGATGTGTTGAGCTTGCGAACAAAATTATAGGCCAACCCCATGAACATAGAGGTCGTGATTCCTAGTCCCAGATGGAGGTAGGAGATTCTAACATCAAACCCCTGGATCACTAATATTCCACAGAAACTAAAAGCAAAAAAGAACCACTGAAACCACCTTACTTTTTCTTTAACCAGAAAAACACCAAATAAAGTGGAGAAAACCGGAGCCAGATAGGTCAAAGTGGAAGTGGTTGCCAGCGGAATTTCTTGTATGAGATAAAAATTCATCGTCAAAGCAATGGCACCTGTCACTCCCCTTGCAAGCAGCAGCGGTTTGTTTTTTCCAAATAGAGGAACGCCCTGGTGCTTCAATAGTGCACCACTGAGGATCAATGAGATGATCGCTCTGAAAAGGATTACCTCCATTACAGGAATATGAGCAAGCGACTTCACGAATACCTTCATTAAGGAAAACGTGAAGACTGCAAAAAGCATGTACCTTACTCCAGGCGATACCTTCATATTTGTCCGTTAGTCAAATTCATCGCAAGTTGATGAATTAATCTGCAAACCTCCGGCGAGCTGTTTAGTTTATTTACATATGCCGATTCGCACCTTCCACCTTCGCCTCTTCCTTCTAACCCTTGGTATCTTTCATGCACCTTTATTGCTGAGAAGTCAGACCTCTTGCGTCCAGGTTCAAGATGAGAGTGGGAACTTCATTCCTGCCGTCCTATTTTTCGATTACTTCAAAAATGAATCCTACACGTCTGATGAAAAAGGTACGGTATGTGCTCCGATTGGCACCTACCATGCCTCCATGCTTGGATACAAGAAACAAACGGTAAAGCTTCATAGAGAAACGCAAACTGTCACACTGTTTTCAGATCCTATCCTTTTGGGTAAAGTAGTCGTTAATGAGCTTAATTATGCAAGCCCATTGATAGATGAAGTAGCCACTGTAAGTGTTATTGACATTCAAAATAGAAACCTCAATAATACCCCCAATTATGCTCAGATGATGAATTCAGTTCCGGGAGTGTTCATGCATTCAGGTGCGCTGAATACAAATCGTCTTCTGATTCGGGGAATAGGTTCCAGATCTCAATTTAACACAGAAAAAGTTCGGGCATATCTTTCAAATATTCCTTTAACTAACGGAAGTGGAGAAACGACCATCGAAGATTTAGATCTAAACATGATTGGGAAGATGGAGATCATCAAAGGGCCAAGCAGCAGTCAGTATGGGAATAGCTTAGCAGGGACACTGCTACTACATCCTAGAAAAACCAATGAGGAGTCAAAACTCCTTGACCTAAACTATGCTCAAGGTTCATTTGGGTTTCGTCAAACAGGCGTGATGCTTAGGAAGAAAGCAGGAAAACACCTTTTTCTATTAGGCGGTCAGGACCTGCTTTCTGAAGGATATCGTGACAATAACAAAGTGAAACGAGGCTCACTGCTTGCCAGTCATCAATACCGTTCCGAAAAACTTAATTGGTACACGATCCTATATGGACTTGAGCAGAAAGCCGAGATCCCCAGTTCATTGTCTTCATCTGCCATTGCAGAAGACAGACGACAGGCCGCTTTTACGTGGGGAAGTGCGAAAGGATACGAAGATTATCAAAAGCTCTTGATTGGAACGAATGTCAATTATAATTTCTCTAACACTTCTTTACTTCGCAGCTCTGTCTTCGGGAGTCAGTTTACAAACTACGAACCAAGACCTTTTAACATTCTAAGTGAACAAACAACAAGTATTGGAACGCGTAATCGCCTCATTCTTGAAAAACCGACGGGTATTTTTATCATAGGTAATGAGTCATTTATCGACTTCCATACATTTCAAACATTTGAAAACCTCTACCGAGATAACAATGGGAACGGTAGCTTGCAAGGGGGGCTGTTGTCTGACTTCAATGAGACACGTTCCTACAGCAACACATTTACTCAATATGAACGTCTGTTTTCTCCTAAATGGAGATCAAAGTTGGGATTGAACCTAAACAAAACATTCTATCAACTGGAGGACAATAACGGTACGGATGTTAAAGACCTTTCAGGAGATTATCATTACAAATGGATACTATCTCCATCCTTGAGCGTATCCTATCAAACATCTGACACTGATCACCTCTACAGTTCAGTGAATCATGGCTTCTCACCGCCAACACTAGAAGAAACGTTGACCCCAGACGGGTTGATCAACACATCCATTGTACCGGAAACGGGAATTCAGTGGGAGATCGGGTACAAAAAGTTTGGAGGGTGGGGACACATAAACGCTAGCCTCTATTCGATATGGATCAAAAACTTATTAGTGTCTCGTCGAACTGCAGAGGATCAATTCATTGGACTAAATGCTGGGAGTACTATACATCAAGGATTGGAAATAGAATCTTCCACGTATCTCCTCAAGGGAGATGAATTCTCACTGATTCAGCATGTGAATTCATCTTTTGGACGATTCCGGTTTGTAGATTTTGTAGAAGAGGATAAGGTCTTCAGCAAAAATAGATTACCAGGCGTGCCGCAGTGGAACCTTCATGTCGAATTAGAGCTGAAAACAAAATTAGGCTTTCTAATGCTCAACTATCAGGGAACAGGAAATATGTACATTGACGATGCGAATACTGTGATGCAGGAAGCATTCCACATTCTTGGAAGTAGAATTGGTCGGGCGATTCAAATTGGCACCTTGAATCTTGAACTGGATCTTTCGGGGAATAACTTACTGGACAAAGAATACAATAGTATGGTCTTAGTCAATGCCGTTGGATTCGGAGGGAATGAGCCCCGGTATTTTTACCCTGCGCTTCCGAGAAATATCCTGTTAAACTTAAGACTTAAGCTTTAGGAATCTGACCGTCAATAATCTCGAGTTTTCTATCTGCCATCGCAGCAAGCTTCTGATTGTGCGTAACGATCACAAATGACTGTTTGAATTCATCTCGAAGATCAAAAAACAGTTGATGCAATTCATCCGCTCGCTTACTATCCAGGTTACCACTGGGTTCGTCTGCAAACACTATTGAAGGCTGATTTATCAAAGCACGTGCAACAGATACTCTTTGTTGTTCTCCTCCGGAAAGCTCAGAAGGCTTGTGTTCCAAACGATCTTGAAGTCCCATCTTAACTAGAAGATACCTGGCTCTTTCATTGACCTGCTTTGTATTTTGCCTTGCCATATAACCGGGTATTGCCACATTTTCCAAGGCATTGAATTCAGGTAGTAGGTTGTGATACTGAAAAACAAAACCAATCGTCTCATTACGGAACTTCGCTAATTTTTTAGAGTTAAGCTTGGAACAATCGGTCCCATTGATAGTGACGGTGCCCTTATCAGGCAGATCAAGGGTACCAAGCAGGTGAAGTAACGTGCTTTTACCAGCTCCGGAAGCACCGACTATTGAAACGACCTCACTTTCGTTGATTTCAATATCTACTCCCTTTAGTACGTGTAGATTCCCATAAGATTTTTTCAGCTGCTTCGCCTGTAGCATGAGGCAAATATAGAGGGTCAATTATTTCTCAGTCCTTGAAAAAGCACAGTAGTTCTGCTATTTTCGCACTTAGATTCAATTATTCAGAAAAGACAGCTTTTTAGCGTCCAGGAAATCACAAAATTCAATAAAACACAGCATCTCATGAACATCCACGAATATCAGGCCAAAGAAATCCTCAAAGGATATGGTGTTACCATCCAGGAAGGGATCGTAGCTGATACACCAGAAGCTGCATTAGTCGCAGCTAAGGAATTAAAAGAAGCAACTGGAACCGAGTGGTTTGTCGTGAAGGCTCAGATTCATGCGGGTGGTCGTGGTAAAGGGAAAGTAAAAGAAACAGGTTCTAACGGCGTAGTTCTTGCCAAATCGTTGGACGAGGTAGCACCCAAGTCTAAAGATATCCTGGGAGGAACACTTGTGACCATACAAACAGGTGAGGACGGAAAGAAAGTAAACAAGGTACTGATTGCTCAGGATGTTTATTACCCCGGTGATTCTGAACCTAAGGAATACTACTTATCCATTCTACTAGACAGAGCTACTGGTCAAAATGTCATCATGGCATCAACGGAGGGTGGCATGGACATTGAAAAGGTAGCAGAAGAAACCCCTGAGAAAATCATTAAAGAATGGATCGACCCTAAAGTTGGACTTCAAGGTTTCCAAGCCAGAAAAGTTGCCTTCTCACTGGGACTTAGTGGACAAGCATTTAAAGGAATGGTCAAGTTTATCTTCTCCCTCTACAATGCGTATGAAGCAATCGATGCCTCGCAGTTTGAGATTAACCCTGTATTGAAAACCTCTGATGATAAAATCCTGGCCGTAGACGCAAAAGTTAATTTGGATGACAATGCGCTGTATCGACACAAAGCCCTTACAGAACTTAGAGACTTATCGGAAGAAGATCCGTTAGAAGTGGAAGCAGGTCAATCCGGGCTTAACTATGTAAAACTAGATGGTAATGTTGGTTGCATGGTGAACGGTGCCGGCTTGGCGATGGCGACCATGGACATGATCAAATTAGCTGGTGGTGAACCTGCTAATTTTCTTGATGTAGGAGGAGGTGCTAATGCTGAAACGGTAGAAGCCGGATTTAGAATCATTTTGAAAGACCCGAATGTCAAGGCTATACTTATCAATATTTTTGGTGGTATCGTTCGATGTGATCGTGTAGCAAATGGTGTTGTAGAGGCATACAAGAAAATTGGAACAATTGACGTTCCCATCATCGTAAGGTTGCAAGGAACCAACGCGGAAGAGGGGGCTAAGATCATTGAAGATTCAGGACTCAAGGTAACATCTGCTATTTTACTAAAAGATGCTGCAATCAAAGTCAAGGAAGTACTCTCATAAATAGGTAAAAAAGGCGAGCCCATGATCTGTCTCTTAACAGATATACCAAATTCAGGGTATTGACATTTTCTGGGTTATCTAGCAAGTTTGAGTAAGTCGATAATAATAAATTGGAATTCTGACTAAATTTCAATAATTTAAGTAGTCAACTAAATTTTTTAAAGAAGTTTAGTAACCCTCTTCATACCTTGGTGAAATAAGACCGCTCTTAGCGGTCTTATTCTTTTTGAATCATAACACAATACCTGAAGCAGAAATATCTATATCCTCCAAATTAGACGAATTTGAAAGTTGAGTTTCATAATTTACTACTAAAGTCATAGTATCACTTAAATCTATACCCAATCCAAGGTTCGCATTAGTGGCAGTTTTCTTTACGATATCCTTATCAACATTAGCAAGGGCAATACCGACTCCTCAGCCTCTGGAGTCCATGCGATCCTCGCGAAATCCAGCACTTTATCTCTCTAGCTACCATTAAAGAACACAAAAAAAGCCACGATCAACGTGGCTTGTCTGTACACCCGGAAGGAGTCGAACCCTCAACCTCTGGAGCCGAAATCCAGCGCTCTATCCAGTTGAGCTACGGGTGCAAAAAGGATTGCAATATTAGTGAATACAGTCATTTTTAGTCAGAATACTCAAAAAGAAAATTTCATCGATCATAAATAAGATCACCCGGAGTCTTAACCAAGATATTCTGAATAGTGTGTTTAAAAATATAATAGAAGGATCCAATCAGTATCAGTAAGGTAGAAAGCAGCTTCCAGTCAAAGAGATGAACATAGTCAGAAAGACTACTGGTAAGGACACTCAATACCAGTAATAGCAGAAATGAGATCATCAATGAGAACCCTACCGCTTTGATCAGGAACCATAGTAATAAACTTCTATAGAGCTTGAAAAGATAGCTGGGATTCAACCCAAAAGCCAGGAAAGTGCCCAGGTTTGGTTTTATTCTCTGCAAATGATTTCTGAGGAGATTATAAAGATAAAAACATACACTAATTGCACTGAAAATGATCAGCAAAATTGAGATAGACTCTGTCAGAACTTGCACAAAAGCAAAATTCTCTTTGTCCCTGACTTTTGCAATGTCAACCTCAATCTGCATGTTATCATACAAGTAGCCTTGAAAGGCTCTGACATTTTCTAATGAAGTAAAATTGATGGCAATCTTATCTGCTTCGATTTTGAAATTGGACGGAACGTTATTGAATTCATAATCATAATATCGAATGATATCATACTTGAGCTGCTCCTTTAAATCGGTCATTAGCTCATCATAATCTGAAGACTTTTCTGCTCGAAAACCAAAAAAATCAATCGTATACTCTGTACCCATCAAATACGATTCATTGTTATTTCGATAAAAAACATCAGCATCCCAGGCCAGGTACTTTTTGTTAGATCCAAAAAAGCTGACTAAATCTTTTCTAAGCTGTATCGCATCCGGATCATCTTTATCCCTATTAAAAAACAGCGTTAGCTTTCCATTGCTCTCAACATCAAAAGCAGTCCCTCCAAGCTGTGTCCTTTGAAAGAAGAAGAAAGGAGAAGCAATAAAATAGTTTAGCTCCGGAAGTTCCTTAACAATGGCTCTTACAGGAATAGGAACCAGTTTATTATTGAAATTCATATTGACATGAGTGGGGAGCTGCTTGTACCCTAACTCATCCAGTAACCTTCTGGAAACAATTAAACCAAGCTCTTCATCATTTTGAAATCCAGTTCCAATAAGTAGATTATCCGAGGCTACCAGCCTATCCAAAATGGGGTTATTGATCTCGATAGATCTTCCTTTTACCCACATAGATCTGGAGGGTCCGGTAAAAGCTACCGGGAATTCCACGTAATTTGTTATGCTGGCATAGTTGTAACGATCCTTTAAGCTATCAGCTCCTAAATGTCGAATAAGATCATCGGCTTCCCTCGCCTTACTACTCGGAACATCTACACTCAATAAGTTGACAAAAGGATCACTCATGCGATCTTCCAGATAACTTAAGGATAAATTAGCTCCTCCTATTGCACAAAATGTGAAGGTTAATATGGCGATTAGGACCTTGAAGTTGAAATTTGCTTCTCCGTATATCTCGGCTCGCTCTCCTTTTTGAAAGAGGGGCATAAAATTCTGACTGTTTGAATCCTTCATTTAGAACAAGTCCGATATATGCTTTCTGAAATCAATTTCTTTATAACTATGACCTGAAGAACTCCTCCATAATCCAGACTTATCATAAATATGTTCTGGTTTGATTTGTCCTTTCCTTGTAGCATTCTTTGTTAACACCACAATCTGATCTGCATATCTAATGGCTAAGTCTATGTCGTGTGAGACAATAATCGACAACATTGTACTAGGATCAGAGGCAATCTTAGCTCTTAGGGCATCCATCAATACTGCTCCGTTTTTCCGATCCAGATTACCAGTAGGCTCATCTCCAAACAAAACAGTGAAAGCTGGTGATGCTGCTCTGATAAACGAAAGGCGCTGCTTCTGACCTACAGATAGTTCCGTCACTTTAGTATTACCGGTGATAAACTCTAGATCTAGTTCTTTAAACCAACTATTAATAATTTCCGATGCTTCCCTGGTTGTTCTTCCCTGAATCAAAAGAGGAATCATTGCATTTTCTTTCGCAGAAATATTCTCAAGGAAGTTATTTTCCTGAAAAACAAAACTCATATGAGCATTTCGCACCTTCGAGATGTCATGATCTTTTTCCCACAATGACTTAAAGTCAGTTTCACAGAATGCCGAGGTAATAATGCCTGACTGAATTGTAAAATTCATCAACCCCAGGGTTTCAAGAAGCGTACTTTTACCGACTCCGGAAGGGCCAAGAAAAACTACTATTTTACCAAATTCAATATCGAGATTCGGAACCTCCAATACCGTCTGTCCGTCTGCATAGGCACAAACCAAATCACGTATTTCAAATGCATTCATTTACAGTGTAATAATACTTATTCTGTACTTCAGTCCCTGAGGTATATTATCATTTAGCTTTGCGATCTCTTCCTGCTGGTTTGCCGGGGGGTTAAGTAAATAGAGTATCACTTCAGTCTCTCGAGAATTCAACTCTAAATGTAATTCATTCACAAACTCTTCTAATAGCCATCTGTTCGAACCTATTGCTTCCCGATAAAAATTTTGGCCAAGATAAAAATGCAACCTAAGCACTTCAACGGACGCTATATTTTTAGCATAGATATGGTCTCTAAGCTCTTTTTTATCCATTCGACGGTTTGGTCGAGATGCGACAGATTCACGCATCATTCCTGCTACATCTTCTGTAAACTTTTCTCCTGACCCTACAGCGGGATTTCTTGCATTACTATAAAAAACCAAAGAACCTCTTCGAGGATCCTCAGGTCTGATTCTAGACGCTCTCCGATAGAAACTTCTAATCATCCTGTCTTTTAGATCAAAACTGTCATTATAATCATGACTATTGTCTAGGTAGAAAAGATCAAATGTCTGATAGTTTTTTAGTTCGGAATCATAGCGCCAGTTGTCAACTACCTCACCACTTCCATCATTCATTCCTACGGCATACTCCTTCTCAAAAATGCTTAAGGGAAGAATATCTAAGGGCATCCAATAATGAGGATATGAAAATGGAGCAAAATTGTATGGGTAATCAGAATCACTCTCAGCTCTGATCAGACCCAATAAACATAACTCCAGTTGCCGTTTCAACTCATTAAATTCATTGTCCGATAGGAAGCCAATTTCAGTCATCGTGGCACCGTCGCTTCTTGCCTTATAGTTGAACTCCATTTGGACAAGCTCCTTAAATAATTCATATTGCCCGGTCTCCTCATATAATGTCAAATTGTTCTCCTCATATAGCCTCTTCCAGTAGTTCTTATACTCTTCCCTGGTTCGACTTCTCACCAACAATTCCACTGTTTTTTTCATGATGCTGAATTCTTGTCTGTTGACAAGAATTCCTTTCACAAACTTGTTTTCATCATAACTGAGCGGATCAAAAAGCATGTACCCTCTCTTGAACGCTCCATCATCCATCCACTGCACATACTTAACGGGATCATCGATTTCACCCTTAAGATCAAAAAAACCTTCATCCGCCCTCAAAGAATCAATGTAATAGGCTATTTCGTTAAGGTCTTTTTGAACAGCACCATTGCGAGAATCAAAAATGGTAGGGTTATTGGCACCGAAGTCCAATATATCTTCACGGTTGGGGATATACCCATTGCGGTCATGAACCAGGTAGATGTCCTCTTTCTTTACCCAGCAAAACAACTTCTTATTTCTGTGATTGAATGTTCTAAGTGAGAGTAAAACATCACCTGAATCTTTATCAACTTTGACTACATTGAAAATATAATACCTGCTATCCTTGGAGGGCTTTTGAGCAAAAGAGTTTGGCTGTAGAGCAGAGCCCTGGCTTTCAATTTTGCTCCAGGTTGACAAAGCAAGGAGCTTCGTTTTTTGACTTCCCCAGAGAAAGCGTTCCCATAGTACAACCCGGTCTTTGCTTACCCAGCCAATTTCTCTGGCTGTTGATGAAAAGTCAATGCTGTCAATATTAGGATCTACAAAAAGTAGCAAGGAGTTATCAGTCTCATCTGCCACAATATATTGATCCATAAACCCCAAGGATCGGTCATCTAGTTCATTCCTTAGCTTCTTATCCTTATAAACGGCTACACCTTCCCTGTCAACAAACACGGTCCACAGATAAGGAGATTTTCTCGTGTCCAGATCATCACTTGTTTCTATTGTTGGCTTTAGAAATTTAAATGGCCTGGTAAGTGCTCTCTTCTGAGCAAAAGACTCGTATCCCAGCAAAAAAAGGAGTAATATGATCAGCTGCTTGACACGCATCCATCAAGGAAAATATTCCTGTGGTATCCAGTAAAAAGAGGCATCGTTAGAAATAAACATGTGGTCAGGATTTGCATTGATTGACCGGAGCTGATCCAGTTTACTTCTGATTGTAAACAATATTTCTGTGAACTCTTGATTTGAAACTTTTACCTGATCACGAAGGTCTTCGAACGTATGCTTTGAAAGAAGTTCTGTCTGGGCGGGAAGACCTGTGATCAGCTCTATCAATTCTGAAATCTTTTTTGTACGGATTTCATCCAAGTTATTTACGCCGTAGTTTAAGCTTAAGATTTCGAACCACACGTCACTCATTTGTTGCCTTTTCTGGTATCCCGTCATGTCAAGCTCTACCAGCTCAGATAAATCATTGATGAGATCATCAAGTTCACCCTGATCTAAGAACAGCACGTATTTAAAAAGGGGGTTATTTAATGTATTAGTTTTTAACGGGACATAAGCCTCGAATAGGAACTGGTATTTCTTTTCCATCAGCGTGGTCATCATGGCGTTGTCAAAACCTGCCTTACTCAGAAAATCAGCCATTTGCGGTGTTATAACTTCCGATGCTCCCTCAACACCTCCAGGGCCGACCACGCTGTTCATGATTCCCTCCATTGCATTTAGTAGCCTGTTGTTATCCCCATCAAGTCCGGAAATCATATCTACAATCTCTTGCTGAACCTGCTGGGGTTCAATTGCCTCCCCCCTTTCTGCATACTGAATTTCACCTCTGATATTAGAGGCACGTTCGTTCAGTTTATACAACGTAGATGAGGTTGATGTCTCATCCTGTACAAATGCCAGTTCCTCGTCAAAAGAAATCAAACCTGTATTAGACCACTCCTGGTTGGTTGATTTTATAGAAGCTTCAGCAGCATCCAGAATAATCTCTTGAATCTGAAAAATAAAATCATCATAGGCGGAATTCTCTCCCCTT
Source organism: Flammeovirgaceae bacterium (assembly GCA_038129245.1). Classification (GTDB taxonomy): domain Bacteria; phylum Bacteroidota; class Bacteroidia; order Cytophagales; family Cyclobacteriaceae; genus JAYPLE01. The sequence continues at coordinate 288,127 of JAYPLE010000001.1, read as the reverse complement.
TTAGCTTGAATAGCAAACATCGAAATTGAATAGTCAGACATCATTCTCTTCACGTTTGCAAAATTCTTTTGTTCCCGGGGGTCATCCTCTTTACCTCCCGCGTCTCCTATCACTATGATAACATTGGTCTCATCTTCACGATAATTAAACATTCGGCTTCCATAATAAAGACCGGTAAACATAGCTTCCGCCGCAGTTCGGTCTTTTTCATGATACTCCGAGATATAGCTAAGGTCTTGATAGATTTGATTCCGATCATTGGTCAAAGTGTAGCGCTCAAATTGAAATTCTTCATCCTCCTCAAAGTCTCGGTAAACAACTATTCCCACTCTATACTCATTCTCAGAATCTGTGAGCTCGTTCAAGCTTCTGTTTACAGCTCTTCTGGTTGCATCAATCTCCTGTCGCATACTTTGAGTCCCATCAATAACGAAGACAAGGTTTATTTTACGAGCTCTTTCCCGCTGGATATTGTATAGCTTCTGATAGTAAGCATATTCCTCTGAGGTGATTTCCTTTTGTTTATCACCACTGGCAGTAAAGAGACCACTGATTACTCCAGTCTTAATGATATTCCCATCCTTTTCGAATATAGGAAACCGCTTCCATTGAGGCTCCTCTCTTTTTTCATAGGTTCGGCTCCACAAAGATTGAGCGTTGGTAATGGTACCCTTTTCGTATGCCTGCGCCTCTTCGCTGTTCCTAAATGCTGCAGGAAGTACCCTTACATTTTTTCTCTCTTCAATCGCTTGAGACTCCCAATTAGGTTCTAATGCTTGTCTCAGGTCCCAGGTAGTTACACTTCTCTTATCAACCCACCCGTACACATAATCCGAAGCATTACCTGTGATAAGGTTATCCCGTCGACCTAATAAATAACGTCCCTTTTCCTCCTTAAATAGATAAAAGATATTAAAGAGTGGTGAGTCCTTATCGTTGATTTCATCTGTAGTGGGTGAGTCATAAAAGGCCAGCTTTCTCCCTGCGCGGGTTAGCTCTTCAATTCCAGTTTCCAGAATAGATTCTGGAGTACTAACTGTCATGGCCTTGATCCGAAAACCCTGTACTGCACTTCGTAGACCCTCGCTCCAAAGTAGCATTTGACTTTTTGGAACCCATCCATAATCAATTGGCTCTCCCTTAAACTCATTTAGCCCCCTGTTATATTTTGCATCGTTATACTCTACTATATGGATTTCATTTTCATTTTCATCTACAACCCAGAATTTCTGCAAAAAATCTAATTCTTGGCCATTTGAGGTGCGGATTCCTTCCCTATCACTCCATACGACCCACTGGAGGTTAGACCTAGTTGGCTCCATACTAAAAACCTGATCTAATACATCTATTCTTGGTTTCTCATAGATTCTAGGCTTTCTAAGTGCAGAAATTCCAATGAGCGATTGAGCTGTAACTCCTGCCTGGAGAAAAAGATATATCGAAACTACGATAAAATACCTCACAACCATTTTCGCCTAATTAACTGTAATACTTGATATTTTATTACCAGCATCTCTGGTTATATCTGTGACTGATATAGACACTTTTTTTCTACTCGCTTCTAATTGAATTTTATTTAAATAGTTTTCCAAAGAAAGCTCGTTTACAAAGATATTAATTGATGAAACATCTCTTATAATATCATTGCGGACCTTTCTTTTTTCCGAACGTGACAGCGCTGTATTGGCCAACTGTGTTAAGGCCTCTGAAAGCGAGCTTTGATTAAATATTGGAATGTGTTTTACGATCACCTCATTTGAGATCGGCTTTATCATCCTCTTGTTAGCTGATTGTATGCTCACATTAAGATTATATTGATCTGACTGTCCAACACTATTAATCGCGACTAAGCTCAACTCATAATTTCCCGGTTCCTGATAAGTGATAGACGGATGCTCACCTTGTGCTGTGCGCCCGTCCCCCAAAAACCAAATATAATCCGACGCATTGTGAGAATAATTTGAGATCTTCAGAGAGTCTCCTATTTTAAGAGATGAAGCGTCAATGTCAAATGCAGCCTCTAGCTTAGGTTGAATAATCTGAATTATTTTCTGCTTAGTTAAAACTTTATCTCCACTCGGAACAGATAACGTAACCACAAATCTACCTGGAGCTGGGAAAGCATGTTTTGCGCTTAAAGAGCTAACTACAGAAGACTGATCGCCAAAGTCCCATTGCCATCCAATTGCGGTCTCCTTGTTGGTAGAATTGTTGGAAAAAGTGACAACTTCACTCGTGATCGCCACTTGCTTATAATCAAAATCAATTACAGGCTCTGAACTAAAATAAAGAACAGCATAGTAAACAATTGAAATCAGACTAACGACTACGACGACTATGCTTGCGTATAGTATGCCTTTTCTATCCATGTCAATTCACTCAATTTACAGCCATTTTCACCAGCCCATTTCGCGACCTAAACCTCTTTCTTATACCAAAAAAAGCACCATAACCACCAAAATTAAAGCTATTTAGCATGGGAAAGAGGCCATTATATTCCTGTAAACTAGTTGAAGAATAACTGAAATCAATTAATCTTCTATTGTTTACCACGCCTTTGAATCCTGTCACCCCTATATAAAATACCCAACCCGCCTTATTTTCAAAGTTTAGCCCTGCGGAAGCTGTTCCCTGTAATCCAAAATTATCTCTTGAAAGTGAACCTGAAACCCTGGTGAACTGTCCTACTCGAGTTGTATCCCTCACATATCCAAGTTCAGGTGCATCAAAAATGGGTTGATTCAGCCTGGGGTCATTTTCTACATATGAAAATAATCCCTCTCCAGAGTGTGTGGCACGAAATTGATAAGTCAATGCCATGCCTACATTTCCGAATACTGACAGCTGTCGATTAAATTTTCTTTCGTATCTAAATTCAAGAGGTAATTCAAATAATTCAGAAGTTACGTTTTCAGCTAGTCCCTCTCCACGCGTACTTTTCCAAACCCCATTACCGTTGATGTCTTGACCCCAGCTGGTATAACTATACAAATTGGATTCAATTCGATATTCAGATAATGTATAATTTATTCCTAAGGTGTAGGCAAATTCTTCAGGCTCAGGAGCAGAAAGAATCTTGATAAACTGTATGCCGTAAGATTGACTAAAACGAGGAGAAGTGATAGGGTTACTGGAATAAAAATCGCCTTCTGAATCTTCTACAAAAACGTCATTCCAGCTTTGAAAGGTCTTTGCAATTCCCATTTTCTCAAAAGCAGGTCTTTTCTCCTCTTGCTCATATATTAACCTTGACGATACTTTGTTAATGTTTCGGATTTTGAAGCTTCTTACATTATCTGAAAGTGTGTCAAACACTATGTTTAAGACTAACTCAGCATCATTGGTAAACTGTCCCCCATCAACATAAGGAGCAACTGTCTTTAAATGTATGGTAACATTAACAGATGGGTTCGCCCAGTCGATTGTCTTGTAGTCAATTGCTTCCCCAAGGTTGGTATCTATTATTCTGGATTGCAGGAGTCCTTGTGGAAAATCATGTCGCACATCAGTAAGAAAATCATCGAATTCTTTAACAACTTCAGTACCGGTATTTCGTGTGATGTAATTAGGTGTCAGATAATCAAAAATTAATGCATCTTCTGCGAACAGTCTCCTGAAACCATTGATCTCATCGATAGAACTGAAGCGGCTCAGCTGCTCATATTGAAAAATCAACTCATCTAGTTGATCTCTTAGATTCTTTCGTATTTTCAAATCCACGTTCACCTGAGCGTGTACACCCAGGCTTAGCAGCACAATCCATATCGCCAAGAACTTTTTCATGGACGTATAAAGACTTTTTGACTTACCACATTACTTCCATAGGTAATAACAAGGAAGTGTATACCCGCACTGAATGGATTGTTTGCATCTAATAAGTTAATCGAGATGTCCTCAATAATAGCATCCTTTCGTATCTCTTGGTACATAATCTGTTCTCCAAAAACGTTGATAACCTTGTAGGAAGCAGGACCGGTATAGGCGTTATTCCAAACAACCGTAAATACTCCATTTGAAGGGTTTGGCGCAATCGTCACGGGAATTTCCGGTTCACTATTAAAGATATCTGTGTTTTCGAAAGGCGATGCATCTAAAAACCCATACTCCGACTCCGTTGAACACCCGGAAGCATAGGTTAATACTACGCTGTAGAGGTCCTTATCATGATCAATAGAATCTGGCGCATAGTAAAACTCATTTACAGCCCCGGGAATCTCTTCATCATTCAACTTCCATTGAAAAATTGCATCCTCTCCTTCGTAAAGAGCTACCAGCAGCTTTTCACCTTTCTTTTCAATGTATGCTGGTGGCGGCGATTCTGGGACAACCAAATTTATCGTTTCAGAAAAGACATCAACCCCAAATTCACTGATTGCTCTCGCACGAAATTGAAAACCATTCCAATCTGATAGTATGGTATCAGCTACCAGAATAGTGGAATCAGATCCAATAAATCTGGTATCTCCTTGCACAGATTGAAAACTTTCTCCCTCATTTTTCCGATATTCCCAATCCAGGCGATCAAAGAAGAATCCTTTGGTAAGAACTTCCAATTCCATCTCAACAAATGCGCATAGCTCTTGATTACTACTCAATGTAGATATCTCTGTGGGATCAAATAAACGTAACAGACCTGGCTGAATTGAAACCTCATAATTCAATGGATCAAATCCTGCAATATCAATCTGATATACACTGTCTGTCCCTTGAGGCTCCAATTGATATTGATAAACACTTCCCAAAACACTTATTTCGTCTTCGTTCCTTAGACCAATAGCTGGATTCACATCAAAATTAAATGTCAATTCATTCGGCTCCGGAATCCTTAAAGTGTCTTTGTCCATAACGATAAGATTCAAAGGAGCTTTTAACACACGAACCTCTCCCGAATTTGTTCGTATTTCGTAGCATTCATCAAATGCATTCTCTGCATTAAAGTTAACCTCATAGACCCCCACGCTGCTTGCTGAGGAAACCTTTGAAGCTAATAGCGGTAGAATATTCACATCAGTTATATCATCTCCGTTTACAAAAGAATTTGATAATGAATAGGTGAATTCCGGAACGATATCTCCATAAATCATTGTTTTATTATCTGCTGAAAAGAGTAGATCTTTCTTGATAAATGAAATAGAGGATGCAACTGTATCAAAAAGGTAAAATTCATCTCTTCCTCCAAATTCAAATTGAATTTGATAGGGAATTGAAGGACACCCATATTGAAAAGCATCCGTCTTCAAAACAGGAACCTGATCTAAACTATCTAGATTATCAGTACCAGCAAAACCAGTTAAAGTATAGGTCAATTCAGGAACTACCCCTCCATAAGTCATCGTTTTTGCCTGTGCCTGAACAGATAAAGTTTTTCGTACCAACACCGTGTCACTGATTGCTGAAATCGCACTTCTATTACCCGCACTGTCCAAGCCCACTCCCTCTGGTACCTGAAACGACAATCGACCGACTCCTTCAACATTTGAAAAAATAACATTTATTGAAGAGTCCGTTTTTACCGTTGTAATATTAGGCTCTACGGATCTGGAAGTGTTAATAATTAGTTCCGATGGATCAATCTCAAAAGACTCGATACCAAGCGAATCTGATATAGAAATACTAAATAAGACTGAGTCTGTTGTGATGGAATCAACGGAAGAGGTAGAAATTGATAAAATAGGATTTTTGGTGTCGATCTTAAAAATATTTGTTCTGTTATCGGAAAATATTTCGTTTCCTGCGACATCAGTTGCTGCCGCAATTGTCATTCCAATGTCGATTATTTCTGCATTTGTATCTTTCACCTGATAAAAAGCCAAGTAAGTACTATCGCTTTTCCAATACGAGCTATCGGTACCAAAAACAACGGAGTTTTCGATGTCTTTATCAAATACGATCTCAGGAATCATGGAACGGTTCATTGCCTCGTCAAAATTCAATGTTACATAGAATTGATCTTGTCCCTGACTATGATCCGAAATTGTCGAAATATTTGTTTCCGGCGTGGTTTTCAGAGTAGGATATACTGCGTCAATCCTGACTATGTTCTCACTTATGCCATTGGTAGACAGTACCGCATCTTCCCCTAAAATATCAGTAATCTTACCGGTTCTGAGCTGAATCTCTTCCCCCACATTCAAGCCATCGTCATCATAATTTCCTTGCTCAACCTGATAATTGAATACCAAACGAGTAGACGTACTATTTATGTCATCATAAACAGCATCAACCGTGCCTGTTGCTAAAATCACAGGAATCGTTAGTTGACCGGAAACCGTAACAGGATTATTATATGCTATTGTGAATCGAAGCTGATCTTCATCTTTATAAAAGCCCGCAGCAGGAAACTCAACTTGAGATATAACTGCCTCATCGTCATTAGTTACTGTTATGGTTGCTTCACCCGTGATATCGATGTCGGACGCAATTACCTCCGTTGGTAGCAGGTTATCCAGGCTTACTCCAAATATCTCATCTTCCTCTACTTTATCATCCCCACCTACTGCGATATCAAATGTGTGCGTTTCTCCACTTGTACCCGCAAACGTTAAGGTCTCACTCATCACCGCAGTGTAATCACTGTCCGCTGTTGTAGCTGTACCATCTGACGTGTTCGCATCTACCGTAAATCCGCCTTGCACATCTCCATCCAGTAAAACCGTGACGGTGATCGTGCCGTCCTCATCCTCGGCTTCACTCACATCTGCAATCGTAACCATCGTCTCATCATCATTATGGATAACACCAACTGAATTACTATCAAGTAGCGTGATCTGCTGACCGTTTACGTTGCTTAAGGATATCGTACCCGTGAACGATTCATCCCTTTCAACTATGTCATCTCCAATGATTTCTACCGGTATAAGCGCCGTCGTCTCACCTGCCGGTATTGTATACGTCTCTGTCGTCTGACCGGTGAAGTCTCCTACACCTGCTGTGCCCGTCGATGTACTGTAGGTGATCACCACATCCGACGCCGCAGGACCCGTCATCGTTACCGTGAAATTCTGAGTGAAATTCTCATCCCCCTCCGTGATCCCTAACGCATCACCAATACTCAAACTGTATGCATCATCGTCGGTGATCGTACCTGTAGCGGATGTGGTCACGCCTCCTCCCGTTAAGGTCACAGCCTGAGAATTAGCAGATAGACTACTCAATGTGCCCACTAAAGTCTCTGTCGCTTCAGCTACCACTCCCGTCAATATCGGAATGGTCACCGTCTGTGACAAGGCATTCACTCCTCCAAAAGACAGCGTCGTACTCGTCGACGTATAGTCACTACCCGCTACTGCGCTAACATCTGATGTCGCAAACGCTACCGTCACCACATCCTGTATCCCTGCATCTGCCGATACCGTGAAGTCCGCTGAAACACCATCCTCCGATACCGTGAACCCTGTAATAGATAACACCGATGCATCATCGTCTGCTATCGTACCCGTTGCCTCATTGTCCAGTAGCGTGATCTGCTGACCGTTTACGTTGCTTAAGGATATCGTACCCGTGAACG
>JAYPLE010000001.1:159737-280520 GCA_038129245.1 Flammeovirgaceae bacterium | reverse complement strand
CCTCCGATACCGTGAACCCTGTAATAGATAACACCGATGCATCATCGTCTGCTATACTGGCTGTAGCTATTGCGGTGGTAATAGTTACATCCAAATTACTTGGAGAACTGATTTGAAAGTTTAAATTCTCTTGACTTGGTTCTACTATTGTGTCATCGCTTACAGTGATCAAATAGGTACCCGTACTCGCCCCATTCACCACACTAATTGTGGAACCAACTCCAGTATAATCACTTGCGCTGGTGGCTGTGCCAGTACCAAGGTCGACTACATCAAAGGTGATTGTGCTACCGGTATTGTTCGTGTTACTAAGTGTTAATGTATACACAATGCCCTGAGAACCCGCCTCTAGTCCCTGTTGCGTCACACTTAAATCCGCACTCACCACCTCGTTGTCGGTGATCGTGGACTCAGCTGTAGCTGTGGTGATCGTCACATCTCCATTACTGGGATTGCTGATCTGTATATCTACGTCTTCCGTATCCGACTCGAAATCAGCATCATCTATCACCAAAAGGGTCAAAGCACCCGTATCTGAACCATCAGTCACACTGATCGTGGAACCTACTCCTGTGTAATCACTTCCGCTGGTGGCTGTGCCTGTGCCAAGGTCGACTACATCAAAGCTGATTGTGCTGCCGGTATTGTTCGTGTTGCTAAGTGTTAATGTATACACAATATCCTGAGAGCCCGCCTCTAGTCCCTGTTGTGTCACACTTAAATCCGCACTCACCACCTCGTTGTCAGTGATTGTCACGTCTTCTTGGGTTGTCGCCCCTAACGTTATCCCTGAGGAAGGACTAGAAATTGAAATTGAAGCTATTTCATCACTTTCGAAAACTGCATCATCCTGAACTGTAAAAGTCTCTACACCAACCGTTTGACCGTTAGAAATGGCAATGACCGTATTTGATAATGCATAATCCTCAGCAGTAATACCCAGCCCTGCTACATTAACATCTACTGACTTTTTACCTGAAACTGGAGATGATGCTGTGACAGTCAAGGTAATAATCGTTTGAGCGGATTCAGACGCAGAGTTAGTGGATACTGACAAGTTTACCTCCTGTCCATATATGACAGAAAAGCTTCCAAAGAGGCCAAAAAACAAAAAGAAACGATATGGAGTTACTCTACAATCCATAGTACAGGACACCTAAGGGGCAAGTCTAAAAGTCTATAATTACAATAGACATACCTCCTACATTTATACCTTCTCGTTTTGAAGGAATAAAATCACCCAAATTTCTCAGGACTTGTCCCGCTAGTCTATCTTGCTCTGCGTTAATTCCAAGAATCACCCTCGAATCAAGTACTTCCCCGTTAATACCAATATCTGCCTCTAGGTAAACCCTACCTGACACAAAATCCTGATCTATATTTGACAATTCAGATCTGACTTTTTCTTTGAAGACTTCAGGGCCTCCGGGAAAATAGGGAACAGTAGTTTCAGAGGTCCAGCTGAGTGGCACAGAGGATTGATTCCCATTTTCACCACTGGGCAATTCAATAAAAAACCATAAAAACATCGAAATAAACAACAATAGCAATGCAGCGGTACCAGAGATAATTAGAAAGGTACTAGTTCTTTCTGAGCTGCTATTGGGATAAGAAGCACTTTCCACAAGAGTTGCCTCAGCGACAGATAAAGATTTTGCAGTACCTATTTTCGTTGTTATCGCTTCTTGCCTTAATTCATCTTCTTTGATCGGAGTAAACACCTTCAGGCCGTCAAAGCTAAAATCAACTACCTGCTGTTCAGTCAGGTTTTTCACAAACTGATTAGCAGAGCTGACCCTCATCGAGGGCGCTTTTGATAGCAGATTTAAGATCTGACTATTCAGCCAACCCGGAACTTTTGAATTTAAATCCTTGACGGGCCTTGGAGCCTCATTAATCACCTTATAAACGGTCGTTAGAGGATTGTCCGTTTTGAAAGGCACTGAGTCAGTAAGGCATTCGTACAGTATAACTCCCAAACTGTATAGATCACTACTACCAGTTAGCTCATGTCCATTTGCTTGTTCCGGGCTCATGAACTCTGGTGTGCCTAGTACCGTACCTGGCTGGCTTAACATGCTTTCGCTTGTGTACACAATTCCGAAATCCATTAAGACAGATCTACCATCCTCGCAAACAAAAATATTGGAGCTCTTTACATCTCGATGTACGAAACCTCTACTATGTAAATGATCTAATGCTTTTGCAATAGGAGCAACAATCTTCAAAGATTCTTTGACATCAAGCTTACCATTTTTTCTAATTATTTCCGAAAGGGGTTCCCCCGTTAGGTGTTCCATTGTCATGTAATGGAATTGATCTATGGAGTCGACATCATGTATTGTCACGATATTCGGATGTTTCAGCGAGGCCAGTACACGTGCTTCTTTTGTAAATCTTTCAATGAACTCTTTGTCATGAACAAAATTTTGATGGACCACTTTCAAAGCAACCTTGCGATCTAGTGTCTTCTGAACTGCTTGATACACGATTGCCATTCCACCTGAACCTATGACTTGCTCAATCTCATATTTCCGGCTGAGAGCCTTTCTTATCCTTGGATCAATATTGTTGCGTTGATCTGACATCAAGATTCTTCTTCTAAAGTAAATTGAACACTGTTACCTTGAATCCGTATATTCTTAATCAAAATAGCATCAATGATTAACGTGTAAACCACATTTGACTTCAGGTCAAGCTCTTCCATGCTTAAGTAGGTTTGTCCATCACTAAGGTATTTCTCAAGTAATACATCATTTTCAGACATGATCACTATGTGATAATACCGTACTTCTTCTCTTGCAGGGTAAGGAACCCAATAAATATCACTACCAACTTTAATTGGGTTGATGAATTCCCGCTTATTTAGCGGAAACCATTTAGTTTTTACTATTTTCTCTGCAGGTTCAATTCCTGTTCCTGTTTTACTCTCAAACTCATTCCCTCGAGTATCCCGACTACTTATAAAAACAGATCCTGAGATCACAGCAAATAAGAACAATACAAAATAGATCAGCCAATGATAGATCTGTCGTCTACTCTCTTCATTACGGTCTCTGTTATCGACACGTTCATGTGATCCTTCTAAGATCCGAACAAGTCCTACAGAAATATTGTCTTTGGATCCTTGTGAGTAAGCGTACGAAATAAGGGTAGAAACTGCATTTTGTACCGAATCATTTTTAGTGATCAATTTCAATAGGTTACTTTGATGAGAAGCAGACCTATCTATAAGCAGCCCATCAGAGCACAGTAGGAAAGTTATTTCATCGTCTGCATGCTTGTAATCATCTTCTAATGGGAAGATATCCGCAGATGCACCCGAACCATCAAGGCACTTAGTCAGTAGGTGATCATACTTCATGGATACCGATTCTTCAAGCTCACTTTGTACCTCTTCAGAAAGCTGTTGTACAAGTGTGTGATCAACCGTAATCAAGTTAATGCCCTCATTTTCTATCTCATAGATTCGACTGTCCCCGATGTTAGACCAAACATACACATCACCGCAGATAAGCAGTAAACTCAAGGTGGTCCCCATGCCGTGATATTCTGGTTGCGATGCTTTCGCTTTTTTTATGCTAGATCCGGCAGCTTCACAGCATGCAGCTAATATAGTCTTTAGATTTTCAGCTTTAAATTGATCTAAGGGAAGGTTTTCTATATATTCTCTTACTGAGCCTACGGCAAGAGTACTGGCTAATTTACCTCCTGCCATACCGCCCATTCCATCCGCAATTCCTACTAAAAAGACATCCTCAGTAATTTTTAAATTAAGAATGCTGTCTTGGTTCTCTGATCGGGCACCAATGAAGGTGTCAAAAGCTAGTTCGTAAATCACAAATTTTAAGTGGATTACTAAGCGGTATATTGAAACTCTAAATCACCCATCTTTATGAAGGCATTTTTATTTACCTCCCTTACCTCCTGGAGCCCCAGCTCTTTACCATCTAAGCTTGTATAATTAGTCTCACTAATGTTCCGGAGGAACAGTTTATCCTCCTTGTGAATAAGTTCTGCCTGACGTCTGGATACCGTTTTATCGTTAAGCTGAATATGAGAATACATACGCTCACCCACTACTACTTCTCTACCAACAGAAACCACATTCCCCTTAGGGGTAGGATACCCTGAAATCAAGAATTCCTTCCCCTTATCTTCTCCTGCAGTGATGATCAGTTTACCCGGAATAAACTGAAGCGTTTTCGGTGTATTTGAAGGGATCCTAATTGTTTTGAAGTCATTATTGTAGTCTATAGCGGAATTCCCTCTAGTGGTCACCATCTCTACAGGCATCTCAGTATGATGATGCTTGCTAGTTCTTGCGAGCAATACGATAACAAGCACCGCCAATATTAAAAATCCAACGAAGAAGGCAAACAGAATAAGTGGATGATTAAACCCTGAAGTATCTCTTACCAGATCCCTTCCCTTTTCAATGACATATGGAGTTCCATTGTACGGGTCAAGTACAACGGTTCCAGTCACTTCATAAACCTTGAATACTTCAGGTTTACCACTCATCGTAGTTATGCTAATAGTCGTATTTGCAAATTCACTCTGTATCAGGTATCTATCTACAGCATTTTCATCTCCTGGAATAAACTTTGTGACTAGCCCTTTCAGATTCACCGGTTGGTTTTCAAAAGCTGAAGGGGTTGCTAATATCTTGTCAATGGAAACGAGATCAACTCCAAAAACAAAATGCAAACTGCACATGAAAAAAGTTGCAAAGGCTATTGTTCTGATGAAGAACCTCTGTGCTATCAAGGGTGTTTTCATATGTTTCATTTCAATTGTTTCTACTTTTTCTGATGCCGATTCAATATAGGTCATAATTCTGATCAATAATTGAGAAAAATTATGTTTCAACTGATTCTTCTGATACAGCGAAAGTTTTAGCATTTCTCAATTCTTTCTTAAGCATTATTTTAAAAATTGTTCCAGTATCGGGAGAACTCTCCACATCTATATGCCCTCCATGCTTTCGAATTATAGAATATGTTATCGATAGACCGATTCCCATACCTTTTCCAACTTCTTTAGTCGTAAAAAAAGGTTCAAAAATGTGCTGGCGTATTTCGGGTGCAATTCCTGCCCCATCATCTCCCACTTCCACCTGCACCCAATCTCCCAAATCAATGGTCTTGATCCATATCCTTCCTTTGTCACCAATTGCGTCTATCGAATTGGAAATAATGTTTACAAAAACCTGATTCAATAGTCCTGGATAACATTCAATCTCATCGATATCAGGAGAAAAATCAATTTTTAAATCTGCTACTACTGTGTATTGATTTCGTAGTATTAACAAAGATGAGTTTATGATATCATTGAGCTTAGAAAATTTTGTTTCTGACTCCCCTTGTCTAGAAAAAATCCGCAATCCATTTACTATTTCGCTTATTCGAGAGGTCCCAAAAAGTATGTCTTTCAATACTTGAGGAATAAACTCTTGCATGTACTCCAGTTCACTTTCAATCTCTTCCTGTATGTCAAGTAATTTATCAGCATCGCTTGCTTTCATCGCCTGCTGCTTCTCATCAAGCATACCTGAAATTATTCCTAAATTCTTTTCTATTACCTCTATTCCACCTCTCACAAAATTCATAGGATTATTAATCTCATGAACAATTCCTGCCGTTAACTGACCCAGGGAAGACATTTTCTCGGCGTGAATTAGCTGTGACTGTAAAGACTTTAATTTTTGGTTATACTTTCGCAGGCTTTTTGTAGAATCTTGTGCAATCCTTAATGTCTTTTCGAGCTCCACTTGGGTATGAGCCAAAGCTTCTTGTTTCCTGTTCAACTCTAAATTCTGTGCTTCTATAGTCTTTTTTGCTATTCGTGCCCGGTAAACAAAAAAGATCAGAAATGTGGTAATAGTTAATAAGACCACTAACACTGCCATAAGCCAGTAATTCTGTCTATTCACCTCATCAATTTTTGAGGCATAAGTCTCAAATTGCACCTCCGCTTGTTGACTTAGGGTAAGGATTCTACGATATTCAGAACTATCAAGTAAAATGAAGTCTTGACTGATTTTGTCGTTTTTTGACAACATGAACGTATCCTGTCCTTGAACGTCGATTACCACTAAGAAAATTGCTGTAGACAAGTAGCAGTATCTTAAAATCCAGTCAACCAAAGTTTAAGTAGTTTAAATTGTACTTTTATTGCAAGTCGTTATCGTCACAAAATAACAAAGGCGAATAATAAGGCGTTGAGGATACTATACAAGTTACATCTAACTACTTACTTATTGAATTTTAGACTGGTAGAACAGAAAAATTCGCACATGAATAGGTACAGATCTATAATATCATGAGAAATAAGAATCGATTATTTATCCTTGTCAACTGGATTACGACGCTCTCAGTGCTAACAGTAAATGCATTGGCTAACATCCTTCCAATAAATGGCATTCAGACAGGACAAGTGTCGAGAGACTTTGAGACACTCTTCACTCCTTCAGGGTTTACATTTTCAATTTGGAGTACAATATACCTAGGTCTGATATTCTTTTTGTTTTTCAGTTCCAGCTTTTTCAATTCAAGAAATTCTTCTTTCATCAGCAAATTGAATCACAGTGTTTGGATATCAAACGTCATGAACATTTCATGGATACTGGCATGGCATTACTATTGGATAGGTGCCTCTTTGATCATCATGCTTGGATTGTTATCCAGTCTTGTGTACATCAACATTACATTACACAATCATCGATTAAGAGTAAAGAATCATTCGAGTTATTTCTGGTTCGTAAGAGTCCCATACAGTTTATACTTGGGTTGGATAGTGGTAGCCACAGTAGCAAATTTTTCTGTTTTTCTCACCTACATTCAATGGCAGGGATTGGGAGTTCTACCGGAATTTTGGCTTGCGATTGTTTTAGTAATTGGCACACTGATTGCCACTTTACTCGTATTTAATTACAAGCTGTATGCTTCAGGGCTAGCCGTTGCATGGGGGGTATACGGAATATCGACTAATTTGATCGCAAAGAATGAGGATCTGATTCTCATATACCTTAGCTACTGCCTAATCGGGGTAATCCTAGTGTCAATTATCTTCAAAGTTCGAAGTCCACAACTGAATATGAAATTTTAGTCACTCTGCTACATAAACAGTCTTTGTATTGACAAACTCATGTATCCCTCGAATACCCAGTTCACGTCCGAATCCAGACTTTTTTATACCGCCAAACGGCAACCTTGGGTCCGACATGACCATCTGATTAATAAATACTGAACCCTGTTCAAACTGACTTAAAACATCGATTACCTTTTTTTCATTTTGGGTACAAATCGAAACCCCTAATCCAAAGCGAGACTCATTAGATAACTCAATGGCTTGTTCAAATTCGTCAAAAATGGTGACGGAGGCAATTGGCCCAAACAACTCCTCGTCAAATGCCCGCATTCCAGGTTGCACATTTGTCAAAAGATTAGGATGAATAATCGCAATATTTCTCTTGAATTCTAATTGAGGTGAAGCACCCGCTCTTATTGAGTCCATTACCTGTTCTTCAAGTTGCTCTGCGAGATCCAGCCTCGCTAATGGGCCTATATCTGTTTTGCTACTAAAAGGATCATCTACCACAAGTTCTTTCAATCTGGAAACCATGAGATTGATGAAAACCTCAGCTTTATCTCGTTGCACAAGTATTCGTTTCACAGCAATGCAGCTCTGTCCATTGTTTTGCATTCTTCCGGTGATAGCAATATCTACCGCTCTGCGCAGGTCTGCATCTTTGCATACTATCAAAGCATTGCTTCCTCCTAACTCCAAAACTGATTTCTTTATTTGTGCTGCTGCGCTACTTGCCACAGCGGCTCCTGCAGGTTCACTTCCCGTTAACGTGACAGCTTTTACGTGTTGATGCTCAAGTATCTTGGGCACTTCCTCTACTGTCACAATCAGGTTAGTGTAAATTCCTTGCTCAAATCCAGCTTGTTCAAATAATTCTTCTAACAGAACCGCACATCCGATCGTACCGGGGGCATGCTTAATCAATACTACGTTTCCTGCCATCAATGTTGGAGCTACAAATCTCATTACCTGCCAAAAAGGGAAATTCCATGGCATAATTCCTAAGATCACCCCTAAAGGTTCATAGACTATCCAACTCTTTTTAGCTTCGGTTTCGACAAACTCAGATCGTAAAAATTGGGCTGCGTTTTCGCAGTAATAATCACAAACCCAAGCGCATTTTTCAACTTCTGCTATCGCTTGGGAAATAGGTTTTCCCATCTCTGCGGTGATTACTTCTGCATAGCTTTCTGCATTTTCGCGTAGCAAACGCGACATTTTTCGAAAAGATTTTGCTCTCTCAGCGAAAGAAGCATCTCTCCAGCGAATAAAAGTATTTTGTGCTAGCTGTATTTTATCTTCAACTCCTTTTGACGTTAGCGTGCTGTACGCTTTGATCTTAGCTTGAGTGTATGGGTTGATTGTAATAATCATTTCCTTCTCACCTTTATAACCCTTATTAATATCCTATGGGGAAAATAAGTAGAATCAAATAATCATTCGAAAAATATTCTAAAAATGACCTTCCCAAGAATATTAACTTCAATCTTTCTATTTTACAATCACATGATTTCCGTTAGCTTTACTTGTATGAAAAAATGGATAACAACATTTGTATTCGTAGTTACCACAGTCGTCCTTAAAGCGCAGCAGACCGTCGAAGCGGTCAGAGAAGAAATTCCGGAAGATGGAAGCTGGTTTAGTGCAGCGTCCAAATGGACGATGGTTTATGTTTTTTCAGCGATCATCATCATCATTGTGCTAAGAACATTCAGGAATAAACCTGAAATCTGACACTATTCTTTTTAACTATTGTAAAAGAAATTCTTCCGCTTTTCTAAAGATTGCAAAAGATGAAAAATCTTTGGCTCCCAAAAGCAGATCTGAATCACATAGACAGAGTGCTATTACTTTGAAAATATCAATATGGCTTCATCAATTTAGGTTGCAAAGCACAGCGGCGAGGGGATAATTTTTTCTGAAAAGAAATTGCGTGAAAGTTTAATGCGAAGTGGTGCTCCAGAACACATTGTTGATAATGTTGCCAAAGCAATAATTAACGAGCTACAAGATGGTATAAGTACGAAAAAAATTTACGAGAAGGCTCATCAACTATTAAAGAAAGAAGCGGTTGTTTATGCTTCCAGATATAAGCTTAAAGAAGCTTTATTAGAGCTCGGTCCTTCTGGTTATCCTTTTGAATATTTTACTGCCGAGCTCTTCAAAGTACAGGGTTTTGAAGTAGAGACAGGAATATTAGTTGATGGCCATTGCATTAAACACGAAGTGGATGTTATTGCCGATAATGGTTCAGAACGACTTATGATTGAGTGCAAATTTCATAATCGAAATGGGTATAAATCAGATGTCAAGACACCGCTGTATATCCAATCAAGATTTATCGATGTATCAGAGTCATGGAAAAACAATTATCACACAAACATAAAACCATGCAGGGTTGGATTGTCACCAACAGTAGATTTACTTCCGATGCAATTGATTATGGAGAGTGTGTAGGTCTAAAACTTTTGGGATGGGACTATCCTCTGCAAAATAACTTAAAATCATTAGTTGAAAATTATCATATACAGCCCATCACCACATTATCGTCCTTAACGAAAACCGAAAAAAAATTACTCTTTAAAGACGGGATCGTTCTTTGCAGGAATATGTGTGAAAAATCAGTCAAAGTAGAACTGATTCTAGGCAAAAGGGCTAAAAAACTATTACAAGAAGCTGACTACATCTGCAACGCTTAAGACTAGTCTCATTAGATTGGGAGTTTTTCACACTTCTCTATACAAGAGATCACACTGGTAACTTCCTTCACTTTCAAATGATAGTAGATATGCTTTCCATCCCTTCGACTCCCAAGAATTCCCTTTAATTTCATATTCTGCAGATGGTGAGAAGTCAATGACTGTTCAGAATCTAGAGCAGAGCAAATTTGATTGACGTTTTGCTCCTCATGCTTGTTCAGTAAATCTACAATACCAATTCGTAGGGGGTGTGCGATAGTTTTAAGTACAAAGGCTACCTTTTCCAATGTTTCCTGATCTAGAACATTCATCGTTTAAAAGTACATAAATATATGAATATAGGTTCATGTTTCATATGTTTATGATCATGATCTCTTCCAAACCCGACAGGAAAAAAAGAGAGCAATGAGGAACATTGCTATGCTTTATCAGAGCAATTAATGCTAAGGAAAGGAATAGTTCCATTTAGTAAGATAGAAGAATTCTGCCTCCTTAGTTATTCAAGCTTAGCAGGACTGACTTAAAAGCTTCATAATCATTTGGCAACTCAGATGCATACGAAGTTTTTGTCATCAGCTCATGAGTCATTTCGTGAAAGTCAATAGGTTCACTCAAAACTTTATCCACAACCGATAAAAACTTAACCGGATGAGCAGTTTCTAGAAATATCCCTTGCTCCTCTGAGCTGAGTTGCTCTTGTAGTGCCTGATAGGCAATGACCCCATGCGGATCAGACAGATAATGATGTTCATCTAAGCATTTCTGCATAGCCGTAAGCGTCTCCTCATCAGTCAAATAGTATCCACTAACTTTCTCAGTCATGGCTTTGTGGTTTCCCTCAAATAATTCAAGCATCCTTACAAAATTGCTGGGTGAACCAACATCCATTGCATTCGAATAAGTTACTACACTTGGCCTTGGATGATACTTAGAAGTTAATAAATAATCTGGGACAACTTTATTGATATTAGAGCTGGCAATGAACCGACGAACAGGCAGCCCCATCTTCCATGCAAAAAGGCCGGCCGTCAGGTTCCCATAATTTCCTGACGGAACGGCAACTACCGTTTTTTCCCCAGGTAACAGCCTTGCAATTTGGGCATAATAGATGGACTGTGGTAAGAACCTAGCAACATTAATTGAATTTGCAGAAGAGAGATTCAAAGATTGAGTAAGTTCTTTATCTAGAAAGGCCTGTTTTACCATTTTCTGACAATCATCGAATGTGCCGTCTACTGAGTAAGTATTTATGTTGTCCCCCCAGGTCGTCAACTGTTTCTCCTGTACCTCACTGACCTTCCCTTTCGGGTACAAAATGGTTACCCTTGTGCCGGGAACCTGAAAAAACCCTGCCGCCACTGCCCCTCCCGTATCCCCTGAAGTGGCTACTAAAATGTCTATCTCCCTCGACGCCTCTTGAGTAAAAAAACCAATACATCGTGCTAAAAACCTTGCCCCGACATCTTTAAAAGCCCATGTGGGTCCATGGTACAATTCAAGAACATGAATGTTCTCCTCAATCTGTTTAATGGGGATTTTAAAACTAAGTGTTTCGTTAATGATCTGATCTAATGCCTCATCCGGAATCTCACCGCCAACAAAGGGTCGCATCATTTCGAAACCAATACTTTCCAAAGAGCGATTACTCAGGCACTCCAATGAGTGATCTGCCAACTTTGGGATTGATTCCGGGTAGTAAAGTCCGTTATCAGAAGGCAAACTGTTCAGAACAGCCTCTCTAAAACTGACGAAATGATCTCGATTTGATGTGGAGTAATACCGCATAAAAATCAGTACTGAATAATTTCAGCACCTTTATGATTGATTGTAGATACAAAACTCATTAATTCAATATCATACTTTTTGTAGAACTGCATGATATCCTTGGTGAGTGCATGGGCTAATGTCTCATTATTCGAGAGGGCAAACATACTTGGACCTGAACCTGAAATATTAAATCCTAAGGCTCCTTTTTCTAAACAATGTGACTTTACCTCATCATAAAACGGGATCAAAATGGATCGTACAGGTTCTACAATAACATCTTGCAAGGAGCGACCAATCAGATCAAAGTCTTTCATAATCAAACCTGAGACTAATCCTGCAATATTTCCCCATTGCGTTACAGCGTCTTGTAGGTTGATTTGATGCTTTAAGATGCGCTTTGCATCACTAGTTTTTACAGATAATTGGGGAAAGAAAATGACCACCTGCAGTTCCTCCGGGTAGGGAATTGTAAATACATCTAACGGATCATACCCCCTGACCACCGTGAATCCACCTAGTAGTGATGGAGCGACATTATCAGCATGCGCGACTCCCGAAGCTGCGCGCTCCCCTTCCATCGCGAATCGAACCAGCTCCATTCTCGTGTAAGGTCGTCCTAATAATTCGTTTGCCGCAAAGACAGCTGCTGCGGAACTACTTGCACTCGAACCTAATCCGCTTCCTGGGGCAATATTCTTTTCAATTTCAACTACGAACCCCTGCGAGCTATTCAGCTCGTCGAGCATCGACTGGATGGCTACAGTTGCGACATTTTGCTTGGGATCCATAGGTAAACCTACTGCCCCCTTAATTGAACGAACTTCAAGTTGACCTTCTGTTTTTGCTAGGGTAATAGTATCTCCATAGGTGTTCAACGCTAATCCTAATATATCATATCCACACCCCACATTAGCGACCGTTGACGGGGCGAAAACCGTTACAGAAGCTTTATCATCCAATCGCACTTGCAACTTTCATTATATCTGCAAAAATTCCTGAGGCAGTAACTTCTGCTCCTGCTCCCGCTCCCTTAACTACCAATGGTTGCTCTTTGTATCGATCAGTGTAAAACAACACGATGTTATCTTTTCCCTCCAATTGAAAGAAAGGGTGAGTACTTGAAATCAACTCTAGTCCTGCCTTAGCTTTTCCGTTTGCATAGCTGGCAACGTAGCGTAAACTCTTCCCTTGTTTCCTGGCATTAACAATGAGTGATTCGAAATGATCTTCATTTGCATCCAAAGCCTCCAAAAAACTGTCGATATCTTCCGCCTTCATGCATCCCTCAGGAACAAACCCTTCACAAGCTACCTCTTCAATGTCCATTTTATCTCCGCTCTCCCTTGAAAGTATCAATATTTTACGCACAACATCCACTCCTGAAAGATCCAATCTTGGGTCTGGTTCGGTGTATCCTTCTTTTTTTGCAAGACGTACAATATCACCAAATTTGGTACCACCATCGTAGGTATTGAAAATAAAATTCAATGTCCCGGAAAACACCCCTTCTATTCGGTGGATACGGTCACCACTTTTGACCAGATCATTTAAAGTAGATATCACGGGAAGTCCGGCACATACATTCGTCTCGAATAGATAGTTAGCTTTAAACTTTTTAGCTAAATGCTTCAGAGTCTTATAATGCTGATACCTACTAGTGGCTCCAATTTTATTAGGAGTTACAACCGAAATCGACTTCTTCAGAACCTCCGCATAGACATCCGCTACGGTTTCGGAGGCAGTAATGTCGACAAATATCGAATTCATCAGATTGTTGTCAAACATTTGCCTCAAAAAGGCGTCTAATGTGTACGGTTCACCTTCAGATAACAGACCAATCCATTTATCTAAAGGGATTCCGTTCGGATCTACTACCATCTTTTTGGAATTTGCCAATGCTACCACATTCAATTGAAGGTGGTAATACTCCAGCAAATACTTCTGCTGATTTCGAACCTGCTCCAAAAAAACCTGTCCCACATTACCTACTCCAATAACAAATAGATGCACCGTACGTGTCTCCGTCAAGAAAAACGACTCATGCAAGACGTTAACCGATTTCTTTAGATCAGATTGACGTATTACAACTGATATATTCCGCTCTGAGGAACCCTGTGCAATGGCTTTTATGCTTACCCCATTATGCCCCAAAGTGTTGAACATCTGACCTGCAATTCCTACCTGATGGCGCATATTAGTACCTACCAATGCTACCACTGCCAGATCCTCTTCTACCTCCACAGGGTTAACTTTTTGCAAATGCAACTCAAATTCAAAAGCATCATGAATAGCATCCACCGCCAGCTTTACATCTTTACGCTCGATCCCTACACAAATCGTGTGCTCTGATGACGCTTGGGTTATCATCACAACATTTACTGATACCTCTGCCAAAGCCTTGAAGAGCCGAGCTGAAAAATTAGGAATCCCCACCATCCCGCTGCCAGTAAGATTCAATAATACGAGATCACTGATTGAAGAAATACCTCTTATCGCACTGGTATCTTCCCATGAGCTGGTAATAGTGGTTCCCGGGTTATCTGGGGAGAAAGTGTTCTTGATTTGAATGGGAATATTCCGCTCTAATGCAGGCTGTATTGTCGGTGGATAAATCACCTTAGCTCCAAAATGCGAAAGTTCTAATGCCTCCTCGTAACTTAGGTGTTCTATGGTTCTTGCCGATGGCACCCAACGAGGGTCTGCTGTCATCAAGCCACACACATCTGTCCAGATCTCCAACTTATCTGCTTCTAGAAAATTCGCCATTAATGCAGCGCTGTAATCTGATCCGCCTCTTCCCAAGGTGATGATTTCATTCTGTGAAGATGCAGCTATAAAACCAGGCATTATGTTCACTTTACCCAAACTTTGCATACTAGACTTCGCATGCTCAAGTGATTTCTGGATCTGCACTACTCCCTGCCCATAGCTATCATCACAAAAAATCCACTTTAATGGGTTTAAGAGCTGCACCCCTTCCATCAAAGTATGCAAGAAAACATGTATCAGCACAGATGACACCCGTTCTCCTAGACTGAGAATAAAATCCTTTGATTTGGGTGTGATCTCTCTTAACAAAAAAACACCTCTACTGACATCCTCCACCTCATTTTGTAAACATTTGACCTGGCCTATTAGATCACTTTGGGATTTTGCAGGAATCAAAGATCTAATGATCTCTAAATGAAGTCTCTCAATATCATGTAGTATGTCTTCATACGTAGCATCACCAATCATTGCCAACGCCGAAGCTTTCTCCAACATAGAAGTCACACCACCAATAGCAGAGACCACTATGGTTAAATCATCCTGAGAGGATTTCTGTTGAACAATTTCTGCCACCTGCCGTATACCATCGGCACTCCCTACGGAGGTTCCGCCAAACTTCAGAATGAGCATGAGCTGGTAGTAATGTGAAGGACTTAAGTCGATTGAATGTAGTCAACAATCCAGTCTCCAACTTCGGAAGTGGTTAAGGATTTTCCTTCGCCTGAAATGTCAACGGTCACTTTTCCTTTGTCTATCGACTGCTCAACAGCCTCTTGGATCAGTGCAGCCTCCTCTGACAAATTGAACGCGTACTCGAACATCATCGCAGCACTTAAAATGGTAGCGCATGGGTTTGCAATGTTTCTACCCGCTGCTTGAGGATATGAACCGTGGATAGGTTCAAAAACTGATGTATGAACGCCAATTGAAGCTGAAGGCAGCAAGCCTAGTGAACCCGAAATCACGGATGCTTCATCAGTCAAGATATCACCAAACATATTTTCTGTGACAATTACATCAAAATTCTTTGGCCACTGAATGATTTGCATAGCCGCGTTGTCGACGAACATGTATTCAACGTTGATGTCGGGATACTGTGGCTCCATACTTTGGGCTACCTCCCTCCACAACCTGCTGGATGCTAACACATTAGCTTTATCAACAACAGTTAATTTCTTGTTCCGTTTACCTGCAAATTGAAAGCCTACTTTTAGAATTCTTTCAATTTCTTCTCTGCTATATACACAGGTGTCATAAGCTGTATTTCCATCTTCTGTTCGCCCCTGAGGTCTACCAAAATAGATCCCACCCGTCAACTCTCGTATACACACAAAATCTGCTCCATCGACCAAATCCTGACGCAAGGGAGACTTATGAATTAATGATTTAAAAGTAGTAAGTGGGCGAATATTACCATATAGACCTAATTTCTTTCTCATCGCAAGTAAACCTTGTTCTGGTCTTACTTTAGCATTTGGATCGTTATCGAACTTAGGATCCCCAATAGCGCCGAACAATACTGCATCAGCCTTCATACATAACGCATGGGTTTCGTCAGGGTATGGATTACCCAATGCATCAATTGCAGCGGCACCGGTCAACGCCTTCTCATAAGAAAGCTCATGACCGAATCTTTCACAGACAGCTTCTGTGACTTTTAGTGCTTGATCTATGATCTCCGGACCGATTCCATCACCCGGGAGGACCGCTAAGTTTACTTTCATATTAAGCGATTACTTTTTCTTTTCTATTAGATTTTACTTGTTTGATAATTGGCTCCACATGTATTAAGTTGAGCATCTTCTCAGTTGCCTGAATGGCGGCAAATGTTTGATCTGTATCGATTCCCCTGGTTTTAAACTCTCTCCCATTATCCCATGTAATGGTTGTTTCACACAGTGCATCCGACTTACCTCCAGGAGGGATTGATACCGTATAATCCACGAGTGAAGGTAACGTCATATTCTTACCTTTGTAAATGATTTTCAATGCGTTCATAAAAGCATCATATTGACCATCACCCGAAGCATTTGATTCGATTGTCTCGTGATCCAGTCGGATGGAAACGGAGGCAACTGGCTTCAATCCTTTGGCGTGTGATAAGTTATAATTTATAATCTTAACACGATCCTGAATCGCCTGCTGATCCAGAACATCTGCCGCTATATACGGAAGATCTTCTATTGTGACCATCTCCTTTTTATCACCAAGCTCTATCACCCGTTGCGTTACCTTCTTTAGTGCCTCCTCCTCTAGTTCAATTCCTAGCTCTTCAAGGTTTTTCCGAATGTTTGCCTTGCCGCTTGTTTTGCCTAATGCATATTTTCTGGTTCTACCGAAGCGCTCGGGCATCAACTCATTGAAATAGAGTTGATCTTTTGTGTCCCCATCCGCATGGACGCCACATGTTTGGGTAAATACATTATCTCCAATCAATGGTTTATTGTCAGGAATTCTTTTACCTGAAAATGATTCAACCAGCTTGCTAATTTTATACAGCTTACTCTCCTCAATTTGTGTTTCTTTGAACAGATGATCTTTGATGGCAGCATTCACGCTGCTTAGTACTGAATTACCTGCTCGTTCTCCAAGACCATTCACTGTGGTGTGTACACAGTCAACTCCTGCTCTCACTGCCTCCATGACATTGGCAACCGCTAAATCGTAATCGTTATGAGCATGAAAATCGAACTGATAAGAAGGAAATGTCTCTTTAACTACTTTGCAAAACTCAAATGATTCGTAGGGTGTAAGAATCCCCAAGGTATCAGGCAACATCAACCGCTGTATTGGTTGGTTTCTAAGTCCCTCTAACAAAAAGAACACATAGTCCTTGGAATCTTTCATTCCGTTTGACCAGTCCTCAAGGTAAAGGTTTACGATGATCCCCTTCTGATGTGCATAGTTGATAGCAGATACTATATCCTCCAAATGCTGCTTGGGTGTTTTCCGTAATTGGCTCTTGACATGCTTAAGGCTTCCCTTGGCAAGTAAATTGACAACCTTACCTCCCACTTTCTCTATCCAGTCAATGGAAATTCCTCCATCAATGAAACCAAGAATCTCTACTTTACCGAGGTATCCAGCAGTTGCAGCCCACTTCAATACTTCTTCCGCTGCCTCTCGTTCACCTGCTGATACTCTGGCCGATGCGATCTCAATTCTATCTACTTTTACTTCTTCAAGTAGAACCCTGGACAGATTAAGCTTTTCCGCAGTAGAAAAAGAAACACCAGAGGTCTGCTCCCCGTCGCGGAGCGTCGTATCCATGAAATACACTTTGCCCTCACTCATTACCTTAACTTTTACCGATTTGCCTCAAATGCTTCGATTTCGCTCTTCATGTTGATGAGATAATCGATATCATCATACCCATTTAAAAGGCACTCCTTTTTGTATGCATTAATTTCAAACGGAATCACCTTTCCCGTCGCATCCAGCGCAAGTTCCTGGGCCTCCAAATCAACGGAGAACGTGGTATCAGCATCCGCATCGATGAGCGCAAAAATTTCAGCAAGTTCATCCGCTGAGACAGTAATAGGTAACAACCCATTATTCAGTGCATTCCCCTTGAATATGTCAGCAAAGAAGCTGGAAATGACAACTCGAAAACCATAATCATAGAGGGACCAAGCAGCATGCTCTCTGCTGGATCCGCTACCAAAATTCTTACCGGCGACCAGTATCTCTCCTGAGTGTTTCTCATTATTCAGTATAAAGTCAGGATTAGGCTCTTTACCTTTGATATAACGCCAATCTCTAAAGAGATTATCTCCAAACCCCTTTCGTTCAACCGCCTTTAGGAAGCGAGCAGGAATGATCTGATCCGTGTCCACATTTTCAATCGGCAAAGGGATTGCAGCACTTGTTATCTTTTGAAATTTATCTAATGCCATGATTACGCTTCTTGAAGTTCTTCCATTAATTCTCTCGGGTCTGTGATCTCACCTTTAATGGCACAGGCTGCCGCCATTAATGGGCTTACCAGCATCGTTCTTGCGCCTGGTCCCTGCCTCCCTTCGAAATTTCTATTAGAGGTAGAAATTGCGTATTTCCCAGCCGGTATCTTATCATCATTCATCGCTAGACAAGCTGAACAGCCAGGCTGCCTCATGACGAATCCTGCATCTTCCAGGATTTCAGCAATTCCTTCTTCTTTTGCCTGCTTTTCTACCTGACGTGACCCTGGAACAATCCACGCCGTCACATGATCCGCTTTTCGATGACCTTTGATAAACTGACTGAAAGCTCGTAGGTCTTCGATTCTTCCATTTGTACAACTACCCACAAAAACGTAATCAATCTGCTTTCCTTGCATGACCTCTCCACCATTGAAATCCATGTATTGCAAGGACTTTTCGAATGATGCTCTCTCAGACTCTTCCACGTCAATACTTGAAGGAATAGGCTCACTAATTTTTACGCTCATACCTGGATTGGTACCGTAGGTAATCATCGGCTCTATATCTGCAGCGTCAAAGTGATGTTCCGTATCAAAAACGGCTTCTTCATCTGTTCTCAGTGTCTTCCAATAGGCTAATTCTTTTTCCCAGTCCAAACCTTTAGGAGCAAACTCTCTTCCTTGGATGTATTCAAAAGTGGTTTCATCAGGAGCGATCAATCCTCCTCTTGCACCACTCTCAATACTCATATTACAAAGTGTCATGCGTCCTTCCATGCTAAGTGAGCGAATAGCAGAACCAGAATACTCAATAAAATGCCCTGTCCCCCCAGATGTGGTAATTCTGGAAATAATGTAAAGTGCAATGTCTTTTGCTGTTACACCTTCTTTTAGGTCTCCATCTACTTGAATAAGCATCTTCTTCGGTTTAGGCTGCATAATGCATTGAGTTGCAAGTACCATCTCTACCTCGCTAGTACCAATTCCAAATGCAACCGCTCCAAATGCTCCATGAGTAGACGTATGGCTATCACCACAGACAATTGTCATTCCAGGTCGGGTTAGACCTAGCTCCGGTCCCATCACGTGCACAACTCCCTGCCACTGATGGTTCAATCCATAATGAGGTATATCATGCTTTTCGCAGTTTTTTTCAAGTGTATCAACCTGATTTCTAGATAACTCGTCTTTAATGGATAAGTGTTGATCTTTCGTAGGTACGTTGTGGTCGGCAGTTGCTGTCGTCAGCTCGGGACGAGCTACTTTTTGACCTCTCTTGTCTAAACCTAAGAATGCTACTGGACTAGTCACTTCATGTATCAAGTGACGATCGATGTATAGCACATTGGGTCCATCTGTAATTTGCTTCACTACGTGAGCATCCCACACTTTATCGAATAAAGTTGATGGTTGTTTCATTTTTACCTTGCTTAGTTTGTCTCTTCTTCTAATTCTATATGTATTGCCGCCATCTTATTAACAGCATCTAAAAATGCTTCCATGGCTGCAGTAATGAGGTCGGTATGACTTCCAAAACCGTAGTAAACTTTATCCTCCCACTCAAGCTGAACGTGCACTTTACCGATTTCCTGGCTTGATCGAGTAAAAGTTTGGATCAGTATCTCATGTATTCTTATCGGTCTATTCAATATTGAAAGAGCTGCTGTAATTGCAGCGTCAATAGCTCCATTTCCCGAACTCGACGCTTCATGAGTATTTCCGTCTATATTGAGTTTAACAGTTGCAACTGGAAGTATGTCATTACCTGTTACTACCTGCAACAGCTCCAACTTAACCTCGGACTTCTGCTTGGTTTCGTTCCCCATCAGCGTCTCCAGGTCCTCGTCACCAATGTTCTTCTTCTTATCGGCAAGCACGAGAAAGTCCTGATATTTTGCATCCAGTTTTGCTTTGTCTAACGGATAACCCAACACCTTAAGTCTATACTTGAGCGCGGCCCTTCCACTTCTGGCAGTTAGAACGATTGATGACTCATGTGCCCCAACTTCAACGGGATCAATGATCTCATAATTTTCACGATTTTTCAACACGCCGTCTTGATGAATACCGGAAGAATGTGCAAATGCATTCCTTCCTACTATCGCTTTATTGGGTTGGACTGGCATGTTCATTAAACTGGAAACCATTCGGCTGACCTGGTGAATTTTTCGAGTATTGATACCTGTTTCAATATTGAGATCTTTATGGCTTTTGAATGTCATGACGACTTCTTCCATAGAGGTATTACCTGCACGTTCTCCAATGCCATTTTGAGTAACTTCCACTTGACGAGCACCATTCAATACACCGGTAACCGAGTTTGCAGTGGCCATTCCCAAGTCATTGTGACAATGCGTCGAAAGTATCGCTTGATCGACTCCTTTGACATTCTCCATCAAATACTTGATTTTTTCTCCATACATCTCAGGTAAACAGTATCCCGTCGTATCCGGAATATTGATCACTGTAGCACCTGCTGCTATAACAGCCTCCACTACTTTGGCTAAATAAACATTATCTGTGCGACCTGCATCTTCAGCATAAAATTCAACATCTTCAACATACTGTTTGGCGTATTTTACTGCTCTTACTGCACGCTCAAGTACTTCCTCTTCTGTTGACAATAGTTTGTGATGCACGTGAAGATAGGAAGTGCCAATACCCGTGTGAATTCGCTTCCTCTTCGCATATTGCAGTGACTCAGCTGCTACATCAATATCCTTCTCAACTGCTCGGGTTAATCCACAAATGACTGGTTCACTTACAGCCTTAGATATTTGCACAACAGATTGGAAATCACCAGGACTGGAAATTGGAAATCCCGCCTCAATGATATCTACTCCCAGTTCTTCCAGAGCGATAGCTATTTCAATCTTTTCATCTGCATTAAGCTTACAGCCGGGAACTTGTTCTCCGTCTCTTAATGTCGTATCAAAAATGTAAAGTCGATCAGCCATCTTCTTTGCGTTTATTTAATAAAAATTACTTATTCTCAGGTCTTAATTTACGGACTGCTGCCCCAGCTCTCCACATTTCAGATTCTTGAAGCTCCGCAAGTTCTTTCTCCAGACCGTCTCGGTAATCAGCCTTTTGATTAGCTTCAATTGTAATCTTAGCTTCATTTCCGGTAGCTACACTATCGTAGAGATCTTCAAATACAGGCGCTACTGCATCTCTGAATTTTTTCCACCAGTCCAGGGCTCCTCTTTGCGCAGTTGTTGAGCAGTTAGCATACATCCAATCCATTCCATTCTCTGCAATCAGGGGATATAGTGATTGGGTCGCTTCTTCCACTGTCTCATTGAACGCTTCTGAAGGAGAGTGACCCCTTTTCCTCAGAAGGTCATATTGAGCAGCAAATAAACCTTGTATAGCTCCCATCAAGCTCCCTCTTTCACCCGTCAAATCACTGTATACTTCTTTCTTGAAGTTAGTTTCAAATAGATATCCGGAACCAACGCCAATACCCAGTGCAATCACTCGCTCACGTGCTCTTCCAGTTGCATCTTGATGAACGGCAAAAGAAGAATTCAATCCCTTTCCAGCAACAAAAAGTCTCCTCAAAGATGTACCAGATCCTTTAGGAGCCACAAGTATTACATCTACATCTTCAGGAGGGATAATGCCCGTTTGATCGTTGTAGGTTACGCCAAATCCATGTGAAAAATATAGTGCTTTACCTGGCGATAAGTACTTTTTGATCACAGGCCACTGCTCGATCTGACCTGCATCAGAAAGCAAATACTGTATCACTGTGGCTTTGTCGCAAGCTTCCTCGATCTCAAAGAGCGTCTCACCAAGAACCCAACCATCACCGACGGCTTTATCCCATGATTTCCCACCTCTCCTTTGACCTACAATCACATTCATCCCATTGTCTTTTAGATTCAATGCCTGACCTGGTCCTTGCACACCGTAGCCTATGATCGCGATGGTCTCTTCTTTTAAGACCTCCTGCGCTTTAGCAAGTGGAAACTCTTCTCTTGTAACCACTTCCTCTTCTAATCCGCCAAAATTGATTTTTGCCATATTTCTGTTTTTATAAAAAATTAAAAGTCTTTAATACTTAGTTTATGAGAATCCGCATTCTCTAATTCTTTTATGTATGCCTCCGTTTTTCGCTTAGATTTTGAAATTGCTACTCTGCCCGAACGAACAAATTCCAATAACCCAAACGGCTCCAAAGCTTGATAAAGCTTATGGGTTTCATCCTTGTGACCCGTCTTCTCAATAACGATATGATCTTCCTCGATCACCAGGATTCTAGCTCCATTATTTCTTACAAGCGTCTCAATCTTATTTCCGTTGAGAAACGCAGCTGTTGGCACCTTATACAAAGCAATCTCCTGGTAGTAAACCTGCTCTTCCTCATAGACAAAAGCACCTAGTACCTCAATAAGCTTCCTGATTTGCTTTACAACCTTTTCTACTTTTTCTCTGGTAGTTGTAAGTACGATCGTAAATCGACTTGTACCTGGTACTTCGGTCGTAGAAACATTTAATGAGCTGATATTGAGCTTTCTCCTATTAAATATGATCGTGATATTATTCAGGAGTCCAGATTTATCCTCCGTAAGTACAGAAAGTGTGAACTCTCTTTCTGTCTTGTCACTGTGATCTTCACTGTAAAGTATGTCTGACATCAGCTTAATCTTATATTTGAAACTGATTCCCCGGAAGGAACCATTGGAAACACATTCTCTTCTTTCTCCACGACCACTTCCAACAAACCTGGAGCTTCAGAATTCAACCACTGGTCTATGGCTGATTCCAATGACGCTCTTTCTGTAACTTTATTGGATGCGATTCCATAACCCTCGCAAATCTTTTGAAAGTCAGGATTGATTAATTCTGTAAATGAATATCTACGGTCGAAGAAAAGCTCTTGCCATTGACGCACCATTCCCAAAAAATTATTATTCAGGATGAGTATTTTTATATCAATATTACTCTGACTGATCGTTCCTAATTCCTGTATGGTCATCTGAAAACCCCCATCTCCAATAACTGCTATCACTTCTCTGTCCGGTCTACCTACTTTAGCTCCCATAGCAGCAGGTAGACAAAAGCCCATTGTCCCTAACCCACCAGATGTCACATTGCTTAGTGTGTCTTTAAACTGATAATACCTGCTAGTCACCATTTGATGTTGTCCAACATCTGTAACAACGATTGCCTTCCCATCCGTTTTCTCAGAAATCAAATGAATCACTTCTCCCATCTTCAGCTGCCCTTCAGTCGGATAGAGTTCGCCCTCCACCACGGATTTGTGTTCTTCAGCGTCTAGTTTTTTGAATTCTTGAATCCATTCTGAATGATCCGCTTCAGCAACTTTTTCTGTAAGCGCCAGTAGTGCTTGTTTCGCGTCTGCATTAATTGGAACATCCGCCTTTACATTCTTGTCTATCTCAGCCGGATCAATCTCTATATGAATAACTTTAGCATTGACAGCGTACCGCTCCAGATCACCGGTGACTCTGTCATCGAAACGCATACCAACTGCTATGATAAGGTCTGCTTCGTTTGTCATCACGTTGGGGCCATAGTTACCGTGCATCCCTAAATACCCTACATACAGTGGATGATCATTTGGGACCGCGGATAAACCCATTAAGGTGGAAGCCATCGGGATACCTGATTTAGTAGCGAAAGCATCCAGTGCCTCTTGAGCCTCAGAAAGTAAGACTCCTTGACCCACCAACATCATTGGCTTCTCAGCATTATTTATCAGCGTCGCTGCTGCATTTACCGCATCTATGCTCAGCTGCGGGTAAGGGTGATAGCTTCGTATTTTTTCGCAAGGACTATACTCGAAATCGACTATCTCGAATTGTGCATTTTTTGTGATATCAACTAAGACCGGACCTGGTCGACCAGAATTAGCAATGTAGAATGCTCTTGCGATGGCTTCGGGGATCTCTTCGGCTTTAGTAACCTGATAATTCCATTTAGTGATAGGCATTGAAATACCTACTACGTCAGTTTCCTGAAACGCATCTGTTCCTAATAGATGGCTTGGAACTTGACCTGTTATGCATACAATAGGGGTACTATCAATTTGTGCATCAGCAATTCCTGTAATCAAGTTCGTTGCTCCTGGTCCCGAAGTAGCAAAACATACTCCTGTTTGTCCTGTTACACGCGCAAAGCCTTGCGCAGCATGTACAGCTCCCTGCTCATGACGAGTCAGTATATGTTGAAGTTTATCTTGGTATTTGTACAGTTCATCATAAATCGGCATGATCGCACCACCAGGGTATCCAAAAATGTACTTCACCTGCTCTTCCAACAAGCAAAGCAATAGTGCTTCTGCTCCTGTCACTTTCATAGTATTCTTGTCATCTATCTTTTTGTAATTGATCAATCATCACTATTCATGATATCAATCAGTTACGCACCCTTCAGATGCGGTTGCAACCGTCTGGATGTATTTCTTGAGTATACCCTTTGTGGCTTTGTAGGGAGGCTGCTTCCAGTTTTTCCTTCTGTCAGCAAGCTCTTTGTCGGTAAGTTTCAATGTCAGCGTATTATTCACAGCATCAATGGCTATGATATCCCCATTTTCAACTAAAGCGATGGTGCCGCCTTCCTGCGCTTCAGGTGTGATATGACCCACCACAAATCCATGAGATCCCCCTGAAAACCTACCATCAGTGATCAATGCCACGTCTTTTCCCAGACCTGCACCCATCACAGCACCCGTCGGCTTCAGCATTTCTGGCATCCCAGGCGCTCCTTTGGGACCACTATATCTAATCACAATAACCTCACCCTTTTGAACCTCCTCG
Organism: Flammeovirgaceae bacterium; assembly: GCA_038129245.1. Taxonomy (GTDB): domain Bacteria; phylum Bacteroidota; class Bacteroidia; order Cytophagales; family Cyclobacteriaceae; genus JAYPLE01. Next base: position 255,504 of record JAYPLE010000001.1, on the reverse strand, counting down.
CCTATCCCCTTGATCGCTTCGAATTCATCATCATATACACGAGCGGGACCTTCAAAAAACTCTCCTTCTTTTCCGGTAATCTTCGCAACAGCACCTTCTTCGGCTAGATTTCCATATAAGATTTGTAAATGCCCCGTCGGCTTGATAGGATCATGCACAGAGGTAATTAAATCTTGGCCTACAGCTAGATCAGGAGCATCATTTAAGTTTTCACCAATGGTCTTTCCAGTCACTGTTAAGCAGTCCTCGTGGATATAGCCCTTATTAAGAAGCTCCTTCAATACAGCAGGTACCCCTCCGATATTGTGAAGATCTTCCATGAGGTATCTACCGCTTGGCTTTAAATCCGCAATAAAAGGTGTGCGATCGGAAATGCTTTGAAAGTCATCAAGCCCTAATTCAACATCTACAGCTTTTGCCATTGCAATCATGTGCAGCACGGCATTTGTAGACCCTCCCAGTGCCATGATCACCGTCAAAGCATTTTCAAATGCCTTTTTTGTCATGATATCCTTCGGCCTGATGTCTTGCTCTAATAGATACCTGATAGCTGCTCCTACCTTGGCCGTTTCGGATTGTTTTCCTTCGTTTTCTGCGGGCGTCGATGAACTTGCCGGAAGGCTCATCCCTAATGTCTCGATCGCTGAAGCCAATGTATTAGCCGTATACATTCCTCCGCAAGCTCCAGGACCCGGAATTGAATTCTTGATAATTCCTTTGTAGTCTTCATCAGAAATAGAACCCGCTAATCTTTCTCCATATGCCTCAAAGGCAGATACAATGTTTAAGTCCTTACCCTTCCACTTCCCTGGCTTAATCGTACCCCCGTAAACCATCAAACTAGGTCTATTTAGTCTTCCAAGGGCAATCAAAGCACCTGGCATATTTTTGTCACATCCTGTCACCGCTACCAATCCATCGTAAAACTGCGCCTCGGCAACTGTTTCAATTGAATCCGCAATGATATCTCTGGAAATCAAAGAATACTTCATCCCCGTAGTCCCATTAGAAATACCATCACTAACTCCTATGGTATGGAAGATCAAACCCACTAAATCCGCCTCCTTCACACCTTTCTTGACTTGATGCGCCAGGATATTCAGATGCATGTTGCACGGGTTCCCCTCAAAGCCATTACTTACGATTCCAACCTGTGCTTTGCTCATATCCTCTTCTGACAGACCTACAGCATATAGCATGGCCTGAGATGCAGGCTGAGAAGGATCTTGTGTGATTGTCTTACTGTATTTATTCAACTCCTTAGACATGCTCTTAAACGATTGTTAGGCCCTGAAGCTCATTATTCATAACTAATTGACGATACATCATATACAGCATGTGTGCACTCGTATCATCCCATTCTGCTGTTACTTTTTCACCATTCACACTTCCTATCGGAGTTATCTCAGATGCAGTTCCTGTGAAAAATGCATAATCGGCATCGTACACTTCATCAAGGTGTATTCTTCTTTCCACCGTTTGTATTCCCCATTGCTGGGCTAAGTCCAGGATGGTTTGCCTTGTAATTCCCGGAAGAGCATAATCAGTAGGAGGGGTATAAATCACATTGTCTTTTTCTATGAAAAAGTTTGCTGCAGGCCCTTCTGCCACGTAGCCTTCAGGATCTAACATTAAGGCCTCGTCATATCCCAATTTCTTTGCTTGCGATGAAGCTAGAATGGAGTTAGTGTAGTTACCTACGATTTTAGCATTTAATAATGTGTGATCTTTCCCCGGCTTTACAAACTGAGAAACCATAACATCGACAGGCTCGTAGCCCAAATATTTCTTCCAGGGCCAGGCCCCTATAAACAAATGAACATCAGAATCAGTGTTCAGTTCCATATTGGGTCCGGCAAAAATCAAAGGCCTTATATACGCCGTGTAAAGTTTATTCTGCTCCAATAATTTATAAGCAATGCGCACGAGCTCTTCACTGGTGTAAGGAATCTTTAGATGGAGTTTCTCTGCGGATGCTATTAATCTATCAAAATGAGCCTTTGCTTTAAAAATATTGCACCCTTCAGCATTCTTATAACTGCGCATGCCGTCAAAAACTCCATAACCATAATGCAACGTTTGACTGAACAGCGTAGTGTTGGCATCCCTTGCTTGGACCCAGTTACCATCTAAAAATACCTGACTCGTGGTTGTAAAGTACATTGCTTTAACAGGTTAAAAAAAAACGCCAACCCTTTCAGGATGGCGCTCGATATTTATTTTCTATCATAATCACACCATCCCATCAACTCTCTGAGATGAGAATAATTTCCAGAATTAGCGTGACTACCTTGAACATTGTCTTGATTTACGATACAAATGTAAAATATTGCCTTCTCAAAAAACAAGAAGTTGATATAAAATTTGCGACAATTTAGTATGTACATACTAATAATTACAATTATCACATTTTTAGTGGCCCTTAGTAAGCTCAAATCGAGAGCGAACCTACAGAATGCTGCAATTAATTAATGCACACTATCAAATACACCAAATAGACAAAAATGCAGGTGGTGAAGTAGACCCTGCACCTGTGAAAAATAGCTAAGAGAAACTAGCGCTCCGAGCATCGTGAAAAACGAAAGACTACTTCAAATTATCTGGACTGAAATACTGACCTTTTTCAATTGTTTACAGCAAGGCTAGCATGGTGCTTGCCAACTCGAGGTATTTTTTCGTTACCTCCATTCTATTTCTTCCTTGGTCGATCAATGACATTAGAATATACTTTAATGCTTTATACCAGAAAACAAGGTTAAAAAGGTCAGATTGTAAGAAAAAAGCGCAGATTGAAAACAACTTATCCAGATACTTGTTGATTACAAGAGTTGACTCATCGATGCCTTTGATCATAATCCATGAGTCTATTACATAAAATAAATCTATTATTGTAGTTTAGTTAAAAAACGATTAACAGGTGTAAACCCTAAATCCATTAATTATGAATTCAAAGAACATTTTAAGAACCTTGGCGATGCTGTTCAGCTTGTCAGCACTCGTGATCTTCACTAGCTGTGGAGAAGATGGGGAAGATGAGCCCGAACCGGAGCCGGAACCAACGGAAACAATTTACCAATTAATCGAAAGCACTGGCGGCTTAGATTCATTGAAAAAGTACTTAGATTTTTATCCGGACTTAGTTGCAACCCTAAGTGGATCAGGTGACTTTACATTATTTGCTCCGGATAACAACGCATTTGTTGGATTATTAGCTACACCGGGATTCCCCGCTGATATCCGATCCATTAATCCGGACATTGTAAAAACTGTTCTTGCTTATCACGTATCTGCCTCCAGATTCGAAGCGGCTGATCTTGCAAGCGGAACAACCGTCTCAACTGTACAAGGAGAATCCATCACAGTCAACGAAGATGGTACGCTTCTAACAGGGGCAACAAACGCTGCCATCTCCGTAACAACAGCAGATATCAAAGCAACCAATGGAGTAATGCACGTGTTAGCTTCAGTGATGATACCTCCAACTGTTGGGGCTTCACTAACACCTATACTAGGAACAAATGCTGGAACGCTATTACTTGGTGCTAACTTCTCAGATCTAGCAACAGGAATTGGACTTGCAGATGCCTTTGCAGCAGAGGCAGGAGTGCCTACACTTGTATCTATTTTGGCTGGACAGACCACTCATACTGTTTTCGCGCCTACCAACGAAACGTTTGCGGCAGCAGCGGCAGGTGCCGGAGTGACTGTAGAGCAATTTGTGGCTTCTTTAACCGGACAGCAATGGTATGGCATCATCGCCAATCATGTTGTGCTTGACACCGTAGAGCCCACAGATCTTGTGACAGGTGCTACATTCCCAACAGCATTAGAAGGAAGTCAATTGCTTGTATTTAATAATACAGAGGCAATTCCTGCGCAAAATGGATTAGGAATATACCTTGACAGTGACGGAAACGTTGATTTGCAAGACCCAACTACCTACACAGGCTTCAACGCTGAGGTAGTGGCTCCTGCTTCTGCAATAGGAACGGTCGCAGCAAACGGAAGAGTTCACGTTATTGCGGGTTTACTAACGCCTCCGATGTAATTAGAATACCATCAGAAAGAAAAAGGTCTTCATCACATGAAGACCTTTTTTTTTCTTAAAGCTTTGTTCCACAGTGTTTACAAAACTTGTCATTCGAATCATGATCATCTGTATCACACACATGACACGACTTATGCTCCTTTCTTAACTGTATCTCTCGCTGTAGTACTTCTCCTGCTATCTCAGCCGTGACAATTCCGGTAGGTACCGCAATGATCGCATACCCTAGTAACATCAAGATAGCTGCAAACGCTTGCCCAACCACAGTATGTGGTGCAATGTCGCCATAACCAACTGTAGTAATTGTTACTACAGCCCAATAGATACTTCTCGGAATAGACGTAAAACCATTTTCACCACCTTCTATTAGGTACATCATGGTACCCATGATGATCACCAATGTGATAACACCACCTAAAAAGACGAAAATCTTATGCCTGCTTGAAATCAGAGCACGTACCAGACTCTGGGCTTCTGACACTTGTCTGGTCAGCTTAAGAATTCTAAATACCCTCAGTAACCGTATCGCTCGAATTACAACCAAATAGCTTCCTCCGGCAAAAAACAGCGCTATGTAAGTTGGTAGTGTAGCCAAGAGGTCAATAACTCCGTAAAAAGAGGTAGCATATGCTACGGGCTTCCTGGATATCAACAAACGCAATAAGTATTCTAATGAAAAGAAGATCGTGAATGACCACTCAAAAAAGTCTAATACCGCTCCATATTGCTCCCTAATCTCCTGAACACTTTCCAGCATTACCACAATAATGCTTCCTACAATGATCCAAAGCAGTAGTACATCGAAAAATTTCCCCGCACGTGTTTCTGTACCAAAAATGACCTCTTCTAGCTTCTCAATTATCTTATTCATATCTTTAAAATAAAAAAAGCCCTGATAAACAGGGCTTTATATTTTACAAAAATCAATTATTCTTAGTTCATCAACTCATCGAAAGTTAGGGATATGTAGTAGATCGCTCCAACGTTAGGAGCTCCCAGGCTCATGATATACGGTTGATTCAAGAGGTTTGACGCTCCAATTTTTAGTACGGACTTGATTCCTTCTAACTTGTAAGAAGCTTGAGCGTCAAGAGTCGAATACGCCGGAACATTTCCGCTTGCAAAAGCTGACTGCCAAATGAACTGATCCTGCCATCTGTACGTCAGATTGAAACCAAAATTATCCGTCACCTTTCGATTTCCAAACTGAATATTGTATTTGTGCTCCGGTGTATTGAAGTCATTCAATGTATTATCATCGTATCCCGAAATAAATTGATTCCAGTTATAATTAGCTGATAAGGTGTAACCTTTGTTGAATGAATAATCCAACCCAAGTGCAGCTCCTTGCGTACGAACCAGATCGGTTCTATTCGTGTAAATGGAGTAAGCAGTCGAGCTTGAAGAGCTTGGGTCACCATCACTCGTCAGCATGGTGGCGATTGATTGATTGCCTTGGTCATCGTTGTTTGCTACCACAATTTGTTCCTGAGTGATAAAATCATTGTATATATTATAGTAGAAAACAGCATCAATCAATAATTTATTATCGATCAAGCTCTTATAACCAACCTCAAAGTTTTTGACACGCTCGGGCTTTACATAATTAATGTCATCTGCCGTGTAAGGTACAAGCTGACTTGCAGCCTGTTCAATGGATTGACCACCAAAGATTGCTTCTCTAAAAGCAAGCACAGACCCCCCTGTATAGGCTCTACCTAGACCAGGAGTAATGTATCGGTCATAGAAAGAAGGTAAACCTCCCAATAGCCTTGATGAAATTACATTTAGATCAATGTATTGGCCTTGTGTTGTAGGGATTCTGAAACCAGTTTGATAGGACAGGCGGAAGTTATGACCCTCAGCAACCTTAAATACTGAAGAGATTCTTGGATTAACTTGTCCATCAAAATTTTGGTTCTTGTCATAACGAACAGAGCCGGATAATTTCACCACGTCATTTAATCGCCTTGCAGCCTGCAGATAAGCACCAAACTCGTAGATATTTATTGCACCGGCCGTATCTGCAAAGATGGTTCCTTGAGAGTTTAGATTAAAGGTCCTAAAACTCGCACCTGCCTGCACCTCTGCCCAGTCAATCTCATTCTTAAAATCATACTGCCCTTCCGCATGGTACATTGCAGATCTGTCTGCGAAACTTGGGCCCAGAGGAACTTTTCCTTGAAGTGCATATTTTTTAACGCCTTCAAGATCAAGCGTTTCACCTGTAAGAGGATATTGAATAGTCGGGTTCTCAGGAGACAGTATATAACGACCATCAACAACGCCTCGTGCAGCCTGATGTGCTGCATATTGGGCTTGCAAGCTGATGCTATTAGGATCATCGCCCGGTAAGAACCCCTGATCTGCAATACTTCTCAAATACTCTACTGCGTAGTCGACTAAATAACCTGTTAACGATCCTCTACCTTGATTGTAGAAGAGAGGATTATTACTCCCCACTACAATATCATTAACTCTTAAGGCTAACAATTCAGTAATGTAAGAGTCACCTGAGTTTTCAAAAGTTCCATATGCCCTTGCAAAGAAATTATCACCTCTTAACTGCAATCTATGTTGCTGAATACCAAAGTTCGCCAAAGAGTAACGTTGAGCGCCTGTGTATATACTGGTTCCAAAACCTGCATTATACAGATAAGATGCTTCTACTTTATCGTTCAAACGATAATACAATCCAACATTAGCCTTGAAATTCTCTGCACCGTAATCAATCAATTCCTCCTCTCGGTACGGAGTCAACGCCGCCACTTGATTGGGGAGCCATCCGGCGTCAGAGTAGTTAGAAGCTGCCAAACCATTATTGAAGAATGTATTTCTTGCAACGGCCCCAAAACTCCCACTAAATGGAAAAATTGCCAGGTTTATCGCAGCCTCATCTCCATGAAAATGGATTCTGTCGGCTCCGGGGTTGGTTCCGCCAATGCTTTCGAAAGGATTTGTTCTTCTGTCAAATTCGTCTACCCCATGCCAATCCTCCGCTCTCATGTAAGAGGCGTTGACTTTAAACGCAAACTTATCATTGAATGATTTCGCGTACCGAATTGATCCTTCATACATAGGTGAGATAGGATGATTAGCATTGGGACCCACGTGGTTCACACCTTGTTTCACAAAAGCACTCAATCCTTGGTAATCAAACGCATTCTTACTGTTTATCAGCAGCACGCCGTTAAAAGCATTAGAACCATATAAAGCTGATGAGGCACCTGGAATCAATTCGAGCGATTCTACATCAAGCTCCGAGGGCCCATTAAGGTTTCCAATAGGGAAGTTTAAGGCCGGTGCTTGCGTGTCCATACCATCGATGAGTTGAACAAAGCGAGTGTTGCCGGTACTACCAAATCCCCTAGCGTTTACAATTTGAAAATTAATACTACTAGTAGTTACGTCAACACCTTTTAAGTTGGCAAGTGCCTTATAGTAACTATCCGATGCCGTATTGACAATATCCAAGATATCCATCTTTTCAATGGAGACCGGTGACTCAAGGATACTCTCTTCCACACGAGAGGCAGAAACTACCACTTCCTGACCAAGTAAGGTCGATTCTGCCATCATGATGTCTAGACCAGAAACATTTGCCTGTGTGATCTCGATCTCCTGTCTCTCAAAACCGACACTTGAAATAACGAGTGTTACAGGAGGAGCTGATTTAATAGTTAATTTGAAGTTTCCATCAAGGTCAGTAATCGTACCTAAGACGGTACCTTTTACCAATACATTAACACCAATCAATGCCTCTCCCGAAGAGCCATCTTTAATCGTTCCAGAGACTGTTGTCTGGGCCATTGCCCAACTAATAAGTCCGAATTGAAGGAGGGTAAATGCCAGTTTTCGAATCATGATATTTATTTTCAGGTGAGGCCTATTTATTGAAATTTTCTAACTTTTAATATTACTTAAAATATTTTAAAAAAGGCTCATTTTTAATTCCTAACGGAGTTTATTCAGGTATTTTCGGTCAAAAAAAAATCCCGACTAAGCAGGATTTCCAAACAAAGTGCAATTTCCTAGCTTTCGTTCTTCACATGCGCTATCAAACGATCACATAGCTGATTGATTTCTGTAGACATAAACTCATCTCCTGTACTATTAAGTAAGGTCTGAGATATACCTCCTAAACAGTCGATATAAAAGCGTTTCATTTCGTCCATGGGCATCTCTTTACTCCAAAGGTCTATTCTCAACGTATTTTTGCTTTTATCATCCCATAATGACAGACTCATAGACTTACTTTCTGAAAACCCCTGACCATCTTTCTCATCTGCGTCCCAAAGGATTTTCTCCGGAATGTTATCCTTATCAAGTTGAACTTTTATTTTAATCTCTGACTCTCTCATTAAGGTAAACTGTTTTTAAAATCTTCATAAGTGAAGCCCTCTTCAACAAGTACTTCAATTTTACAATTTAATTCTGTCGCTTTGGCGTTGATGTCTAATACTCTGTTTCCCGGAGAGGGGTGAGTACTTAGAAACTCAGGTATCCCTACACCACCCTCTGCTTCTAATAATTCAAAAAAGGTTGCAGCTCCATTACAGGCGTATTCGGTATCAGCTAAATAAATGACGCTATACTCATCAGCTTCTATTTCATCAGAACGACTGAACTGGAGACTTAAAATTCCTCCCACGACAGATGCTATTTGAGAAGAAGTTCCCTCACCGGCAACAATTGAGATAAGTGTCTGGACTCCAAAATTCTTAATCATTTGGTTGACAGAATGTCTTCGATCAGAATGTGCTATTTCGTGCCCCATGACACCTGCTAAATCATCCGCTTTTTCCAGGTATTTAATCAAACCAGTGTAGATATAGATGTAACCCCCGGGTGTAGCAAATGCATTAAGTACATCGTCTCTCTGTATAATCTTTAGTTCATATGGAAAAATATCCTCATGTTCTACGGCCTCACTTTGTAAGATCTCATTCTTCATAGCATTAAGGTAAGCGTATGAATCAGGATAATCAGCTTCACTTAGAACTGGAAATTCTGAAGGATCACCTGCAATCTGAGCTGCTACTTGAGCGCCTAACGTAACGTCGTCCTCAACAGGGAAAATCAAATTTTTGATAAGATCGCCCCCATTACCATCACCACACGATTGCGAGATACTTAAGCTGACAATTACCAGCCAAAACAAAGAAATTCTCAAATTTTTCATTTAGTCAAGTTTGTTTAAGACTTCCAAAGCCATTTTCTTATCAATATCCAACTGATTTTTCAGTTGATCCAATCCACTAAATTTCTGTTCCTTTCTGAGAAAACAAACAAAGGATACTGAAACGGTCAACCCGTAAATATCATCATCAAAATTAAAGAGATTTACCTCGATCGTCTTGTTTCTTCCCGATACGGTCGGTCGCTGTCCAATATTGAGCATACCGTGTAACATACGGTTCCCAACCTGTACTTCAACTGCGTAAACCCCATCCCCGGGGATCAGTTTATATTCTTCTGGAACATAAATGTTCGCAGTAGGAAAACCTAGTTTTCTACCAAGCTGCTCTCCTTTAGTTACAAGCCCAGTGATACTGTAGTTCCTGCCCAGGTACTCGTTGGCTACTGCCACATTTCCAGCTAGTAAGGAATCACGAATCTTGGTAGAACTCACACCGACGTCTTCAATGTCTTGACGTGCTATCTCTTCAATTGCAAAGCCAAGCCTATTCTCATGTTGCTTCAAATATTCAAAGCTTCCCTCCTGGTTCCTGCCAAACTTATGATCATACCCTATTATTAGTTTCTTAGTTCTTAATCCATCAATTAGAACTTTATAGATGTACTCATCTGCTGAAAGTTGAGAAAAAGACCTCGTAAATGGAACCTTCATGATCACGTCAATCCCACATTCCTCGATAAGCTTAGCCTTCTCCTCAAATGTGGTCAACAATTGCAACTGATCACTTTTCTTTCCTAGCACAAATCTTGGATGAGGCCAGTACGTAATTACAACACTTTGGCCTTTGTGCTTTTTTGCTTGAACACTTACATTTTTTAGAATCTTCTGATGACCAAAATGAACACCGTCAAATGTTCCACTTGTAACAACGGGAAACACTAACTCACCCACTTCTTCAAACGAATCAAAAATTCTCATGAGTTGGCTTTCTGAGGTATTAAATCGTCCAATTCATGCGCATCTTCCAGCTTAAAATCACCAATTCTAGTTCGTATTAGTTTCTTCAAATAAGCTCCGGTACCTAAGAGTTTCCCAAAGTCATTTGCAAGGCTTCTGATATAGGTCCCCTTAGAACAATCTACTTCAAAATGAATTTCAGGAAGGTCAACCTTGACAATATCAAACCTTAAGATGTTTACTGTTCGCTCTTTTAGCACTACGTGTTCGTTTTGACGAGCCATTTTGTAGGCCCTTACTCCATTCACCTTCACCGCGCTGTGTGCTGGCGGAAGCTGCTTTATCTCGCCAGTAAGTTTAGCAACTGCAGCTGCTATGGAATGCTGAGAAATATGATGATAGTCAGACTCTGAATTAAATTCAGTTTCTAAGTCAAAACTTGGGGTAGTTTTCCCAATTTCAATGATACCTGAATAAGTCTTCGAAAGGCTTTGCACCTCTTCTAGTCGCTTGGTGTATTTGTTTACACCTAAAACTAAGAGTCCCGTAGCCAAAGGATCTAAGGTCCCTGCATGTCCGATCTTCTTCGGTTTTAAACCATATTTCAGTTTCTTAACAACATCAAAAGAACTCCAATTTACAGGTTTGTTAACAAGCAGAAATGTATTGTCTACGGTGTAGTCGATCATAGCCAGTTGCTGATGATGGCAATAACCCCAACTACAGCACAGTAGTAAGCAAAATAACTGAGTTTTCCATTCCTCACAAGCCTGATCATCCATCGACAAGCAAGCAAACCTGAGGTAAAGGCAGCAGCAAAACCAACAAATAATGAAAAAGCAGAAATCCCGTCTCCAACTTCAGGAGGCGCATCCATAAAATCCAGCAACTTAAGAAATCCCGCACCAAGAATGGGGATTAACACCATCAGAAATGAAAATCTGGCAGCCTTTTCCCTATCTATACCAAGAAGAAGTGCGGTAGCAATGGTAGAACCCGATCGTGAAATTCCCGGTAAAATTGCAAATGCCTGAGCAAATCCTATCACGATAGCCTTACCAAATGTAACATTTCCATCAGAAGACTTGGAATAATGAGTAAAGAATAACAAGGTCGCCGTTAACAGAAGCATAGAGCCTACAAGCATCATATTGCCACTAAAGAATGCTTCTATCTGATCTTCAAAAAAAACACCAACTAAACCAACTGGAATCATAGAGAGTAGAATCTTTGCTGCAAACTGAGTAGACTCATTCCATTGAAAAGAAACGATATCTACGATGATTTTCCAAATATCAAACCTGTATACAACAATGGTACTCAGAGCAGTCGCTGCATGAACAACTACCGCAAACAAGAGATTTTGACTGGTTTTTACTCCCAGCAGGACATTGCCGATCTCAAGATGACCACTACTACTTACCGGTAAGAATTCTGTAAGCCCCTGTATCAATCCTAGCAGGAGTGCCTCAAATATGCTCATCTATTTTAATCTTCAGATTTTGTCTTCTCTTTATACAAAATCGCTATGAACTGAATCATGAAGCCCAGAAAGACAATTAAGGGACCCAATGTAAGGCCAAAGAGACCAAATCCGTACGTCTCTGTATCGATAGTCATAATAAAAAAACCCAAGACCAGAACTACAAGCCCTACAAGCATGATTATGTAATTCTTCCTCTGAAAAGCAAATTTTGATGTGTTACTCATTTTAGTATAATTCGTCCAATGAAAGCTTCAGGTACTTCCTTACAGCTCGATAGGTGCTCAGATAGGCAACAATAATTCCCAGTAAAACAACTACAGCATAAAGCATAAGTAAATGCTGTGCATCAAAAAGCGCAGCAAGGTCCGATATTAACAGTTGCAAATAATTACTGATAGTGTATAACACTGCGACTGAAATCAAACCAGCAATCAAACCATATAGAAGTGCTCTATTTAGAAAAGGCTGCCTTATAAACCTAGCAGTAGCTCCAACTAGCTGCATGCTACGGATTAAAAAGCGCTGCGAGTACAGTGCCAGCTTAATAGCGTTATTAATCAAAATCGTGACCAGCAAAAGAAAAAGTAGGGAGAAAGCAAGTAAAATACTTCCCACCTTCGCGAGGTTTTGGTTTATCTTCTCCACTAATGAAGCTACATAGCTTACCTCATAGACACCTCTTATAGCTGCAATATCATCAACCACATACTTTAAACTATCACTTGATTGATACCCTGGTGCAATGTTCACCATAAGTACATCTCTTAAAGGATTATCTCCCAGAAAATTACTAAAATCCTCTCCTGTATTCTGAAGAAATTCTTCGGCAGCTTCCTCTTTTGTGATGCGCTGAACAGGAGGTGATCCTTGACCCTTAAGTATGTACATTTTACTACTTACAATGCGTTGTATGCGGCTTACTTCTGTTTCAGATATCGGTTTGTTAAGGTAAACCTGTATCTCAACATTTTCCTGAATGGACTTGGTAAGGTTCCCGGTTAGTATTGTCAAAAGCCCAAAAAGTCCCAAAACAATTAGTGATAGGGTTATGGTGAACACCACACTCAAAAATGGGAAGCTTCCAAGCTTTCTCTTTCGATCTGTACCTTTTCGCATGGACAGCAAAATTAATCATTTCGATTGTCCACCAATCAGATTTATAGGTTTTTAACTAATTGAGAGCTGTGAGAGAATCTAATGTAGAAATGAGTGATTTATTTACAATCAAATCCAACGACCTGAAACTTTCTGTAACGGGCAAAGCAAAGTAATCACCATCAATTTCGATAAAATACAGCCTCCCCTCTTCTAAATTCAACTCCAATAAATCATAATAAATAGAATTATAATCACCCTTAAGCGTCAAGGTGCCATCAAAATATCTGTATAATCTCTCCTCTTCAGATTCAATGACATCAATATTTATCGGAGCTTCTACAGAAGAAATATCTAGAAGTGTATTGTTTTCCTCATCTTGAGTTTCTAGCTCGCCTTCAAACTCTAATTCTGGAGGATTGACAGGTACAATCTGCAAAGTACCCTCAAGATCTACGTTATCTTCTTGAAATTCATCCTCAACGATTTCTCGAGCGATGTCATAATTCTCAATAGTTGTAGATGCTGTGGCTATATCTTGATTGGCAGCATCGGCCTTCTCTGTTATTAAACGATCCGGAATACTTATCACAATTTCCTCTTGGCTTTCAGGAGCATCAATGAAAACAGAAGAATTATCATCACCCAAGTCATCACGATGACCTTCCGTATAGAAAATTAATGACGCAGCACTCACAACCACAATTCCTGCGGCAGCCTTAGCCCAACCACTGCTTATTGCATTGGAAAACCAGGAGCTACTAACCGGGACCTGAGCTAACCGATTCTTCAATGCTGCTTTTCTTGCTTCTCCTATTCCTTTAAAAATTGTACGTTGAAACGCTACCTCTTCATTAATCGCTGCATCCTCCTTTATCCGAATTTCGAAAGCGGTCTTCTCTACATGACTCATCCTGTCAAGCACATACCTTTCTATATCATCATGTGGCATCATATTGGTGTCTATCTAACTAAAAAAGTCCTCTTTTTTATATCTCCTCCGCACAATACTGTCCAGCCGCTTTTTACATTTATACTTCTTTGTCTTGGCAGTATCGGTATTCGCAAAATTCATTCTTTCTGCAATGTCCGACATGGACATACCATCAAAATAATGGTACATCAAAATACTCTTACACGGGTCACCAAGCTCCTCTATACACGCAACGATAATATCATAACTCTGGTCTTCCTCATGCTGTTGAAAATCCATCCCATCCTTTTCCTCTCTGCTCAGCTTAGATCTTCTATCTAGCTCTTTCCTCCATTGATTTAGGCATATACTGTATAGGTATGTGCTAATCTTTGAGGTAAGTTCAAAATCGAGACTATTCGCCTTCTGCCAAAATACAATCAAAGCTTCTTGATAAACATCTTTGGCGTCATCCTCCGTACCACTGTTATTCAAAACCATTCTAGACATCATCCTAAAATATTTTTGATAAAGCTGATCAAGTACAGATTCGTCACCACGTTTTATTCTGCTAAGAATATCACGATCTTTCATGAACTAGGAGTCCTTTTGACTCATTTGTTTTATACCTATCAAATAGAAAATGTAACCCTAGATTACAAAAATTATTCTCTAATCAACGCGTCACATCGATGACCCTATCATCCGCTACCACGAAAACCCTGTCATCGGACTTAGGTCTCACTTTTGCTAATCCAGTAAAGTTACCAAATGCAGGAAGCAAACCGTAACTTCCACAGAACTGAAAACATGGCAGAATTAATCCTTGCTTCCCGGAACCAAACAGATGGGCTCCCGGATGAATATGTCCTGACAAATTGTATAATGTGGGATGTTCTTCTCTCATGTGCGTGAAGAAAAAAGGTCCTTCTTCCAGATTCTCAACAAAATTGATTCTTGCGTGCGTAAACAATATTTCAGGGATTATATCATGATTCCCCTTTACTAGTATGAAGTTCAATGCAGGGTAATGCTTAAGCCAATCAATAAAGGCCCACCACTCTGCATTTAAATCGCTATGAAATAAATCTCCAAGAAAAATTATTCTCTTGGGATTGTGCTTTTCAATTAGCCCAGTCATGTTAACAAGATCATCAAAATGGACTTTTTGTGGAATGGGGATTCCATGCTTTCTGAAATGACCAGCCTTTCCTAAATGAAGATCAGATAGAACTAATGTGGATGTCCGATCCCAGTAAATTGCCTTTTGCGGTAGCAATTGTAATAACTCCCCTTGCAGTTCTATCTCCATTCACCAACTATGACCTGATAGGCAACCAGGTTTGAGTTCTGTACAGGAACATGATGTATCCCCTAACTTTCAAATTACCGTCTTCCACCCATAGCTTACAATCATAAACACTTCCGTTCTCCGGATCCAGAATCGTGCCCTCCTCGTAGACATCTCCCCCTTTACTTAATTCCATATCCTGTATAATTTCCATTCCGATCACTTTATTCATGTAGCGTGGGTCATCTTCGTCACACTCTTGACATACAGGGTCCGGATCCTCTCCTTCAGCGGTGAAAATACTTAGCACCTTGCCATAGTATTTGCCTTCTTTTTCATAAATCTCAACCACGGATCGTTCATTCCCGGTTTCATCATCTACAGATTTCCATTTACCTAAAATGGATTGAGCACTTGCCAGCGTGCCAAAAAATGCGAATAGCAGAAATAGCGAATACTTCATCTCTTCTTTTTTAAATAAGTCAACTAAAATAACTGAATTCCTAGGATTTGGCAGATGCATACCGTTCTAACTGCAGTACCATTTTCTCAACACGGTCTGACAATTGCTCAGAAGATAAGCTCTCTCTTCTCAGTGAATCAACAAGAATCGGAAAAGCGAAAGGAGTAGGGTTAGGTGTATCTATCAGTTCAATTTTCAGTTTATTGATTCTCCTAATTGCTTCAAACAGCCGACTTTGTTCCATTTGCACGGACATCACCTCATCGAGAGACTGCTTAATCAGTAGATTTCCCTGATCGTACTCATCAAAAACATCATATAATATCGAAGAGGACGCCTGTAAATGTTTGGCTCTAATGTTTTTGCCAGGGTACCCTTTAAAAATTAGACCGGCAATAGTAGCTACATCTCTAAACTTTCTCTTTGCCATTTCTGTCTTATTTAGGGATTCATTGATATCCTGCCATAGGTTCTGCTCTGAAAATAGATCCAATTCCAGCGCTTCTTCCAAAGGAATTTCCTTTTCTGACAGTAATTCGAAACCATAATCATTCATAGAAATAGAAAAACTTATTCTCGTCATTTTACTGATACGATATGCGACCAGACCTGCAAGCACCTCATGAACAAACATGCCTTCAAATGGGTAGATGAAAACATGATTACCATATTTTGTGGTAGTTCTTTCAATTAAAAGAATGTCCGCACCAGGAATCTTGGACCAACTTGACTGCAAGTCAAGTATTGGTTTAATTGTTTCCATTTCAATACCTATGAACTTACCATTGCTCGCTTGGTCAAGTTTTCTTTTAATCATATCTGATAACATCGAAGATAAAGGGAGACGACCGCCGCCCCATGCCGGTGTTAATCCGGACTTTTTCTTCGATGGTCGGACCATTACGGTCATTTCTTTGATATTCACAAACTCAAGATTCCTTCCCGCAAACCAAAAGGTAGTCCCTGCATTAAGTTTAGAAACAAAACTTTCTTCAATTGTCCCAAGATATCCTCCCTTTACCATGCGTACTTTCAATGACGGATCCCCAACAATCGTCCCAATCGATAGCTTATGTCTTGTCGCTGCGCGTCGATTGATAATTTTGTAGATACCCTCATCGTCATAAACTCTAGCAAACTCATCGTAAGCTCCCAAAGTTTTTCCACCTGTTGTGATAAAATCTAACGCCCAATTCCATTCCTCCCCTGATAGCAATCGGAAGGCATACGTATTCTTGACCTCTTCAAAAACCTGAATGGACTTAAATCCCGTACTTACTGCCAGGGTAACCAAATACTGAACCAATACATCCATGCACCTTTCAAGCGGTTTACGACTCTCGAATTTCTCCTCACTTATTGCCTCCCTTAACGCCACCCCTTCTATTAGTTCAAGTGAATGTGTAGGAACAAAGTAAATACGGCTGGTCGCTCCTGGTCTATGGCCACTTCTTCCCGCGCGCTGCTGAAACCTGCTAACTCCTTTTGGCCCTCCCACTTGTATCACAGTATCTACTGGTCTGAAATCTACCCCTAAGTCAAGACTAGATGTGCACACTACACATTTAAGTTTCCCATCATGCAAAGCATCTTCTACCCAATTACGTAAATCATGATCCATTGATCCATGGTGCATGGCAATTGCCCCTGCTAAATCGGGAGCATACCTGAGTAATGCCTGATACCATAGTTCTGTCTGAGAACGAGTGTTCGTAAAAAGTAGCGTCGTAGTAGCATCTTGTATAATCGGTAAAATCTGTGGAAGCAGATTGGTCCCCAGATGACCAGACCAGGGAAATTTTTCAACCTCTTCCGGAAGTATAGATTTAACAACTATTTTCTTTTCTACCTCGGACCTAATGGTAACTCCTTGTCTGTAAAGATCTTCCCCTAAGAGTACTCTCTTCGCTTGCTCTAGATTACCAATGGTAGCTGAAACACCCCATACTCTAAGTGGATTTTGTACCAAGGCCTTAATCCTACTAATTGCCAACTCAGTAGCTACGCCTCGCTTAGTTCCAATGATTTCATGCCATTCATCGACGATTATGCTCTTTAAATTCTTGAAGTAATGCTCATAGTCAGATTGACTTAGCAGGACATGAATACT
Source organism: Flammeovirgaceae bacterium (assembly GCA_038129245.1). Lineage (GTDB taxonomy): Bacteria > Bacteroidota > Bacteroidia > Cytophagales > Cyclobacteriaceae > JAYPLE01. The sequence goes on along the minus strand of JAYPLE010000001.1, from coordinate 238,001 downwards.
CTCTGGGGTAATGACAAGAGCTTGAGGTTTCTCTTTCTTCTGTTTTTGCCTATCCGAAGTTGTCGAATCCCCGGTTCTAAGGCCAACCTTCCAATCTATCTCGCTCTCATCACAAAACTGCTGCATTGCAGCTTGTATATCTTTTGCCAAAGCTCTTAAAGGAGTCACCCAAAGGACGAATAATTGATTTTCTCCCTTGTAATCATTAGGATTCATCAACGATTCCAGCACCGCAGACACCCAGAGGGCATACGTCTTACCACTACCTGTAGGTGCATTTAATAAGCCGCTTTTACCCTCCCAGTAAGCCTTCCAGGTCTTTATTTGAAAAGGGAAAGCATCCCACCCCTTTTTCTCAAACCAATCTATCGCTTTATCATAAGCATTAAGTGTATTGGCCCTTTTCATGTTGGCACAAAGGTAAGGCTGTATAAAGAGTGAAAAGGGTCTGCAGCAAACAAAAAAAGCGAATGATAATTCAAACGCTTTTTAAAATAGAAACCTTAAATCAACTGTTAGTTCAGAGAAGAAAGTAATTGTTGTTTCTCCTCTAAAAGTCCTAAATATTCTCTTACCAAAGCTTGGGCGTCATCTGCCTGTACTCTCAAAGATGCGGAAGATGCTTCAGCTAGTCCATGCAACTTGTCATGGATCTCTAATTTTCTATCAAGGGATATCCGTAGCTTTTCTGCGTTGGAAGAATTCCCATCCTTCTCTAAGGAATGAATCAATTTCTTCGCCTCTTTAAACTCCTTTTTCATGAGGGGGTACAACGCCAGTAGCTCTTCCTTAGCAGCTTTGAAATTTCTGGTTGAGATCGATTTATCAAATGAATTAGCAGATGTCCTTATGTCTTTCAGAAGGTTCTTATCGATATCCTTACTGGCAATGGAATCAAAGGCAGTACAAACGGCAATTAGTGATCCCAATACCATGTAAAATTTAATATTTTTCATTTTACCTCATGTTAGTGCACTTCAAATATAGTGTAATTTATTTAACTAACTGTTTTACTGCTATTTAGAATTATATACTTCAAGTAAAAATATAAATTAATATGGTTGAGCTTTCATTTTCAGGTATAAAAAAAGGCTCCTCGGAGAGGAGCCTTTAAAAAAAGCTTTAACGGCTATTACAGTTTTACTGAGGTGTAGCTATTAATTGATAAGCAGCTCCTGCAGCTCCACAACATTGAAGCGTCACGTTTAGTGTCAACACTCCAGCCGAATCAAATGTGCCGGATACATCCGCCTCTACTGTAGCAAAGGATGATCCACCGGTAGCTGGGCCTGTTACACCCCAACCACAATCATTTTTAGTGATTAGATAATCAACGTCAACACCAAAAATACCGCCGGCAAAGTCAGCCATTCTCCACTGGAAAGGAGCTTCTTCAGTCAGTGTAGTCCCATAGGCTATATCACCAAATGCTCCAGACATTGCTACATTATAGTTTCCTCCGGGCGTGATATCAAAATCTACATCAGCAAGATTTATAGAAACTGATTTCAAATAATCAGTTCCACCTCGGCCAACAGCATATTCTTCACCGTCTGCATTGACCGCGCTCACAAGCGTAACTTCAATGGTTTCATCACCTTCTGCAGTGTTGTCAACCACTGGCACGATAGTAAAAGAACCATTATCTAGGTTATTGAAGTCATCTTGATTAGCACTTTGCTTATGCTCAATAGTGAAAGACCCACCATTAGCAGATCCGCCATCAATAGTGTAATCTTCACCATATGTAGCGGTACCACCTAAGGCGTATGTCACTGTGATATCAGAAAGTGTACCTGTAGGTGCCTCCACTTCCAATTCTAGAGTGCCACACTCATCAAGTGGGTCTAGCGTATAATTGATAGAAGTACCATCGCCATTGAAGGCTACATATCCTGGTAACTCCGTTACCTCAAATCCTTGGTCCTCAAAAAAGTCGTACTCTGTACAAGCAGACAGAAAGCCAACAATTGTAACTAGTATAAATAATTTTTTCATTGTCATAACCATTTTAGTTTTCGAACCACATTGGCGCATCCGTCAACTTATTAGCAGGCGTATTTGGATTTGCAGCCACCTCTGCCGGAGGATAGTTGAATCGCTTCAAATACGTAGAGATATTTGAGTTTGGAGGTGTTTCAAGCACCGGTACCTTGTTCCTTCGAACATGATTCCACGCAAGAATTGGATGCAAGAATGCAGCTAAATATTCCTGGTTGTAAACATCATCCAATGAAGGTGCACCCGCTGCTGAAACAAAAGCATCAATATCAGCTTGCGCTATGCTTGCGGTAGCTCCGGGGACATCACCACCATACCATGTCATGATGTTCTGAAGTCCATTTGCATAGTTTGTGGTCGCATCACCAGCAGCACCAACTCCTTTTAAAGAAAGCTCAGCTTTATAAAAGTCGATCTCAGCAGGCAGCATCCACACATCGGGGAAATCACCTCTGATGACATCATTACTGAGCACTGCTGTGCTATTTGAAGGGAATGCATCAATACTAGGACCGGGCAGGTCATTTCTAGCAATGATCACATCTGCGCGAGGATCTCCCGTCGGTACCAATAAATCATATAACGGTGGACCAGGTCCATAAACATTAGAAGTTTCGTTTGTACCGCCAAAGAATGTCTGGATCAAGTTAAACAATGCATTTAAAGCACCTGCCTGTCCTGAATATTCAAGCTTGGCAGCGTCAGCATTCGTCTCCGGAAGTGGTCTTGAAAGAACGTTCGCAATCTCTGCGTCGACACCAGTCTGATTTCTCAGCATCATCAAAGCACGAAGCTGAAGACCGTTGGCGAATTTCTCCCACTTATTCATGTCACCTCCGAAGATCAAATCCCCATTACTAACATTAAACTCACCTGCTTCTTGACGCGTGTTGATCAAATCAACTGCTTCATCACACAGAGCAACCACACCTCTAAGAACTGTCTCCTGGCTATCAAATTGAGGCGCCGGAAACTCTTGCGCATTAACTGCTTCAGTGAAAGGAACATCTTCCCAAATAGAGGTTAATTCCAGGTAAATTAAAGCTTCCATTGTAGTTGCGATTGCAGCTACATTATTACTGGTTGCTCCTGCCGCAAGTGCATCAGCCTTTACTAAAGAAAGGTTTCCTAGTACCTGAGTATACATCATCCTCCAGGTATTTCCTGTCAAAAAGATCGAGGTAGTACCGTTCTTAGGACTGTTGAATGTATCAGAGAAGTACTGAGACACATCGGGAATTCGCGACCCCAGCTCTGTAACGTGTCTGTTGGAGTACTGCACTAAAACATAAGGCAATACGGCATTAGGATCCGCAGACGTAGCTGCCAGTGGATCTGTGTTGATATCTAATGCCTCTTCGCAGCTAAATCCAGCGAATAGGACGACTGCGGTCAATATCAATATTTTTATCTTTTTCATTGTCATTAACATTTAGGATTAGAATGTCAATCTTACATTGAAACCAAAGCTCCTTGTCGAAGGAACAGAAGCACGCTCAATACCAAAACCATCAGCACCAGCGCCAAACAAGTTAGACTCGGGATCAATGTGAGGTACCTTAGAATAAAGCAGCGCCAGATTCCTACCCTCTACTCCAAGCTGAACTCCTTTGATAAATGTTCCACTAAGTATATTCTCTGGCAGGCTATACGAAACTCCGATCTCTCTCAACTTGACGAATGATGCGTCATATATGTAAGGTTCCGCAACCGAACCATCATTCAGTGCGGTCCAGTAATCTTGAGTGTTTCTTACAGGCACGTCGTTGTCTCTTACAGTACCGTCTCCATTGTCAATTACTCCACTTGCATCAATGAAGGTACCTTCTCTGTTTCGTAGGGTTTCAGCTGCAAGACCTCCAGTTTGTAAACCTTCTACAGTGGAGGTCTTGATGATACCACCCCATCTCATGTCAATTGTAGATGAAATGGTTACACCTTTCCATGTGAAGTTATTGATCCAACCAGCGGTGAAATCAGGTAATACAGTTCCCATAGTTTTTGCAGTTCCAGGGATTCTTCTACCTGAGTTAGGGTCGATCAATGGCCTCCCGCTTGCACTATCTCTTGCAAAAGGGATAGCATATAATTGGAATTCCTTCCCTGGTACTGCTCGTACCTGCACACTGTTGAATGCCGAAGCAATTGTTACAAACTCAACATCATCAGAAAGTTCAACTACAGTAGATTCTACGTGAGAAAAATTAACCGTAGTGTTCCAGGTGAAATCTCCAACCTCTAAAGGAGTTGCGTCTATTGATATCTCAATACCTTCCTGATCAACCCGACCTACGTTTGTTCTTCTGAACGCAAAGCCAGAGCTCTGTGGAATTGGTAGTGCTAGAATTTGGTTTTCATTGATGTTCTTGAAGTAAGCAACGTCCAACCCTATTCTTCCATCAAATAATTGAGTCTCCAGGCCAAATTCAAATGAAGTTTGCTGCTCAGGAAGCAGGTTTGCCGGAGGTACTGTACTGGTAGCCGCATATGCCAATTGACCTTGGAAAGGGAAATTCACATTCAAACCATATTGTCCACTGGCAGTGGTAATAGGAAAGAAGTTAAAGTTTAACTGATAAGGCCCTGTATCATTACCTACTTGAGCAACACTAGCTCTTAACTTTCCATAAGAAAGAATATTATTGGCAATGTTAAATGCATCCGTAAAAACGAATGCAGCACTTACTGAAGGATAGAAATATGAATTATTATCTAACGGTAATGTAGATGTCCAGTCATTTCTAGCAGTTGCTGTCAATGTCAACCAGTTTTGGTAAATCAATTCCGCCGAGCCGTACACACCAAATAATCTCTGACTTGAGTAATCTCTGCTGGCAACGACCTGATTTACGTTCCCTGGGCTAAATAATTCAGGGATTAACAGTTCATTACCCGTTATTTGCTGGCGCTCAAATAGGCGCTCATTAAACTGGAATCCAGCCAATACATTGAACGAGAGATCAGAATTAATATCCCTCGCATAGCTTGCGATGATATCTGAAGTGATTTCTTGCCTTCTGATGTTGTCAGAATTGAAATTACCTAAGATCCGTAGAGCAGTACCTTTTCTATTGGTAATTAAACGCTTATCATCGTTCATATCAATGCCAACACGTCCCATCAACTGGAAACCATCAAATGGCTTGAAGTTTACCTCAAAATTTCCCAAAATACGATCATCCTCACGATCATTTAAATTTTCATTTTGTATCCAATACGGGTTGTTGGATGTAGGTGTACCATCAGCTGCTCTGGTTGGTACGTTGATCTGGTTTCCAGACTCATCGATCCAGTTTTGAAATTGTCTTTGATCTAATGTACTACTGAAGGAGCCTAATCCAATAATATTGGGATCATTTGCTCCTGTTACACCAGTACCTCCTGATTGAGATTTGATGTATTGTACACCAAATTTTGACGAAAGTTTCTCACTGTGATTAACACCGGCATTCAATCCGATCGTCAATCTATCTAGAGATGAACCGGGCATAATACCTGTTTGATTCAGTGAAGTAACACTTAATCTGTAGTTCATTCTCTCATCAGCATCTCCAACAGAAAAGTTGTTGATCGAAGTAACGCCTGTTTCAAAAAAGTCATTAACCCCATTGTCATCGACTGCAGTTAATGCTCCGGTTTCACCGGTGATCGGTAGATTTTCTACAGTTTGTCCTGCAATTCTTGGTCCCCAGTCAAATCCTCGAGCTGTTGAATCATACTTAAAATTGCTACCCATAGCGTAACCTTGCTGATAATCTGGCACTCTGAAAAGGTTATCAAAACGAACTGAAGAGTTAATCGCTACAGTAGCTCTTCCCCCTTTCCCGGCTTTCCCCTTTTTAGTCGTTACCACAATGGCACCTGCTGCAGCTCTGGATCCATATAGTGCAGTTGCAGCAGCACCTTTCAATACGTTGATGGATTCCACATCGTCCGGATTGATAACAGCTGCCCCATTAAAAAAGTCTCTGTTACCGGCAATTCTGGATCCTGACATTGTTTGGGAGTTATTGATCATAACTCCGTCTACAATCCAAAGGGGATTATTTCTTCCACTCAGTGAAGACACCCCACGTATAGTGATTTTAGAAGAACCACCCACATTACCACCAGTGTTTGTTATTTGAACACCAGTTACCTTACCTTGAAGTGAGTTCACAATGTTAGTTTCACGAGCTTTTGTTAGCTCAGTCGCCTCCAACACATCAATGCCATAGCCGATGTTTCTTGACTCTCTTTCAATACCTAATGCAGTAACAACTACCTCTGCTAGTTGCTCTACATCTTCAATCATTTGGACATCCACTACTGATCTGGAGCCAATCTCAACCTCTTGAGCGGCTAGACCAATGAATGAAAAGACCAAAGTACCACCTTCTTCAGGAACACTCAGTCGGTAGTTCCCATCGAGGTCTGTCGTTGTTCCGGTTGTTGTACCTTTCAACACAACATTAACTCCCGGAATCCCACTGCCATCTTCGGCAGCAGTCACACTACCGTTTACTGACCGTTGCGCAAACGCAACGATGACAGCAAAAAGCAGCGAGACCGTCATTAGTAACTTTCTCTTCATAGAAAATTTTTGATTTAGTTAACTTACAATTTACTTGTTGCTAATGTAGTAACATAGAAGCACCGATTAGGTTACATTTTCGTTACAATGTTGCTGTGACAATTAACCTACCAACATAAGTTTATTATGCAGATGATTTCCTTAGAAAAATAAAATTATGATATACAAAAAAAGGCTGTTACAAACCTTTGCAACAGCCTTTTTTATAGAAATAATCTTCTGATTAATTTTCTTCCTGGTTATCCACAAAAATTTCTATTTTTTCATGGTCAACAGGGTTGATGGTCTGGTTTTCGGCATGACCATTACCATAAATCTCACCCAAAATTGGTGCGATTACCAACCCAACAAGGCAAGTCAATTTGATCAAAATATTCATTGAAGGTCCAGAGGTATCTTTAAATGGGTCACCAACAGTATCACCTGTCACAGCTGCCTTATGAGCTTCGGAACCTTTATAAGTCATTTCCCCATCTATCATTACTCCGGCTTCAAAAGATTTTTTGGCATTGTCCCACGCACCACCTGCGTTATTCTGGAAAATGGCCCATAGCACACCTGATACTGCCACACCTGCCATGTAGGACCCCAGTGCCTCAGGACCCATAACAAAACCAATAATTATCGGCGCCGCAATCGTAATTAGACCCGGTAGCATCATCTCTTTCAAAGCAGCTTGAGTTGAAATATCGACGCATTTACCGTATTCCGGTTCGCCTGTACCTTCCATAATACCTGGGATTTCCTTGAATTGACGTCTCACCTCCATCACCATTTCCATGGCAGCCTTACCTACTGATCTCATTGCAAGAGCAGAGAATACAACGGGAATCATCCCTCCTATGAATAATGCGGCAAGTACATCTGCCTTGAAGATATTAATTCCGTCAATACCAGTGAATGTGACATACGCTGCAAACAAAGCGAGCGATGTAAGAGCAGCAGATGCAATCGCAAATCCTTTTCCTACAGCCGCAGTCGTGTTTCCAACAGAATCAAGGATATCTGTTCTTTCTCTAACCTCTTTGGGAAGTTCGCTCATTTCAGCAATTCCTCCAGCATTATCCGCGATAGGACCAAAAGCATCAATGGCCAGCTGCATAGCAGTAGTAGCCATCATGGCAGAGGCTGCAATACCAACACCGTAGAAACCGGCTAGTGTGTAGGCTCCCCAAATTGCCCCGGCAAAGATTAGAATGGGAAGACAGGTTGACAACATTCCGGTAGATAAACCCGCAATGATGTTAGTTGCCGCACCTGTCGAAGAATTTTGAATGATATCCATTACAGGTTTCTTACCAAGTCCCGTATAATACTCAGTAAAATACGAAATGGCACCACCTACAACTAATCCAATGATCACTGCTCCAAATACTGACATAGAGGTAACCGTCACAATGCCAACACCGAAGTATTCCATCTGAATTTCGCTTGGAAGCATCAAGTCAATGATAAAATAAGACGCTATCATCGTAATCAAGATAGAACCCCAATTTCCCGCATTTAATGCGTTCTGGACTTGAGCTTCTTTCGCATCGTTGTCTTTTATTCTGATGAAGAATGTCCCGATGATTGAGAAAATAATTCCCAACCCAGCAATTACCAAAGGAAGGAGAATGGGTCCAATACCGTTAAAAGGATCATCAATCGCTCCTCCCATATCTCTAATAACGTAGTTTCCCAATACCATTGAGGCCAGTACTGTCGCTACGTACGATCCGAATAGGTCAGCACCCATTCCAGCCACATCTCCCACATTATCTCCCACATTATCTGCTATGGTTGCAGGATTTCTAGGATCGTCCTCAGGAATACCCGCCTCAACTTTACCTACGAGATCAGCTCCAACATCAGCTGCCTTGGTGTAAATACCTCCACCTACTCTGGCAAAAAGAGCAATAGACTCTGCTCCCAAAGAAAAACCAGCTAATGCTTCCAGGACGATTGTCATATCACTATTATTCGTCCAAACACCGCCCATAAATGTTTGGAATAAAAGAATAAATAAAACGCTGATTCCGAAAACGGCGAGACCTGCCACGCCAAGACCCATTACGGTACCACCGGTAAACGAAACTTTCAATGCTTGCGGAAGACTGGTGCGAGCAGCTTGTGTTGTTCTGACATTAGCAGCGGTTGCAATTCGCATACCAATATTTCCGGCAAGCGCTGAGAAGACAGCACCTATCAGAAACGCAATAATTATAAAATAATGGGTTGTTTCTACGATGGTAGCAATCACTCCCAGCAAAATACCTGCCACCACAACAAAAATGGCGAGCACCCTGTACTCTGCCTTCAAAAACGCGAGTGCTCCTTCTCTAATGTGAAGCGCAATCTCAGACATTTTAGTCTCACCAGCATCCTGCTTGTTTACCCAGACTGCCTGAAATCCCATTACAGCTAATCCGATCAATGCCATAACAGGCACTAGATAAATGATATATTCCATCTTAAAGTTTAAATATTGGTCTTCAAAAAGAGGTGCAAAGATATAGGAACGAGGAAATTATAAAAATCCCCCTTATATACTTAATTCGAATAGGCAACCTGCCGAAAAAATACGCCCTGAATTGCGCGTCAGTATTCTCTTTTAGTAGGTTTTGCGTAAGGAAGTCTGGCTATTTTACAAGTTTCATGATAGCTATCCAGTCCAGATACTGTTAGGGTTCCAGCCTTTTCTAAGTCAACAAATCCGTCTTCGCCCACAAATAAATCATCAAGATAGATGTGTGAAATTTCACCCACTATCAAATGTGTACCATTTGATTTTACGTCAATTACTTCATTCAGCTTACATCCCATCTTTATGATTGACTGTTTTACAAAAGGAGCTGGAAAAGCATCAAGATATTCTTCACCTAAATCAATGGCTTCAAACTCAGAGGTCTCCCATCTTGCTGAAGCAGCATGTGCCTTCTTATAAAATTCTTTCCGAACATGATTGACTGTAAAGGCTCCATTGGTCAAAATGTTCTGCAGCGTATGTCTGGGAACTGTATTGGGTCTTGATAAAATTCCTATGAGGCATGGTGCAGCTCCCATATGGATCACTTGCGAAAAAACAGCAAGATTTGACTGGCCTGCTTCACTTACACTCCCAATCAAAGCCAGACTCTTAAATCCTGTCAAACTGTTGATAAGCTGGGTTCTAAATCTCGACTCAAGACGATGTAGCTCATCACGTGAAAAGTATTTCCTGGCCATTGTAATGATCCTACAAAGGGCGAATAGATGACAGGCCGCCATCCACATGAAGTGTCTGCCCTGTCATCCAACTGGAGTCCTCTGATAATAAATAAAGTGTTGCCTCGCTTATGTCTTCAGGCTGTCCCACTCTGTTCAATGGATGCCTGTTATCCGACGCTTTTCTCTTATCTTCTGAAGAAAGTAAGGTTTTCGAGAGGGGTGTATCTGTTAGACTCGGTGCGATGGCATTGAACCTGATGTTAATTCTTGCATATTCTCCAGCAAGGGATTTAGTCAGTCCTTCTACAGCTCCTTTCGATGCTGCAATGGAAGCATGATAATTCATGCCCTGAGAAACAGCTACCGTACTATACAATACCACAGAAGAAGGTATTTTTCTAAGTGACTTTAGCGCAAGTTTCATGATTTTGATAAAACCAAGGACATTTACCTCCCAATCACGTTGAAAATCTTCAATTTTTAACGCATTAAAGGGTCTTAAATTGATTGTCCCGGGAGCATATACCAGGCCAGCAAGCGTTTCAGGTAAATCAAAGTTCAACTCCTTTTCAGTTATATCAACTGTTTGATGTATCACCCCTGGCATTCTAACCTCATTTCTTGAGAGATTCCATACTTCAGCTCCTTGAGCCAGTAATTTTTCAATAACTGACTTACCTATTCCACTAGAACCTCCCACTACCAGGATTTTCTTTTGCTCGAACGACATATCTACCTGACTTACTGACTAGGGGAATTTATAAAATTTAAAAATTCGGACTTAAAATCTTGGTCTTCAAATCTTCCACTGAAATATGCCGTCCCTGTTTGACTATTGGTGTCGTTAACCCCTCGACTCGATACACACATATGCTTTGCATCAATGACAATTGCAATGTGCTCTGTGTGAAGTGTCTTTTTCAATTCGTTCGCAATCTGTATCGTCAAACGCTCCTGTACCTGTGGTCTTTTTGAGTAATACTGTACAATACGATTTATCTTGGACAATCCAATCACTTTACCATTTGGAAAATAAGCTACATGCGCTTTGCCGTAAATTGGAACGAAATGGTGCTCACAATGGGAATAAAAAGTGATATCCTTTTCTACCAACATCTGGTCGTATTTATACTTATTTTCAAACAAACGAGCTACGGGCTTATTAGCCGGATTCAATCCTGAGAAAACCTCCTTCACATACATTTTTGCCACTCGCTGAGGCGTTCCTTTAAGACTGTCATCTGTTAAGTCCAGCCCGAGTATATGCATGATTTCCTTGAAGTGTTTCTGAATCAATTCAATCTTGATCTCATCATCAAGCTCAAACGCATCGGGACGTAGTGGCGTCTCATCAGAGCTGCTGATGTGATCATCAAGTTCAAAATCATTGTCATGCGGGGTATTCAACATAATTTCTTTCTGTTTCGTACAAAGTAATTTTTAAGTCCAATTCTGCTTCAACCTTTACACGCAACCATTGATAGATTACTTTGGCTATGTTTTCTGCCGTAGGATTGATATCCGCAAATTCGGGAACATCTAAGTTCAAGTTTCGGTGATCCAGCTTATTGGTAACTTCTTCTTTAATCAGATCACTAAGTATTTTCATATCATAAACGTATCCTGTCTCAGGATCAGGGTCACCGGCTAATTTGACAATCAGCTCGTAATTATGTCCATGCCAGTTGGGATTATTACATTTTCCAAATATCCTTTCATTTTTTTCTTCACTCCAGGTGGGATTATGCAATCGATGAGCAGCATTAAAATGCTCTTTTCTGTAAACAGCTACTTTCATTCGTCAGTTATACGCTCGATGTTAATGCTAAAGATGATAATTAGATCTCTTAGTTGCTGTACCAAACGGAGTCTAATCAATATTTGTTTAATCTTTTTCTTCATTTATTAAACAATGATGAAGGAGGTAATAATTATTGGTACAGGAATGGGCTCTTTATCCACAGGCGCAATCCTAGCCAAAAATGGTTGGAGAGTTCACTTGGTTGAGCAAAATTGGATTCCGGGTGGCTGTACGACCTCTTATCCTAGAAAAAAATTTGTCTTCGAAGCAGGGGCTACAACCCTTGTAGGGCTTGATCGTCATATGCCGTTAAGATTTCTACTCGATTACATCGGAATTGAGATCCCACTGAGAAAATTAGAACTACCAATGAAGGTCTACATGGGTAATGAGCAGATCATCAAACACAATGATTTTCAAAGATGGTCTAAAGAAGCAGCTACAAAATTTGAAGGAAATCAATATGCGTTTTGGCGCAAGGCTTATCAGATAAGTGAATTTGTTTGGGATAGTTCAATGAAATATTTAAGCTTTCCCCCATCCAACTTTCAGGATATTATTCAAACGCTCAAAAAGGTTGATCCATCAGATGTGATCCTGGCGAGGTACGCCTTGCAATCAACGGAACAGGTAATGAAAAAGTATAACGTGCATAATGAAAAATTCCTGGCTTATGTGAATGAACAGTTGATGATCACCGCACAAAATACTGCCGAAGAGGTCAATTTTCTTTTTGGAGCAGCTGCTTTGTGTTACACTAATTATCAGAATTTCTATGTTGACGGAGGACTTAGAAATCTGGTTCAGCCTTTTGTCGACTACATAGTGAATAAAAATGGAACTGTTTCTTACCGAGAGCCTGTACTATCTGTAGCACAGGATAAAGGTAAATTTGCGGTTAAGACAAAATCGAAAGTAATTCATGCCTCAAAGGTAGTTTTTGGTATTCCTCTTAATGACTCGAAGAAACTCTTGAAAAATAAAGCTGCTTTTAGATCTAAGTCAGAGATGCAATCACAAAAATTAAACAGTGCCTTCCAGATGGGAATTGCCTTTAAATCCGAGGAGGTATTTGACTGTTTACATCACCAGATTCATCTTGATCAACCTTTATCTACTATACAAGCATCAAGTATTTTTGTCAGCTTAAGTCATCCGGAAGATCACACAAGATCACCGGAACCAAATACTGTTGTGGCTTCTGTCAGTACACATTGGCCTAACCCCGAAAGTAGTATCACAGAGACATCTAAATTGGAGAATGAGGTGCTTAAAGTGTTAATGACTAAAGGATTTTTTAAAAAGAGAGACATTCTATATTATCATAGCTCTAGCCCAAAATCATGGAAGAAATGGACAGGTCGCAGTTGGGGTTTTGTAGGTGGGTATCCTCAGTTTTTGAAAATCAAACCATGGCGTCTAAACGATGCGAGGCTAGGGTTACATGGTGCCTATCAAGTCGGTGATTCAGTCTATCCAGGGCAAGGTATTCCTGGCGTAACCTTAGGGGGTATCGTCGCCGCACGCAAATTACTGCTTGATGCAAAACAACCAGTGGATTTTTAATCTTGAAGAATGGCTTTCCATGCAGCTCCCGGGAACCCTTCATCGATGTACTGTTTCGCCAGCTTAATAAGTTCCAACATCTGCTCGTTAGGTTGATCGGTAAAATCCTCAAGAATTGCACTCACCTCAGGTTCTTTTGAAAACGACTCAATCTCATTGGGAGACGGAAGAGATGTGTTTTTCAATAAATCGAGGTCCTCGTCGGAAAGTATGTCTGACGCTTTTAGGGTCTTTAACAAATTATCAATCTTAGATGGCATTTCAGTCTTTAACTTAAACTCGAACGGAAGCTACCAACAATCGTCAATTCTCACAAACGTTTCGTTCTAAATCCATGATTACAAGCTGTGAATCTTCTTTTAAGATGAAGGAACTGAAGGAATTTTGTAAGGGTATTCCTAGCTTTACAAGTTGATTCAGTTTAAAAGAAAATATAACATTATATGTCTCTTTCTCCCAAATATGATCCAGTTCATGTAGAGGACAAATGGTATCAATATTGGATGGAAAACGGTTATTTCAAAGCAAAAGTAGATGCTAATAAAGTGCCGTATTCTATCGTAATTCCTCCTCCAAATGTGACCGGAGTCTTGCATATGGGACATATGCTTAACAATACTATTCAGGATATTCTCATTCGCAAAGCAAGAATGGAAGGAAAAGAGGCCTGTTGGGTACCCGGCACGGACCATGCCTCCATAGCCACGGAAGCAAAAGTGGTTCGAATGCTTCGAGAAAAAGGGATCAAAAAATCTAATCTATCCAGAGAAGACTTTCTCGGTCATGCATGGGATTGGAAAGAAAAATATGGAGGTATCATCCTGGAACAACTTAAAAAATTGGGAGCATCTTGTGACTGGGATCGTACTGCATTCACCATGGATGACGACTATTACAAGGGCGTTATCCGCGTCTTCGTAGATCTGTATAGAAAGGGGTACATATACAGAGGATTGAGAATGATTAACTGGGATGTAGAAGCAAAAACCGCCGTTTCAAATGAGGAGGTTGTGTACAAGGAGGAGGGAGAAACTGCCACCCTTTATTATGTGTGTTATGACATTAAGGACAGCAACGACAGTTTGACCATTGCTACCGTCAGACCAGAAACTATACTTGGAGATAGTGCGATTGCTATCAATCCTAAAGATGAGCGACATGCACACTTAATCGGAAAAAAAGCAATCGTCCCTTTTGTGCAAAGAGAAATACCCATCATAGGAGATGAATATGTTGAATTGGATTTTGGAACCGGTTGCCTGAAAGTGACACCAGCACATGACCCAAATGACTATGAGATAGGTCAAAGGCATGACCTGGAAGTTATCGATACATTAAATCCCGACGGTACATTGAACAAAAACTGTGGAGTTGAGAAGTATCTGGGTATGGATCGCTTTGAGTGTAGAAAGCTGATCGTAAAAGATTTAAAAGCTGCAGGAAAGCTGGTAAAACAGGAAGACTTTACTACAAGGATTGGAAGGTCAGAAAGAACAAATACAGTCATTGAGCCCAAACTTTCGCTACAGTGGTTCATCAATATGAAAGACATTTCCAGAAAAGCACATCAAGCAGTAATGGATGATGAAATTCTTTTGTATCCACCAAAATTTAAAAATACCTACAACCATTGGATGGAAAACGTCAAGGATTGGTGTATCTCAAGACAGCTATGGTGGGGACACCGCATTCCTGCTTACTTTTATGGCGATGAAGGAAGTGATTTTGTGGTCGCTGAAACCTTGGAAGAAGCTATTCAACTCGCATCAGAAGCATCTGGCAGACAACTTAAGGAGGAGGACCTTCATCAGGACGAAGACGTATTAGATACATGGGCTTCTTCCTGGCTGTTCCCACTTGCAGTTTTCGATGGCTTTAAAGATGAGTATTTTAACAAAGAGGCTGGAACATTGCTCTCCGGGAAAAACAAGGAGCTAGATTACTTTTACCCTACCGACACATTAGTTACTGCCCCAGAAATCCTCTTTTTCTGGGTGGCGCGCATGATTATAGCAGGGTACGAGTACACAGGTCAGAAACCTTTCAAACAAGTTTATTTAACTGGGATAGTTAGAGACAAACTTCGCAGAAAGATGTCAAAATCGCTGGGAAACTCCCCAGACCCACTTGATCTTATTGCGAAATATGGCGCTGATGGGGTTAGAACGGGGATGTTATTCAGTTCTCCCGCTGGAAATGATTTACTGTTTGATGAAAAGTTAGTTGAGCAAGGAAGGAATTTCGCCAACAAAATTTGGAATGCTTTCAGGTTAATAAAATCATGGAAGATCTCAGACATTGAAGCGCCATCTGCCAATCAATTTGCCGTCAAATGGATGATTGAACGTACAAACGAAGGGTTGACGCAGCTAGAGGACCATTTCTCAAAATTTCGAATGTCCGATGCCTTAATGACCATTTATAAACTGATTTGGAATGACTTCTGTAGTTGGTACTTGGAGTGGATAAAACCATCCTATGGCGCACCTATTGATAAAAAAACCTATAATGCGTCTGTTAATATCTTTAGCCGATTGATGAGGGCGCTGCACCCTTTCATGCCTTTCATTACGGAAGAGTTATGGCATAATATTAATGAAGAAGAAACTCAAACTCCAATCATCATTTCAGAATGGCCTGAACCAAAAAGCACAGGTGACGATGCTCTTTTAAGACAAGGTGATCTACTTTTTGAAATCGTACAAAACGTCCGGAATCTCAGAAATACCAAACAGATTTCACCCAAGGAATCCTTGAAGCTGGTAATTCATGCTCCTGCGGAGGATTTTAAAGACCTAACTACCAGCCTGCAAAAACTTGCCAACCTGTCAGAAGTCAAGTGCAGTAGTACACAACCTGAAAATGCTTTCAGTTTTGTGTTACGGTCCATTGAATATTTTTTAGAATCCCCAAATACAATCGATGCTGGCGCAGAAAAAGAAGCTCTGGAAAAAGAGCTTTCTTATGCTGAAGGATTTTTGAAATCCGTTGACAAAAAGCTCTCAAATGAAAGATTCGTCAACAATGCTCCAGCAGAAGTTGTAGAGGTCGAAAAGAAAAAGAAAGCGGATACGGAAACAAAAATCCAATCAATAAAGGAAGCAATCAAAAAGCTTGGCAGCTAGAACCTGGCTGCCATAAGTAAGCTGAGATCCTTGTACCCCAGGTTGAATTTCTTTGATAGGTAAAGATTAGAGAGGCTTCCCTTGTATGCGTAAACGCCTTTCATAAACCATTTATGAGTAAAGATCATCTCATTGATTCCCCCAATTTCGCCCGCCTGTAAGAGCATCGGAGTAAATATATTTGATATCGCTATTGAAGCCGTTTTAGGAACAATAGACGCCATGTTAGGAACACAGTAGTGAATGACATCATTGACCTTATATACTGGATCCTTTAATGACGTAGGATGTGAAGTTTCTATACAACCACCCTGATCGATGCTTACATCCACTACTACGCTGCCTGGTTTCATTTTCTGAATCATTCGCTCGGTCACCACCATTTTATTGCTGCCTTTCTCAGCTCTAATAGCTCCAATCAACACATCTGCATGCTCAATTGCTGTTGCTAGTGTAGCTCGATCAATAGTCGAAGTACTCACAGGATGACCAATAGCGTGCTTCAACCTCCGTAGCTTGTATATATGATTATCAAAAATCTGAATATCTACTCCCAACCCTATAGCTGCTCTTGCTGCAAATTCCGCCACGGTCCCTGCACCGAGAATCACCACTTTTGTGGGAGGTACTCCGGAAACTCCACCTAGTATAACTCCTTGACCATCTTTAGTTTTACTCAAATACTCAGCAGCAACCAGCATCACCGTACTACCGGCTATTTCACTCATTGCCCTTACAAGTGGCAATCCTCCCACTTTATCTTCAATAAACTCGTAGCCAATTGAAGTAATCTTTTTCTGATTTAATGTTTTCAAATAATCAGCAGACTGTGTGCCCGCTTGAAACGCTGAAATCAAGGTGATTCCAGGCTTAAGCATTTCCATCTCGTACTTTGTAGGTGGTTCTACCTTTAGGACAATATCAGATTGGAAAATTTCTTGTCGATTGTAAACAATCTTGGCGCCCGCCTCGCTGTAATCACTATCCAAATAACTCGAAGATTGTCCTGCTCCTGATTCAATCCAAACTTCATGTCCATTGCTAACCAACACATCAACTGATTCCGGTTTAAGCGGAACTCGACTTTCTTGAAGAGAAGTTTCAATTGGGACCCCTATTTGAAGAGAATTACCACTAGCTTTCACCTTCAAAGGTGCTTCAGCTTGGTAAAGTTGAGATTCTCGAACGATCTCAGAAAATCCCGGAATCTTTTCAGACATGCGAAATGGTTAGTTCTCGTCGGTTAATTGACACTAATTTAATACTAATTTTTACGTACTCATCTGGTAAGAAATCAATAACACGATCAGGCCATTCAATGAAACAATAATTTCCTGAATCAAAGTACTCTTCGACCCCTAGTTGTAATAGTTCCCTGGGATTCGAAATTCTGTAGAAATCGAAATGAAAAATTTCACTTTTTTCATCCCTTTCATAGGCGTTTACTATGGAAAATGTCGGAGAACTTAAACCTGTCGAAATACCTAGTTTCTTACAAACTTCTTTGATCAATGTTGTTTTCCCAGCTCCCATTTCTCCTACAAAGCACCAAACTTTGGCAGATCCCGTCGTTTCTAGGAGATATGCTGCGACATCCTGAATTTCATCAAGGCTGTATTCCATTTATTTATTCTCAAGAAAAATTAAAGGTAGAATCATTTCTTCCATGCTTATACCCCCATGTTGAAACGTATCACGATAATGATTAGCATAGTAATTGAGATTATTCGGGTAAGCAAAAAATAGTTGCTCATGTGCAAAGGCATATGTACTGCTGATATTATGCTGAGGTAATCCTGCCTTTGTCGGATCCTCTATTTCAAAAACTGAGTCGCGATCAAAAGCAAGCCGCTTACCCTGCTTAAACCTGAGGTTGGTATTCGTCTCTCTGTCTCCAATAATCTTCTCTGCCTTTTGTACCCGAATTGTACCATGGTCTGTAGTTAATACCACTTTACATTTCATCTTAGATAACTCGCTTAGTAGCTCTTTAAGCGAAGAATGATTATACCAGGTCAAGGTCAGTTCCCTGTAGGCCGACTCATCAGGAGCCAACTGCTTGATCATGTTCATGTCGGTACGCGCATGGGACAACATATCCACAAAATTGAATACAACAGCAACTAAGTCATTGCCTTTCAATTGTGCAACCTTCTCCACTAACCCCTTTCCTTGTTTTTCGTGCAGTATCTTATGATAGGATGATTTCAGTCCTGGAAATGTGGCTTTCAATTGCTCTCTAAGTAATTCTCCCTCAAAATTATTTTTCCCTTCATTTGAATCATCCCCAACCCAATACTGGGGAAATCTCTTACTAATGTCTAGCGGCATAAGACCAGAAAAAATGGAATTCCTGGCAAATTCTGTGGTAGTTGGCAGTATTGAATAATAATGTGATGCCTCCTTAATCTTAAAATCTTTTGAAATTTCTGGCTCAAGCATTAACCACTGATCGTACCGAAGATTATCTATTAAGATAAAAAAAACAGGTTCTTCCTTATTCAAAAGAGGAAATACCTTTTCAGACATTAACCTATGAGATAATAAAGGCGCATCCTCCCCTATCGCCCAATTCAAGTAATCTTGTTTGATCATAGAGGTGAATCCATGATTAGCTTCCTTTACTTGATCCCTCAAAATTTCTCGCATAGATTGATCTTCTGATTCGTCAAATTCTAACTCCCAATAAATGAGCTGCTTGTAAACCTTTACCCACTCCTCATGATTCAATCGATCATTGATTCTAAGGCTTAATTCAGCAAATTTCTGCTGATAACCGACATTCGTCTTTTCTGACCTAATCCTTTTTTTATCCAGCGTTTTCTTAATCGAAAGTAGTACCTGATTAGGATGAACAGGCTTGATCAAATAGTCGGCAATCTTAGAGCCAATCGCCTCCTCCATGATATGCTCCTCTTCATTTTTTGTGACCATGATAACAGGTAAATGAGGTCGAAGAGATTTAAGCTCACCAAGTACCTCCAAACCTGACATTCCCGGCATGTGCTCATCCAAGAAAACAAGGTCAAAGTCTTCCTTTTCAACATTTTCTATTGCATCCCTACCATTATTGAAAGGAACAACCTGATGCCCTTTTGCTTCTAGAAAAAGCAAGTGTGGTTTCAGAATATCAATCTCATCATCCACCCATAGGATTTTATACTTACCCATTTCCTCCTTTTCGTATGTTACTATGGTACATTTGCAATAATCAATCCGAAGATACATTGAACAAAAAGAAAATTGTCAATGATCCGGTGTACGGATTCATCAATATTCCTAATGAGCTGATATACGACATTATACAGCATCCCTACTTCCAGCGCTTACGTCGCATAAAGCAATTAGGCCTTTCTGATTTTGTCTACCCCGGTGCACTACACACCCGATTTAATCATGCACTAGGAGCCATGCATTTAATGACAAAAGCATTGGACACGTTAAGAGCTAAGGGACACATGATATTTGATGCTGAATATGAAGCAGCACAAATAGCAATCCTATTGCATGACATAGGCCATGGCCCTTTTTCTCACACTCTGGAATTTTCATTATTTGACGGCGTGGACCATGAGCAAATTACGACCTGGGTACTCAAAAAAATAAATCGCGAATTTGGGGGGAGGTTGGATTTAGCCATTCAAATATTCAATGGAACCTATCCTAGAAGATTTCTTTCACAGCTGGTATCCAGTCAGTTGGATTCAGATAGATTGGACTACTTAAACAGAGATTGCTTCTTCACTGGGGTACAGGAAGGAACTATTGGAGCAGAAAGAATCATACGGATGCTGGATGTTCGAAATGACGAATTGGTTGTCGAAGAAAAGGGAATCTACAGCATCGAAAGCTTTTTAAGTGCACGAAGGTTGATGTACTGGCAAGTATATCTTCATAAAACATCAATCGGCGCTGAAAACATGCTAATTCAGCTCATCAAAAGAGCAAGAAAGCTAAGCCAACAAGGAAAAGAAATTCCAGCTACACCCGCATTCTCAATATTTCTAGAAAGAAATATATCCGTCGAAGATTTTAAAGAGGATAAAGATTTACTAAATGTCTTCATGATGATGGATGATACGGATATATGGGGCTCCATTAAATTTTGGATCAGTCACGAGGATCCGGTCCTGCGAATTCTAAGTTTAGGACTGGTTAACAGAAATCTATTCAAAGTTCATCTTCTAAATGAAAAACCATCCAGAGAAGAGAAAAAGAAGATCCAAAATGCTATTCAGAAAAAGTATAATTTGAGTAGGGAAGACTCAATGTACCTAATTACACACGGGAGCGTGAGTAATGCTGGTTATGTCGCAGAAGGGCACTCGATCTATATCCTAAGAAAAGACGATACGTTAATTGATGTCGCACGGGCTGTTGACTTACCTAATATCAAAGCAATCAGCAAAATCGTTAAGAAATACTACCTAAGCTATCCCAAAGGTTTAACTTTGTCGGAATAAGCGATTGAATTGTCTTTATTGAATGGATTTTACCATTAATCAGATTGCCGAAATCATCGGAGGTACAGTTGAAGGAAATGGAAGTAAAACTGTTAGTACGATTGAACCTATAGAATCCGCCTCTTCAGAAGCCATCACGTTTCTCGCAAATCCCAAGTATGAATCACACTTGTACACGACCAGTGCAGGGGCAGTAATACTTCAGAAGAATTTAGATTTAAAAGCAAAAGTAGTTAATACATTAATCCGGGTTGAAGATCCTTATTCAAGCTTCACTACGCTGCTTGAAGCCTATCAAAGGCTTACAAGTATCGAAAAAAAAGGAATAGAGCAACCAAGTTTCATTTCTAAATCCTCTTCATTGGGAGACGATATTTATCTTGGTGCATTTGCCTACATTGGAGATAATGTAAGCATCGGACATCATACTAAAATATATCCTAACGTTTACATCGGAAACGATGTTGTCATAGGAAATCACTGTATTATTCACCCCGGAGTCAATGTTTATGCAGGAACAATTATTGGGGATTACTGCATTATTCATGCAGGTACGGTAATCGGATCTGATGGATTCGGATTCGCACCTCAAAAAGATGGGACTTACAGAAAAATACCTCAAATAGGAAACGTGATTCTGGAAGATCACGTGGAAATTGGTGCAAACACGGTAATTGACTCCGCTACATTTGACTCTACCATCGTTAAAAAAGGGGTCAAATTAGATAATCTGATTCAAATAGCACATAACGTTGAGGTAGATGAGAATACGGTTATTGCGGCACAAACAGCAATAGCCGGATCTACCAAAATTGGGAAAAATTGCATTATAGGAGGTCAGGTAGGTTTTGCAGGTCACATTAAAATTGCAGACGGAACACAAATAGGCGCACAGACAGGGATAAGCAAAAATTCAAAGCCTGGAGAAAAACTAAGAGGTACTCCAGCAATGAATACGCTTGATTTTAACAAGTCATCTGTCGTGTATAGAAAACTCCCTGACATGCTCAAGCGCATCGAGCAGCTTGAAGAAAAACTAATAAATTTGACTTCAAATCAATCTTAAAGGATGAAATTTTTTCAGCAGACTGTTAAAGCCCCAGTAACCGTTTCTGGTACTGGGCTTCACACGGGAGTTATAGCTAATATGACTTTCAAACCTGCAAAACCTAACCATGGCATTAAATTCCGAAGAATAGATCTGGAGGGAAAACCTGTAGTGGAAGCTGATGTAGACCTGGTGATTGATACATCACGTGGCACTACCTTGGAAAAAGATGGAGCTCGAGTATATACAGTAGAGCACACCCTGGCTGCACTTGTTGCCTTAGAAGTTGACAATGTCCTTATTGAACTAGATGGTCCGGAACCCCCTATAATGGATGGTAGTTCTCGTCAGTTCATGGATGCTATTACAGATATAGGAATTGAAGAGCAGAATGCACAGAGAAACTTCTTTGAAGTCCCGGAAAGTGTATTTCTACAAGAAAAGGACAAGGATATTGAGATTGCAGCATTACCGTTAAACGACTACAGAGTCACGGTGATGGTTGATTATAATTCAACTGTATTAGGTAGTCAACATGCTACACTTAACAACCTGTCGGAATTCTATAAAGAAATTAGCGATTGTCGAACATTTTGCTTTCTCCATGAAGTCGAAATGCTTTACAAAAAAGACCTTATCAAAGGTGGAGATTTAAATAACGCCATTGTGATTGTGGATAGGAAAGTAGAACCGGGAGAACTTGACCACTTAGCAAGGCTGCTGAATAAGCCAACAGTTAAAGTCAAAAAAGAGGGTATTCTAAATAATGTTGAGTTAAGGCACAAGAATGAACCAGCAAGACATAAGCTCCTTGATGTCATAGGAGATTTGGCTTTGGTCGGGAGACCCATTAAAGCCCAAATTCTCGCGGCGAGGCCGGGTCATGCCGCAAATGTAGCTTTCGCAAAAAAGCTTAAAAGATTGATGGAGGATACAAAAACGCCGGCTGTCCCTCAATACGACCCAAAACTCCCTCCTGTTATCGACATTAACAAAATCGCCAAGATACTTCCTCACAGGTATCCATTTTTGCTAATAGATAAGATATTTCATTTAGACGATGAACAAGTAGCTGGGATCAAAAATGTTACCTACAATGAGCCTTTTTTTCAAGGACATTTCCCCGGAAATCCTGTCATGCCAGGCGTTCTTCAGGTAGAGGCAATGGCACAAATTGGAGGGATATTGGCTTTAAATTCTGTGGAAGATCCAGAAAATTACTGGACGTATCTTCTTGGATTTGAAAATGTAAAATTCAGGAAAATGGTATTTCCAGGAGATACGCTTATCATTAAAGATGAATTATTAGCACCTATCAGAAGAGGTTTCGTAAAAATGAAAGGAACTATTTATGTTGGGAATAATTTAGTTTGTGAGGGAACGATGAGTGCAGTACTTGTAAAAAAAGACGAATGAACAACGGAAGAGCTTTTATCCACCCCACAGCAAAGATCGGCAAGAATGTGACCATTGATCCCTTTGCTTACATAGATAAGGACGTTGAGATTGATGATGGTAGCTGGATAGGTCCAAATGCCTGCATATGGGAAGGTGCCAGAATAGGAAAGAATTGCAGAATCTTTCCGGGAGCCCAGATTTCTTGTGAACCTCAAGACTTAAAATTTGACGGCGAAATCACCACAACTATAATAGGTGATAATACAACAATCCGGGAATTTGTAACGATTTCACGTGGCACCTCTGATCGCCAAACTACCAAAATAGGCTCTAGCTGTTTACTAATGGCCTATGTACATATTGCGCATGACTGCATCTTGGGAGATCATGTAATCATATCTAACAGCGTTCAAGTGGCGGGTCATGTCAGCATCAACGATTTCTCTGTTATAGGAGGTACCACCGCCATTCGGCAGTTCGTGCGGATAGGCTCCCACACTATGATTGCGGGAGGGTCCTTGGTAAGAAAAGACGTACCCCCTTTCGTTTCAGCAGCTAGAGAACCGCTTGGCTACAGTGGAATAAACGCGATTGGGCTAAAAAGAAGAGGGTTCACCACGCAACAACTCAATGAAATTCAAGAAATTTATCGCACTATTTTTCTTAGCGATCTAAATACCTCTAAAGCTTTATCAAAAATAAAAGATGAATTCCCTGATTCTAGTGAAAAAAATACAATCGTCGGGTTCATAGAAAAGTCCGAGCGTGGTATCATGAAAGGCGTAGAATAGCTGTGGAAATAGCGCTGGAAGGGTTAGGGAAAAAATTTCGAAAAGACTGGGTATTCCGAGACCTAAATCATCAGTTTAAAAATAAGTCTTCAACAGCAATCATCGGAAATAATGGAAGTGGTAAGAGTACACTGCTAAAATTGATTTCTACTTTCTCAGATCCAACCTTAGGGAAAATAAACTACAGCAAAGAACAACCTGAACGACTCATCAGTTTTGCAGCTCCTTATTTAGAACTTATTGAAGAGCTCACGCTTCTAGAGCATTTAAAATTTCATTTTCGATTTAAAAAAACAACAAGATCGCTTGATGAAATGGTACAAACGGTAGGACTTGAAGGGTCGGAAAAGAAGCTGATAGCTGATTTTTCTTCGGGAATGAAACAAAGATTAAAACTTGTATTAGCATTTTCATCTACTGATCCTCTGGTACTCCTTGACGAGCCATGTTCTAATTTAGACGAGTCAGGAATAGAATGGTATCAAAAACAGTTATCGTCGATAATTGGAGAAAAAACAATAATAATTGCATCAAATCAACGTTTCGAATATGGCCTATGTGCAGACAAGCTGAATATTTCTTCTTTTAAATCCGCAAGGAAATAACTGTCTCAAAGTACCATGTTTTATCAAAAAGAATTTATTTTTGATAAGTGACTAGGTAAGTCGAAGACACAATAACAACAACGAAACAGTATGAAACATTTAAAAAACACACTAGCAGCTTCTGCATTCATCTCTTTGATGATCGTAATGAGTTGTGATCCAGGTGGTACAGAGCCAGAACCACCTGTTGCTCAGGAAGCTGGCAGTGCACTCGCAGCGGCAGCGTGGACACCTACTACGGGTGGTATCACCAACGAAAATACACCCAGAGACGAATGGGAGGGATTTCAAGTATCATTCACCGTAGATGAAGGCGACGAATATCGAAGTGGAAATTACACCGCAGGTCCAATTCCTGTAGAAGATGATGCGATATTGGTTTGGAAAACCAGCGGAACATGGGCTTTTGCCGAAAATACAGATGGAACTCCAGACCTCGGTACCATTATCCGAGATGGCGATACAGCAGTGCCTGTATCGGTTACCATTTCGGGTGAAAAGGATGGAGACGTTTACACAAGTGGTAACCTCAGAATGGAATTTACCGTACCACAACCTGCTGGCAGAACAGAAGGATTTTACGGTAATTGGGTCTTCAATTTCGAATTTTAGAATTAACAACACGATTCTACATACTAGGATAGTCTTGTGACTATCCTTTTTTTATATCTATGGAAAAGTGGTTTGATCAAGATAAGAATTACATCCTAAAGCAGGCTCAATACAGATTTAGGAAGCAAGGAGTTTCCAGTATGGTCGAAATAGCTATAAACAGCTATCTTTTGAAGAGTAATCCGTTGGGACTGGTGGATGACTTTGTTCAGGATCTCCTTGATTGTAAAAACCCGGCACTTCAATTTTTATACAGACCATACGAGCTTCTTGCTGGTATCTACAGACTATTCCATTCGGACAATCAACTAGAATTCAGTTGGGAAGGACGTAGTCATTCTGAAATTTTTACGGATGAGTGGAAAAACCAACTGGATGTCTGGACAATGCGGATGTGCCACAATACGTTATTAGACAAAATAATTATAAAAGGCACTATTATTAACCCATCAAATGATCATTTGATGTTGGAAGCCGCTATAAATAAAATTATTTATCAGACGTTCTGTATTAAAAAGAACAAAAAAGGAAGTTTAATCGCTGCTTAAAATCCAATTTTAAAATTGGTTTGCGGCACTTCTTCATGGTCGATTTCAGTCTTCGACACCTGGTCTACTTTGGATAATGGTGACCCGGACTCACACCATTTTTCGAGTTCCATCAGGGCTCTCCCATCACCTTTTGCCAATATCTCAACTGATTCATCAGGAAGGTTTCTGACTTGTCCCATCAACGACAACGAAATGGCTTTTTCTTGGGTATGCTTTCGAAAGAACACACCCTGCACCATCCCTGAAACAATTAGTTTAATTGCTCTCACTCAAACTAAGATTTGTTTTGCAGAAGAAGTGCCAAGTCTATCTGCTCCTGCATCAATCAATGCTTGCGCCTGATCTTTCGTCCTGATACCACCGGAGGCTTTTATTCCAACATTTAAAGGCAAATTGCTTCTTAAAAAACTAATAAGATCTGGGCTGACAGGATTTCGATGATAGCCGGTACTTGTTTTTGCGAAATCAACTCCAGCATCAACGCAGATTTTCAGCAGGATCTTCAGCTGACTAGGATTCCAAAGATCCGTCTCAAGAATCACTTTTAGGATTCCTTCATGTTCATGAACCAATCTTGATAATTTAGATAACTCGATCTTGACCCAATTTACATCAGTTCTGAAGGCAGTAGCATTGAGTACTACATCAATTTCATTTGCGCCATCTTCTAAAGCTTTTGTTGTTTCAAAAATTTTCGAGGCTGTCATTTGATAACCTAGCGGATATCCTACAACTGTAACCAATTGTAATGGGTGATTATCTATCTCTCTGCTAGCTCGCTTTACCCAATAGGGCGGGACACAAACTCCTAAACACTCCAAAGCAAGCGCTTCCGATACCAATGAATCTATATCGGAACTATCTAAACTCATACCTAGGTTGGTGAATTCAATAAATCGATTTAATTCCATTTAACCCTAATGCTTCATGCCACATTCCTTACAAAACTTCTGTCTACCGGGTGGTCTTTTCTTCGGAGGCTTCTTATGTCCAAAGTATGTAGGGTCTTTAAACTGAGGTTTATCGGATTTTTTCTCCAACTTGGCTCTTGCCTTGTAGCTTTCGCTTACCCTTTCTCTAAATTCCTCTACTTCAGTTTTCTCTTTTTTCTTAAAAAATCGGGAAAGCGTAAAACCCTTGTTCATCTTTTTGTTTGACTGGTACTGAGGTGGGGGTGGCTTAGGAGGTCCCACATCACGAGTAGACTGACTTTTCAGGGAGAAAGCAGCAAGCATCAGAAAACCCAAGAAAACAATTCTTACCATTTACCTATGTTTATCTCCTATCAACGTTCGCGGTCATCATTTATTGATCAATACAAATCTACAGGTGCTTCTAAGAGTGTAAAAGTATTTGTGTTACTGCCTAATTTGCATAAAAGATGTGAAAAAACGCTCTCCTCCTTTAACTATGTAAGAAGTTTGTACTGCTTTCCGTTAATTTTCCGATATGAAATATTTTCTGGCTCTAAGTGTATGTTATATCTATTTTTCGAGTAACGCCCAGGTCATCCCTGAGAGAGAGCTATTCAGGAGGCTAGACCTAGGTGAGTCATATTTAAAACAAGGGAAGTACGAGGAAGCCAATAATGAATTCCTGTATGTCATGGAAAATATGAAAAGCTTACCTCCTAAAATCGCGTATTTCTTTGGCAGGAATAGTTTTCATCTTGGTCGATACAAGCAAAGTATTAACTGGTTAAATAAATACATTCAGTTACAAGGGACAGC
Organism: Flammeovirgaceae bacterium; assembly: GCA_038129245.1. Taxonomy (GTDB): domain Bacteria; phylum Bacteroidota; class Bacteroidia; order Cytophagales; family Cyclobacteriaceae; genus JAYPLE01. The sequence continues at coordinate 210,548 of JAYPLE010000001.1, read as the reverse complement.
AGCCCCGTATTATGATCAGGCAATTGCGTTCTTAAATCAAGCTGAAGAAAAATTTATTGAGAATAATCAAGACCCTAAAGCACGAGGAAACTTATTTGAAGCATCCCTTTTTGATTGTGGCGGGTTCGATAAGATGATCTGTCCTGTTTGTCAGGGAGACGGCGTAATTATTAAAAACAGCCCCTTTGGAAAAACCTATAACACCTGCCACTACTGCGAAGGAGATGCCTACTTAAGTTGCGATGATTATAATCTCTTCATGCAGGGTAAACTTGAGGCAGGGTCAAACTCACATAATTAAGAAAGTCTGCTCTTAAAATCTTCGTAGGTAAATTCCCGTATTAGTTCAAACGATCCATCCTTTCTAATGATACCAATAGAGGGATGACGTACGCCGTTGAATGTTGTGGTCTTCACCATGGTGTAGTGCATCATATCCTTAAATACAAGACGATCTCCCACACTTAACGGGTTATCGAACCCATAGGTATCCATATAATCTCCAGCCAGGCAGCTGACGCCGCCTATTCGATAAGCATATTGCTCAGATCGAGGTGCAAGATCAGACCCTGTAATTTTAGGTCTGTAAGGCATCTCCAAGCAGTCGGGCATGTGACAAGTGAACGAGATATCGGCAATAGCAGTCTTTATTCCTCCTCGATCTACGATATCCAAAACGGAAGCATGTAAATCTCCAGTGTTCCAAGCAACAGCACTTCCCGGTTCCAGAATAATCTCTACTCCATATCTGGTTCTGAATTTATGAAGTAAATCGATTAGTTTATTTACATCGTAACCTTCTCGCGTCATTAAATGTCCTCCTCCCATATTTACCCATTTAATTTGAGATAAATGATTAGCAAATCGCTCCTCAAAATGGCGCAATAGTTCTTCCAGTGCCTGCACATTTGACTCGCACAGCACATGAAAATGTAATCCCTCAACATCATCTGGCAACTCCTCACGTAGCTGATCGGAAGTGATACCCAATCTACTTGTGCTACTAGCAGGATTGTACAAATCAACTTCTACATCTGACCACTCAGGGTTGACCCTTAATCCAACGCTCACATTGGCAGGTACTTTCCCAATATATCGTTCATATTGTGCGAGTGAATTAAATGTCAGATGTGAGGAAAGAGATACAATATCCTTGAAGGAACCATCTTCATATGCTACATTGTACGTGTGTGCCTTAGTACCCATCTCTTCAAAACATAGCCTTGCTTCATAAAGAGAGCTTGCCGTTGCTCCTTGAAGGTATTTCCTAACTAGCGGAAAAATACTCCACATAGCAAAGCCTTTAAATGCAAGAATGATAGAAACCCCTGCTTCCTCCTGAACCCGTTGCATCAATTCTAGATTACGTATTAAACGGTTTTCATCTAGAACAAAACATGGTGAAGGAATACTCACTTTGATCTTAACTTATCTAGATACCTGGACTTTATAATAGAAATATGATGTAACTGATGACCTGCTATAACAAACCCAAGCATTCCTGGTGAAAATACGTTCTCATCAACTTTACCTTCTAGCTTCAAAGTATTAGAATCAAATGTAGAAAACATGCCTAATGTACTTTTTCGAATCAGCAAATATTCATTCATAAGATCGCTTTTGTTGCGGAGATTGGCATTCGCTTCCTTAACATAGTAATTGTGATCATATCCTGTAAGTGTGCTACTATCTCCTCGTGCAATCCTTAAAGCTCTATACGAAAAAATACGTTCGGCATCGGATAGGTGCAGGATCAAATCCTTGATTGTCCATTTACCTTCCTCATACGAAAAAGTTGACTCTTCCTCGGTGACATCATTCAATACTTTACAATACACATTATCCGAGTGAGCAAGGACTTCCATTAACGACAATTCTGGTACTGCTTGAATATAGCCGCTGTACCACTCAGGCACTTTTCTTAGTTCTTCCTTTTTCAATCCATTTCAAGGTCAATATCAAACAACTCATGCCATACCAAACCATTCTCCCCAAGTTCCTTCAAAAATGGGTCTGGATCAAACTCCTCAACGTTGGATACACCTGCTTCGGACCACAAACCTTCTAAAAACATTTTAGCCCCTATCATTGCAGGAACTCCCGTCGTAAATGAAACCCCTTGAGCGCCTGTTTCCTGATAAGCCTCCTGGTGCTTGCAATTATTATAGATGTAATAGGTCTTCGGCTGACCGGCTTTCACTCCTTTGATTCTACAACCAATCGAAGTTTCACCTTCATAGTTTTCTCCAAGCTCACCGGGATCAGGCAATACTGCTTTCAGAAACTGTAGCGGTATAATTTCTTTTCCTTCGTACTTTACTGGTTCAATAGATGCCATACCAATATTTTGGATGACGCGTAAGTGGGTCAAATACTCTTCTCCAAAAGTCATCCAGAATCTTGCTCGCTTAATAGAAGGATAGTTTTTCACCAAAGATTCTAGCTCTTCATGATAGATCAAATAGGAACTTCTCTCACCAATATTGGGGTAATTGATTTCTTTTCGTACTTCATGCGGTTCTGTAAATCTCCACTCCCCTCCTTCAAAATATTTCCCTTTTTGCGTGACTTCTCTAATGTTAATCTCAGGATTAAAATTGGTTGCAAACGCTTTACCGTGGTCACCCGCATTACAATCAACTATGTCTAAATAGTGAACTTCGTCAAAGTAATGCTTAGCAGCATAAGAGGTAAATACACCTGTTACTCCGGGATCAAATCCACATCCTAAGATTGCAGTCAACCCAGCCTCCTTGAATCTACCTTGATAGGCCCACTGCCAACTATATTCAAATTTGGCTTCCTCTGGCGGCTCATAATTAGCAGTATCAAGATAGTTTACTCCGCACTCTAAACAGGCGTCCATAATTGTAAGATCTTGGTATGGAAGAGCCACATTAATCACTAACACTGGATTGTGTTTTTTAAATAATGTAACTATCTGACTCACTTCATCTGCATCGACCTGATCGGTGGTAATATCAACTCCGTATTTACTTTTGACATCTGCAGCAATGACGTCACATTTTGATTTTGTCCTACTTGCAAGAACCATATCTGTAAAAACATCGGGGTGCTGCACACATTTAAATGCCACTACCCTACCAACACCTCCTGCTCCAATGATGACAACCTTGGACATAGTTTTTTATTTCAAAGTTAGCATCATTACATCGCTTACAATACGAAATGAAAGGTGTATTTGTTGAGCAGTCCGGTTAGTACTTTTAGCGGTAAAATATCTGTGAAGGTTCAGAGAATTCTTGCTTGATAGCTTCACAAAGCTGGGGGAGTCGCCTGTGAACAGAACACTACCATCTACCCACTCGAAAGCATTCCGCTTCTTACTACGAAAGAGGGTCAGCAACTCTAGTAGGAATAAGTAAAAAATCTCTTAGAATGCCTCAGCCTAACTAGCATATATATGGAGATAAGGCCGGAAGCCCACGCCCCAATCTTAGAAAAAGGTCGTATCATAAAGATTGAGGTCTAATTCGCTCGAACTGAATAGCTTGAGATAATAGCAGTAAAATTAGTGCCCAAAACGATACCTAAGACCAGCGAGCACACCAAATCCATTAGGTGTCGCATTAAAATTAGATTCCTCCCTGGTAAGGGATTGCAATGCCTGTGAGAAGTTAGGCTCTATCGTTAAATCAAAAGAATTAAATAAGTTATAGCCCACAGAAATACCCGTAACACCAGAGAAACTAACTGTTCTATAGGGTGAATTCGCTCCTGGGAATAGTTGCAGGCTTGCTACCTGCTCCGAAGGGTCTGTCAGGGTATTCCCCATGTAAAAGTTGGTGATAAATCCCGCATTCAATTTTACCTGGATCTTCCTATCAATGATCTGATATCCTGCTTTTAGAGGAATAGATGCAAACTGAAAAGTGTTATCTAATGTGATATCTGTTCGCTCGTATTCGATTACTTCCTGAGTGCTGGTCATTTGACTTACTTGCTGAACAGAAACCATTTCGCTAGTAGCGGCTACTGATTTAGCAAAAATTTTATTTTCGACAATCAAGTCGGTATGGCTCGCAAGCTGGGCTTCAGCATAATTAAATCCTCCTTCCAATGACAGTCGATTTCCTAGCATCATACCCATATTCATTCCAAAATGATAATTTACTCCCTCTGTGATACGATCACTGAAAGATGTCTCTTGCCCTGCTGGCTGAGGCGAAGTACTGACAAAATTAGCTTCTGAACGCATGACAGCGCTTACCACATCATTTGGTTGGTTCAATTGGTAATTTGGATCAAACGAGGATGACCCAACACCAACCCCAGCCCAAAACCTCTTGCTATCTGGCGAATTATCACTCCTCCGTGCGAGCACCGATACGTAATCTGCTTTTTGATATATGTTAAGCTTTGGCACTTTAGACACTAAATCATTGAGCATTGGCAGACCACTCCTACTGTCAAGTTCAATAGGAATTGCAATGACTGAATTTTCCGAAGCCAGAAATTTTTCCATTTCGTAATTTCCAATATTTCCAGACGCTGAGGATCTCTGTGACTCGCTCTCATCCACAACCATCATAGGTTTAAACTTTCCAGACGGTCTACCGATCTTGGAACCAGATAAAAATACAGGCCCTTCTAAGAACTCATCTTCACTATTATCGGGGTTTGAAGAAACTGCTCGTAAATCTTCAAGGTCATTAATACCTAGAAATAGTCTCGGAGTGCTAAATGTGATAGCAATCAAGACAGCTGCTACTGCAGACCATTTATAAACTGCTACTTTTTTTTTGTAATATTTTAGCTCTCCTTCAACTAGTGAATAACTTATTTTATCCCAGATAGCTGGGTCAGGAGAAAGATCTATATCATTTAAAGCTTTTTTCCAGTTCTTCTCAAAGTTATCCGCCATACTCCCTCCTTTTCAAGTAATGTTCCCCATAACTCTCAATCACTTTGGCTTGCAGCAGCATTTTTGCTCTGGCGTACTGTGATTTTGATGTGCCCTCACTGATCTTCATCATTTCTGCAATCTCTTGGTGCTTAAAGCCCTCAATTGCATGTAAGTTGAAAATGATTCTGCATCCATCAGGTAACGCTTGCACAAGCTCTAGTAGCTCTTCATAGCAGAGATCAGATAACACGTTTGCCTGATCCCCCTGGTTGTTCAAATCTGTAATATCGACCATAGGAAACATGTAAAGTTTGCTTCGCTGATGATTTAGAGCGGTATTTACCACAACTCTTTTGATCCAGTATGGTAATGTGCACTCTCCTCTAAATCGACCGATACTCTGAAAAACCTTGATAAAGGCTTCTTGCAATATATCTTCAGCTTCCTGCTGCATACGGCAATATCGAAGGGACACAACATACATGCTTTTGCTATACTTGTCGTATAGTTTCTGTTGCATGTGTCGATCGTGCTTTTTACAACCTTCGATTAATACTTCATCAGAAAGAACCATTCAGTTTTGGCTTGCTTAATAGACAACTCAGACAGAAATTTCGTTGTAATTATCATGAATTCAAAAAAGCTGCTCAATTTAATTACATGCCTCGTTATGCTGGGATGTATTCCTCAGCAATTTACAACCTCTCACAAAAGTTTGCCTCAGCAAGAAAAAGGGATGTTGGGAAAGGTAGGATTAGTTGAATTGATCAGTCAAAGTGCAGTTAAAAACCGCCAGTTATCAACAATACCTCTGGGAAGCTCCGCTCTTCTTCGATTTGACCTACTGGAATCAGACTTTAGGTACATTAGCATGAAAATACTTCACTGCAATGCAGATTGGAGTAGGTCCGTACTTCGGGACCTGGAGTTTCTTGAAGTTTACAATGAATTCCCAGTAAGAGACTATAATTTTTCCCAAACCAACTACTCGGATTATACCACCTATAGAGCTGAACTTCCCCAATTGACGAAACCTGGTAATTACATCTTTCAGGTATATGATGAAGATTCTGATCAAATCCTGTTCAACAAACGAGTTTCTGTCTACAAAACAGCTATGGGTATAAATGTATCACTGGAACGAGCAGATAACCCCTCCTGGAGAAATTCCCATCATAAAATAGACTACACGATCAATTTGATGGGCTTAAACGTAATAAATCCACTACAGGACCTAAAGGTATATGTCATACAAAATAACAATTGGGCTAATTTGATTGAGCCTATTCCTCCTATGGAAATCGATCTTGGGAACGGGGTCATCAGCTATACTAGCTATGAAAACTTAAACAGTATCCCAGCGATTAATGAGTTTAGATTTTTCGATACACGAACGATAAGTAACAGAGGCTTAAGAGTACAAGACCAGTACTTAATAAAAGGGCAACCTCAGGTAATCTTGGAACAAGACAATTCCAAATTTGCTAAGGCATACTCAGAAGCTTTTCAAGAAGATTTTGATGGATTTTTCAAGATAGGGAATAATGACTTTCTTGAGACTTCCCTAAATACAGAATACGTTAATGTGAATTTCAATCTAAAGTCACCTCCTGAAAACGGTACGGTATATGTTACAGGAAGATTTAATAATTGGGAAAAGAACATTATCAACCAAATGGTATATGACTCACTATCCCAGTCCTACAAAGCAAAGCTATTGATGAAACAGGGTTACTATAATTATCGCTACGAGATCATAAGTCAAGAGCTTGATTTCTATCATTTTGAAGGGAGTCATTTTCAAACAAAAAATACCTACGAAGTCTACGTGTATTACCGTGAACCTGGAACGGTTTATGATCAGTTGGCAGGATACAAAGTGTTCGTTAACTAAGCGGTGGCTAAACGTTCATATTCAAAGGGTATCGCCCTTTTAATAGGATCAGAATTTGCAATATCAAGTAAACCAAACCCTTTTTGTGCAAATTTACCCAATCCACATGTATAGATGAAATCTTGAATTTCCTTCGGAGCATAAAGTGTAAAAGGAAATGTGTAACCCCTCACTTCAAACTTCACATCTCTGTCGAATAATGAATAAATGCGAGCAAATTTCTTCTGACTCTCGTACATCTTCGAAATGTAATGATGATCCGGTACCAGTTGAAAATTTTCAATGCCGGTAATAGTATCTGTTTCAATGCCGCTTGCTTCCATACGCTTAATGGTGGAATCGTAAATTAAATCTGAGAACTCATCGGTGGTAGGATCAATAAATATTTTACCACGGTCGGCATTAAAAACAGGTTCTACAGGCACTAAAGGAGAAATGCATATGTACTTCATGTCCTCTGATAAATCAGTAGACATTTCCTCGTCTACATTTTCGGGCTGAATCTGAAGCTGCCCAATCTCTATGCGTTCCTGCTTGAATATTTCGCTAACTAAAAAAGCCATGAACTCTCGAGATGGCGAGCTGAAAACAAGTGTAACAAATCGGCTAGTGTAATGTAAACCAGCCCTGGAAACACGGTTTTGACCCTTTAGACCAGAAAAGCTATAAAGGTTAAAATCTTTGTATTTATCTACTTCGGAGAATATAATTATTCCCTTGATCACTTGTGCGATCAAATATTGGTGATGGAAAGGAACGGCAACACCTGTATTTTTCACCGAAAAAGTAATGCGGACTCTCATAATCGGACATCAAAATCGATTGATGAGAAAACAACCGTCCCCTCCTACCTTTTGTTTCAGCTACTAAGAAATAGGTTGCTAAACGTTGAAGCGGAAATGCATGATATCTCCGTCTTGCACGATGTATTCTTTACCTTCTACACCTAATCTACCGGCTTCTTTACAACCATGCTCGCTACCAAATTCTTGATAATCGGACAGCTTAATAACTTCAGCCCGAATGAATCCTTTTTCAAAATCTGTATGAATCACCCCGGCTGCTTGAGGAGCTTTCCATCCCCTACGAATGGTCCATGCACGTACTTCTTTTTCACCTGCGGTGAAATAAGTAATTAAATCAAGAAGACTGTAAGATGCTTTTATCAGTCGGTTAAGACCAGATTGCTGCAAACCGTATTCCTCAAGAAACATTTGCTTTTCCTCTGGATCCTCAAATTCTGCAATTTGCGCCTCAAGCGCTGCACAAATCTCAATAACCTGTGCGTCTTCATCGGCAATCGCAGTCCGCAGTGTCTCAGAATAGTCATTTCCCCCAACTACATTTTCTTCTTCGACATTGGCCAAGTATATAATCGGCTTATCAGTAAGAAGTTGCAAAGGTTTAACCCAGACCTTTTGCTCCTCTTCCATCTCCAGGGTCCTGGCGTTTTGACCTTTCTCTAGATGGTCTTTACAACTTTGAAGAACAGGTAATTCAGATTTCGCGTCTTTATCACCAGATTTCGCAATCTTTTCAATCCGTTGGATCCGTTTGTCGATTGACTCCAAATCTTTTAATTGAAGCTCGGTGTCAATGACTTCTTTATCTGTTACCGGATTCACTTTACCATCCACATGAACGATATTTTCATTATCAAAACATCTTATCACATGAATGATGGCATCCACTTCTCTGATATTACCCAAAAACTGGTTTCCTAACCCTTCGCCTTTGCTTGCTCCTTTAACTAGACCAGCGATATCCACAAACTCTATTACGGTCGGAATTACTTTTTGAGGTTTTACCAATGATTCAAGAACTTGGAGTCTCTCATCGGGAACGGTGATGACACCTACATTAGGCTCGATTGTACAAAAAGGAAAATTAGCTGCCTCCGCTTTTGCATTTGACAATGCGTTGAAGAGCGTCGATTTACCAACGTTAGGTAATCCAACAATACCACATTTTAAGCCCATAGCACTTAGATCAAAACTTCAAGAGGCGCAAAATTAGTGAAAAAAAATCCGGATGAAATGCCTGAATTTAAAGCTGTAGAAATAAATAAAGCCTCGTAAAGAGGCTTTATTATCAATTTTTTAATCCCATTTCAATTCGGTGTCGTCCTCGGAAGTCGCATTGGAATAACTATCATCCTCATCCCTCTCGAATTGTGAAAAATCAACTTCAGGCATTAGTTCATCTTTTACGTGATTTACAGTGTCGTTTAATGCTTCGATGAATTTATCAAAGTCTTCCTTGTACAAGAAAATCTTATGCTTTTCATACACAAAACCATCGTCCTTCATGCGTCTTTTGCTCTCTGTGATGGTTAGATAGTAATCGTTCGAGCGAGTTGCTTTCACATCAAAAAAATAAGTTCTTTTTCCTGCTCTTACCCTTTCAGAGAATATTTCGTCTCTGCTGTTGTCCTTATTTCCGTCCACGTTCAATAGTTATAAATTGGTGATAAAGCTTAAAAATATACGGCTACAAGTTTATTAAAAATAATGGGAATAAAAACGAACGCCATTTTTCTTTAAAACATTAGGTGAAATACATGTTTTATTTCATAACACTCCAATAAACTTGTAGTTGATACACCTATAATATGCTTGATCTCTTCCAGGTACAAAAATTTCAGAATCTTGAATTATTGGCAAAGGAACTTGTTGAGGGTTTTATTACAGGATTACACAGATCTCCCTATCACGGGTTCTCCGTTGAATTTGCCGAGCACAAGCTCTACAACTATGGAGAAAGTACGAAAGCGATCGATTGGAAAGTCTTTGCTCGAACAGATCAATTGTATACCAAACAATATGAAGAGGAAACAAATTTACGAGCTAGCATCCTATTAGATACTTCTGCTTCCATGTACTACCCTAGTCAGAACAAGGATAAAATCAGATTTTCTGTATATGCATCCGCAGCACTGGCAACTTTGATGGTTAGGCAACGGGACTCAGTAGGCCTCGTTGGTTATGACGAAAAGATTAACCTACAGACCCAACAGAAATCCTCACCTGTGCATTTAAACAATCTATACAAAACGCTCCACGAGCTTCTTGTCAGGACCCCCGAAAAAGTACATACTGAAACTGCCGAATGTTTGCATACCATTTCTGATAATATACATAGAAGATCGCTCGTCGTTCTTTTTACTGATATGTTTCAGCAAACCAAAAATTTAGACTCAATTTTTACTGCCATGCAGCATCTGAAGCATAACAAGCATGAGGTTCTACTTTTCCATGTTACAGATCAAGCTACAGAACGAGAATTTGAATTTAACGATCGACCCTATAGATTCATTGATCCTGAAACGGACAAATCTGTCACGCTGCAACCACATCAGATCAAAGAGGCGTATCAAAAGAAAATGTCAGGGTTTTACAATAGTGTTAAACTTGGATGCGGAAAATTAAAAATCGATTTAATAGAAGTGGACACTAAAGATCCATTTAACAAGGTACTTAGCGCATACCTGATAAAACGAAAAAAATTAAATTAAAAAAGCCCCTGATTTCTCAGAGGCTTTTTGAATGCTTTGTTGGAAATTCAAGCCAGGTGAAGCCAATCTTTTTTAGCAGTAAGTTCGTCTTCGGTTTCCACATAATCAGGGTCATCAACACAACAATCCACGGGACAAACTGCGGCACATTGGGGCTCTTCATGAAAGCCCGTACACTCGGTACATTTTCCTGAAACTATGTAGTAAAACTCATCAGAAACTGGTTCTTGCGATTCATTTGCATCCACTCCTGTACCGTCTTCTAATTCAACTGTTGTCAAGTCAGTACCATCTGACCACTTCCACTCTACCCCACCCTCATATATTGCCGTATTCGGACATTCTGGTTCACATGCACCACAATTGATGCATTCGTCCGTAATCATTATTGCCATCTTTCGATTTTGTTTAGTTTGATAAACCTCTGGATCATCTGATATCTGCAACAAAAATATTCACAATAAGTTTGCAAGCAACAGTAAAATTTCACCTTCTAATGAACCTTGAAAAAAGAATAGAAGCTTTTGTCAAACTGGGTAATCGTTTATCTGAGGACATCGATAAAGATCTAATGTCAATCATCAGGTTGGCGCAGGTTCATAACCCCTGGTTTACAGAGAATAATTGCATGAAATCGCTCAGAGCGTGGGGCAAAGTATTAACCAGAGATAATCTTGAGAAATGGATAGCTACCTATTCATTGAATCCGTCACAAAAGAAGAAAGTAGGTATCATTATGGCCGGAAATATTCCGCTGGTCGGGTTCCACGACCTTTTATCGGTGGTTCTTTCGGGACATATGTGCATCGTAAAGATGAGTTCTCAGGATGATGTACTCATGAAAAGCATGATTGATTATTTATTGAGACTTTTGGAAAGTGGCTCAGATCACCTTGCGATCGTAGATCAATTGAAATCAGTTGATGCTGTGATTGCAACAGGTAGCGATAACTCCGCCAGATATTTTGAATATTACTTTGGAAAATATCCTAACATCATCCGCAAAAACCGTACTTCTGTAGCAATTATTGTGGGTAATGAAACAGAGGAGGAATTATTAGATTTGGGAAGAGACGTATTTACGTACTTCGGTTTGGGATGTAGAAATGTATCAAAGTTATTTTTTCCCAAAGGATATGAGATCAAGAGGCTACTTGACCTGTGGAATGAATTCGCCCCAATACTTGATCACAACAAGTACCGCAACAATTATGACTATCACAAATCAATTCTCCTGGTAAATAAAGAAGATCATTTGGATACTGGATTCGCACTGTTGCGAGAAACGCAAGACCTGGTAAGTCCACTTTCCGTCATCTACTACCAATATTATGAAGATTTTGAATCGCTTTTGGATTCTATAGCTCAACAGGATAAAAAAATTCAGTGTACAGTTTGTGCAAAAAAGTCTCAAAAATTCATTGCACCCGGACAGACACAGGAACCTGAATTATGGGATTATGCTGATGGGGTAGATACTCTAAAATTCCTTGACCAGCTGTAAAAAAATCAAATTCAGACTGAAAATTGGGTGGCTGTGTAAAGCTTGCTATTTTTGGGCTCTTTGAGAAGATTCCGATGCCTTTGTGATAAATAAAGTAATTTCTTTTGTCGGATTTTACAAACACGTTAGGCGCTTGGAACTTCTTTAAATATTATGCTGTCTTTGTTTTAAGAATACACCTACTACATGAATACGTATCAAGATTACCTCAAAGAGATTCAAGAAAGAAAAGATCACGGTTTACATCCTAAGCCTATCGAAGATGCATCGCTACTCAGTGAAATCATCGAGCAGATAAAGGATACTGGTAATGCATTTAGAGTTGATTCTTTGAATTTCTTCATCTACAACGTTTTGCCCGGAACAACCAGTGCAGCCGGAGTTAAGGCAAAATTTCTCAAAGAAATTATTCTTGATAAAGTTAAAGTCGACGAAATCACCGCGAATTTCGCATTTGAGTTGCTTTCGCATATGAAAGGCGGACCCTCAATTGAGGTACTATTAGATTTGGCTTTGGGAGATGATGATGGGATCTCAGCGGCAGCCGCTAAAGTGCTTAAAACCCAGGTTTTTCTATATGAAGCAGATACTGACAGACTGGAAAAAGCATACAAAGAGGGCAATTCCATAGCCAAGGAGCTTCTCGAAAGCTATGCGAAAGCAGAATTCTTCACCAACCTTCCTGATGTTGAAGAAGAAATTAAAGTGGTCACTTACATAGCAGGTGAAGGTGACATTTCTACTGACCTACTTTCTCCCGGAGCAGATGCTCATTCGAGATCAGACCGAGAACTTCACGGTCAGTGTATTTTCGAGCATAATAAGGAAATGCAAAAGGAACTGATAGCGCTAAAAGATCAGCATCCGGATAAGCGAGTGATGCTCATTGCTGAAAAGGGCACCATGGGAGTAGGTTCCTCTAGGATGTCTGGCGTCAATAACGTAGCACTGTGGACAGGAAAACCGGCAAGCCCTTATGTTCCATTTGTCAACATTGCACCAATCATAGCTGGCACGAATGGAATCTCTCCAATCTTTTTGACTACCGTGGGCGTCACAGGGGGAATAGGCATAGACCTGAAAAACTGGATAAAGAAGAAAGATAAGGACGGCAATACAGTAGTGGATGCTGAAGGAGAGCCTGTTCTTGAAGAAGCCTATTCCGTAGCAACAGGTACAGTTCTAACCATAAATACCAGAAAGAAAAAACTATACAACGGCGATCAAGAGCTGATCGACATCTCAAGTTCTTTGACACCTCAGAAAGTTGAGTTTATGAAAGCGGGCGGTTCGTACGCCGTGGTATTTGGTAAGAAACTGCAAACCTTTGCGGCTAGCCTACTGGAAATTGAAGCACCCATAATTTTTGCTCCTTCCAAGGAAGTATCTAAAGCAGGACAGGGCCTTACAGCAGTTGAAAAAATTTTTAATAAGAACGCAGTGGGTACTACGCCAGGTATCACACTTCATGCTGGCTCAGACGTCAGAGTCGAGGTGAATATTGTAGGGTCCCAGGACACCACCGGCCTGATGACTTCCCAAGAGCTCGAAGCCATGGCAGCAACCACCATTTCTCCAATTGTGGACGGCGCATACCAGTCTGGATGCCATACCGCTTCTGTTTGGGATAAAAAAGCACAAGTGAATATTCCGAAGCTGATGAAGTTCATGAATGACTTTGGGCTGATTACAGGACGCGACCCAAAAGGTGAGTATCATGCAATGACTGATGTGATACATAAGGTCCTTAATGATATTACAGTAGACGATTGGTCTGTCATCATTGGTGGAGATTCGCACACTAGAATGTCCAAAGGTGTCGCTTTTGGAGCAGACTCTGGAACTGTAGCGCTTGCATTGGCAACAGGAGAAGCTTCAATGCCGATACCGGAATCGGTAAAGGTTACGTTTACAGGAGAGATGAAACCTTTTATGGATTTTAGGGATGTAGTTCATGCTACTCAAGCACAAATGCTCAAGCAATTTGACGGTGAGAATGTATTTCAGGGAAGGGTAATCGAGGTACACATAGGTACACTGACTTCAGATCAGGCCTTCACGTTCACTGACTGGACTGCTGAAATGAAAGCAAAAGCATCCATCTGCATTTCTGAAGACGAGACATTAATCGAGTCTCTAGAAATTGCAAAAGGCCGAATTCAGATCATGATCGAAAAAGGAATGGATAACGAGAAGCGAGTGCTTCAGGGTCTTATTGATATAGCAAACAAGAGAATCACTGAAATAAGGTCTGGTGAAAAGCCGGCGCTCAAACCGGATGTAGATGCTTCATATTATGCGGAAGTAGTAGTGGACCTGGACATGGTGGGTGAGCCCATGATAGCAGATCCGGATGTAAACAACATTGATGTTTCTAAACGTTACACGCACGACACTATTCGACCGCTTTCTTACTACGGAGGTGAAAAAAAAGTAGATCTTGGTTTCATAGGATCTTGCATGGTGCACAAAGGCGACATGAAGATCTTAGCGCAAATGCTTAAGAACGTCGAGCAACAAAAAGGCAAGGTGGAATTTAATGCACCCCTAGTCGTGGCACCTCCCACTTACAATATAGTGGATGAGTTAAAAGAAGAAGGAGATTGGGAAGTATTGGAAAAATATTCAGGATTTGTCTTTGATGATGATGCACCAAAAAACGATGCAAGAACTTCTTACGAAAACATCTTATACCTGGAGAGGCCCGGTTGTAACTTATGTATGGGTAATCAAGAAAAGGCAGCTCCCGGCGATACCGTCATGGCAACTTCAACCCGCTTATTTAAAGGCAGAGTGGTAAAAGATTCCAATGATAAAAAAGGAGAATCTCTACTTTCCTCTACCCCTGTGGTAGTATTGTCCACGATTTTGGGGAGAACTCCGAAAATGGAGGAGTACGAGGCCGCGGTTGAAGGCATTGATCTAACCAAATTTAAGCCTTCAGGCAAGCAATTGGTTCGGTAGATCATCAAGTAGAGAAATCAGGAAGCCTACGGGATCAATTACCGGATGATATCTTCGCTAACTTCAAATAAAGAACTAAAGGTTTCACGACAAAAGTATAATAGAGTTTTAGATAGGTATAAGATTGTGCTTCGTCTGGATGTCAGCATAGACATATAGGATTATGAATATTCGGGTATCTTTTCTCATGTAATTCGACAACCTCAGGAAATTCAAGAAATGGTTTCAGATACAAAAGATAGGTTCTTACCTCAGATTTTTGTTTACTTGCGGTCAAACAAGTTGACTTTCCCTGTGTTTGCTAATACTATCATTGGTTACTTAAAAAAAATATGAAAACCTTCAAAAATGGGCTGTGTTTTGCCCTATCTATTGTATTTATTGCTCATTGTGCACCTCCCACCGAGCAAAAAGCTGAAGCTGTGAAAGAAATAGAAACCACCGGAGGTATTACGCTATCGAAAGCCCCTGCATCTCCCACCTACTCAGATGCATCTTTGTCCCTCTTAAACTATTCGTCAACAGCTTTTGACGAGGGGTTGATTGCCGATATGAAATTTACTGTATCTAACTATGAACTAGGTGTTCAAACTGAAGGAGCAGCAACCAGAGGAATTGCAAACAGTGGCAAGGGTCAACATATTCATTTAATTCTTAACAACGGACCCTATTCCGCTCACTACGAACCAAATGCTTCTAAACCTTTACAGGAAGGTAACTATGTTGCCTTAGCATTCTTATCCAGATCCTACCATGAAAGTGTAAAAAATGAAAATTCCTATTGGGTAGATGTAATCAAAGTTGGCGAACCTCTTGAAGACTTAGTAGTCGATTTTACAGCTCCACATCTTTTTTACAGCAGACCTAAGGGCACGTACATAGGTGCCGACACGGAAAAACTCATGATCGATTTTTTCCTATTAAATACCACATTATCTGCGGATGGAAATAAGGTAAGAGCCACTATAAACGATGCAGTATTCTTAATTGACGAATGGGCTCCGTTCTATGTGGAAGGATTACCCTTAGGCGAGGTAAATGTGAAGCTTGAACTGATTGATGCAAATGGAGATGTAATCCCCGGCCCTTTCAATTCTGTGGAACGGCAAGTTAGGCTGGAGTCATCCACTGAGAACCAATAAGAAAGCCATAATTTAAGACTTAAAGCCCTTTCGAGGGCTTTTTTAAACCCTCCCATCCTCTTTCTGTTTAGCTGATATGGTTTGGCACAAAAGCGTACTGAAAGCGGCTGCTATTTACAATCTTATTTGGGGTGGTTGGGTAATCCTTTTCCCGCAGCACTTTTTCCAAATTACTCAGATGGAGCCAATTAACCATCCGATGATTTGGCAAGGAATGGGAATGGTAATTGGAGTCTATGGGTTGGGATACTGGTGGGCTGCCAGTGATCCAATAAGGCACTGGCCGATGGTTGCAGTTGGCTTCCTTGGTAAGGTACTTGGTCCACTGGGCTACATTTGGAACTCTGTTACGGAACAAGCAAGCCCCCAATTCGGATGGACACTTATCACCAATGACCTGATTTGGTGGTACCCATTTGCACATATTCTATGGTCTGCAAAAAAAACGGCTGGGTTCAGTTAATGGCTAAAAAAGGACTTCTTCTCGTAGCAATATTGTTTTATCTAATTGCCGGAGTCAACCATTTCATCAATCCAGACTTCTATCTTCCTCTGATACCTCCATACTTACTCTTAATCGAGGAGGCCAATTTACTCTCCGGTACTGCTGAGATTTTAGGGGCGATCGGCTTAACACTACGGCAAACGAGAATATGGGCTAGTTACGGGATTATTCTTATGCTGATTTGTTTCATCCCATCTCATCTTTACTTCATACAAATCGGAAGCTGCATAGATGGAAGCTTATGTGTTCGGGAATGGATCGCATGGGTAAGAATACTACTTGTGCAGCCACTTTTCATTTGGTGGATTTACGTTATTAGAAATGTAAGAATTTTTGCCTAATAGCTCTTTTTCTTCCGACCAAGAATACGTCCTAGTGATCAAAGATTATTAGACACTTAGACATTGCAAATAAGTCAGAAAATTCGAAAAATCAACTATTGAAGAACCCCAGGGTTACTCATGTAATTGTCCTTTCAAGAGGATAATAGCGAACGGTAGCTAGGTGGGTAATCACGCCTATTCAATATCTCAATGCTGAAAGATCCAATCCTCTGCATTAATTGATCGAACATGAACCAGTAAGTGGATAACTATTCCAAATCTACTGTGGTAAAGCACCTGAGAATTTTTATTTTACGTAATGCTTTCTGCTACCCTTTCCGAGTAAACTAAATCACTTAGATGTATCTCATTTTCGATACTGAGACGACCGGTCTGCCTCACAACAAATCAGCTCCTATTGAAGACCTTGATAATTGGCCAAGATTGGTTCAACTAGCCTGGCAATTACATGATGCAACTGGCGCGTTGCTTTCACAGGGCAATCATATCGTAAAACCTGTAGGCTTTACTATTCCTTTCAATGCAGAGAAA
Source organism: Flammeovirgaceae bacterium (assembly GCA_038129245.1). Classification (GTDB taxonomy): domain Bacteria; phylum Bacteroidota; class Bacteroidia; order Cytophagales; family Cyclobacteriaceae; genus JAYPLE01. Next base: position 193,283 of record JAYPLE010000001.1, on the reverse strand, counting down.
ATTCACGGAATCTCTACTCAAAGAGCTTTGGATACAGGAGAGAATTTACGGGAAGTCCTTGCCAGTTTCACGAAAGATCTCGAAAAAGCAAAGGTCTTAGTGGGACACAACATCGAATTTGACAACAAGATCATTGGTGCTGAATACCTGCGAACGGAGCAATCAAACATACTGGAGCAGTTTCCTAATATCGATACGGCTACAGAAACAAAGGAATTCACGCAGCTCAAAGGTGGAATGGGTGGTCGACTAAAGATGCCCAAGCTCATCGAATTATACGAAAAGCTGTTTGGAGAACCTTTTGAGGATGCACACGATGCAGCTTATGACGTAAATGCTACAGCAAAAGCATTCTTTGAATGTTTGAAACTGAAGGTAATCCCTCCTTTTGAGTCCACAATTGTCGATGATATTACATACGAAGCACCCGTGCTGGATGCTGCCAATTTTGCTGACTTAAAGGAGGCTGCACAGGGATCAAAGACTACTTCAAAGGTTGATATCAAAGCTATTGAAGGAGACTTTTTTCATCTTCACGTACATTCTCAATACTCTATTTTGCAGGCTACTCCAAATGTTAATGCACTAGTTGACAAAGCAAAAGAATTAGGCATGCCTGCAATTGCCATGACAGATCTTGGCAATATGTTTGGAGCTTTTAAATTCGTTAAAAAAGCCCGTGAATCTGATATCATGCCAATCGTAGGGTGTGAATTCTTCGTCGCAGAAGAAAGAAAAAAGCTACAATTCACGAAGGATAACCCTGACAAAAGGTTCCAACAAGTTCTCATTGCCAAGAATAAAACAGGGTACGAGAACCTTTCGAAGCTTAGCTCTTTGGCATATATGGAAGGGCTATACGGGCTGTATCCCAGGATCGACAAAGAATTAATAGAAGAATACAGTGAAGGGGTTATTGCCTTATCTGGTGGCCTTTACGGAGAAATCCCTCACCTGGTATTGAATGTAGGAGAAACGCAAGCGGAGGAAGCGCTACAATGGTGGATAGAGGTCTTTGGAGAAGACTTTTATTTCGAATTGAATCGACATGGACTAGATGAAGAGGAGCACCTTAATCAGGTGCTGATTAACCTATCCAACAAGTATGGCGTAAAGCTGCTAGCTGCTAATGAGCTTTTTTATCTGGAAGAACAAGATGCAAAAGCTCATGATGTACTATTGTGCATAAAAGAAAATGAAAAGCAAAGTACTCCAATAGGCAGAGGCCGGGGGTTCCGTCCGGGCCTAAGTAACAGTAATTATTATTTCAAATCACAAGACGAAATGAAAGGTTCTTTTACTGATGTTCCGGAGGCTGTAGAAAACCTTTCTGAAGTCTTGGATAAGATAGAGCCCTATGAGCTGAGTCGAGATGTACTGCTACCTGCTTTTGATATTCCAGCGGAATTCAAAGACGATAAAGATACTGAAGATGGAGGGAAAAGAGGAGAAAATGCCTATCTGCGCCATCTTACCTATGAAGGTGCAAAAAAGCGTTACAGTACTCTGTCAAGTGAAACGCAGGAACGACTTGATTTTGAATTAGCAACTATTGAGAAAACCGGCTATCCAGGTTACTTCTTAATTGTCCAAGACTTCACCAGCAAGGCGAGAGAGATGGGGGTTGCTATCGGACCAGGACGTGGATCAGCAGCAGGATCAGCTGTTGCCTATTGCATAGGAATCACCAATATTGATCCAATAGCCTATGACCTCCTGTTTGAGCGATTTTTGAATCCCGATCGTGTTTCGCTGCCTGATATTGATATAGATTTTGACAACGAGGGGAGAGAAAAAGTGATTGACTACGTTGTAAATAAATATGGCTTCAATCAAGTAGCTCAAATTATTACCTACGGATCAATGGCCCCAAAGTCTGCAATCCGCGATGCGGGTCGGGTTATGGAGCTACCCCTACCTGAAACAGACGCTATCGCAAAGCAAATACCTGAAAGACCGGGTACTAAATTCGACAAGGTATTTAAAGAAGTCCCGGAATTAACAGAACTAAGAAAAGGTGAAGACCTACCTTCTCAAGTCCTAAATCAAGCAGTGGTACTGGAAGGTTCTTTGAGAAATACCGGAATACATGCTTGTGGTGTCATCATTACCCCTGATGACATGACCAAATTCATTCCATTAGCACGATCAAAGGATTCGGAACTATTACTTACACAATTTGACAACAGCGTTGTAGAAGAAGCCGGGATGCTGAAAATGGACTTTTTAGGACTAAAAACCCTGTCCATTATTAAAACGGCAATTGAGAATGTAAAAAGACGTCATGGTATTGCCATAGATATTGATAAGGTCCCATTAGACGACCAGAAGACGTATGAACTCTACCAGCGCGGGGAAACGAATGGCACCTTTCAGTTCGAGTCTCCGGGAATGCAGAAACATCTCCGAGCCTTGAAACCCGACAAACTGGAAGACCTGATTGCGATGAATGCGCTCTACCGACCGGGTCCAATGGAATACATTCCGGACTTTATCAATAGAAAGCATGGTAGATCTCAAATCAGCTATGACCTTCCTGAAATGGAAGATATTCTTGCAGAAACGTATGGAATCACTGTATATCAAGAGCAAGTAATGCTTTTATCTCAAAAGCTTGCAGGGTTCTCGAAAGGTGACGCCGATGTGCTACGTAAAGCGATGGGCAAGAAAAAGCGAGATGTCCTGGATGAAATGAAACCACAGTTCATCAATCAAGCAAAAGAAAAAGGGCATCCTGAAGAAAAACTAGAAAAGATTTGGAAGGATTGGGAAGCATTTGCAGCCTATGCGTTTAACAAATCTCATTCTACCTGCTACTCCGTTGTTGCTTACCAAACGGGTTATCTTAAAGCTAATTATCCTGCAGAATACATGGCTTCTGTATTAACACATAATCAAAATAACATTGAGAAAGTCAGTTTCTTCATGGAAGAATGTCGTGCACTGGGTATAAACGTATTAGGGCCTCACGTAAACGAATCAGATCAGAATTTCACGGTAAATGGAGACGGTGAAATCCGATTTGGATTAGGGGCAATCAAAGGCACAGGGGAATCTGCTGTTCAGGCGATCATTGAAGAAAGAGAATATGGAGAAAAGTTTACAGATATTTTCGACTTTGCTTCTCGTGTCAATCTACGAACAGTGAATAAAAAATCTTTTGAAGCCCTGGCTAAAGCGGGAGGATTCGATTCATTTGCTGACTACCATAGAAGGCAATACGTGGAACCTGACGAAGACGGACAAAGCTTGATAGAAAAGTCCATCCGATACGCTAACAAGCTGCAACAAGAAGAATCAAGTTCTCAGGCATCCTTATTTGGTGGAGAAGGAGGCGGTGCAGTTTCTAAACCAAAAGTCTCAAGAATAGAACCGTACGGTGAAATTGAGAAATTAAATATTGAAAAAGAAATAGTAGGCCTTTACATATCAGGCCACCCATTGGATCAGTACCGCTTCGAGATGGAAAACCTTTGCTCAGCCAAGATTGGGGATCTTAAAGAATTGGATAAACTGAGAGGAAGAGAGCTAAGGATGGGCGGCATCGTTAGCGACGTACAACATCGTTTGACTAAAAAAGGAAAGCCCTTCGGGCAGCTCACGCTGGAAGACTATAATGATAATCATAGTTTTTTCCTCTTTGGTGAAAATTACCTCAACTTCAAGACCTACCTGGAAAAGGGCTGGTTTTTATACATCACGGGTTCTGTAGTAAACAGGTGGAATTCTGATGAGCTGGAATTTAAAATACAAACCATGGAATACCTTGGTGATATCCGAGAGAAACTTACCAAAGGATTAGAGCTTCAAACGCAAATACAATACGTTAACGAATCTATGGTAGCCGAACTGGAGCGACTCACTGACAAATACCCTGGGAAATCATTATTGAGACTGAGTGTAATGAGCCAATTTGAAGATCGACCCATCAATTTAGAAATGATGAGTCGAAAATTGACGATTAGTCCTTCTGATGAATTGATGAAAGAATTGGCTGTGATGGATGAATTCAAGGTAAAGGTATTGCTGAACTAAATATATCGAAGTAACCCTGTTATCTTTTTATTTTTGTGGTCGGAGAACTTATCGATCACCAGTTAAGTTATCTTTGCACGCGATACTAAAACTGACACAAAAAAAAGATTATAGATATTATGTCCAAAGCAATTGAAATCACAGATTCTAATTTTGAAGAAATCATAGCATCCAATAAACCTGTCCTTGTTGACTTTTGGGCTGAATGGTGCGGTCCCTGTAGAATGGTAGGTCCTATCGTTGAAGAACTTGCTACAGATTATGATGGCAAGGCTGTTGTAGGAAAAGTGGACGTGGACGCCAACCCTGAAGTATCTGCAAAATTTGGTATCAGATCTATCCCCACACTATTAGTGTTTAAAGGCGGTGAAATCGTTGACAAGCAAATTGGAGCCGTACCTAAAAATGTACTAAGTCAAAAACTAGAGGCACAAATGGTGTAGCGATTCAAGCATAGGAAAGCATAGAGAGCTCATTCAGTAATGGATGAGTTTTTTATTTTAAGGTAGTCAACATTAACGTTTAACTATTAAACCGTACTTCTCAAAATACCCAAATGTGGGTATTGTCTAAGCAGATATTTTCCCGAAAATTTGTTAACATGGAGTCATTGAACCAATGCTTATTACCCCTACCAGCTGCTCGTGTTATACTGTATAAGACAGAAGCAGTGAAGATCACTTGCGGATTTGTTGTGCTGATGAATCTTAAATTTTTAAATATAATTTTCATGATAGCCGATAGCTACCAGGTATCTACAGAAGCCTTTCATGCTACCTATGACCTCACTCAACTTTAGAATTCTACTTGATCATATCTCCAAAAACGATTTGATCGGAAGTCTACAAACGGCCTTTTGTCAAACGTTTTCACATAGAATCGATGATAGGCAATGGCTTTCTATTGATGGGCTACCTTCTTGCTAAGAAAAGGAACAAGAGATTGCTGCAACATCGAGAGTTTGACACCAAACATAAATGTGTCTTTCTAGTTTAGCACCAAAGAGCAATATCAAATTAGTCCTTGACTAAAGCCTTTGAAAAAGTTCTAAGATGACCTTTATGAAGTGTAAAAAACTTCCAAATAAATCAGATTAACTGTAAACCTTGATATTATGAGAAAAACCAATGTACTAGCATTTTTTCTACTGCTTGGTGCTCAGGTTACCTTGGCACAGTCCGAAAACTCGCTCAATATCGGAGCAAAAGGAGGTGCTAACTTCAACCAAATTAGCCAATCAGGTGCTCACATGGGTGGAAATGTTGGTGGATTTGTTCTGTTTAATTTCAGCGATAAGCTGGGATTGCAGAGTGAACTACTTTATAATGTTTTGGGTGCAACGAAAGATCCGTTCACTCGGCAGACACCCAATGGTGGCATTCAATATGTCGACAGGAGCTGGACTGTGCATAATGCAGAGATTCCGGTGTTAATCAAATTCAATTTAGGTGCAGCGGACGATATGATAAAGCCAAAGCTTGTTGCCGGGGCTTCGTACGCCTACACAGCTGCTGTCATTGAACGGAGAGACCAGGTTTTCTCATTTCCTGATGGTAACGTCAGAAGATCAGGTGATTATGAAAACATTGGTGCAGAGTTTGAACTTCATCAGTTCGCGGCATTCTTTGGTATTTCTGTGGACTACACCATGAATAGTGGTAAAATCTTCATGACGGAGGTTAGGTACCGCAGAGGTCTTAATGACATCAACAATTTCGGTGTATTTGAGCAATACGGAGACGCATGGCCGAATACCATTTCAATCAACTTCGGACTAAGTATCCTTTAAAAATGAATATGTTCAATCAATATATTAATACTATGATTATGAAAATGAAAGCAACCAAAGTTAGCTTATTTGGACTGCTTGCTTTGTTTCTCGTATTCACTGCCTGTGAAGACGATTTCTCAGAGCGAGATTTATTAGAACTCCAGGCTGAACTAGCTGAGACTAAGGCTCAGAATGATTTCGAACGAAAGCTGCTAGAAATGGCACAGCAGTTAGCAAACGACATTGCTTTAGCTCAAGCGAATGATGACATTCAAAGAGCTTATCAGGAATTTTTGAATTCTCTCGACTCAGCACAAGATGAATCGCTAAGAGAAAGAGCTATCGCGCTTCTGACTCAAGCGGGATTAATAACAGATTACACCGTGATTATGACATCAAACGACGCCCTTGTTGAAGGTGGTATTGTCACACTTCATAATGGCACGGGGTCTACCAGCGATTCCACAAATGTGGATGGACAAGTCACTTTCACCAACGTACCGGTTGGATTCTCTACCGTCACTGTTAGTGCCAATGACCATCTTGCCTTTTCTTATTTGGTTGATTTTGGCACTGCAGAAGATAATCTGGAAACGATATACCTGGACGGTCGAAATGTAACCGTTGTTGAGCCAAATAGCTCCGTTTCTACGGTAAGAATGATTAACACAGGTGCTGGCTCTCAAATTGCGACAATAAAAGGTAGAGTGACGGGTCAGACTGACCTGACAAATAATGATGTAGAAGCTTTGGCGAATATTCCCGTCCGAGCTTATCTGCAAAATCAATTAGGTGGGGCAGACGAATACAACCTAATTTCCTTTCAATCAGCTACCAACTCAGGATATGTTCAAGACATTTATTTCGATGAAGCAACCGGATTTGGGGTCGATACAACGGATACTGATGGAATGTATACGATTATGGTTCCTGCTGACAGAGACCTGGATCTGGACTACGAATTAGTATTCCCTGAAACAATTTCTGCATCCCAAAAATTAGCAGCTGTAGAGAATGATTCTGCCACCATTGTTGACATCGCAACCACTTGGGGGGTGAACCAAAGCTCAACTGCAGCACCAAATGTTTACGGTTATCAATTTGAAGTTAGTTCTCAAGGTGAATTTGGAACCGGTTTTACTCTCGGTAGTCTAAGCGCAGTCGGTAGAGCACTTGATGAAAATGGGACCTCAATAACTGAATGGGAGTCATTTATCAATGGTGGTGCGTCCACTTTAGGAGAACGTGAAGACATTGGAAATAATCTAACTGTCATTGGAACGGTAAATAATTATGGCCAAACAGATGATTTTACAGCTACGCCAACTGTGACCGTAAATGGAAATAATGCCGGAGATACCGACGCCCGAATAGACGCAGAATTAACATGGAGTATGGGAACCCTAAATTTGACTGCAAGTGACGCCGGCAGATATTCAGATGGAGCAAGCCTACAGATACAGTTACTCCTAATTGGAACATTCCAAGGACAAAGTGATACTGATACTATTGGATATTTAATAGCAACTGAGACAGCATCAAACCCCGGTGGTGAAGTTGCCGCTCAAACCTACGACTTGAATTCATTAGCTCGAGAAGCCCAATATCAAGATGAAGGGGCTTTTGTTGCACAAGGAATCGTTGATAATCTAGGTGCTGCTACTATTGAAGCAACACATAACTTCTACATCAGCAGTGTTGTCGCAGCTGTTGTTTTAGAAGCCGGTACAGATAATGAAACAGGCACAGCTGCTGCTGGTTCAGTGACAGGTGCAAATGGAGACAATTTAAATTATGACGTTGAAAACGCGGGAGACGGATATCATGTTGCACCTACCTTCACTTTCTCAGGTTATTCGACAAATCCTAGTTGGATTATCCACGAGTTCCCGGTTCGCTATCAATTCAATATCTCCGATGCCGGATCAGGTTATACATTTGTCCCGGACGATATTGACTTTGAAGCACGTGCCTTTGTGAATGATATAAATACCACCCATACCATAGAATATGAAGATGTTACCGGCTACCAGTCAGACAGTACTGCCTTAATATCCAGGGACTTTGCAGATATGCTAACCGTGAATGCAGGTGGATACACTCCTCAAAATGACTCTGTTGCCTATTTCGTCACTAATTTATACTTACATGGTGCTCCTTCCATGGTCGCCTTGACACCCGGAGAGGCGATCGAAATTGCAAATACAAATCTCGCCGGCGATGGAAGCTTAAACTCCTTCGAAATTGCTGCTGCGGGATCCGGCTATGTTTCTGCGCCTGTCATCTCCTTTGTCCATAGAACTCTTGTTGCGAACCCTGATAGTTTAGACCTTTCAGCTACAGCAATGGTAGACCTATCGACCTACCTTGGCAGTGTAGAAACCAATGAAAGAAGCAAACAGATCACCTGGTCAATTACTAATGGAACCTTTATATTCCCTGGAGCAGATGATGACGGGCTGGGATATACCAATAACATTAACGACACCAGCACTGGCAATATTTCAGATGCAGATGCCAGAGTATCTTATTCCAATCTTGAGCCCGGAGATATCGTGTACTTTAATATTGATTATGGGTATGGAACTCGCGAGTCTGAACCAACTGGAGATGACAATGCAAATGTCGTCTACTATAATTAAGATTTGATAGGTGTTCAAAATTTAAAAACCTCGCCATGGCGGGGTTTTTTTATGTCTTAAGAATTTAGCCATGAAGGCCAGAGAAGCTCCTCTTCATCGTAATTAATTTATCTGCGCCTTCTCACCTACCTCATAAGAAAGATCAGGTCGATATATCTGCTCCGCACCTATCTTTTGGCCCTTATACGCATGGATGTAAGGTACAAGTATTCGTCAAGTCGTTACTGGAAGTGCCCCGTAATGGAGCTGCTAACCTATCTGGTCCCCAACTTGCAAAGCCATGCACAACCGCAAAATAGCAAACCAATCCTAAAGTCATATATCCCAAAAGGAGAATTGTCAATACCATCGGAACCAGACAATAAAATCCTATGAGTACAATCTCTTGTTGTTCTTTTTCAAGTCAGCAACTTTTGGGGCCATCGCACTACTGAAACGGACTTCGCCATATAAGCCCAAGTACAGCTATTACAAAATAATCAACGCTTTCATTACTCCGTAGTGGAACTTCTTGATTCTGTTTTGCAGCTTCCCTATCACATGATTCGAAAAAATGCTAGAATGAGTCTTATATTAATGTCAGAGAAGGACTGCTGACCAGAAGGACATGCTACATTTTACCGGACCAGAGCAAATCATTTGCATCAATCTGGTTAGAAATAATGTTATAATATTTTACCTCTGTATCTTTGGGAGACATGTCAGATAGCGTTAAAACAACCTTTGAAGATCTGGGACTTCACGCGGATTTACTTCATGGGTTATCGGATCTTAATTTTAAGCACCCCACACCGATTCAAGAAGAAGCAATACCCCTAATACTAAATGGTCATGACCTTATTGGATGTGCGCAAACAGGAACAGGAAAAACAGCTGCCTTTTTGCTCCCCACCATCCATCAGATACTGGAAAAGGGCTCTCCGGATGAAATAAAATGCTTGATCATTGTCCCTACTCGGGAATTAGCTGTCCAGATAGATCAGCAGCTACAAGGTCTTTCCTACTATACAGGTCTAAGCTCGCGTGCTATCTACGGTGGTGGAGACGGTGATGCTTTCTCTGATGAAAAAAACGCCTTACAAACAGGTGCCCAGATCATCATCGCCACACCGGGACGTCTGAAAGTACACATGAGTATGAGTTACTCAAGCTTTGGAGGACTTACCCATCTAATTCTAGACGAGGCAGACAGAATGCTCGATATGGGATTTCATGACGACATCAAGTCGATCATAGCACAGCTCCCCAAAAAACGTCAGAACTTGCTTTTCTCGGCGACCATGCCACCAAAGATCAGGACGCTGTCAAAAGAGATACTAAATGAGCCAAAAGAGATCAACATTGCGGTATCAATTCCCGCTGAGAAAATCACACAAATTGGCTTCAGTGTCTATCCTGCTCAAAAAATTCCTCTGATTCTTCACATCTTCAAAGCGCGGGATTTTCAACGTGTCATCGTTTTTTGTAGTACAAAGAGCAGTGCCAAAGAGCTTAATAAATCGCTAAAGGAATTGAAACTTTCAGTTGCTGATATTCATTCCGATCTGGAGCAAAGCGAACGAGAGCATGTGCTCAATCAATTCAAAGCAAACAAACTGAATATTTTGGTGGCAACCGATGTACTCTCACGAGGCATAGACATTGAAGACATCGAATTAGTGATCAATTTCGATGTGCCGAATGAAGGGGAAGATTACATTCACCGAATCGGCCGTACGGCTCGTGCAGCCTCTAAGGGTGCCGCCTTCACCTTAATCGATCCGGACAATCAGTACAAATTCGCGCAGATTGAAAGGCTCATAGGTCGGGAAATACCGAAAGCAAAAGTACCTGAAGCATTAGGTGAAGCCCCCGCTTATGATCCAAGGACTAGACGAAGCGGAGGTAAGCCAAAATTTCGCAAAAAGAGAGCATAGTCTACAAAGGACACCAAAGCCATCGTTTGGTTAACTCAAGAGTGTAGGCTCTCCAGCCGATTCAATACACATCCATAACAGCGACTGATTCTTTTTGATGGCGGATTGTGTCAATCAAAGATGCTTTGAAAATCCCCTGCGAAGCCAACTAAATGACTGATTTTGCAACTCATTTCAGTTCTAATAGTTAAAGAAAATATGAAAAACCTGTTCACGTCCTTTTTTATAGCAGCTCTTCTAAGTTGTCAGGCAATTTCCAACGAAAAACTAGCACCTGCCTATTATCATCTAAGTGACCAAGAGAACCTGGAAATAGCGACACTTGCAGGTGGATGTTTTTGGTGCGTTGAGGCCGCCCTTGAACAGTTAATAGGCGTATCGGAAGTAGTTTCTGGATACAGTGGAGGAAAGGCAAGCACTGCTAACTACAGGTCTGTTAGTTCCGGAAAGACCAGGCATGCTGAAGCTATACAAGTATATTTTGACCCCAAAATAATCTCATACGAGCAACTGCTAAACGTATTCTTTGTGGCACATGACCCTACACAATTGAATAGACAAGGACCGGATTTTGGGCCTCAATACCGCACAGCCATCTTTTACCACAGTGAAGAGCAAAAAGAGACTTCGGAAAAAGTAATGGAAGCGATACAAGGAAATTATAAATCACCGATTGTAACGGAATTGAATGCATTCGAAGCTTTCTATTTAGCCGAAGAATACCATCAAAACTATGAGAGACGAAATCCCTATCAACCGTATATTCTTAGGATTTCCAAGCCAAAGGTAGAGCGCGTCCAAAAGACATTCCCTCAATTACTGAAAGATGGCCATTAAATGTTGAGCCAATAGGTAAGTTTGAATGTCAGGGCTCTTATTTTAGGTCCACCAAATCTTATGAATCCGTCGTCCTGATAAGCGAAGTAGTTATCGGTGTAAACCAAGAAAAGATCCGAAACCGGAGCAAATCGCCATTGTAGCCTCGCATTGATATTCATGTTTTCAATTTGACTATTGTACTGAAAAAAGGTCGTTACAAAAAGATTTTTTCTCAGTGTAAGATCGAAACGTGGCCCGACTAAGAGAAGCGTTACATTATTATGGGGATCTGGTAAATCTATGCGATTCACATTAAAATCAATAGATGCAAATCCATAAGGCTGGTAACGGTATCCGACTGATCCCCCAAGGTTCCATCGATAGCCATTAAAATATTCACCCGATCTTGTACTGAGTTCATAAAAGAACTTCTTTCTAAAGTCAGAATTATAATTAAAAATGAATTGCAGATTGCGATACTCCGTGTCGGCTGCCAGTTTAGCGCCACCTGTATTAGATGGGTCAAATTCCCTAAATAGATAGGTGTATTGTAACCGTAATGGTCTCATGCTCAAACGTGCGGTATTCCTGAATTTCACATCATACAACAGGTTTACGTCCCAGTCCAGTAAACCAAATTCGCTGTTACCTACCATGTCAAAATCGAATCCCGGGCCGTGACTTTGTACAGGACTCTTTTCAGGGAAAAAACTATAACGGACATTAGATGCCAATTGTCTGATGTCCGTACGCCTTACAAATCCGGCAGCCGGATTGTATCCGGCGCCCACCATCTGCGATGTGATGTCAACATTCACGGTATAATTACTGTAGTTCAGATTCAGCCCCGTCGCAAAAGCATCCTCTTCACCATTCTCCTCGATTGATTGATGAAAAAAGGCTTTACCATTCCACCTGTTGTCAGCCGACGCCAGAATGTAGTCGGCACCTAACGTCCGGTTATAACTTGTAAATGCCGTGGGGTCATACTCACTTTCGTCCTGAAAAGTTTGTTTGTTTACAATCATGAAGTTTATACTGGATCGAGTAAACACCTTCTGCTGAGCCGTTAGAACAGAAAAATTATAGGCGGGCAACCCGTTGCTTTCATCAGCGGCTGCCTGCATTGAAAGTGCACCAATTCTCAATGACTCATTCACTTTACCGCTCAATCTAAAGCCAAGTGGAATGGTATTTTGTATGTTCTGTCCTGTTGCGGTATCTCGGGCAACACCTATTCTTCTCGTAAAAAAGGGGCGAGTCCCTCGGTTTCCAAAATTTGAGAATAAGTCAGCATTTTCTAGAAAAAATTGTCTCCTTTCAGGAAAAAAGATCTCAAATCTATCGAGATTGGTCACTTGTTGATCAACCTCAACCTGAGAAAAATCCGGATTAATGGTGACATCGAGGTTCAGTCCTGGTGTCACTGCGTATTTAATATCAGCTCCCACTGAAAAGCCCTGGTTATCATTCCCCGGTTCCAGGAAATCTCTGGAGGTATTCGCAGCGGTGTAAGGGATTACAGACGCATTGAGACCTGGCTTTTTGGTAGGCTCGTCCCACTCCATTAATTGGTAGGTAGCCATATTGACAATGGAGAAGTTTCGTTGTATCGGACTCCAGGTAGAGCGCTCCGCGTACTCACTGTCTACCCTGTAAAAGTTTATGTACCAACTCTCCTGACCTTCTGCAAATCGCAGTGTACTAAAAGGTATAGCCATTTCTGCAACCCAAAATCCTTCGTATTGCTTTGATTCTCCGGTCCATTTATTATCCCAATCAAGGCTAAAAGCGCCCCTTCCACTCCCTCCATTAGCAATCAGACCTTCTCTTCTCACGCCAAACGGGTTTATACCAAATAAGGTGCCGTTTGTATGGTCTTTAAAAGGGTCTACGATGAAGGTAAAACTATCGTTTGCTTCACCTCGAAAATCTCTGCGCAGGGAAGGTGTAACATAATTGCGATCTCCCGGCTTATTGTACATGATGCCCAATACGTAGATATTTTCATTATCATAGAAGACTTTTGCTATCGTCTGTGCCTCCGCAAGTGAAGTATCAAATGGGAAATACTGGTGAAAATCGTAAGCTGAATCGGCTAAAGACCAGATTTCATCAATTTCACCATCGATGACGATCGGTTGATCAGTACGGCGAATTTCGATCGACTGAGTGAATGCCAGTAACGAAAAAAGCAGTGAAACTGTGTATAGCGCTCCTCTAGACAACATGCGCGCAAATAAACATGGTCTTAGTATGATTAGCTTGACTTATTACATTAACGGAATAGATCAAGCAGGGCGGCTTGTAACGGGTCTTCACTTACATTAAAGAGAGAGCGATGATCTTCAACTAAAGCTTCCAGAATCGATGACATTCAATAAGTACTATATTGCATCTTCCTAAGACGCTGCTACTGTACTATTTCAATGATAGACAGGTCAAGAGCTTACGAAACCTAGATTGAAAAAATACATGACCATTTTCTATTCATTTAGTGGACATATGTATCTTGAGGAGCACTTTTAATTCTCCTGGAAAACTCATCAAAGCAAATAGTGATAGGCTGGTGATTCCTTTCTTAAAAATGTCACGTGATATAATCGTACTTTTCTAAGTAGAGCTACACTTTTTTTAGTACTCAGGACAACCATTTTCCTTCAAGGAAAAAATGCACACCGGTGAGCTGCTAGATACAATGACAATTCAATCGTTGAAAACATTTTGGCTGTTTATCTGCTGCAAATCCCTTTGTAGGGACATAATTGGCATTTCTTTACATCCTCCACTTGATCAAAAGCAACGGCAGGATTCCAAATTTCAGTCAAAACCGTTTTAAGTTGATTTTCAAATTCCTCTTCCACCAGCCGGAAGTCATCTACGTAAACAGGTGCACTTCTTCCCTGCTTTACGTATATGCGCCAGTCAAAATCTTGTTGAAACAGCTCAGTATTATTGAATAAACCGGGGATAATGGGCGATCCGGTCTCATAGGTAGCTGAATTTTTGAGCATCCAAGCGTAATAAAGTACTTGAAAAGCAGCCTTGTTACGCTCCTTATTTTCCCGATCAGTCAAGCCGGCAATAGAGTTGAAGCGCTTCTGATCTTTTCCGGTCTTGTAATCAACGATGCGATAAACTCCGTTTTTTCTATCGATCCGATCAATTTTCCCTTCCAATAGAACAGAAATAGATGCGTCCCCACATTTAATTTCTACATTTTTCCCATAGCCTGCATCAGAATCAGCTTCTAAACCGATCACTTCAAACGGGGCATATCGCTTATCTAACTCCAGTATACGAAGTGTGATTTTTTTGATTATGTCAAAAGCAATAACACTCCTACCCTCCAGTTGAAATTTGCTAGTCTCCCGGTATTGGTATTGGTTTTGGAAAGCTTTAATTACAGCGTCTTCTACATTCGAAGTAAGTGCATCAAAATCATCAACTTGAATAGCCGCAGTGCCGCTCTTTTCAAGATGATCCCGGTATAATATCTCCATCGTATCATGAAGAATATTTCCAAATAACATTGGATCCATTTCTTCCTGAATTTCTTCCGACTCGTACAATTGTGCGACGTATCTAAAATAGAACTTCAGTCTGCAATACAAATAGTTTTCGATTGCGCTGGGCGTCAACTTAGCGTACTTTGTAAGGTCCTTGGGAAGTTCCCCACCTTCCACAAAACGATTCAAACGAGACAATACCTCGGATGTTTTCTCAACACGAATAGGTTGATTAACGGGAAGCAATACTTCATTTACCAACAATTCACTCGCAACAGAATGTTTTGTTTCTTGAACCAGCTGACGTAGAAAACGACTTTGTTCACCGCTGACACCAAACTCTGAAACGGTATTGTAAAAAAAGTCTGCCGTCTTTGCTCGCTGTAGAAGCCGGTAAAAAAGATAGCTATAGATCGCGTCCTGGTGATCGTGCACCGGCATATCAAAGGCTTTTCTGATATTGAAAGGAACAAATGAACCTCTCTGTGCCACTGCAGGCCATGAATCCTCGTTCATATTGCAAACGATCACGTGATCAAAGTCAAGATTTCTAGTCTCCAATACTCCCATCACCTGAAGACCTTTAAGCGGTTCTCCTGAAAATGGCACCTTAAGACTGGCTGATATTTTACGATGCAAGCTGATTAGAAACTCATAACTCAGCTTTTCATTTTTATCTGCGAGCATTGAGCGAAGTCGGGCATAAGCTTGATAATATCGACGTATGAATTCTAATTCAAATTCCATCTTCCGACCTTCCCACAAGGTGTCAAGCTGTGATAGACAATCAAGCAAAAAGACTAAACCATCTGCATGAACCTGAAGAACGGACTGAACAAAGGGGTGCTTGGTGATTATCTCCTCCGAGTATACTTGTATAAGGTTTTTAGATTTTATTGAATGTAAAGTCTTTGAAATCCCGTCATCATCCAATCCCAAGATTAATGGGTGTTGGAGCAGCTCGGTAAGCGGTTTATGGTAAAACGAAAGTCTATTTTCTTGATGACTGCGATGATTGTGCTGCAGCTTCAATAGACTATCTATTAATCCAAAAGCATTTGAAACACTCAAAGGATATCCCATCGTAATGTTCAGATGTTCAACTGATGGAGGAATGGCATGTAATACAGGCTGTAACATGTATTCATGAGGTAATACCACCACTGTACGATCCGGATCAAAATGTTTGGAACTTTGGAGCTCTTCTATTGCCTGTGTAATTGCCTTTGCTTGTCCTACCTCCAGCGCTACTCCGGTCATCGTGAATTTTTTATCCGTTTGCTGGAACCTTTCGGGAAGCTCTTTAGGAAAAGTGCGCCTTAGTCCGCCGACGCGCATATATTGCCTAAAGAATAGACCCGCTTCGTGAATGCTGGAATTTACATAATGTCCATCCAAGTCCCAATGCACCTCCGTTTCAAGGTGCTCTACACACCAGGTAATGATTTTTTCTTCGGCTGCTGTCAGCGCATTAAATCCTGCGAATAGTATGGGTGAATGAACTTGCAGCTTTTCTTCATCCAGCCGTTCAGCCAGCTGACGGTATATTAAACCGTTATACCCTTTACCTTGGCAAATAAGTTGTCGCTTGAATTCAAGATAGATTGGATGAAGAATTTCCCACGTTCTTAAAAAACGCTCTTGCGCTGTATCTACATCTGGAAGAAAAGTGCTCCAAAACTCTTCTATGATGCGACGATCTTCTTCCTCCAAAAAGTAAAAAGCCTCATCGAGCTCCTTCTGAGATCTAATAGTAGTAAACAGCTTTTCGGGATCCACCAGGTATTGATCAATTTCTTCAAAATCCTTTAGGATCATTTCCCCCCAGAAAAAGAACTTATCAAAACGCTCAGCCTCCGGCTGATGGATCTTATAGATCTCATACAGACTAAAGATACCTTCCAGCTTTTCGATAGGTTGCAAACTGGACTTTGACAACACATACTCCTCCATCGTATAGATCCTCGGCATCCAAACGGGATCATGAATGCGCCTGCCTAGCTCTTTTCTTAGGTATAGACCAGCCCTCCGATTAGGAAAAACAATCTGCAGCTCTGCAAGCCTGCCTCTGTAAGCAACCAGTATATGCTGAGCTAATTCCCCCAAAAATGTACTCATAATCTTACTTCCTTAATGGTGATAGGATCCAAATAGATAAGCTTTCCTGTCAGATTAGAATATCCCATCTCATGAAGCGTTTTTGTGTAGCTTTTCAGCTGTTTGACATGCTCTTTTCGTTCCTTTCCGGTCTTAAAATCGATAACAGTCCACTGATCTCCTTTTTTCACCAGACGATCCAGTCGTTTGATTGCACCCCCGGGAAGTAAAATCGAAGCCTCGGTTTTAACCTCATCAATATCTTGAAAATACGGTGATACCTGTTCATGCATTACCAATTCTCGGACTTCTTCGTATAACCGATGCTCCTTAAGTTTTTCAAGGTCCTGAATTGTGGAAATCCTATCTATTAATCCATGAATTAACACACCTCTTTGTCGAGGATCTTCAGGCTGCAAAGCCTCTACTTCCTCAATATCCTGTCTTTTGGATTTCAACTGCAATTGTAATCGTTCACGCCACGGGTAAGATGCATAAGTATCAAGCTGTTTTTCCTTTATCACATTTATTTGGTCCATTGGTAATGGTAATCGTCCTAAAGAAAAGTTACAGTCCTCACTTCTTAAGTGCTTCATATTAGATAGCAACTGAAAAATCAGCTCCCCTATATTTTTTACTTTCTTCAAATCACCTGATCTATCCTTCAACTCAGCGTATCCATATAAAGCAGCTACCGGACGAGTGGTGGCAACGTAGAATAAATTTACTGCATCCAGGTAGGCATTAAACCTCTCCTCCCAATAGGCTCGTGACCAGTGAGTCTCTGCTAACTCCTTCACATAGCGTAGAGGGATGACGGGCAAAAAATTATAAGGTGACTGGTTGGGAGGCTCCAACCACATGATTAGCTCTTCATGCGCCTGATGATCCAAAGGCCAGCTTAAAAATGGAAGAAATACAATTGGAAATTCCAAACCCTTTGATTTGTGAATGGTCAAAATCCGAATTGCCTGGTTCTCCTCAGAAATCTGAATCGATCGCTTACTTCCTGACGTCTCCCACCACTGCAAGAACGTTGCTAAATCATTCTTTTCGCGTTTGGAAAAATCCAGTACGGCATCTTGAAATCCCAACAAGTAGGCATAGGCATCAACATGATCCGTCAATTCAAATAATCGAATGATCGCTTCTACCATATCATAAACCGGTAATGATGTCAAAGCAGACATCTCTTCCAAAAATACACTTGGCACTATGGCTTTCCAGTCACTCCATGAAATGATAGGAGTTGTATGCCGCAGCGTACGATAATGTTTGATCCACTCCGCAAGCAGTATTTCATCTGATTCATCGTGAAGCCATCGCATTAACGAAATCATCATCGCTATCAGAGGGTGAGAAGACAAAAACAAAGCTTCTGAGCTCACAACCTCATAAGACAGAGCTGCATCCGCTTGGTCACTTTTTGCATGATCAAAGAAAGCCTGGACAACCAGTTGACCTTCAGATTTTGTCCGAGTCAAAATCGCAATGTCCTTGAGTGGATAACCTACCCTTTGCAAACGTTCCACCTCCTGTATCATCCGAGTGATTGCTTGCTCTTTCCACTCTTCCCCATCGATAAAACTGAAGCTAACGTAACCTCCCTTCTCAGGAGACTTAGGAATTTGTGCAATATCAGCATAAACTTCAGAAACACGATCGAGGAGATCTCCCTCTTCTTCTTTTAAATCAAAAAATTCATGTTGCGTCGCTACCAGTTTTTGAAAGAGCTGATTATTGAAAGAAACAATTTCGTGACCACTTCTATAATTTGCAGCAAGACGGCGTATCTCCTCAAATCCGTTCAGATCTTCTCCTACTCTCTCTTGCAACAGCTTCCAATCGCCACCTCTCCATCTATAAATGGACTGCTTGACATCACCTACTACCATGCTGTGCATTCCAGTAGAAACAGCATTCTGAATCAGCGGCTTGAAATTATCCCATTGAAATCCACTAGTATCTTGAAATTCGTCCAATAAGAAATGCTGGTAGCGTGTTCCGATTTTTTCATAGATATACGGTGTATCACTATCACGGATGATCTTACGAAGAAATTCAGTCAAATCAGGAATCAGCATGACGTCATTTTCATCTCGATAACGCTGCAAATACCGGTTAACTTCTGCTAGTATTCCAAGGGTGAACAGATACTTTTGAGCTGCTAATGCTGACTTATAACTTCGCTCATTTTTCTCAACAAAATCAAGGACTTCCCGATATATTGGAAAAATCTCATCCTGGAGCGCTTGAAGCAAAACAGTATTGGATTCCAATTGCTTCTGCGTCAACCATTTGTCGGGTAAATCTTTCGCTGCTATTCGAGTTTCAGTAATTTTCAAAACCCCGTTCGCCGCTAAAAAAAATAAACCTGCGGGACCGTTCTTTTTACTCTTAAAGTTTTCGACGCCACCATATTTTTCAATCAGTTCTATCCCTTCCGATCCAAGCCTGCTGAAGCGTTCATTAAATTCCTGAATGATCTTATTTGTTGCAATTTGAAAATTATAAAAGTCCTGAGGTTGGGAAGAAAGTAGTTTTTCTCCGTAGCTCTTGAATGCCTCAGTCAATAATTGGCTTGAAAGCGTAAGAATGCTCTTCTTAAAATCCCAGTTACTTCCATTTTCTACATTGGAGGAGGCAAACTCTGACAGCCAATGCTTAAGTGGCTTTTTGTTTTCTTTCCCTAGGTCGCTTAGAAGGTTATCAACTACTTCCTGCAAAACATTTTCTGTATCTAAACTGATTGTAAAACTCCCTTGTAGTCCGATCTCCCGTGCAAAGTTTCGAATCACCTGATTGAAGAAACTATCTATTGTGCAAATCGAAAACTGACCATACCGATGCAGAACTAAGCTAAGAAGAAGTTGAGACCGCTCGGTCAAGCCCTCCTGATTCACCTGTAGAGAATTGCAAAGCAATTCAGTCATCGAATGATTCTCTCCTTTTGCAAGTAAGCTTAGCACATCCACAATTCGAGACTTCATTTCAGCAGTAGCCTTGTTGGTAAAGGTAACTCCCAATATCTGGTGAAAGCTGTAAGGATTAGCTAATGCAAGTTCTAGAAAAGATAATGTCAGCGTATAGGTCTTACCTGATCCTGCTGAGGAACGATAAATAGCAAAGGGCTTTGAATTCACCTGTTAAAAATAGAAAAGCACAACCTCCAAGACACCTATTTTTTAGATAATAATCGTATTTATTTCCTGCTCTGAGTCACATAAGAGGTTTCCTTGTACTCCTCAAACTCAACTTAAATGTTAATAATGAATTATCTCAAGTTTATTTATGTTACCATAATGTTAACATTATTCAAAAAATGTATTAACTTTGAATTAACATTAAATTAACAAGGAGGTAGATCATGAGAAAGTTAAGTGTATGTATGATGTTCTTTATTGCGGCACTGCACGTTGGAGCACAGGATATTTCTAGTGACAACTTTACTCCACCAACGATAGATAATGTTGATGAGGTACTTTCAAAAGTGACTTACCCTGTGGAAGCTCGCGAGCAAGCGATCGAAGGAAATGTTACCATTAAGTTCTTTGTAGATAAAGATGGTAAAATGGTAAGATCTAAAATCACCAGAGCATGCGATCCAATCCTGGAAAAAGCAATGCAGGAAGTTTTGGATCAATTTGAGTTCACACCAGCAAAAATTGGCGAGCAAGCAGTGGCTGGCATGGTTACATTACCCTTCCAATTCCGTTTGGAAATAGATTAGTCAGTTTTAATACGATATAAATTAAAGGCGAAGCTCACACTTCGCCTTTTCTATTTCATCGTGGACAGAACTTTTTCAAAGCTTTGCCGAATCTGCTCTGTCCCAAGGTTACCGATAGAGCCGAGATGTGAATGTTTGATGTCTCTTGATGCCTCATAGATTCCCTCCAGCAGCTCTTTACCTACAATCTGATAAGCATCCCTGAACGGCTTTCCTTGCATGACCAATTCGTTTACTCTCTCCACAGTAAATAATAAATCGTATTTTGAGTCCTCCAGTAGGTCATCTGTAACCTCAAGACCCTTGGTCATAGCGATGGTAACTTCCAGGCAATCCTGTATCGTTTGCATAGCTGGTATAAAACTTTCTTTGAGCACTTGAAGATCTCTATGGTAACCGGTAGTTAAGTTGTTTAAAATCAACGTCATCTCCACGGGTAAAGATTGTAGCTTATTACATTTGGCCCTTACCAACTCAAACCCATCGGGATTAAGTTTGTGTGGCATGATGCTGGAGCCGGTAGTATACTGCTTATCAAGCGTAAAGAATCCGTAATCCTGACCATTATACGTACAAACATCCATGGAGTATTTAGATAGGGTACCAGCAAGTGAAGCTACGGCATAAGCAACAGCTTTCTCCATTTTACCACGGGACATTTGTGCATAAATTGAATTCACGTTAAGGGATGAAAAATCCATCAATTCGGTGGTATATCCCCTGTCCAACTCAAAAGAAGAGCCATAACCTGCTGCAGACCCGAGTGGGTTCTGATCCGTGATATCCAACGCTGCTCGCAGCATGCTCAAGTCATCAACCAACGCTTCTGCATATGCCCCAAACCAAAGGCCAAAAGAGGAAGGCATAGCAACTTGCATATGCGTATAACCCGGCATAAGTTTCTTACTATTCAGCTCGCTCTTATCTAGCCACAACTCAAAAAGCACCTGTACTTTGTCAACAACCTCAAGGAGCTGATCTTTTGTAAATAGCTTTAATGCAGTGATCACCTGATCATTACGAGATCTGCCGGAGTGTATCTTTTTACCGACATCACCTAATTGCTCGATAAGCAGCATTTCGATTTGACTATGACAATCTTCTACCCCTGGCTCTATCAAAAATTCACCCTTCTGACAAGAGGCATAGATCAGATCCAATTGTTCACAAAGCTGCGCTGATTCTGACGCAGAAAGCAATCCTACTTTAGCCAGCATTTGAGCATGTGCTTTTGATCCAATTACGTCGTAAGGTGCTAGGATTACATCCAATTCAGGGTCCTTACCTATGGTGAATCGCTCAAATAATGCGTCAATCGATTCTCCCTTATTCCAAAGCTTTTTCATCTGTAATGATTTGATTGATTGATAACAGCAAGTCCTTATACCCTCTTATTCCTGATCTAATTTCCTCTAAATAAACATACTCATCGGCACTGTGTGATCGAGATGAATCACCCGGGCCCATCTTGCATGTTGGGAAATCCATCAAGGCTTGATCAGACAAAGTTGAAGAACCAAAAGTTTCCAGATTTAGAGACTTACCTGCCTTGAAAATAAAATGGTCTTTCGGTAAAGAAGAAGGTTGCAATCGAGTGGACCTTGGAGTCAATTCCGAACTCACCTCCTCTTTTAGTTGCGCTAGCGTTTCTTGGTTTGAATATGCATCCGTCGTTCTAACATCCACTACAAACTTACATTCATCCGGTACCACATTGTGTTGAGAACCTGCTTCAATCATGGTAACGTTCACATGGATTGAACCCAACAACTCTGATTCTCTCACAAACGAGATACTTTTTAACACTTCAATGTCTCTCAGTGCTTTGTAAATTGCATTCTCACCTTCATTTCTTGCAGCATGACCTGATTTACCTGTCGCTGCTCCGTCAAGTACCATTAATCCTTTTTCTGCTACTGCCATCTTCATCTGGGTGGGTTCTCCTACAATCCCTCCGGCAATCTTACCTAATACAGGTAATACTGATGAAACTCCATTGGCCCCTGAAATTTCCTCCTCCGCAGACGCTAAAAATACGAGATCAAATGCCAAATCAGTCGGGTACAAATGCAGGTAAATCATCATTAGGCAAACTAAACTGGCCCCCGCATCATTACTTCCCAATCCAAAAAGCTTCCCGTCTTCTTCCATGGCTTTATAAGGGTCCCTGGAGTACCCTTTTACCGGCTTCACTGTGTCATGATGAGAATTTAGTAGCACCAAAGGGCGTTTGTGGCTAGCGCCCGACTGCACCCACACATTGTTTCCCTGTCTATTGACTTTACAGCCTGCCTGAAGTAAATAGAACTCAATTAAGTCGGCCGTTTTACCCTCGTCCCTACTGATACTGGGCTCTGAAATCAATTCCTTCAATAGAGAAACGGCCTCTTCAAATAGGATCTCCTCTTTAGTGTAGTCGGGTATACGCATCAAATCCTTCTTCTTTCAAATATTCTAATTGATCATATTGGACCAAGGCGACCTCAGCTACTCCGGCTTCTTTTGCCGCAAACGCATTGTCTAATTTAGGTATCATCCCCTCATTAATACTACCTGTTTCCTTTGCTACTTGATATTGAGTTCTTTCAAGACTTTTAATTAAACTTTCCTTCTTGGTAATCTCTTCTAAGACGCCAGGAAGTTCAAAGGCATAGTATAGTTTCACTTTAGCATATTGTGCAAGAGAAGATGCAATAAACCTGGCTATTGTATCTGCATTTGTGTTCAATAGATTTCCTTCTCCTTCATGTGTTAACGGTGCGATCACGGGTACCATTCCTGTTTGCAGAAGCAGCTGTAAAAATGAATGGTTTACCGATGCTGGGTCTCCTACCCAACCATAATCCAAACCATCGATTGGAGGCCTTTTGGTAGAATGAATAAGGTTTGCATCAGCACCCGTCAAACCTATAGCAGGGCAGCCTTTAGATTGAAGATTGGCAACAACCGTTTTGTTAACTAATCCACCATACATCATGACGACGACATCACGCATATCACTATCCGTAATCCTTCTGCCCTCTTTCATATGCACATTAACTCCCATGCGCTCCGCCAATTGAGTGGCCAAAATACCGCCTCCATGCACCAAGACTTTAGCGCCTTCCAATTCGCTAAACTGCAGCAGGAATTCATCAAGTAGCGGCTGCTGGTTCAGGACTTTTCCACCAATTTTTATGACCGTTATACTATCCATTTTCCTTGAGCAGACTAACTAACACAGCTTGAGCAGCACAAACGCGGTTACCCGCCTGCTGCACTACGACCGATTGAGGGCTTTCTAATATTTCTTCTGAAATTACCACATTACGGCGTACAGGTAAGCAATGCATGAGTTTTGCTTCGTTAGTCACCCTCATTTTCTCCCTTGAAATTATCCATTCTGGATCACGATATATACTCCCATACTCGTTGTAGGAAGACCAGTTTTTGACATAAACAAAATCTGCTTCGCTTAGCGCCTCCTTCTGATTATAACTAACCGCAGCATTACCTGTGAATTCCTTTGCTAGTTCAAGGCCTTTTGGTTGGACTACGGTAATATCATGACCATGCGATAAGGTCCATTCCAGAAAAGAATTAGCTACAGATTGAGGCAAACTTCTCGGATGAGGTGCCCAGCTAAGAACAATTTTCGGTCGTTCTACCTTCTTGAGTTCGTCAATAGTAACAAGATCTGTCAGTGATTGTAGGGGGTGAACTGTTGCCGATTCCATGTTTATCACCGGGACTGAGCTTAACCTCTGTATCTTAATAAGTAAGGCCTCCGAATAATCATATTCTCGATCGGTTAAGGTTGGAAATGAACGAATAGCAAGCAAGTCACAATAACTTGAAATCACTGGAATTGCTTCATTTATATGTTCTGCATTGTCTCCATCCATGATCACACCATCTTCCGTTTCAATCTTCCACCCCTCTTGGTTTAGATTAAAGGCGATGACATTCAACCCCACCAGTTGAGCCGCCTTAATCATACTCATCCTTGTTCTCAAACTAGGATTAAGGAAAATCAAACCAATCGTCTTTCTCTTTCCAAGATTCTCAAATTGGAAAGGGTCTTTCTTTAGATCACGAGCTAGTCTAACCAGATCTGCGGGATCTGAAGTATCCTTAACTGACAGAAACTGTTTCATGGGAAATTACTTTTTCAAAGGCTGCTAAAAATTGTTGTACGTGTTCTTGGGAAATACTAAGTGGCGGTAATAGCCGTAAAGTATTCGGGTTCGAAGCAGAGCCTGTAAATATTCTATGATCAAATAACAGTTGTTGGCGGAGTGACTTAACAGGTTGCTCAAATTCTACTCCGATCATCAATCCCTTTCCTCTCACTTCTTTTACCAGTGTGTATGCTTCCATTGCTTCCTTTAGTTCTTTTCCACGCGTTTCAGCATTGCTAATCAAGTCTTCTTTCTGAATAACTTCTAATACTGCTAAGGAAGCGGCACATGCCAATTGGTTTCCTCCGAAAGTAGTACCTAACATTCCTGACCAGGCAGTTATTTCTGGCGCAATCATAACTCCACCAACCGGAAACCCATTAGCCATCCCTTTGGCGATGGTAATGATATCAGGAGTGATCTCAGCATATTGATGTGCGAAAAACTTCCCGCTTCTACCAAAGCCTGACTGAATCTCGTCCAATATCAGCATCGTACCATTTGTCTTGCATAACGACGACAATTCTCGCAAGAAGTCAGCGTTCGGTTCATAGATTCCTGATATCCCCTGAATGCCTTCGATGCAAACCGCCGCAACCTCTTCGTTTAGATTATTTTTCAGTGCTTCAAGATTATTAAATGGTAACCGAATAATAGCATCTGTTTGATTCACCTCTGCCACTAATTGTGGGTTATCAGTTGCGGAAACGGCTAACGAAGTTCGACCATGAAATCCTTTCTCAAATACTATGATCTTTTTCCGTCCGGTATGAAAGCTTGCCAGTTTAAATGCATTCTCATTAGCTTCCGCCCCTGAATTACACATGAAGAATTGAAAATCAGGGTATCCACTCAACACTCCTAATAGGTCAGCCAGTTTCAGTTGCTCGGGTATCTCTACCGCATTGCTGTAGAAACCAATTCGATTCAATTGCTCTTTGATACGTTCTACATAGTGTTTATGTCCATGGCCAACAGAGATCACTGCATGGCCACCATAGAAATCTAAGTATCGCGCACCTTGATCATCCCACACATACACTCCATCAGCTTTCTCGATACTAATGGGATATTTTGGATAGACATCAAACAGCTTCATACTCGTATCTTATCTAGCTTATAATAGGACGTCATCAAACCCTTAATTAGGGCTGAACTAAAACCTTCGTGTTCCATTTCGTTTAATCCCTCAATAGTACAACCTTGAGGAGTAGTTACTTTATCAATTTCCAGCTCGGGGTGAGACTGGTGCTGTTGAATCAACATGGCCGCACCTTTTGCTGTCTGCACGGCTATCCTTTGAGCTTCCTCCGGATGAAAACCCATCTGGATTCCCCCTTGAGTAGCTGCACGCAGATAACGCATAAAAAAGGCAATACCACTGGCACCAAGTACGGTTGCTGCCTTCATTAAGTTCTCTTCAATTAATAGCGTATCGCCAATAGATTGAAAAATAGATTCCGCAACAGCTAGTTCTTTTGACAAGGAAGCATCACCTGCTAAACACGTTATGGATTCTCCAACGGCGCTTGCGGTGTTTGGCATGGCACGTAAAACTGTAACTTCAGTTTTAAGGCCTTCTTGAATGACCGAGATCGGTGTGCCTGCTAGGGTGGATATGATAAGATGTGTTCCATGGATGGAATCTCTAATTTGGTCAAGCACTCCAAGCAATTGCTTAGGTTGAACAGCAATAATGACGATGTCAGATTTTGAGACCGCTTCAGTATTATCTTCTGTAACATAAAACCCTTCTGCTTTCATTGACTCCAGAGCACCTACTTTTCTTCTAGTGACCGTAATGTTTGAAGAAGCGATTAGCTTCTTGGCTGCTATACCACGTGCTAAAGCAACTCCAAGATTGCCACCTCCGATGATGGCTAGTTTTTTAGATTTCAGATCCATATCAAAAAGCTGTTGATTTTAATTGTAATCCAGTTTTCTCGTCAATACCGAGTAACAAATTCATGTTTTGAACTGCCTGTCCCACAGCTCCCTTTAGTAGGTTATCTATAACACTTACTACCACCGCTTTCCCATTAATTACTTGAGGAAAGACCAAACATTTATTGGTATTCACCACCTGCTTTACATCAGGATTTGTCTCTACCACGTGTGTAAATGGGGCAATAGGGTAAAATTCATTGTAAACATCTCTCAGATCGTCATCAGTTAATTCTGTATCAAAATAACTTGTCGTAATGATCCCTCTCGTAAATGCACCTCTATACGGAATGAAGTTGATATGGAAATCAAATGAACTATCATAGCTCAGTACTGTCTCTCCTATCTCCAGCAAATGCTGATGGTTCAGTGCCTTGTATACGGAAGCATTTCCATGTCTCCAGCTGTAATGTGAAGTGGTTGAAAAAGACTGTCCTGCCCCGGTTGATCCTGTAATTCCACTCACATGAATGTCTGAATTAATAACGCCCTTTTTTACTGATGGAAGAAGAGCCAATTGAATACTTGTTGCAAAACACCCCGGATTTGCTATCAGATGAGCTGACTGAATATGAGCAGTATTTTTTTCAGGCAAACCGTAGACAAAAGAATGATCACCTTTCAGTCGAAAATCTTGGGACAGGTCGATGACGTTATAATCCAACAGCTCTGGATGTCGTTCAAGAAGATCTTTTGACGCACCATGTCCTTTACACAGAAAATTGATTTCACATGCTTTTACTTCCAACTGGAACTCCAGCTGTGTTTCCCCAATCAGATCTTGATGTACTTCTGATACCTTTTTACCAGCTTGAGAGGCGCTTTGAACGTACACCACTTCGACTGACGGATGATTAACTAACAAACGAAGCAATTCACCTGCCGTGTAGCCAGCTCCCCCTATGATACCTACTTTAGTCTTCATCTTGCTGCTTTACTTTCTGATAAATTTTAGTTTGGTTCGCAAGAATCTTAGAAAACCCCCTTGCTTCCTGGGCTGACCAGCCGCTGGTCTCCTCACCGTACATGCTCACCTTATCTCCCATCAGATCGTATTTTGATGAAATACCTTCCAGCTCAAATCGGTACGGTAGTAACTTAATATAGACATCACCTGATACATGTGCTTGCGCACTAGCAAAAAATGCTTCGATATCTCTCATTACAGGGTCCAGCATCTGCCCATCATGCATCATTTGTCCGTACCAGGCAGCCAACTGATCTTTGATAAATAACTGCTGTTTGGAGCATACATGCTTTTCAAGTAAATGATGTGCTTTGATAGTGACCAAAGCACCTCCCGCTTCAAAACCGACACGTCCTTTTATTCCGATAACGGTATCACCAACATGCATGTCTCGCCCTATTGCATACTGATTAGTCAATTCATTCAATGCTTGTATTACTTGTACTGGGGTTATAGACCTACCATCGATTCCTACAGGTTCTCCGTTCTTAAATGTCAATGTGACTTGAGAAGGAACCTGGTTTTCACATTGGTGCAGGTAGGCTTCTTCCGGTAATGATTTGGCAGAGGTCAACGTCTCTTTTCCTCCTATTGAAGTCCCCCACAGGCCCTGGTTGATCGAGTAAGCAGACTTACTCCAATCTCCCTCAATACTATGAGATGTTAGATACGCTATTTCTTGATTTCGTGTCAAAGATTGATCCCTGATGGGGGTAATGATCTCCATATCTGGACAAATAGTGTGGAAAGTCATATCAAAGCGTACTTGATCATTTCCAGCACCCGTACTTCCATGCGCAATAGCGTCTGCCCCCAGTTCATTTGCATAACCAGCAATAGCTATCGCTTGAATGATTCGCTCAGCACTTACAGATAAAGGATACGTATTATTCTTTAGCACATTCCCAAAAATTAAGTATCGAATCGCCTCTTCATAGTACTTCTTAGAAGCATCAATCATACGGTAGGACTTAAGGCCCAAATTCTGGGCTATCTCTTCCAGGGTAGCTGACTCCTGTCCGGAAAAACCGCCGGTGTTCACCGTCACCCCATGCACCTCATAACCTAAATCTCTATTTAGATGCACCGCGCAATAGGTGGTGTCTAGACCACCACTAAATGCCAATACTACTTTCTTCATAGTTTTTCTTCTTGACGATATTACTCTTTTTCAGACGCATGAAACGTTCGTACAACTTTAAGTTCTTTAGGAACTCCCAGTTCTTTTTCTTCTTTCTTGCTGCATCGTATAACATTGCGGTACAAATACAATTTGTTTTTTCTTTCGATTTCAGTATTTCATAATTCACGCAACTACTACACCCCTTCCAGAAAGCTTCATCTGCTGTCAATTGATTGTAGGTCACCGGTTGGTATCCCAAATCTGAATTAATCTTCATGACCGCTAAAGAAGTGGTAAGACCAAAAATCTTTGCGTTTGGGTACACTGCTTGAGAATGCTCAAATGCCTTTTTCTTAATCTTCTTTGCAAGCCCACCCCCTCTATATTTGTGAGAAACAATTAAGCCAGAGTTAGCCACATAAGACTTATCACTCCAGGTCTCAATGTAGCAAAAACCTGCAATCACTTTTCCAGCCAAAGCGATGATTGCTTTATGCTCCTGCATTTTTTGCTTAATGTATTCCGGATCACGTTTTGCGATACCTGTCCCCCTCTGGGATGCGCTTAGTTTGATAAGTTGACAGACTTCCTCTGCATATTGAAAATGCTCAGATCCTGCCACGACAATCTTGATAGATGTCATGCTATAATTATTAGTAAGTGTATTAGGAAAATTTGATGACTGAGAAGCAGTCGAGGATTCATTATGCAGGCCTACGCCTATTTCTTAATAGGACATTCGGAAAAGCGATATCTTGAAATCTTGTCTGCATTGAAGAGCCAAATAAGAAGCTATTACTTCGGAAATCAAAAGGATCTATTTGAAAAATACGATCTATTTAAATATCAGTCGTCTATTTATGAATTCAGTAATAAAATAGAATTAAATTAAAAGTATTTCAAAGAGACGTTTTCAATGAAAATAAAAAAAGACCTCAATTGAGGTCTTTCATTCAATATGAATGTCTTGTTTTATTTACAAGGCTATACCGATAAAGGATTTGAATGCTAATCCCATCAAGCCCGTTAGTAGCATAGTGATCCCCAAACCTTTGAGACCATCTGGTACATTAGAATACTTCAGTCTCTCTCTAATAGCTGCTAGCGCTATGATTGCCAAAAAGAAACCGAAACCAGATCCGAATCCAAAGCTTGTTGCTTCTACTATTGTGTAATCTCTCTGCACCATAAATAATGACGATCCTAAAATCGCACAATTTACTGCAATCAGAGGAAGGAAAATCCCCAAGCTACCGTACAATGCTGGGGAAAATTTCTCGATCACCATTTCTACCAACTGCACCATTGAAGCGATAACCGCAATGAACATGATGAATTGAAGAAATGTGAGGTCAACTGTCTCGAAGCTTGCGCTTAGCCAAGATAATGCACCTTCTTTCAATATATATTCTTGTAGTAACCAGTTGACAGGCACGGTGATGGTCAGTACAAATACAACCGCTATACCCAGGCCAAATGCAGTCTTAACCTTTTTTGATACAGCCAAAAACGAGCACATACCAAGGAAGTAGGCGAATACCATGTTGTCGATGAAAATGGCTTTAATTGCTATGTTAAATGCTTCCATTATATCCCAAGAAATTAATGTTCTACGTAACCTGTTTTTGAACGTTGTACCCAGATAATGATACCCAGTATCACGAAGGCGCCAATCGAATCAACCATTAAACCATTCGTTGGAAAGCTTGACCATCCAATCGCTTCAAACACTTTGAAGTCAAATACTGAACCAGAGCCAAATAACTCTCTGAAGAATGCCACCAAAAGAATGATCCATGCATATCCAAAGCCACTACCAAGTCCATCCAGAATACTGTCATAGGGCTTGTTACCCATTGCAAATGCTTCCAGCCGACCCATTACGATACAGTTGGTAATGATGAGACCTACATAAGCTCCCAAAATCTTATACATATCAAAAGCATACGCCTTCAAAAACTCACTTACCAAGGTTACAAGTGTTGCAATGACTGCCAATTGAACAATAATTCTGACACGCGTTGGGACTAAATTTCTGATCAGTGAGATAATAAGATTAGAAAATACGATCACAAAGACCACTGACAATGACATCACCAAAGTTGGCTGCATCTTCACTGTCACAGCAAGTGCAGAACAGATACCAAGTACCTGGACTGTAATTGGGTTATCCTCATTTAAAGGATCCGTTACGATAGCCTTTCGACGTTTGGAAAGTAGGTCCTCTGAGGGCTCTTTCTTTACTTCAACTGCTTCCGCTGTAGTTGCTTCTGCACTCATATGATTAGAAATTTAATGCGACTTTAGATTGGGACTGATTTTTTTTGATGAAGCTCTCGTAGTACTTAAGATAGTTCTCAAGCATTGAGTTCACTCCTTTAGCGGTCATGGTGGCACCAGACAAACCATCAACCTCATGCATACTTAGGTTCGGATTACCTTCGCCTTTCAGCATTTTAACTGAAACCAGTTCGCTACTTGTGTTGTAGATTTTCTTACCAGCAAACCTGTTCTGGACTTCAGCATCCGTGATTCTGGCCCCTAGACCGGGAGTTTCACTTTTGTGATCAAAAGCCATCCCTTTGATTGTATTGAGATCACTCTCGATAGCTACGTAACCAGAAATCCAATCCCAAAGGCCTGCGCCAAACATTGGGAAGATGTAAGAAGAAACTTTTGTTGCTCCCTCCGCTGTGAACATGAAGACAGGAAACAACCTTTCGGAAGGATCAATTTTGTGGTTCTTCTGGATATTGATCTTCTCAGCTACTGCAGGGTTTCCTTTAGCATCTGCTTCCACCACATTGCCGTTGATATCGATTACGATTGACTTCACTCGTGCCTCGTAAATCTCCAGGATTTGATTAGGATCTTCGTAGGCAGAAATATCCATCACTGCTCCCAGAATCTTCTTTTTGGTATCTAACTCAACCTGTTTGTCCTGCATCGGCTTGAGAACCACAGAGGTAAGCGACATGATTCCTCCAATGAGGACGGTCATGATAGCTGAAAATACGATGATGTATGTATTAGACTGCTGCACGGCTTAATCTTCGTTTTTTGTTTGCTTCTACTACGTAATAATCAATAAGTGGAGCGAATACGTTCATGAACAATATCGCCAACATAATGCCTTCAGGATAGGCTGGATTTACTACTCGAATAATCACAGTGATAACTCCGATCAAGAATCCATACACCCACTTACCCGTCTCGGTTTGCGCAGCGGATACCGGATCGGTTGCCATAAATACCGCTCCAAAAGCTAACCCACCAATCACCAGATGGAAATGTGCCGGCATTGCCATGAAGCTATTCACTGCCAATGCATTGAATAACAAGCCCATCGTCCAAGCGCCTCCGAAGACGCTGACAATAATCTTCCAGCTACCTACACCAGTGATAATAAGGATTGCGGCGCCAATTAAGCACATCAAAGTACTGGTTTCCCCGATACTTCCGGGTACTGTCCCAAGGAACAGGCTTACAAAAGAAAACATTCCATCATACCAATGACCGCCAAGATCAGCCATCATATCGCTACCGTTCTGAACAGCTGTAGCCCCGTATGAAAGGATGGTTGCTCCACTGTACCCATCGACAGCTGTTTTATCTCCCATGAAAGTCCAGACCTCACCAGAAATTTGAGAAGGATAAGCGAAGTAAAGGAATGCTCTCGCTGTCAATGCAACGTTTAAGATATTCATACCTGTTCCTCCGAATACTTCCTTGGCGATTATTACTGCAAATACAGTGGCTAATGCAACTTGCCAAAGAGGAATAGCTGGCGGCATTACCAGCGGTATTAAAATACCTGTAACCAAGAAACCCTCTTCTACTGGATGGTTTCTAATAACACAGAACGTAAACTCCGTACTAAGCCCTACTGCGTACGCAACAATAATAATGGGTATAAGTTGCTGAGCACCGATCAGGAACATTTCCATGTTTGTTGCATCCACTCCCGTAGCCAGAAAATGTTGATACCCGACGTTCCACATACCAAATAGTAAACAAGGAATCAATGCAATGATTACTGTAAACATTGTTCTCTTCAAATCAGCGGCATCTCTAATTTGGGATCCTGTTTTTCCAGTGACCAGGTCTGGTTTAAAAAATATTGTTCTGTGACCTTCGTAAATGGGATAAAATTTTTTCCATTTCCCACCTTTCTCAAAATTAGGCTTTACACTATCGAAAGCGTTTTGTAGAAACTTCATATACTCAATTAACTATTTCTCACCATTTCAATACCCTCTCTCAAAAGCGATTGGATTTCGTTTTTGGAGACATCAATAAATTCGCACAAGGCTACATCCTCTTCTACCAACTCATAAATTCCTAATGCTTCCATCTCATCATAATCATTTGCCACGATTGACTTAAAGAGATAGGTTGGCAGAATGTCCATGGGTACCACATCTTCAAATGCACCGGATATTACAAATTGACGATGCTCACCATTTGTATTGGTATCAACCACGCGCTCTTTACCTCTACTAAGAAAAGATAGAAGTCCAAGTGATCTATGAAAACTTAATTTTTTCGAGCTTGGCAATAACCATCCCATAAATTCCTCCTGATCTCCTTCAGGAATTGCCGTAACCTGATGATGAAAATAACTTAAATAGCCATCCTTGCCGGCATTTCTTCCAGTCAGCACATTTCCAGAAATGATCCGAACGTTCCTATTGGAAACAAACTTGTTTGCAATCTTATTTAAGCAAGCCCCAGTATGCGTTTTAATGTATTGCGGATCATTAACCTCTGAACCGGTGACAGCAATGATTCGGGCATGATCAAGAATTCCTTCTAAAAATGCTTTACCGATTT
>JAYPLE010000001.1:0-159637 GCA_038129245.1 Flammeovirgaceae bacterium | reverse complement strand
ACAGCAATGATTCGGGCATGATCAAGAATTCCTTCTAAAAATGCTTTACCGATTTGAGCAACACCATACGGTGATACCGTCCACACCACTTCACCTTTATTTATCGGATCCAAATGATGAATCTGCGTACCGACGTTCCCCGCAGGATGTTTCCCGATGATTTTGTTCAATTGCACTCCTGAGGCATGCGCAAACATTTGAGGTACTTCGCCAGCACCGTCAATGTTTAAATGAAGTACCCCATTTGTTAATTTTCTTAAGGCATCTACGCCTGCCTGGAAATACTGATCTTGCCCTTCCAGCATGTATGAAATATCAGGTGCCAAAGGATGCGAATCAAAAGCACTTATGAAAATGCTTTTAGGAGTAGATTCATAGTCAGCCACAACTCCATACGGTCGTTGAATTAGCTGCGTCCAGACGCCACGCCTGGCCATTTCACTAGCTACCTGATCCCTATCCATGGCGGCTATGTCAGAGACAGATTTCTTGTCAAACTGCTCGAAGTCAATCTCCTTATCTGCAAGTATTTTAATTTCCAGCAACTTTCGCTTCTTTCCACGAACAATCTCCACAATTTCACCACTTACCGGAGAGCAAAAAAGCACATTCTCTGCAGTTTTATCATGCATTAAAGGCGTTCCTGCCTTTACATTGTCACCTACATTCACAAGTAGTTTAGGTCGGGAAATACCGACAAAGTCAGTAGGTCTAAGAGCGAAAGTTTCAGGTTGTTCTAATTCGGTAATTTTTTTTACGGCTTTGCCGACGAGATTTATGTCAAATCCCTTTCTTAGCTTGATCGTCTGCGACATGAAGTTAGAGTTGGACGTCTTCTTAAAAATTGGTCACAAAAATAGCAAAAAAAAGTTCAAATGAAATGTTTAAAAAACTATCTGAGAAGGTTAAAATGAGCTGTGATCAAACGCCGTCTGCTAAGCCTCCACTAATTGATTTTGCTCCAGGAAATTAGCGATCTTTTCCATTAGCCATCTTGGGGTTGATGTTGCACCACATATACCCACAGAATCATTTGATCCGATCCAAGAAAAATCCAGATCATTTTCACTTTCAATAAAATAACTGCGATTATTGATGCTCTGACATACGCTAAATAACGCCCTCCCGTTAGAGCTCTTTTTCCCGGCCACAAAAAGAATCACATCGTGCTGCTTGGAAAACTCTCGCATCTGTGGTTCTCTGTTAGAAACCTGACGGCAGATACTGTCATTAGCATTAAAATCTTCCGCAATCAATTCACCTTTTTCCTGCCTTATTCGGTTTTCTATCAGCGATTTAATGGCGTAGAACCCCTTGGTACTTTTAGTGGTCTGACTGAACAATACGATTGGTCGGCTAAAGTCGATTTGCTCTAAATCTCCCTCATTGGTGACAATGATTGCACTATCACGTGTTTGCCCTGTAAGCCCGATTACTTCCGCATGTCCGGGTTTGCCGTATATAACGACTTGTCCATCTCTCTTCGATATATGGTCATAAGCAGCCTTCACTCTGTTCTGCAACTTAAGGACCACAGGACAAGAAGCATCTATGAGTTCGATATTATTTTCGAGTGCCGTTTGATAGGTCTCAGGGGGCTCTCCATGTGCTCTAATGAGCACTTTACAATTCTCTAGTGACTGTAGTTTATCCCGATCGATTATTCGCAATCCTTTTGCATACAAACGTTCTACTTCCATTCGGTTGTGAACAATATCACCAAGACAATACAATTTTTCCCCGGCAGCCATCTCGTCCTCTGCCATCTGAATCGCAAATTCGACCCCAAAACAGTATCCTGAATTTTTATCGATCTCTACTTTCATTCCCTTATCAACTCCTTTGCAATAGTCA
Source organism: Flammeovirgaceae bacterium (assembly GCA_038129245.1). Taxonomy (GTDB): domain Bacteria; phylum Bacteroidota; class Bacteroidia; order Cytophagales; family Cyclobacteriaceae; genus JAYPLE01. The sequence goes on along the minus strand of JAYPLE010000001.1, from coordinate 157,783 downwards.
CAATTTTATCAACCTGCTCTTGAAAAGTCAAGTCTGTTGTATCAATTTCTACAGCATCTTCAGCTTTTGTGAGCGGACTATCCACTCTGGTGGTATCTTTCTTGTCCCTCTCTATTAAATTTATTTCAACTCCTGAAAGTTCAGTTTTTAACCTTTTATTTTCAAGTTCAATCAACCGCCTCTTAGCTCTCACTTTCAAGTCCGCAGTCATAAAGACCTTTAATTCTGCTTCGGGAAAAACCACTGTACCTATATCCCTGCCATCCATAACGATCCCTTTTCGCAGACCAAAACTATTTTGCAGGCCTACAAGCTTTCTTCTTATGGCTGGAACAGCAGCAAAAGCACTAACTCTTTCACTTATTTCAGGCGTTCTGATCTCATTTTCAACTTTAACTCCACCTAAACAAATAACCGAGTCCCCATTCTCATCCAATGAAAAATCCAATTCGATTTCTTCCAATTTGGATTTGATCTTCACTGTCTCATCCGAACTTATTTGCTCTTGGAGAAAATAGTAAGTTACTGCTCGGTACATCGCACCAGAGTCTATGTATTTGTAACCTAATTTAGCAGCTACTTCCTTAGCAGTGGAGCTTTTACCTGTGCCAGAATATCCATCGATTGCAATTACGATTCTTTTCATACAAAGCTGTAAAGCTAACAATCCTTAATCGGGCAAGGTATAGGTTTACCTTTTTTGAGCTTGCCTTTGTATCGACTAGAGCCTGGTTGCTTAGCACAACTAGTCACTATGATGGCCATTATAAATACTATTGATATTATTCTCTTATTAAGCATAACATCATAACGATGCGACATCCATAGATCTTTCAACCTTTTTGACCAGACCTTGAAGTACCTTCCCAGGTCCAGATTCGGTAAAGCTGGTTGCTCCGTCTGTTATCATTTGCTTAACTGTTTGTGTCCATCGCACAGGTGCGGTCAACTGCGTGATAAGGTTCTGCTTTATTTCTGAGACGTCCGTGTGTCCTTTTGCATCAACATTTTGATAAATTGGACAAACGGGTGGCTTGATTTCTGTTTGCTCAATTGCTGTAGCCAGTTTCTCTCTTGCCGGCTCCATTAACGGAGAATGAAAAGCCCCACCAACAGGCAAAAGCAGTGCACGTTTTGCTCCCGCTTTTTTAAGAGCTTCGCAAGCTGCTTCTACTGCAGGTATCTCTCCGGAGATCACTAGTTGACCTGGACAGTTATAATTTGCAGCTACTACCACCCCCGTAGTCTCTGCACAAACTTTTTCTACTACGTCATCTGCCAAACCAAGCACTGCGGCCATGGTAGAGGGAATCCTTTCGCACGCCTCTTGCATTGCATTTGCTCGCTGCGCTACCAATCTCAGTCCATCTTCAAAGGACAATGCCTCAGCCGACACCAATGCAGAAAACTCTCCAAGCGAGTGACCTGCTACCATCTCTGGATTATATCCTTCTTTGACTTTAGCATTTACCACACTGTGAATAAAGATCGCTGGCTGTGTAACGTTCGTTTGCTTTAGTTCTTCATCAGAACCTTCAAACATGATTTTCTGTATATTAAAGTCCAGTATTTGATTTGAAATCTCGAAGTATTTCTTTGCTTCAGCTGAAGAATCAAATAGGTCTTTTCCCATTCCGGAAAATTGCGCACCCTGACCAGGGAATACGAAAGCTTTCATTGTAGATCTGTAGATAGTTAAAAGATGGCAAAACTAGGAAAGAATTGCTGAATCAATAAAGCGATTCTTTAATTCAGGAGTGGGTACCCTACAGGTAGCAGTATTACCAAACCAATGATATCTGTTTCGTGCAATCAAATCATAAATGATATCTGAAATAAAGGATGGAATTATGCTAAACACTTGCACAAAAGATATCGGTCTATTCAAATATTTAGATAGTCTTAGTACTGCTTTGCTTTTTAAGTAGACCTTATGCTCAGACTCAATCAACACAATAGAGTTAATGGCTTCACCATTAATGTGATGTGAATTGAGAAGCTGCTTAGCAAATTTACTTTGAAGCGCCGCAAACTTTATTTTTGGTTCTATTTCATGATCAATAATAAACGTCACCGATCTATTACATAAGTTACAAACCCCGTCAAAAAGAACAATGGGATCTTTCACCGCATTAGCTGCACCCATCCTCGAAATTCTTTTTCTTGTTCGTCAGGATCAAGCACATCAAATGTTACATATGCAATGTAAAAATAGGTACCTGCCGGCACTTCAACACCAGCGTTTGTGCGCCCATCCCAGTTGATTAATTGACTTTGTTCTGACGCTTCACTTAAGTTGAAAATACGCTTTCCCTGACGGTTAAAAACTTCAAACTGCACATCTTGAACAAACCTAGGACAGTTATTATTATCAAATCCATCTATTTGTTGATTTGCGCCGTTGTAGAATGGAGTAAATAGATCATTGATACCATCTCCGTTTGGAGTGAAAACATTTGGAAGGAGAAAGTTTGGACAGTTGTCGAAGAGAAGTACATTCGATCTAGCACTCTCATTTTTAGATCGATCGATGGCGGATATCTGATAGCTTCCTTTAAAAGAAGATAACCCCAAATGGTTGTAACTAGTTTCAGTTGTGCTGTCAAGTAAAATGAAGTCCTCTGGTAACCCAGTTGAAGAGTAGTAGACATAGTACTGTGAGATATCGTCCTCGCATTCCCCTCGAAAATCGGGTTCCCAGGTAAACTCATTATTATAACTGGTATAGTTGCATCCGACCGACGACAAGAATGATACGCAATCAGATGCCCTACTGGACTTTAAATTGAGTGGTACACAGGGGGGTGTGAGGTCATCTGTTTGTGCACAAATAATCTGAGAGCTATTGATCAAAGGTTCTGGTAATAGTGGGCTGTTATCATAGGTTCCAAATGTTTTTACATAGTAACAGTATTCCACTTCATCGTCCAACACGACACCATTAAACCTACCATCGTCAACATATTTAAATCCAACCTGCCGAACATCTACACTATCAATTAGCACCAATTGTGTTGGGTCATCACCCACTAAATCTCGATAAATAAGATGATAAGGATCTGAATCGACCGTATTCGACCATGGGACATTAGCTGTCCACTGCAACTCAATAGCTGACAAAAGTGGTGTAGGGTTAAGTCGAACTACTGAAGCAGAAGCTGAAACATCAACAAAATCTCCTCCTGCATCAAATAATTGAATTTGATAGCTGTAAGCTATATCTCTCGTATTAAGACCTGTATCAATAAAGCTAGTATCGGTTAGGTTTTCTGCAACAAGTTCTCCTTCATCAAATGATGCGTTATTGCTTCTGCTTAGGTTATAGGTATAAGGAGGGGGAAATTGTACAGGATCCACATCATAAGGAGGCGTCCACACTACTTTCACTGACCCGTCTGTTGTGGATGTAGAAATTACATCTACGTTTGACACAATAGGTGCGTCACTTAGCAGCGTCAAACAAACCTCTTCTGAAGCGTAACTTATACCACCAGCTGGTGCAGGATAAACTGCTACCAAGCGATAGCAATAATTTGCTCCAGGAGAAAGGTCTTCATCAATGAAAGACGCTTCTCCAATAGCCACCTCACCTACTTGTGTGTAACCCGCTTCAGCAGGAATGCCTACTTCACAAACCCCCGGGTTAAGTTCAAACTCTCCAACACGCCTCCATACCTGCATGGCCTCTGCATTGGTACAGGTATAGGCATCCCAATTCAGGTCTACTGAACGACCTGTATTTGCTTCCACAGTAAGAGCATTTGGTTGTGGCCCTACGACACTGACCTCCCAAGTACCAAAATTAACTAACGCAGGTCCTACTTTCTGGCCGTTTTCTACCGGTCTATCTGTTATTTTAAATTGAACCTCATATGGCCGGTCTCTTACATGCCCACATACCGTCTCCCAGTTAAAATCCAAAGCAGCTGGCGGCGTTTGAAATCTATTATCAACGGGCCTGTATGTAGCTGCCGAATTTACTTCGAAAGGCCCACCAAAAGCTTCGATTTTAACCTGATGACCGTCTGGATCCAAGCCAATAATAGTTTGATCAACGACATCCCCGGCTGTTACACAGACTTCCGGAGGTAATTGTAATTCGGGTTGCTCATTGTCACCTTCGTACACAACTATTTGCATATCCCGAATAACATAACCAACCCTTTCCAATCGCCCACCTCGTTCTCTCCATTCTGTGATTCGAAATGCTACGCTATATTCCGAACATTCCTCCGCTCCTTCAGGACAGTCCAGACTTCCTAAGCGATAGATGTCACCGGGAGAGTTCCAAATTAGATCTCCCTCATCCGAAAGTAATGCTAAACTAGCAGGACTTCCATCTTCACTGCCAGTACTCCAATCAGTATAGAATTGAGGATCGTCTAATGGAACATAACCGAAAACTTCTTCGTCTTTACTCTGCCGGGGAATTACAAACTCATAAGTAAGAATATCCCCGTCTTCATCAAAAGCTCCCGGATTATGGATAAACCGTACACCTGGTGAACCTTCATCGATTGGCGGAACAGTCAGAATCGGCGAACTATTTGTTCCAAGAAAAGGATCAATTACCACTAACATCTCCACGTAGAAAGGGGTATTTACGGAGTTTAGTAAATTGGAAATTCCAGCATTTCGATCTTGTTCTCGGTAACTAACAATATAACTCTGCACCCTATCGAACGTGTGAATTACTCGGAATTCCGCTCTTTCTATTGTAGACGAGACCTGACTTACGCTAAACTCGGTGGTCTGCACCTCAATGGTCGTCCCGTCACCGAAATCAAACGATCCATTCCCAAAAGGAATGTTGCTGTTTCTATCCCTGTAACCAACAAATATAAATTCATACGTGAAGGTCAAGTTATCGATCCTTTTAGCTCTTATTTCGCCAGCTCGAATATGCGTAGCTTCCACTTGCATTGGTGTGAAGAGACTTCCAAGTGCGAGCAATAAGGTAAGCAGGCGGCTTGTTCGGGGCATAGAGCTCTTGATTACAATTTGGTTAACTGATGTAACGAGAAAAAAGTTGATCTGATTTTTATCAATTTCAAACTTACGCAAGAATCAATCCAATTGTTGAGAACAATCAAAATTATCAAGGTATTGAAGAATTTAAACTTCCTTTATAACAATCCAATTCTTCAATCTGTAAAAAAGGTAATTTAGATTTAGTCAAAATAAATTATTCGATTGCAGGACAGTCAATCGAGATATACCTTTGAACTATAATATAAATGTTCTGTATGAGTTGGATATCTAATACGGTAGGAAGGAAGTTTCTCATGGCATTATCTGCCCTCTTTCTTATCTCTTTCCTTATTATTCATGTTGCCATCAATTTCTTATCTGTTTTCAGTATGGAATTGTACAACAGTGCTTCCCATTTTATGGGCACAAACCCGCTGATTCAATTCGCACTACAACCTATATTAATAGCTGGTGTCGTGTTTCATTTTGCCATAGGGTTTGCCTTAGAAGCCAAGAACAGGGCTTCAAGACCTCTTAAATATGCGATGAAAAATAGCGCTGCTAACTCATCTTGGATGAGCAGAAACATGATGATAACAGGCTTGGTAATTCTTGCGTTTCTTGGATTACATTTCATCGATTTTTGGGTTCCTGAAATGAACTACAAATACATTGAAAATTTACCTGCTGATGAAACCAGGTATTACGGCGAGTTAGTACACCGAATGTCAAATCCCTTACGAGTAGGGATCTATGTTATCTCATTCATACTTTTAGCCTTGCATTTAATGCATGGCTTTCAGTCCTCTTTCCAGTCATTGGGGGTGAACAATAAGTTCACACCAGCCATTAAAAAATTCGCAACTGCGTTTTCTTTTGTAGTACCCTTCCTGTTCATTTTCATTGCCGTATACCATTTCTTAAATCATTGATATCTATGAAGATCGGAGATAATTTTCCTGCTGCCATTCCAGAAGGTCCAATAGCTGAGAAATGGACTTCCTATAAAAATAAAATCGATCTGGTCAACCCAGCCAATAAGCGATTGATTGATGTCATCGTCGTTGGAACAGGACTAGCCGGCGGTTCTGCTGCTGCTACCCTAGCCGAATTGGGATATAATGTAAAAGCTTTTGCTTATCAAGATTCACCACGAAGAGCACACTCGATTGCAGCTCAAGGTGGAATCAACGCTGCTAAGAACTATCAGGGTGATGGTGACTCCACTTATCGTTTGTTTTATGATACCGTGAAAGGAGGTGACTACCGGGCTCGCGAAGCCAATGTCTATCGTCTTGCAGAAGTTTCAGGAAACATCATCGATCAGTGTGTGGCGCAAGGTGTTCCTTTCGCCAGAGAATATGGCGGATTACTCGATAATAGGTCTTTTGGTGGAGTGCTGGTCTCCAGAACCTTCTACGCCAAAGGTCAGACAGGGCAACAGCTTTTGTTAGGTGCGTATTCTGCAATGAATCGGCAAATAGGCAGAGGGAAGCTCAAAATGTACAACCGCCATGAAATGATGGACCTGGTAATTGTAAATGGAAAAGCCCGCGGAATCATTACAAGAAACTTGGTGACAGGCGAAATTGAACGCCATTCTGCTCATGCAGTGGTCATCGCATCGGGTGGTTATGGTAATGTTTTTTACCTGTCTACAAACGCAATGGGATGTAATGTATCTGCTGCTTGGAAGGTACATAAAAAAGGTGCTTGGTTTGCCAACCCTTGTTTCACTCAAATTCACCCCACGTGTATCCCCGTCTCAGGCGATCATCAGTCCAAACTGACCTTAATGTCTGAATCGCTTAGAAATGATGGTAGAATTTGGGTTCCAAAGAAAAAAGAGGATGCTGAAGCCATAAGGAACGGATCATTAAGGCCTACCGAGCTTAAAGAAGATGATAGAGATTATTTCTTAGAAAGAAGATATCCTGCTTTTGGAAACCTGGTACCTCGTGATGTCGCTTCAAGAGCTGCAAAAGAGAGATGCGATGCAGGCTTTGGAGTCAACCAAACAGGAGAAGCAGTATACCTGGATTTTGCTGCTGCAATTGAACGATACGGAAAAGAGCAGGCCACTGTTAAACATCTTGATACAAATAACCAGGAACTCGTGCTTAAACTAGGTAAAGAGGTGGTTGCGGCCAAATACGGTAACCTTTTCCAGATGTATGAGAAAATAGTGGATGAGAACCCGTATGAGACGCCAATGATGATTTACCCTGCTGTACATTATACAATGGGCGGTGTGTGGGTTGATTACGATCTGATGACCACGGTACCCGGCTGTTTTGCTATTGGAGAAGCTAACTTTTCGGAACATGGAGCAAATAGATTGGGTGCATCAGCCTTAATGCAAGGACTAGCTGATGGCTATTTTGTGCTGCCTTACACCATCGGAAACTACCTCTCAGATGATATAAGGTCCGGTCCTATACCTACGGATTCCCCCGAATTTGAGGCAGCCGAAAAAGCAGTACAAGAGCAGCTGGATAAATTGATTCACAACAAGGGATCTAAGCCAGTAGATCATTTTCATAAAAGACTAGGCAAAGTCATGTGGAATAAAGTAGGCATGGCTAGAAATAAGCAAGGCCTTGAGGAAGCCTTAGCAGAAATCAGAGAAATTAGGGACGAATTTTGGAAAGAGGTAAATGTACCGGGTGGTACAGATGAATACAACGAAGAATTAGCAAAAGCAGGAAGAGTTGCTGATTTTCTGGAATTAGGTGAATTATTTGCTAAAGATGCCCTGCATAGAGAAGAGTCATGTGGAGGTCACTTTAGAGAGGAGCATCAGACTCCTGAGGGGGAAGCAAAGAGAAATAAAGAATTCCAGTTCGTATCCGCATGGGAATATACTGGGGACCCCAAAGACTCCGTGCTCCACAAAGAGTATCTGGAATATAAAAACATAGAGGTTAAAGAAAGAAGTTATAAATAAGCAGTCGAAAAGCGATAGACGATGAATTTGAAACTTAAAATATGGCGCCAAAAAAACGCCGCTGATAAAGGCCAACTTACAGAGTATTCTATTAGCGAAGTGTCCCCAGATATGTCATTTCTTGAGATGCTTGACGTGCTAAATAATCAGCTTATCGAAGAAGGCAAAGAGCCTGTTGCATTCGATCATGATTGCAGGGAAGGAATCTGTGGGACTTGTTCTTTACAAATAAATGGAAGACCTCATGGACCTGACTCATTGGTCACCACATGTCAGCTTCATATGCGAAAGTTCAGCGATGGAGATACCATTGTGATCGAGCCATGGAGAGCCAAAGCATTCCCCGTGATCAAAGACCTGGTAACTGATAGAAGTTCATTTGACAGAATACAGCATGCTGGTGGATTCATTTCTGTGAATACTTCAGGAAATACACAAGATGCAAATGCCATTCCTATTAATAAGAAAAACGCTGATGAAGCTTTTGATGCAGCAGCATGCATCGGTTGCGGTGCATGCGTAGCAGCCTGTAAGAATGCCTCGGCCATGTTGTTTGTGTCTGCAAAAGTATCCCAGTATGCGCTTCTGCCACAGGGAAAGGTGGAGAGTAGCAGAAGGGTAACTAACATGGTAGCTCAGATGGATGAGGAAGGTTTTGGTGCCTGTACAAATACAGGTGCTTGTGAAGCTGAATGTCCTAAAGGTATCAGCATGACCAATATTGCAAGGATGAATCGGGAATTTTTTAAAGCAGGATTCGATTCATAAGCTCTTACAACTTTTACTAAGCCCCGATTTCTATCGGGGTTTTTTGTTTGTATCTCATATATTAGTAAGCTGACGAGCACGCAACGAGTTTATGCTAAAAAGACTCCTCATTACGATAGCCTGTTTACTTTTGATTTCGATTGGCTATTTCATATACATCACTTGGGAACGGGAGCAGGAATTAAGCGCATGGAGTTTCATACCTGAAAATTCTGCTCTGGTTTATGAATCCAACAATATCTACACTGTATACGAGCATTTTCAAAAGCAGAATACCTGGCAAACACTCAGCCTGATTCCAGAATTTGATAGAATAAATAACACTATCGAAAGGCTTGACAGCACGCTTAATCAAAAAAACGGCTTCTTAAAAACACTGAATCAAAACCCTGTACTGATAAGCCTTCATAAGACAGGAAGAAATCAGTTTGACTTTATGGTAACGGCCTCTTTGAACCAACTTGAGGGCAGGAATATGCTATCTAAGATTCAAAGAGCGTTCATTGATGCCGGTTGTCAGAAAAGGAGAAGGGATTTTATTGGGCAGGATATCATCGAGATAATTGAAAATGGCAAAACAATTTATGCATACACTTTATATAAACAGTTCTTTATAGGTTCTACCACCTCCTATTTAGTAGAAGATGCCGTGAGATTAAGGAAAGATAGACTCAACGCTGACTTTCTTTCTACAAATGATGAGCTCAGCAACTTGGTCAAACTACAACAAGATCAGGGAGATCTTTACATCAACCTATCCACAGTACCGAATCTTCTGAAAGAGGTATATCCATCAAGCCCAATTAAAACGCTAGGTAAATCCGGATTTCTGGATCTCAAAGTAATGTCAAGTTCAATCGAAATGGATGGTTTCTTTGTCTCTGAAGAAAATCAATGGCTAACTACGATAGGTAAAAGCGGTGAATCCAGTTTAGAGCTTACAGAGGTAATGCCATTAAGTGCTTCTATGATACAGCATTTTTCTTTCGAAACGGGAAGTGAATGGGGGCAACGAATTACCTCCCACCTGGAGCTTTCAGAACCTGAAGTGATTCAGACAAGAAGTGAATTAATATCCGAATTAGATATGGATGTTACCTACACTTTCCAATTACTGGCAGATGAAGCTGCCATAATTTTGAATCAAGATGCTTCGACTTCTCATCAGCTGCTTTTATTAGAGGTAGCAGACCTTTCCTTAATGCATAAATTTTTGGAAGGAGTCATTGAACGTTACATTAAAAAGTCAAAAGATACTGTTCTGAATGAGACGTACAAAACGTATAAAATCAGAGCCCTCCCAACTGACGATTTTGCTTATGCACTGCTTGGGAAAATAGCTGGTAATTTTAAGAACTGCTTTTACACAAGCTATCGTAACTACCTCATAATAAGTGATCACCTTCCCTACCTAAAACAAACGATTGATGACATCGAAAACGAAAACACTTGGAGAAAATCTCGCAGAAAATCTACTTTCATCGAGAGCATCAATCAGGAAGCCGGTTATTCTGTATTCATTGACTTACCTGCATCACTCCGGAAGCTAGAAGATGGTTTAGATAGTAAGTGGGCAAATCTTATCAGGAAGAATGATTATGTGCTTCGAAGTTTTGAGAATATCGCAATTCAATTTACCTCAGTAGATGAAAAATATTACACCAATGTACTCATCAATCAACCGACAGGATCGATACTGAATGAAGTAGTTCCCGTAGAAGTCAAGTCCATTTCACTGGGTAACAGAATCACCTCAAAACCACAACTCTTGTTCATCCCGCAATCACAAAATTATGGTGTAATGGTTCAGGATGAAACGAATGAATTGTACTGGCTTTCGGAAGACTTTAAAGTGGTATGGTCTCGAGCGCTAGGCACCCAAATATCCAGTAAAATTCAAACACTTGATTACTATAAAAATGGCAATATCCAGCTTGTATTTAGTACAGCAGATAGCCTACATATTATCGATGTGAAGGGAAGGAATGTTCCCGGGTTCCCAGCTAAAATAAGAGGTGCTGATTCGCTTCAATTCTTTTCTACTGTAGACTATGATGGCTCAAAAAATTATCGTTTTGCGGCGGTAGATAGACGAGGGGCGATCTATTTGACTGATAAAGAAGCTAAACCACTTGAAGGATGGAAACCAAAAAAGATGGAATCAGAACTAGCTGCTCCATTGTCCCATTATAGAATTTCAAATAGAGATCTATTTTTGATACCGTTGAAGGAAGGCAACATTCACATGTTGAATAGGAGAGGAATCGCTTATCCCGGTTTTCCAATCATGACCAACGAGTTCCTATCCGGGGATATATTCTTCAGCCCCGCAAGCTCCTTTAGAACATCCTCTATCAGCACTGTAACAGCAAATGGCAATCTGCAGACGTATGACCTTCAAGGAAACACAATTACTTTCGATCAACTTTATAAGCCAGAGCCTAATACTTCTTTCCAGCTTCTCAAAGACGTTTCAGGCAGCAGTTTTATAATCATAAGAAAATCCTCCAACCGAATTGATTTCTTAAATAGCAATCAAAAATTACTTTTTGGAAAGGACTACCTGGAAGAAGATCAACTTTTCGTTCAATACTACAGCATTAATCCTTCTAAGCAATTCATAATCATTGGTAACTTCAATGGTAAGTTCATTTACATCTATGATTTATCAGGTCGCCTCATCACAAATAGGCCACTGATTGGAAATCAACCTATTAGTTATATATATCAAGAAAAAACTAATGAGGAAGCTATCTACCTTGTTAACCAATCCGAAGTCTCACTACTAAGAATAGAGCGCTAATTAGACTCCTCGCATTTTTAAAATACCTTTTCAAACAAGCTGTTAGAAAATCGAATATTGCCATGGCTTCAGAAGACGTAAAACATATTTTCCATTGCCTAGACAAAATATTGGATTACAAAAACCCTAAAACACCATTAATGGTCTTCTTTGAAGAAGTCGATAAAATTCACCAAATAGAAGCCATTTTCAATAAATGAGTTCAAAAAATACAATATGTTTAGGCTGATTTTTAGTCTGATAAGGAAATTTTACCGCATGTATCGAAAATCGATTTAGAACTTTTGAAGGAAAATGGCTAAAGTCTACATTACGGGGTCTGTTAAAAATGTAAGAGCACTTTATAGTAACCACTTAAAACTGGTAAACGAAAAAGCTAAAATAAGGAAGTGGCTTGAAGAAACAGTCCAAATCCTTTGGAATGGGTACCAGATCGCCAACCCAGGCGTAGTTGTCGAGCTCACAAATTTTCATCCAAATTTAATTGGGGCTTCTAGTGAAGCAGTCTTCGCTACAACCGTGTCATACAAGGAAATTGAAGAGGTTATTCTGGAAGAGTATGGATTCTTTTCTTGGGATGACGTGCAAGAAGCTGGATCTTTCAATCCATTGTTTGAACAAGCAGTGAATGTGGCCTTACAAGGAGATATTGCAATGATGCAAACACTACTGGATAAAGACCCAACTATCATAAGCGAAACTTCCTCTTTTGGTCATAAGGCTAGCATTATACAATATTTGGCAGCAAATGGAGTCGAAATGTGGAGACAATATATCTCTCAGAATGTCATCGAAATGCTGGAACTGCTGATTGAATGTGGTGCCAATCCTAACACCGAAAACAACATTTTCGGTGGGTCTACCTTACGTACTTTGATAGAAACCAGTGAACATAGTTTTAAATCTGGAAAAACGGACGAAATGTTAGACAGATTAGCCGTCTATGGCTATTGATCGCAAACCCCCTGAAACCTCTATTTTAGCCAAATAAAGACGATTCATGATAAACATAAGGTTGATGACACAGACAGGATACGTGATCCATTCCAGTCTCGAAAAGCTGATTCCAAAGGAGTAGAAAACCTGAGTAAACACGAAGAGTATGGGTGATAATGAAAGATAACTTATCATGATTGCCGCGGTTTTGTTTGGATTGATATTTCTCTATGTATTTTTGCGCATTGGAGCAAAAGCTACAGCCAGGTTATAGTGCGATCTGCCCTATCATCTGTGACTATGAAAAAAGATATCGACCAATTGAGTGACTTCATTTTTCATTCATTTTAATTTAACTTTCCTTTTTTGCAATGTACCAACATGAGCAAGTCTTACAGCGATTACATAGAAAACCTTAAGCATAGAAGACTAAATGAGGATCAGCAGCTGGTAGTTGCTGAGGAGTTTTTCGATGAATCTATACCTGAAGTAGTTCGTTACACTTTGGAAAGCATGCAGGAAATTGATCCTGCATATAATTACAAGCTTTTTTCTTCCTTCAAAAGGACGCAGGACTTGATCACTCAGCGACTTAAAGCTATTGACATCCCGGTTAATGTTAGGTATCAGGGACCTCATAACACAGACACTCATGTAGCGCTTTACGGTGAGTTAGAATTACTAGTGATTCTGAAGGATGTAAAGAAGAAACCATCTTCTGAGGTTGAGCACATGGCGCAATTAGTGGCACAATTCCTGACAGATGCACAAGCATATAATAAGATTGACTATTCGGATAAGAATAGAATATATATCGAAACGAGAATTCCCAAAGCAGAAGTAACCATTACCCCAGCTGTTTGGATAAATAGTTCCCTTTTCAATAAGACCAAATTAGAAATCAACAGGGGAATTTGTGAATACAACTTCTTAAATAAAACGAGAAAAATATACCTCCCCTTTCTTAATATGGCCCGACTCAATGCCAGAGATAGAAAGCTTAATGGCAGCCTAAAAAGTATGATTCGATTATTTAGGTCTATCATACATGATAGTGATCGGTCTATTGACATCGGCTTTGACGAAGTTGTGGGCCTACTCTACAACATCCCAGTTAAAGAGCTGACCGTTCCCTCTGAGAATTATTTAAGCCTCCTGCCAACTGTTAACCTTCAGATTCAAAGGTTGATCAATGATAAAGAGTATAGAGAGAGGTTACTCAGCCCAGGTCGGTCGGAGTATGTGTTTGGCAAGAAAAATAAATTAGAAGCTTTAAAGGCAATGAAAGCAGAACTAGATGAACTAATAACTGCTTTAAACAACGAATTAGGTAACGATGATAAGACCATCATAAATCCTATTGCCTACAATAAAGGAGTTTTGACTGATTAATCCGCCAAACCTGCCCTTTTAAGTAACGCCCGGGAATCCGGTTCTTTACCTCTGAACTGTCTGTATAAATCCAAGGGGTTCTTGGTATCTCCCTGGCTTAAAATGTGATCCTTGAATAATAGGGCAGTCGCTTTATCGAATACTCCTTTCTCTTTGAATAGCTCAAAAGCATCTGCATCCAGCACCTCAGCCCACTTATAGCTATAGTAACCCGCAGCATATCCCCCAGCAAAAATATGACTGAATTGCACTGACATATTCACCCCTTTGACAGATGGCAGTAGCTCGGTCTTGGCCATGGCTTTTTTTTCAAATGCCTCAATATCTTCCAACTTTCCCAAATGATCTGAAGACAACTGATGGTATGCCATATCAAGAATTCCAAAACTCAGTTGACGGACCGTGGCATACGCTTCATGATAGGTTGAGGATGCTTTGATCCGATCAATGTACTGCTGAGGAATATCTTCTCCAGTCTCAAAATGCTTTGCAAATAAATCCAGGCATTCCCTCTCATAACACCAATTCTCGAATACTTGTGACGGAAGCTCCACAAAATCCCAACAAACGGATGTCCCGGATAATGAAGGATAGGTAACATCGGACAACATTCCATGTAATGCATGTCCAAATTCATGAAATAAAGTGGTTACTTCCTCAAATTTTAGCAGGGAAGGTTTATCAGATAGTGAGGGAGTGAAATTACAAACTATGCTAATTACAGGGACAATATTCTCTCCTACGGCTCGATGCTGATCTCTAAATGAAGTCATCCATGCACCCGGACGTTTCCCTTCTCGAGGAAAGAAGTCGGCATAAAGGATTGATTTTAATTTACCTTGTTCATATACCTCATAGGCTTTCACCTCTTCATGATAGACGGGTAATTTCGGATTAGCCTCAAAAGTCAGGTCATACAAGCGCTCCGCGGTCTCAAAAACTCCCTGAATTACATTTTCTAGTTTTAGATAAGGTTTGATTAATTCATCATCTAAATTGTACTTCTGCTTTCGTAGTTTTTCAGAATAGTATGCCCAATCCCATTTTTCCAGCTCATGGGTAGCTCCAAGGTTATGCATGTAATGCTTTAATTCTTCCACCTCCCTATCGGCAGGTCCTTTCGCCTGATTGAGGAGATTATCTAAAAAACTAAGTACATTCTGAGGTTTACTTGCCATGCGCTCATCCAGCACGTACTCAGCATAACTTTGATATCCAAGCAATTCTGACAGTTCTTGTCTCAATGAGACGATCTTTCGAACCAGTTCAGTATTGTCATTTTCATCCCCTTTAAATGCTTTAGAGGAAAAAGCCATGAAAAGTTCTTTTCTAAGCTCTCTATTGTCAGCATATTCCATAAAGGGGATATAACTAGGCGCCTGTAAGGTTATTAACCATCCATTTTCGTATCCTTTATTTCTTGCTAAGGATTGAGCCCTCTCCAGATAGTCATCTGGCAATCCCCTTACTTGGTTTGCATCCTTTAGCAGCAATTCATAAGCATTGCTTGCTGCCAGGACATGTTCTCCAAAAGTCAATTGTAGCCTTGACAGCTCCACAGCAATTTCCTGAAAACGCCTTTGTTGCTTCCGATCCAAACCTGCCCCACTTCTAATAAAACTTTTATGCGTCTTATCTAGTAGCCTTAACTGTTCCTCGTTTAGTTCCAAATCATTTCGTTGCTGGAATATTGAATCAATCCTATCAAATAGTGCTTTATTTTGTTTTATATCACTATCAAACGTCGTTAAGAGTGGAGAAACTTTTTGTGCAACCTCTTGCAGTTCGGAGCTTGTCTCTGCCGAATTTAAATTGAAAAGTATTGGAGTTATCCGGCTCAACAGCTCGCCGCTGACTTCCAATGCTGTGATGGTGTTTTCAAACGTGGGTTTTTCTTCGTTTCTGGTAATCTTTTCAATTTCAGATTTAGCTGACTCAATAGCCGACTTGATAGCAGGCTCATAGTGTTCAGACTTAATTATTTCAAATGGAGGTAGCTGATGTGGTGTTTCGAATGAAACTAATAGAGGGTTTTGCATAAGAATGTATTCTGAAATCTCCCACTCAGGGGATAAATTTACAATAGGTTAATGGAAACTTACCTAACGTTTATAATCAAATGGAAATACTTAAAAGAATATACATACTAACGCTACTTTTTGTTCCACTTATCATTGTTGGTCAGGCAAAAAAAGAAGGCAATCTAAGTAATCCATATCAAGCTATTAGGACTCATCTGTATTACCTGCAGCCTGAGAACTACGACAAAGAGCTAGCGGCAAGCCCTTTCCTCAAACATAGCGAAGATGTTACAGCCGCGATTCAAAATGCCATATCGCTCAAACAGATACTAGATGGTAGGGGGATCTACATTGATCTTTCCGATATCCCTCGTAATAGGAATCATTTTGATAGTACACATCTTGAAAATCAATATGTATTAACAGGTTTTTTCCCTGAAATCGTACTTAAAAAAGAAGGTGAAGAGTGGGTCTATCCCGCAAGTAGTATTGTTGCCATTGATCAAGCGCATAAGCAAGTCTTTAAATGGGGAACCGACAGGTTACTTGATGTCCTACCCAATCTTGGTGCTCGCAAAATTTGGGGAATGTACATGTACCAGTATATCGGTATACTCTTTCTAATTCTTGCCAGTACAATCATTCACTTTCTATTTAGTTTTTTCTTCAACCGACTATTCGTACGATTGATAAAAAATGCCGGTCATAGCACATTTGCAGATGGTTTTCTTTTACCGGTAGCAAGACCAGCAAGTATGTTCGTCCTGCTGAGCATGGTCTCCATATTTGTTCCACTCCTACAATTGCCCCCTAGTATTTCACAATATGGTTTATTGCTGATTCAAGCACTAGTCCCATTATTTGGAACGATCGTCTTCTACCGGTTTATCAACATCGTTGCGCTATACTTACATAAAGTTGCAAACCGTACCAACAGTACATTAGATGATCAGCTTGTTCCTTTAGTTCGCAAGACACTAAAAACTTTTGTCATCATCATCGGTACATTATTTATTCTTGACAATCTAAGAATAAACATTCTTCCGGTATTGACCGGTCTCTCAATTGGAGGTCTCGCTTTTGCATTAGCAGCTCAAGACACTATTAAAAACTTCTTCGGCTCATTGATGATTTTTATCGATAAGCCGTTTCAAATAGGTGACTGGATCACTTCCGGAGACATTGACGGAAACGTAGAAGAAGTGGGTTTTAGATCAAGTCGTATAAGGACATTTCGAAACTCTCTCATGTATGTACCTAATGGTCAGTTAGCAGATAGTACGATCGATAATCATGGGCTAAGAAATTACAGAAGGTTTTATACGACCTTAGGGCTGACTTATGATACTCCACCGGATTTGATTAACAGATTCATAGAGGGACTTAGAAAAATAGTAGAGGCTCATCCCGATACACGCAAAGACTATTATAACGTCTACTTAAACGACTTAGGTGATTTTAATTTGCAAGTCATGTTTTACATCTTCTTCCAAGTACCAACCTGGTCGGAAGAACTTAGGTGTAGACATGAGATCCTACTAGAAATCATGAAATTTACGAAAGAACTTGGTGTAAATTTTGCCTTTCCAACCCAAACGCTTCATATCGAAAATCAACCAGGACAACCAAGTCTCAGTCCTTCCTACAAAGGAAATTCAGAAGCTCAAAAAACAATGGATACGTACTTCAAGCAGAAGAGACGTTAATGATGTTGCACAACGCTCTTCTTTGATAAATGGAGTGCTTTTGTCCAGCGATACTGGTTGATCTCAAGCAATTCAGTTTCTGATTCGTCCGAAAAAACTTCTTCTACTACAATAAAACTCGTGTGATGTTCTTCCTTGAAACCAAGCATGAAAAACTCCCATTCCAGACCATCCCAAAGAAGTTTCATTTTGTGAACAGATAGGATATCCTTC
This sequence comes from Flammeovirgaceae bacterium, assembly GCA_038129245.1. Classification (GTDB taxonomy): domain Bacteria; phylum Bacteroidota; class Bacteroidia; order Cytophagales; family Cyclobacteriaceae; genus JAYPLE01. The sequence goes on along the minus strand of JAYPLE010000001.1, from coordinate 140,026 downwards.
CCCTCACCATACTTCTCAATAAAACCTTCAGCTTCTGCACCATGAATGGTTATTGCAGTCTGCGACCAAGCTTCATTATGACCGATGTAGGCATGCAGTGTAAAAATACCATCATACTTGGCTTCATCACCATGACGATGTTTAATCCAAAAATGATCAAATCCTTCCATTTGTGGCTCACTTTCATAGTAGCCAGTGAAAAATTGGGCATATAAAAGACAAGGGAAAGCGAGTAAAACAAATAATGTCACCTTTTTCATATCGAGCTGATTTAGGTAGTAACAATAAAGATGGATAAGAGAATTTGCTTATCAAAGATAGTAAAATCTGAGTCACAGTAATCTAGCCAACCTAAGCCTTGGCCTAAAAACCCACTAAAATTGTACATTTTTCCATCTTTCGCCTCGTTTGATAGCAAAAATGGTTCCCAATGAAATTCCGAACTGCTTAGCAAGTATTTTATATCTCGTTTTACGATCAGGATCAAAAATTTTTCTTTTAAGAATTTTCACCTGTGCCTCCGTCAATTTGGCATTCCTGGCAACGCCTTTGGGGGGTGTGTACTTAGATTGAGCAAGCTTCTTTTGATTCTCTCTAAAGACGTCATTACATACCCATTTTAAGTTATCAGCCCTAGCATTAGACTTGTTGCCATCCAAATGAATAATCTTTTGATGTCCATCCGGATTCTCAACAAAAAGTGATGCTACCAGCTTGTGAACATATCTCAGTGTATTTTTACCGTCCTTCTTTCTGGTAGGAATGCAAGGATAACCGGCATTTTGGTACCCCTTCAATAATCGGGGGTTTTCTGGATCTGATTGTGAAATACTTTTCACATCACCTCTATTGGAAATGAGAAATCTTGAACGCAACGCCTCATCTTCATAGAGTTTCCACTCTTCTTTTAACATCATTTTAATAGCTCTTAGGTTCTCAAATTTAAGAAAAAGTACAGAACCTAAACTGCTGGATGCCTATCCCAGCGTTTCCAGATATTATTTAAACGATGAAGGATCGTGCGTCAATAAGGTTATTTTCGCCCCTATACATCTCAGCATAGTTGAAACCCGGCTGGATGCAATAAGCACCTGTAGCTCCCGAAATATCCATTGCCAAATAGGCCACTTGAAATTCTTTATAATCTAGTTTTTCCACGATTCTGCCAATCGCAGCCTCGCATGCCTCCTGTGCTGTTTTACCTTGTCGCATAAATTCAACGACTAGAAAAGATCCTAGTGTCTTCAGCATTAGCTCTCCCATCCCTGTTGCCACGCATGCTCCAAAATCATTATCAACATACAATCCAGCACCAATAATTGGACTATCTCCCACCCTGCCATGCATCTTGTATGCCATACCACTTGTTGTACAAGAAGCTGAAAGGTTTCCAGTGCTATCTTGGCAGATCATTCCAATGGTATCATGGTTCTCCACATTGACTTCGGGATTGTATTCAGAAGTCTTCAACCATGCTAACCATGCACGGCGCGATTCTTCAGTCAGTAGGTTCTGTAGTTCAAACCCTTGCTCAATTGCAAACTTCTTTGCTCCTTCCCCCACCAGCATTACATGAGGAGTTTCTTCCATTACCCTGCGCGCGACAGATATAGGATGAACAATATCCTGTAAGAATGATACCGAACCTGCGTTCCCGTCATGATCCATAATACACGCATCAAGCGTAACCTTTCCGTCTCTATCCGGCAGACCACCGTAACCAACAGATGTGTATTTGGGGTCGGCTTCCACAACTTTTACTCCAGCCTCAGCTGCGTCCAAAGCCGAACCTCCATTCTCCAGAACTGACCAAGCTTCCTCATTTGCAGGTAACCCATGATTCCACGTACTGATTACTTTAGCTTCCTGACTCCTAATCGGCCTTTCAGTAGCTAAAGGTTGGTTTTCTACACACGCCGGCGTTATCGCAGCACCTATTCCTGCTGCTACACTATTTTTTAAAAATACTCTTCTTGAAAAACCTGACATACCTATAAAATTAACAATCTAAAGATTTTCCACAACACCCATCAAAACATATCATCAAGCTTACTAATTATACACTTCTACACCTAACATCTGATTGATTAGCTCACCGAGTTCAATGGGTTTAAGATTAGCATATGATGAGTTGGCCGGATTGCTCTAAAATTGGCACATACAAATAGTAAACTGGAGGTAGCATAGATAATAGCGCACCTGCAATATAGGTAGCAGGTAAGGTCGCTGACCTCACCTGTTTTTCTGTTTATCTAAGTTAACATGCCAATAAACGAAATTGGATGGCTTCTGATTTCCTGGCTTCCTATCTTGGAACAAAGATTTAAGCCATGATAAGATTACACCCCTCTCAGTATCAGTCGTATCGAGAAATTAAAGCTCTGATTGTTCGCGAAATCAAAGAGCATATAGCCTGCGATCAAATATTAAAAGATATATTAATTAGTGGTCAGGAGAATGGTTTTTGCATTGATGAAATGTGGCAGATGATTGATTTGTGCCTCGACGAAAGCAGAGAAAACTAACACATTCAAGTACCGCAGATATACTCCATTCCCTATGCGCTCTCTGACGATTCGTTTGTCCAGCCAGAACATTCAACTTCGTGAGTTTTGCAGACAACAGTTTAACTTATTGCATCAATACGAATGAAACTAAGTTATGATTCATTTGATTCAATATAATTCCTCTGAATTCAGAAGTACCTATAACCTTACAGAAGCAGAAGCAGCGGCAGCAATCAATACCTCCATGATCAATTGGATTGATGTTGATAAGGCCGAAAAAAATCTCGTAGAAGAAATGGGGAGGCTTTTTGAGATACACCCCTTGATACTTGAGGATATACTAGAAATAGATCATTTGCCCAAATTCGAAGCATTCGAAGACCATATTTTTTTATCTATGAAAATGCTTCGATTAGATCGGGAGGAAATCAGTCAGGAGCATTTGAACATTGTATTGAAGGACCAAACGATTATTACCTTTCAAGAAGGAATACAAGGTGACGTCTTCGATTTGTTGAGACTTAGGCTTTCAAAAGGAAAAGGACTTATCAGGAAGAATTCTATAGAACACTTACTCTATCACTGTTTAGATGCTGTAGTTGACAGCTACTTACAGATCGCAGAATCCTTGAGAGACCGCATGGAGTTGATGGAGGGAAAGCTAATAAAAGATTCAAAGTTCAATGTCCCCGACGAGGTGATGTCTTTAAAGAAACAGATAAACCTGATCCGTAGACTCACCATTCCGTTTTGGGATGCATTCAGACAAATGCAGACAGAATGCAGAGACATCTTTCACAGAGGTTCAAAAGTCTATTTTCAGGATATATCAGATCATTTTCGTTCGCTATTGAGCTTTTTTGATACGTCACGCGAAATGCTCAGGGATATCCTTGATTTATATCAGACCAATATAAATAATGAGATGAATCGAGCCGTTAAAACACTGACGGTTGTCTCCGCGATCTTCATACCCCTCACCTTTGTTGCAGGTGTATATGGAATGAATTTCGACTTCATGCCGGAGTTACATTACAGATGGGGTTATCCTTTGGTCTGGGGAGTAATGGGCATTACCACGCTCGTTTTGATATATGTTTTGAAAAGAAAAAAATGGCTGTGAGGTTTCGTTTTAGATACCGTATACCCCCTTATTTATACCCCTTACAGAAGTAGCATCTCTAACTGCATTATTTATATGATGGTTCTGCTATATTTAGTAATCATCAATTATCAATAATATGCAAAAAGTATCCATTTTTCTGGTCTGCACAATGATGCTGATAACCGGTATCGATGCACAACGCAAAAAGAAAAGCCCAGATAATACAGTTTCATACGACGAAGCCCTTTACTCTGGTATGAAGTGGCGGCTTGTTGGGCCTTTTAGAGGGGGAAGAGCCGGAACTGTAACAGGTGTCCCGGGAAATGACAAACTCTATTACATGGGTACTGCCGGAGGCGGTGTATGGAAAACGGAGGACGCTGGTAACACCTGGACGTCTATTTCTGATGGATACTTCGGGGGTTCCATTGGAGCTGTTGCGGTATCAGAGTCTGATCCAAATGTGATTTATGTTGGTGAGGGAGAACAGACTCTTAGAGGGAATGTATCTTCCGGTTGGGGCGTTTGGCGCTCTACTGATGCAGGTAAAACTTGGAATTACATTGGACTTAGAGGTACGGAGCATATTTCTAGAATTCGTATCCACCCCACCAATCCTGACATCGCTTATGTTGCTGCAATTGGTAATTTATGGAAGCCCAATTCGGAACGAGGTGTTTACCGAACAACTGACGGTGGAAAAACCTGGAATCAAATCTTATTTGTGAGTGAGAAAGCAGGTGCAGGCGATCTGATACTAGATCCAAATAACCCAAGAATTATCTACGCATCCAGCTGGCAGATGAAAAGAAACGGATATCGAATGGACAGCGGAGGACCTGATAGTAAAATCTTCAAATCAATAGACGGAGGAGATACCTGGAAAGAATTAAGTGCGAATAAAGGACTTCCCAAAGGACCCTGGGGCATCATTGGATTGGCTGTTAGTCCGGTGAACTCTGAAAGAGTTTGGACCATCATTGAAGCTGAAGATGGGGGTGTCTTCAGATCGGATGATGCTGGGGCAACATGGATGAAAGTCAATAGTAATCGAGCGCTACGATCTCGCGCTTGGTACTACAGTAGGATGACTGCTGATACTCAAAATGAAGACATACTATACGTGATGAATGTCAGGTATGGAGTCTCCAAGGATGGTGGTAAAACGTTCACCCTGAAAAATGCTCCTCATGGAGATCATCATGACCTTTGGATAGATCCCAACAATAATCAGCGAATGATAATTGCGGATGATGGTGGCGCTCAGGTATCAAATGATGGCGGTGAAAACTGGACTACTTACCATAATCAACCTACAGCACAATTCTACAGAGTAACTACGGATAACACCTTCCCATATCGCATTTATGGGGCTCAACAGGATAATTCCACGATTAGAATTTATCACAGAACTGCAGGTGGCAACATCACTGAAAGGGACTGGGAACGAACCACTGGTGGAGAGAGTGCTCATCTGGCACCAGACCCTGACAATAACGATATTGTCTACGGTGGAACCTACAAAGGTTACATGATGCGAACCGATCACAGTACCGGTCAGACGAGGTCAGTTAACGTCTGGCCGGACAATCCTGCAGGCTCTGGAGTGGAAGTGATGAAATATCGGTTCAATTGGAATTTTCCAGTGATGTTCAGTCCCCATAATTCTGATAAACTATATGCTGGGTCCAACTACTTACATGCCACCACCAATGAAGGGCAATCATGGGAAGTCATCTCCCCTGACCTGACAAGAAATAGAGCAGAGACGTTAAAATCCTCAGGAGGCCCCATCACACAAGATAATACAGGTGTTGAGTTTTACGGAACCGTCTTTGCTATAGCAGAATCGCCTACTGAAGAAGGCGTGATATGGACAGGTTCTGACGATGGCTTGATCCATGTGACAAGAGATGGAGGGGAGAACTGGACCAATGTAACTCCTCCCATGTCTCCAGAATTGAACATGATGAATTGCATCGACATCAACCCCCATCAAGATGGCAGCGTATACGTGGCAGCCACCAGCTATAAATTTGGAGATTACACCCCCTATTTGTATAAGACGACGGATTACGGGCAAACCTGGAAGCTGATCACAAAAGGGATAGACAACACTCATTATACAAGAGCGATAAGAGCAGATCCTCAAAGACAAGGTCTCCTTTATGCAGGTACCGAATGGGGTATGTATGTATCATTTGATGATGGAGGCAGTTGGCAACCTTTTCAGCTAAACTTACCAATTGTAGCAATACGAGATCTCCATGTAAGAGATAACGATCTTATAGCTGCTACTCATGGAAGAAGTTTTTGGATGATTGATGACTTGACGCCCCTTCATCAATTAACTGATGCCATAAGCAAAAGCAACTACCATCTGTTTAAACCGGATCAATCCTACCGCATGCAACAAGGCGGTGGCTGGGGAGGCGGAGACCTGCTACACAATGGTGAGAACCATCCTAACGGTGTTATGATACACTTTTATCTTAAAGAATATGGAGCAGATGATCAGGTGACGCTGGAAATACTGGAGGAAGATGGAGACTTGATAACAAGCTATAGTAATAAGGCTAAAAAGAGATCTGAAAAGCTTTCATTAGAAAAAGGAGGTAACCGATTTGTTTGGAACATGAGATACCCTGGCTTCAAGGATTTCCCAGGAATGGTTCTCTATTCTTCACCCAACAGAGGCCCAAAGGCCATACCTGGCAACTATCGTGCACGTTTGACAGTCAATGGACAATCAATGGAACAGAACTTTGAAATTGTCAAAGATCCACGTCTTCCTAACACTGCAGAGGATTATCAAAAACAGTTTGACTACTTGATAGGAGTCCGAGACAAAGTCAGTGAAGCGCATCAAGCTATCTTAGATATCAGAGAAACCAAGTCTGATATTGACTACCTAAATAACAAAACCAGTGACGATCAGACATATGAGGATATAAGAAGAATGGCCAAAGAGCTTAAAAAAGAGCTGGAAGTGATCGAAAATAATATCCATATGACTAAGAATCAGGCTTATCAAGATCCTCTTAATTTCGGAATCCGCATTAACAATCGATTGGCTTTCTTAATGGCCGACCAGCAGCGTGGAGATTATCCGCCTACAGATCAGGCGATTGCTTTCAAAAAAGAAGTGACGGCTGAACTGGATAAAGAGCTGGAAGACCTGAATAAGCTTTATGAGGAGCAGCTATTACTGCTCAACGAGATGATCGAAGAAAAAGGACTAAAGATGATCAAAGCCAAGACACCTGCGGAGGTAAATTGATTTTGGCGTCACTTATAGAATTTGATTGGAAACATAAAGCTATCTCAGCGGCTGACCCAAGCGAGTAATGGCTAAAAGGTCTACAGGTCAGCATACTAAACAATAAAGGCTGTCAAAATAGACAGCCTTTGGCTTTCATCACGGTAACATCAGTCAGAATCAAGCACCTCATCTATTCTGGCAACAAGGTCCTGCATATGGTATTTACTAAGGATATCCCTTTGTCGTGGAACTGCACTTGCTAATTGACCTCGCAAAGTTCTGAGATGACCTCTGGCCAGCGAAGGAATGTCAGTCGTTCTCACATCAGCATCTTCGGTATTAACCAATCCTCCCAATCCTTCCACAAATGCTTTCTGTAGATTTCTTCTGTAGGTATCTATACTTCTTCCGCCTCTCACCTCAGCGAAAATCCCATTTCTAAGATCTGTCATCATTTGCTGTGCAGAATAAGCATCACTACCATTCAGCACCTCATTCTCAATCACTCGTTTGATACGATTCGTATCGATGAGTCGGCCTAAGCTACGCGTCTGGACGCTTTTGACTCTATCTACGATACCCGACTCTTGCGTTTTACCTAAGATAGATGGATCTATCAACCAGTCCGGGGTAGCAAAAAGCTGCGTGTTCAGAAACTGAATGGCTCTTCTTTGCTTATCAGCTTCTACATGTGTGTAAACTGCTTCATTTTCATCTCCCGTTTTCAAGTACTCATAGATACCTCCCACGTTACTAGTTACATGTCCCATGTATCGATTGTATTGTCCTACGACATTGGCATAGAGCTCTTCCAGATCATCAAAATCCTTCCCTGGCTGGATGGCCCATTCTTCGAGGCTCTTCATGATGCGCTTCAAATTGCGAATACCCATTTCAGACGCCAACATACTGTCATCTCCCAAGTCCTCTGTTTGTGCGGTAGGATCCACTGGATTTCTTCTTTGACGTCCGTATCTGTAAAGAAGGTTTCCCGCTTTCTCCAGTATCCATTCATTCAAAATAGCTTCCTCATCATCTGGGCTGGAAACATTGGGAATAGGTCTGTACCCATACCAGATACCCCAATCATCATAAGGTCCAATCTTAGGGAAGAAATTAGTCACGCCGTCCTCTGGCTGTGCTATGTAATTAAATCGGGCATAGTCCATAATGGACGGAGCAGTACCATTTACTGCTGTGAAAGTTGGGGACCGGAGAGAGTCAACTGAGTATGCAACACTTGATCCCATGTTATGAGGATAACCTAATGTGTGCCCTACTTCATGTGCAGCTACAAACCTGATGAGCTCACCCATAAGATCATCTTCAAAAGCCACATTCTGCGCTTGCTGATTAACGGCCGCTGTCTGAACAAAATACCAGTTTCTTAAGAGGTTCATCACATTGTGGTACCACAAAATATCTGACTCCAGGATTTCACCCGTTCTTGGGTCATGAACATGGGGTCCCTGTGCATTTTGAATTTCCGTTGTGATGTATCGGATCACTGAATACCTCACATCTTCCGGACTCCAGTCAGGATCTTCATCTGCAGAAGGAGGATCTTTGGCGATAATGGCATTTTTGAAACCTGCTTTTTCAAAAGCAGTTTGCCAGTCCTCTACCCCTTGCTTTATAAAAGGTTTCCATTGCTCCGGAGTAGCAGGATCCACATAATATACAATTGGTTTAACTGGCTCCACCAGCTCTCCTCTGTTGAAAGCATCCCAATCATTTGGTTCTAACCTCCACTTGGTGATGTATCTTTTGGTCTCGGCTTTTTGAGCATCAGATCCGTAGTCAATTTGCCGGATAGAAAAGAAACCTACCCGATTGTCGTGATAACGAGGAATCATTGGATCTTCAGGTAGGAGAATCATACTTTGATTCATCTCAATAGACAAAGTACCTGTCAATTGGTTATCCGGTAACTCAGAGCCATTGTAGGTGAGTACGTGTCTGACTTCCGTGTTTTGGGGAAAAGATTTCACCCAATTGATCATTGAACGCGACTTGTCAACATTTTTGATCTTGAATCTTTTTCTCTCACTATCTCTTAATGCACCAATCATCGGAACGTCTGAAGTGAAGAAATTCTTAATATCAATCACGTACGAACTTGAATCCATTCCCAATGCTTCAATCTTGAAGCTATGAATGATTGGCTCGAAGTTGTTGTTTTTTACTGACTGGTAGATGGGTAGTTCCTCATCAGCTACCGCATTGTAAGACACAGATCTCACCAATATGCTATTGTCTTTACGCTGAAATCGAATTACCTGCTGAGGCCTGGATTTCATCCCCGCACCTCCAAAATTGAGGCCCTTCACATGTCCAGCGATTCGAGAGACTATTAGTATCTCCTTCTCAAGAACATCTTCTGAAATTTCGAAATAATATTTATCGTCGACCTTATGAAAAGTAAAAAGACCCTCATCGGTCATGGCCTTTTCGGTGATGACCTCACTGTATTTCTTGAATGGTGACTTTGACTTAGGTTTTGCTGGAGCTTCTGCCTCTCCTTTCTTCTTCTTCTTTTGTGCTGCAAGCTCCGACGGTTGATATAGCAACCCTATCGCCAGCAACACCATACCTACTATTCTCATGGTGTTGTTTTTTTTCGTGTAAACTAGTAGCCTCAAGAAAAAATGTTTCTGTAGGTTGATGCAGAAGGCCGATTTTTAATGTGAACAACCAGGTTACGAAACTCTGTCTCCTAAAAAGCAGCTCCCTGTTTTTTAAAACTACTGCTTTACTAACAGATTTGTCCTCGGCATTTAATCGACGTTAAAGCTTAACTTAAAAAGAAGGGTGATGCTTGAGATCATACTATAGGTTCCTGGCGTTCAGGTGATACTGAATGAGTTTTCTTATTTCCTTCTTATATTACTCTTCTCATTTTTTAAACTTTTCAAACATGGCAACATCAGTAGACCAAGCCCTTCAGACTATGATTGACAACATGCCAGAGAAAACAGGCAAATCGTTGGAGGAATGGAAGCAGGTATTGAGTAAAAAAGGTTATCAGAAGCACGGTGAAGCAATTAAATATCTCAAGACTGAGCACCAGGTATCACATGGTTTTGCAAATACTATCGTATCGCTTTCAAAAAATGAGGGATCAGCAGAAGTGGATCTCGTTTCGCAACAGTATACCGGCAAAGAGAATTTACTTCCTATTTACCAGGAGTTGATTGAATTTGTAAGGAAACTAGGTTCAGATGTTATCATTGCACCTAAAAAAGGGACCGTTAGTATTATTCGTAAACATCAGTTTTTGTTAATCAAACCTGCTACAAAAACCAGAATTGATCTAGGGTTTAAACTTAAAGATTTCCCGGTAGGAACAAGACTGGAAAACTCAGGACCATTTGGTTCAATGTGTTCACATAGGGTGCAACTTATGGATGCTTCCCAGGTAGATAGTGAGTTGAAAGATTGGATTCAAACTGCCTACCATCAGTCAGTCTGATGCAAAAGGTTTGGTAGATGCCAACATCCACCAAACCTATAGCTGTGGCAGATCACTTCTTTAGCTTGAAACTAAGCCCCATCCATATCAAATAAGAGATCACGTAGATGATTAACCCATAGATGGTGGTGATAATGGATACCTTTAATCCTCCCGCCAACATTGCAGGAGAAACGCTACCCACCTGTTCAATAGCCTGGAAGGCACCAACCAATCCCATTAGTTGAAAAAGTATTCCAACGATTAAAGCGAATAAACCAACCGATTTGATATAACTGAGTCTCCTAACTAGTACCTCAATCTGCTCATTTTCTTCTTTGAAAACAGCTAATCCGTTAATCACTGCAACAGCTATCATGGCGATAAAAACCAGGGTCAATACACCCATATAAAATGCTCCGCCTGCATAAAATAACTCAAACATAATTTTTCGTTTTGTTTCAAAATTGATTTGAGACAAAGCTAGATGGGGGTCGATTTCAAGGCAATGTCATATCCATCGCTCAACCTGTATTTCGTCGACAAACAGGCACAACTCCGCGGAATTTACGCATTTTCGCAATGTGAAGATCACGAAACACATCCTATACTGGTTAGGAATCATTTGCCTCCTGTCTCTCTTGTTTGGTCAGGAAAGTAACAATTACCAACAAGCTTTTTTCTTTGCTACCCTGCTATTGCCAGTGGCCATGTGCACCACTTATTTTTTCATCTACTATCTGATCCCTCGGTATCTGCTGCAACGTAGGTTCCTTCATTTTGGGTTGTACTTTGTTTACACGGTCATCATTGCCCTATATCTGGAGATGCTTTCTGCCGTGGGGGCTTTTGCCCTTTATGCCAACTACCAGTACGCTGACATGAATCCTCTGTCAACGGATGTGGTGACATTGGGGATTACTATATTTTTTATTGTTTTCGCCACTGCATTCGGTCAATTGCTATTACGGTATTTTCAGCAAGAAGAAGAACTAGATCAACTAGCTATTGAAAAATCGAGAAATGAGCAAGAAGTAATACAAGTGAGATCAGATAGGAAAAACATACCCATTAAAATATCGGAGATTACATTCATTGAAAGCCTTTCAGATTATGTGAAAGTTCACACAATCAAATCCAGTTTTATTACGAAGGAAAAAATCAGTCAGTTTCACAAGGATCTTCCCTCCCAATTTATTCGTATACATCGATCTTACCTTGTCAACTCCTACTTAATAGAGTCTTTTACGAAGGAATGCATAACCATTAATAAACAGCAATTACCCATTAGTCGAACGTATAAAAACAGCGTAATGAAAAGCTTGTTGGGAGACTAGAAAAAGAGCTTAAAAGCTGCAAGTAATATACCGACAATAATGAATGCACGATAGGGTCTTTCAGGGATGCGTCTCGTTATACGAAATCCAACCAATGCTCCAACTACTATAGCCGGTATAATCCATAGATTTAATTGAAACGTTTCCCAAGTTATGGTCTCCCAAACCCAAATATGAAAAGGAACTTTAAAAAGATTTACTAAGAGAAAAAACCAAGCCGCAGTGCCAATGAATTTGTTCTTCTGAAACCCCATTGCCAGAAAATAGACAGACATTACAGGGCCTGCAGCATTACCTATCATGGTCGTAAAGCCGCCCAGAAAGCCGGCTATGAGAGCCGTAACCTTGTTAGGTTTTATAAATTCAGGGTTGCGAAAATTAAAGATCATAATAGCAGACCCTACTATAATGATAAAAGCAAGTAACATTCGAAATTGATCTGGGGCGATGGCATCACCTACCCAAATTGCAAAGAATACACCGGCAATGGTACTTGGCACCAAACGGAGTAGTTGCCTCATGTCAGCATGTCGATGATAGTACCCCACACCAAAGAAATCAGCCATTATGAGCATGGGTAGTACGATACCTGTAGATTCCTTTGCCCCAAATACTGATGCCATAATGGGCACCACCAACATTCCCAACCCTCCTAGTCCGGTCTTGGCCATTCCAATGAATAAAGCACTCATTAGAAACCATAGCCAATCGCTTTGTGAGAGTTCAATCATCTCCATGTGCGAATCTACTCAATGCCTGAATTGTAGCACTTCCGATATACTTTAAAACATTCATGCGCGTATTGAATTATTAGGAGAGGATCTAGCTTACGATTGAAAAAAAATAAATGAAAGTCGACCTCTCCTACGTAGATAAATCCATTTCATCCGAGCAGTACCTGGAATTAATGGAATCATTAGTAAATGAAGAAAAAAGCACTGGTCAAAATCAAACAGAGGCATACCCGAACTACACCAAACTCAATGCGCAGCGAATGAGACGTATCATGAAGACCGCCTCTTTGTCGGAAAGGACAATCGGTCTTCTCTCAGACATCACAGAATCGCAACACTGGTTCGTTTTGACAGAATCTTGGTGTGGTGATGCGGCAAATAGCATTCCTTTCTTTATCAAGATGGAAACGGTCAATCCCTTAATTAAACTTCATTTTCTTCTTCGAGACGAAAATCTTGAATTGATGGATCAATACCTGACTAATGGAGGGAGGTCTGTTCCAAAAGTGATTGCAACCGATCAGGCTGGTAATCATCTGGGAGACTGGGGTCCGCGGCCGTTAGAGGCTCAACGCATCTATGATGACTGGAGAAACAGCGAGGTAAGAGCACCCTATCAGGAAATCCAGATCACGCTACAAAAATGGTATAATCAAGATAAAGGAAGGTCTCTTCAGTATGAGTGGACGAATGAATTGAAATCACTGCAAAGTATGTTGAAGTGGGATCGTTTATAGCAAACTAAGCATGCACCAAATCAAGATAAAGATCTTGACTCCTTGATTAATTCGATCGCATCTTCAGAAATAAGACTAATCTTACCTAGTAGACCGACTTTATTGGAAAATATTCAAACATTAACGCTAACCTGTTGAATTTGATCCGAAAATACCAAAAATCTGTTTGTCAATAAGGCCCGTGATCTTCAACCTATAAATTTGATTTGATTAGTCTACAATGATCATTCTTTCATAAAATCAGAAGGTTTTTTACCAAACCGCTTCTTAAAGACAGTTGTAAAGTAGCTAGGATGCTGGAAACCAACCGCGTAAGACAACTCTGCTGTAGTGGCATAGACATTTCTCCTTGCCAATTCAAAGGCTCTGGAGAGTCGTATTTCCTTGATAAAAGTTGCAGGAGTCATTTTCACAGTCTTTCGTAGGTAACGATATAATTGACGTTCACTTAATGATACTTCCTCAGCCAGTTTAGTGACATTGAACTCAGAGTCGCTGAGGTACTCTCTAACCTTCTCTTCCAGGTCCTTAACAAAACGATCCTCGAATGATAGATCTTCCTCTTCCTCCATTTCACTCACTGCTGACTTCCCTGCTTTAGGTCCACTTTGAATCAGATTTTCAACCTTTACAACCAATTCTTCCAGGTTAAAAGGTTTCACCAGATAATCATTCACACCAAGTCGAAGCAGTCCCAATCGTTTATCCTCATTCGAAACCGCACTCGTAACGATAATAGGAATTGATGCAAATTTTGGGTTTTCCTTCACCTTTTGAATAAACTGAAACCCATCCATCTTTGGCATCATAAGATCCGTAATGATCAAATTAGGTGCTTGGACCTCCATGGATTGTAATGCATCATAAGCATTCATCTCTTTAATTACATCAAAGCGTTTATCAAGAAATGAATGCACAAAATCCTGCATATCTGGATTATCCTCCACCAATAGAATCTTGGGTGTCAGGTAACTCGTCTGTACTTCCTTCTGCTTGTCATCCATCATTTCATGAGAATCAACAACTCCTTCAGGAATCACGACGGAAACACAGGTTCCATTTCCAAGCTTACTTTCTACTGAGATAGAACCCTTATGGAGTTCGATAATTTCTTTACTTATAGAAAGACCTACCCCGGTTCCGGAGTCTTCAGTCTGAGTAGCATTGCTCGCTTGAAAAAATCGATCGAATACATACGGAAGTTCTTTTTTTGGTATGCCTACACCATCATCATCGACCTTTAGAAATAGATTGCGGCCGTTGGTTTCTAATGAAATGATAATCTTCCCTTCTGGAGCGGAAAACTTGATCGCATTGCTCAAGAGATTGCTAAAAACCTTATTAAAATGGTTTACATCCAACTTCACGAACAGCTTCTCTAAACTGTAGCTCTGTAGTTCTACATTCAACTTTTGTTGTTCTATGACCTCTTGAAAAGGGATGAGCCAATGATTTACCTTTTCAATCAAATCGAAAATTTCAAGGTGAAGAATAATATTTCCGGATTCAAGCCTGGAAAGATCCAAAATCTCCCTGATCAGCTGCTCAAGATGTGAAATGTTTCGATTGGCAATATTGAGCATGGAGAGACTCTCCTTACTGAATTTTTCCGTACGAGCAATCTGTTGAATAGGACCCTTGACCAATGAAAGGGGCGTTCTGAGCTCATGAGATACATTTATAAACCACCTTGATTTTGCTTCTTCTATCCTCTGAATCTGTTTGTTTTTTTCCAATATCTCATCATTTTTTTGCCGTAGGAGCTTGTTGGCCTTACTCTTCACTCTTTCGTTGCGAAGTGCAAGTATCACTATTACCAACATGGTTATAAAAACTAGAGTAAAGAAGATTCTCAAGGCCAGGGTCTTCTGACTATCTTGAGCCACGACGGCTTCTTCCAAACCTTTTGTTAGTACTTGATTTTGGGCACGCTCCAACTCGTATTCCTGAAGCATGATATTGATTTGCCTGGCCTTATTAATACTAAACGTTGAGTCATCCTCCTTCTTCAGCATAGTCAGGTAATCATATGCTTTTTCATACTCTCCAATCTTACTGTAAATCTGATGCAATAAGTCATACGAATTGTACCTCATTAAGTACTGATCCATACTTTTGGTAATCTGCTCTGCCTTTTGGCCGTAGAACAAAGCTGAATCTAATTGATCTTGAGACAGGTAGTAGTAACCAAGATTTTGATAGCTATACCCTAATTGATCTTTTCTGCCAAATTGTAAAGACAATTGGTAAGCTCGTTGATAATAGTACCGTGCATCATCATAGGCTCCCACCTGCTCTTTTGCTCCACCAATACCATGATAAGTTGAAATCAATAGTTCGGTGTACTCCGTTCCAATTAGTAATCCCAGTGCTTCCTTATAATAGATAAACGCAGCGTCAAAATTTTCCACTTGGGAAAACGCCGCTGCCATGTTCATAGAAATCATGGCTACATTTTGAACATCGTCCTTGTTTTGATAGTAACTCAATGCACGATCATAATTTTGAAGCGCAATTGTCTCATCACCCGCATAGAAATAATTAGTACCCAATGCATTGTAAACATCTGCCAAGTCAGCTTCTGCAGCCAAAATTCTATACAAATCCAGCGCTTGAAGGTATTTATCGGTTGAAAGGACATACTCCTGAAGCTCAGATAGCATTGTGCCTTCATTGTAGAGCATATGCGCAACGCTAAGACTATCATCTGCCTTTCTATAACTTGCAAGAGCAATCCGATAGTACTTTAAAGCAGAGTCATACTGAAAGTTATTTTGTAGTACATGTGCTAGGGAGGAGGATAAATTTCCTACAGTTGAATCTGGGACTCCTTGAGCAAGATGAAACCTCGTACTTGCAATTATATCAGTTATTTCCCCTGGATCAGACTCGGAATAAAGTGAATCAAGTATTTGCAGACTCTGTTCTAGAGAATGCATCTGACCTTTCGTTTCAAAGAAAGAAGTGAAACAAAAAAGAAGTAAAAAGGTGATTAGCTTGTTATGAAGATACTTTCGATGACTCATCTATGCTTCTACATATTAATCTTTTTTTATAGAAAACCCATGAGTAAGGTTTGTAGATTCATTGAGGGTCGCTGCTACAGAGCAATATTTTTCAACTGCAAGATCAATGATTTTTGCCGCCTCTTCCTCTGAAAGATCTGGAGAGCAGATATCGTATTGTATATGTATATCTGTAAATTTTCGTGGGTGTTCATTCCTTCTTGTCCCTGTTGCTTTTCCCTTTAAATCAATGAGCGTTTTTCGTCTCTTCCGAATCATAGCAGCTATATCTACAGCGGCACACGCAATTACTCCTGATAACAATAACTCGGTAGGTGACATTGCCTGCTTGTCATCCTGATACATATCAATTTCTATTCTATTCCCTGAAGTATTTGTTGCGTAGTAAGCCTCTTCCTCTTTGAAGTGCAGATCAATCGTGGTTTCCATTTTCATGTATTTATGTCTTCAAAAGTAGGCATCTCGAGGATGTCAACAGCGTTTTTTCGAAAGAAAGAAGTGACAAGAAAAGTCAGATATCTAGTAAACACATATTTAAAAGCATTATCAGCGACTAAGCAGACCTTCCCTTCTGCACAACACTTCAATTTCTACCGCGTAATTTTAAAAGAACACAAATCTAGGTCGCTAAAAAAGCTGCTTTCCTGAATAATTCACAATAATCTTACGTTCAAAATAGCAAAACATGACGTTTTCTTTCACAGGCTAACGACTACTGTTACTTTTGTCGCTCATTTAATTTCAGCAGAGGCATGATAATCCCTAAGGAGTCGAAACTGACCAGTGATCAGTTAAACGAAGTAGAAGGAATTGTAAGTGAATACGGATGTCGCATCCAGCAAATTGTCGGTCACCATAGAACGATCTATGCCGTGCTTGGCGAAGAGCGAGAGACGATCATGGTCAATCGAATATTGGGTCTTGAATACATTGACAGATTCGATGCTGTTGACAGCCCATTTAAATTAATGGATCTGCACTCTGAACTCGCTAATCATCAAATTACGGTCGGAAATGTGATAGTAGGACAAGCTCCGGTGATCATTGCAGGTCATTGTACAATAGACCCTAAAAATCCCCAGTATTTTCTCGAAACTGCTCATGCAGTCAAGGAAGCTGGCGCCTGTGCACTCAGAGGTGGAGTATGGAAACCACGAACCATGCCTTACTCCTTTCAAGGTGATGACAGCTCAATGAAAGTGCTGCTAGAGGCAAAGGAGCAAACGGGGCTTCCCGTTGACACGGAAGTAATGGACCAGTATCAACTGGAAATAGCCGTAGAGGCTGGAGTGGATGTACTGCAGGTGGGGGCCAGAAATGCACTGAATTATTCATTATTGAAGAAAATTGGAGAGCTGACAGCTGATAAACCTATTAAAGTATTGCTGAAAAGATCTATTGGTATGGGCCCCGTAAATGAGTTCATAGCAGCCTCGGAATACATCGCTGCAGCTGGAAATCCTGATGTCATGCTGTGTCCGAGGGGTACTACCCCGACCATGGATGGTTATCGAAACCACCCAGATGAATCCATCACGCAGTTATTAAAAGAGAAAACCTGGGCTCCGGTAATCGTCGATCCCTCGCACTCAGTCGGAAGAGCAAAATATGTCCCATCGGCTTCCCTGGCTGCAATCGCTTATGGAGCGGATGGCGTTATCGTAGAAACCCATTGTAATCCAAAATTTGGAATTGGAGATGACCCTAAACAATCTATCACTCCTGAAGTACTTAGCAACTTGATAGAAGACATAAAAGCACTTTGGGAAATCAGGCAGCAATACAACATTTCTCAAAAGCAAATGGCATAAAAAAGGCGCTCAATGAGCGCCTTTTTTATGTTGACAATCTTAATCTTCCTTAAAGATTACAGCTGGTAAAGCTAATTCTCGATACATATCATTGAACTGCTTCATTTTCTGATCAACCAATTCATCTTTAGCATCAGAGAATACCTTCCATTCAGATTCTAAATCTGCAAAACGATCTTTAGCTCCCTGTGTTACTTGCGGGTCTGCTACGTCGATGAAAGACTTTAACTGCATAAATTCTGCATTGAGCTTATTATTATAGTTTATGACATCCTGAAAGGTCTTTTGACTCGGTTGAATTAGCTCTTGTTCCCACTCATCAATTGCTTTTAAGAGAGATTTTGCAGTGTCTAAGAGAACGACGGCTTCTTCATGATCCTCTAATAATTTTTGGTATGACTTAAGTTGAGACTTAGCGGATCGCATGGCATTCACCGCCGCATGAATGCTTTTAATATCCGACTCAATAGCTGCCAGATAATCTTGCTGCTCAAGATATTCCAAAGCTGATGCCTGAATTTTTGGATTGGGAAGGACCCGCGCTGGGACCTGCATCGTATCCCCTGTTAGCACCATTTCAATTACGTACTCTCCGGGGGCTACTACTGCACCACGGTAATCGCCGTACACAAAGACACCGTCTACAGAAGGCAAGGCCTCTTTTCTAAAATCCCAGGTGAATCGGTTTATCCCTTTTTTTGATGTTAAAACCTTTGGTTTTGGTGGACCCCCGGGCCAAGACTTAAAGGCCTCGACCTTTTGGTTTGAGTAAGTTCGAATCAAGGTTCCTTCTAGATCCTTGATGTTCACCGTAAGCTCAACTGAATCTGCAAGCTCTTCGGGTAGGAAATAATCAAACGTCACACCAGAAGGTGGATTTTGCCCGACACCAGGCGAGGGTTTCTCTTGATAGCCTCCCAATATTCTATATGAATCTTTAGGCTTAAATAAAACAGACCTTGTAGGACTATTCCATTGGCGAATGGCGCCCAAGTCATCCAGTATCCAAAAAGATCGACCAGCCGTAGCTGCAATCAAATCTCCTCGATGTACCATCAAATCATTGATAGGTACCACCGGCAGGTTCAACTGTAAACGATCCCAAGTTTGACCGTCGTTCCAGGATACATACAATCCCGTTTCAGTTCCTGCATAGAGGAGTCCTTCTACTTCCTTATCTTCTCTTACTACCCTGGTGAACGTGTAGGGATCTTTTATCCCACTATCAATTCTTTTCCACGTTGTACCGTAATCTTTTGTCATGTAGACATAGGGTTTTAGATCATTGAATTTGTAACGCATCAACGTAATGACTGCTTTTCCCGCCTGATGATCAGATAAATCGATACTGTTAACAATGCCTTCCGGCATTCCAGCAGGAGTTATGTTCTTCCAGTTTTGACCTCCGTCTCTGGTAATGAAAACCAACCCATCATCGGAACCTGACCAAAGCTCACCTTCCTGATGAGGAGATTCAGCTAAGTACATAATGGTGTTGTAATTTTCTCCTCCTGCAGCCTCATTGGTATAAGGGGACCCTCCTGCCACTTGCTGATTCTTGTCGTTTCTTGTCATATCAGCACTGATGATCTCCCAGTTGATCCCTCCATCCGTAGTCTTGAAGACCATATTTCCGGCGTGATATATCGTTTTTCGATCGTATTGCGAACTAATTATGGGTGCATTCCAGTTAAACCTGAACTTGAACTCTGCCGGAAGATTTCCTAAGGATAATTCCGGATAAGCCTTTATGGGTTTCCCCTCATTGCTGTTCATATTCCATTGTTCGATGATCCCTTGATAGCATCCACCGTATACAATCACGGGGTTTTTAGGATCAAATGCCAGGTAAGCACTTTCACATCCTGCTACGGAATACCAATCTTTCCAGTCGATTCCCTGGTCGTTTGTTCTACTCGCAATAGCAATCGCCGAATTATCTTGTTGACCTCCGTAAACGTAATACGGCACCTGCTCGTCGGCTATCACTCGATAAAACTGAGAAGTAGGCTGCTGTCTCTGACTAGACCAGCTCTTACCACCATTGTAAGTAACATTTGCCCCACCGTCATTCGAATTGACCATGATTTTATTGTTTTCCGGATGAACCCATAAGTGATGATTATCCCCATGGGGTACAGCTATCGGCGTAAAAGATTTCCCTCCATCGATGGATTTAAGAACAGGTGCATTCAGTACATACACTACATTATCATCTTGTGGATCAGCAAAAACCTCCATGTAATACCAGGACCTGGCGATAGCCACTCGGTTTTTATTTACCTGAGACCATTTCTTACCACCATCATCACTTCGGTAAACACCGCCTTTCTCTCCTTCAGCTTCAATCACAGCCCAAACTCGATTGGGGTTGGCCCCACTGACTGAAATTCCCATTTTGCCTGTCTTTTCAGGTAGGCCTTCGGTCATCTCTGTCCAATTGTCTCCGCCGTCAACAGATTTATATAAACCTGAACCTTCTCCGCCCGAGACCATTTGCCACGGGTATCGCATGTGTTGCCACATGGCTGCGTAAAGTATTCGAGGATTAGAAGGGTCCATCGACAAGGAAGCGGCTCCTGTCTGATCGTTCACATAAAGCACCTTCTCCCAGGAGTTTCCGCCATTCATCGAACGATAAACACCTCGCTCTGAAGTCGGTCCATGCTGTGCACCTTGGACTGCAACATAAAGTACTTCCGGGTTTACAGGGTGAACAATGATATTCGCTATATGGAAGGATTGTGGTAATCCGATATGCTTCCATGTCATTCCAGCATCTGTCGATTTATACATACCATCTCCACTCGAGGTCATGACACCACGAATTGCGTGTTCTCCCATCCCGACGTAAACCACATTAGGATCGGAAGGCGCCACGGCAATGGCACCCACAGTGCCCGTCTTAAAAAACCCATCGGAGATATTATTCCAAGAAATACCTCCATCTGTTGTCTTCCATACGCCTCCACCAGTGGAGCCCATGTAGAAAGTCATAGGATCTTGAATTACTCCCGTAGAAGTGACACTCCTACCTCCTCTGTAAGGACCAATGTTTCGCCATTTAAGTCCCACAAATAAAGAGGCATCCAACTTAGGCGTTTCGGGGGTTGCCTTCTTTTTTCTCTGAGCTAGAGAATCTGCACCTGAAATCAAAAGCAACCCAATTAATAATACTGTAAGTCTTCTCATCTATTTGAAATTTAATAACCTGGTAATTGCATGACAGCATTGATCATCATACGAGTAGGTCCTAACCAAAACATTCGATATTGGGTATTATCCACCAGGAACACTACTTTACCTTGCCCCATATTTTTTACACCGGCAAAAGTTCCACCTGCTAAGTGCTTCAAATTATCAACGGATGCATAACCTGCTACCAGCATTTTACTTGGATCTTTTTCATAGTACCCTACTGTCTCAAACCCAGCAGCGGGTTCCAGTGCCGTATTCCCAAATTTCAGTGTATACAGATCCTTCTTAATTCCAAATCCTAGTGGATTGGTAATATCCACTTTTGCTCGCAATGCAGTACCCGGAATCCTTTTCTTTCCGTAATAATCTTCTTGCATGGAATAAGAAAGGTACTTTACTGCATCGCTTGAATCTTTCGGTGCTTCTCTCATTTTCACATTCGTCATCTTACTGCCGCTTTGCGTAAAGAAAGATGCTGCACTTTCCGTAGCGACAAGCGTCCCTCCATGAGCTACCCAGTCCTTGATTTGCTTAATCTGATTCTCTTTAAAGATAGCTTTGAGGTTACCTCCTCCGCCAGGGAGAATTAACACATCATAATCGTTCAGGTCAACACCTCCGAATCGGAAACCTTGCTTTGGCAGACTAGTTTGCTCTAACGTACTAATTCGAATTCGCTCGATGGGCAATCTGGTATCCCAGTCAAATAAGAAATAAATCTGTCCTGCCGTATAAGACGAAAAAGGTGGATCAACTAAAAGTGCAATCTTAGGTTGCTTGATGGGTCGATTACGAGTGGATGCCAAGTCCATTCCTCGTTCGACTCTTCCAGATTCAAAACCAATAATTTCAACTCCTGTCTCAGTCGCAATGCTTCCCATATCTGCAACAATATCATTAGCCTTTTCTAAGTTTCTACCTCTTAGTATAATCAGAGACCCCGGCGGAAAATCTCTATCTCCAAGTCCAAACGACTCAAAGGCGGATCTAACATTGTAACCTTTTGCCCACAGCATCGACAACGCTCTGGGTGCCATGCGTTGATTCCAGTCTACTACAAAAGCGTACTGTGCATTTGGATTAGCAAGGGTGGCTTGATGCATAATAGGACCTGTAATCTGCGTCTTAGACACGGAAACATTGGCTGTGGTAGAATAGGCCTCCAGGTTATAGGCAATAGGCGCCGACCACGTAGCCATATCATACATGACTGAGTCTTCAATAGCCATATTTCGCTCCATGATACTGGAAATAAACAAGGCCCTTGGTTGATTCATGGGAACGATGAAGGTCCCCTTCTTAAAATTGTATTTTCCAGTATTTCCTGAGCGGTAGTCTTTAGCTGTTGCTTGAAAATTCTGGTCTACCTGATATACTTCCACTCCATTGCGAAGCAGCATGTTCACAACATCCTTACTGTATATCTCATCATCAGCAAAAAGATATGATTTTGTATTCACTTTTTGCTTCGATGGATTCCATGCATCTACACTATACTGAAGTAATGCTTTTCTGTTTTCTGCAGATGCTTTAATGGTTGCAATTGACGTCTTATAGTGATCAAATATTCGTTGTCTCAATGTCAAATTGTAACCATCTTCTGTTTCCACAATTCGACCTCCTGCTGCGTGGCCTCCTTGTTCAGTCAGCATTCCTATGGCACCCATTACACTAGGATAGCTAGAACCATAACCAGGATAGAAAAAATCAAAACGGTCTCTGGTGAAGTAGTTGATCTGATGCTTATCAAACTCCGCGACATTAGCATCACCAAACACCTTAGACCAAGGCTCATAGCTATCGGGAAGCAACTTATTTCGAGGAGTCGTCCCTGGCATTGTAAAATAGTTGCTGTTATATCCCTGCTCGTGATAATCGACATGTACTTGCGGCATCCATTTCTGATAAGTTCCTGTATGTCCCCTTGATTCCGGATGTACTCCCCAGATCCAATCTCTATTCAAGTCGAACCAGTAGTGATTCGTTCGACCTCCAGGCCATCCTTCATAATGCTCGAGGTCTTGGGGTTCGTAACCCGCTCTCCCGATTCTCTTCATCGACTTGTACCAATAAACATATCGATCCCTTCCATCCGGGTTAATGCAGATATACATGATGATGACCGACTTACTTAAAATATCTGTTGTCCCCTCATCCGTGGCTGCTGCCATGCGATAGGCAACTTGCATTGCAGCTTCTGAGGATGAAGCTTCGTTACCATGGATATTGTAACTAAAGGATGTAAACACTGGGCCATTTTCAACTACGGATGATGCAGCCTCAGGATTTTTAAGCATATCTAAATGGTTCTCCCGAATTGCTTCGATATTTTCAATGTTCTCTTCCGAGGAAATCACCAAATTAATCAGGGTTCTACCTTCATAGGTCTTACCATATTCCTGATACAACACCCGAGGTGAAGCATCAGCGAGTGCTTTATGATAGGCGGCTATATCAGCATAGACGGTGAAATTCTCACCTAATTCATATCCGAGAAATTCCTTAGGACTTAGAATAGAGGAATCAAGAGGTAGCTGGTTCTCAAATTTGAAACGTTCTACGTCTACCACATGCGGTTGAGCAACGCCTATGATAGTCAAAAAACAAAGAGCGAAAAAGAGGGATACTTGTTTCATTTTTCTTCAATTAGAAATGTATGTGGAATATACCACGCCTAAAGGTCAAAATTGTGAAAGAAATTAAGAATGGTAGGTCCAATAGTTTCAAAGGCAAAAAAAAAGCAGCCTCTTGGCTGCTTATGTTGCTACAACTCTCTAACCCATATATTCCTGAATCTCATCGGATCACCGTGATCCTGGAGCAAAAGGGGCAGCTTTTCAGGGTGTGCAATGTAATATGAGGTGCCAATGTAACAAGTAGGTCCCATCAACTCTACATTATTCTGTACCAGCACACCATTGTGCAACACGGTCACTTTGGCCGGGCTTACTAAGGTTCCTTTGCTGCTAAATTTTGGAGCCATGAATATGATGTCATACTCTTGCCAAGTATCCACTGGTTTTGAAGCATTTACCAGCGGTATATGCTGCTTATACACTGAACCTGCCTGTCCGTTGTTGTACGTAGGGTTTTCGTAAGAATTTAATACCTGCACTTCATAAATGCCCATAAAGAAAACACCACTATTGCTGTACATCTGACCTTCTTTACCTGACTGAGATGGGGCTAACCATTCAATATGTAGCTGCACATCTCCAAATGCTTTTTTTGTCGCAATTTGGCCTGTTCCCGGAACAACAACCAATTCTCCATTTTCAATCTTCCACGGTGCAGGATCTCCCACATGCTGCGATGTCAACTTAGGAATAACATCTTTAAACTGAAGCATACTCGATACCACCCTTCCCTGTGGCGTTTGAAACTCAGAAAGGTCTGTCCCATTAAACAAGAGGACGGCATCTGACGGAGCGCCATTCCCCTCTCCAGGAGTTACTATTGGTACCTCTTTGTATAATTCAGTAGCCTCGGGTATTTGTTTCTGAGCCTTCAGTATGCTGACAGAAAAAAGTAGTAATAAAAAAACCAATCCTTTCATGTGTATCTAATCTGTTTGATACGAATATAGTGATTCAATAAATTTAAGCAACCCTCCACTGAGACAGACAACTAAAAAAGCATGTAAGCAGAAGTTTTAAATCATTTATTTTTCCATCAAGTTTCGTTTACATATTTTCGACAAAGATTTTCTCAACGATCAATTTTAAATCCCTACATAGTACCTTTTTTCTGATATTCATTTTATATCTGAATTCGAGCGCGCAGAACCAAACGATTATAGACAGTCTGGGAGCCCGACTACAAAGTGCTGTCTCCACAGCTGATAAGATTGAACTACTATTCCAGCTTTCGGATCGTCACGTTTACAATTTCCCTCAATCATCCTTGTCCTACAGCAAGCAAGCACTTGATCTGGCAAAAAAGCTTAATGATGATCAATTGATATCAAAAGCACATTACCAAGTTGGAACGGCTTATTGGTCAATCGGAGAATTGGTTGAAGCCATGGAAGAATTGCAGATCAGCTTGTCCTTTTTGGAACCTGAGTTAAATCCGGAATTGACTTGTAGAATTTATTTGAGACTAGGTGCGATATATGCAGCGAATGGAGAAAACACCAAAGCCATTTATTACTATAATGTGGCTATTCCTTATTTTGATCGTGTGCACAATAATTTTATTAAGCATGGTATTTACAATAACATAGGAAAAGCTCTACTAGACATAGAACTCCTAGATTCGGCAAAAGGATATTTTGATCTGGCATTTGAATACGAGGACAAAATTCCAGAACGCTTTATGCCTATTTTACTTTTTAACATGGCCGATCTTAATTATCAGCAAAAAAATATAGAAGAGTCGAAAAAGTTTTTATTCTTATGTGATTCATTGTCAAAAATCCATAATGATCGAAGATCACAGATCAGAGTAGGTCAACTAACCGCTGAAATTTTACTGCAGGAAAACCAGGTAGAGATGGGATTGGAGCAGATTGAAAATGTGAACACTTTGGCACAAGGCACAGGGGTTCGAGAACTTATTGCCATAACCAATGAAACCTACAGCAGAGTACTTGAACGCAGTGGAAAAGTAGAGGAGGCTTTGAAAGCACTTAGAGCATCTCGTTTGTACTATGATAGTATCCAATCAAAGAAGGCAAAAAATAAGCTTGAACTCTATGCTTTTGATGAGGCAGAAAAGGAAAAAGAAGACCTTCGCATGCTACAGCAAATAGCTGAACTTGAAGCTGCAAATCAAAAACAATTAACAATCATTGCCGCAGTAATAGCTATCTTAATGCTGATAATTGCATGGACCAACTACAGAAGTAGGCAACTGATAAAAGGTCAAAATGATGATCTTCAGACAAAGAATAAACTGATAGAAAAACAGAGCGAGCAGTTAGGTGACCTTAGTGTATTTAAGACAAAAGTCATGGGGATCATGGCGCACGATGTAAAATCTCCTATTCAAAATATATTTGGAATAATTAACCTGTTGGATAATCAAATGATGACTAATGAAGATCTTCAAAAGCTTCTTCCTCATGTCAGCGATCAACTTTCAAAGGTGAATGTTCTACTAAATAATATTTTTGAATGGTCGAGAGCCAGTTTGGACGATGAAAGCGTAAAGCCGGAGCTATTTAGACTACATGAAATGGCAGCTTCTTGTGTTAAAGAAAATACTACTGCAGTCGATGCCAAAGGGGTAGTTATCAAAAACCTTATCAGTTCTGAAATTAAAGCCTACGCAGATCCAAATATGATCAAAGTAGTGATCCGAAACCTATTAAATAATGCCATTAAGTACTCCAAAGAAAATGGTAATATCTCATTGGAGGCCTCGCAATCAGGCAATACAACTACCTTCTCGATCGCTGATGAAGGTGTGGGAATGACGGACGAAACGATTAAAAAACTTTTTAGCTACGGAACTAAGTCGGAAATTGGAACTGACAATGAAATTGGATCCGGTTTCGGCCTTATTGTATGCAAAGATTTCGTTGAGATGAATCTAGGAGATATCTCGGTAAAAAGTGAGCCGAACCGTGGTACAGTTTTCACCGTAGAATTACCTTCCTCGTGAAGAACTTAGTTTTTCATCTCTTATTGCTCCTTTCATTTAACCTTTTTGGACAGAAGAAATCAAGTGAAATCATCAGCAACTATGGCATTATCTGGGATATAGAAGGTGTAGTCAAACCTTCGGGTGATCAGCCAGTGAAAATAATCATTGATCTAAAGACCAAAATTGATAGTCCAGAAAAGGTCAACAGAGGTTTAGATAACGTTGCTCGCATGCTAAATCTTCATGCAGCAGGCGGAATCTCCATCGAAAATCTTCAGTTTGCGGTTGCCGTGCACGGCGGAGCTACTCCCGTTATCCTAAATAATGAAGGGTACAGCGAAAAGTTTGGAATACCTAATCCCAACATAGACTTGCTTCAAAAGTTAGAGGACGTTGGAGTAGAAGTCTACGTTTGTTCACAATCGATGATTACCAGAAAATATAATCTGGATCAAGTAGATAAGACCGTGGAAAAGGCACTGTCTATGCTTACAATTGTAACCGATAAAATGAATAAAGGTCACAACCTCATGGTTTTTCAATAACCTATCTCCACGAGATAATAATGTTGGGACCAGATAAAATCAGATTATCATTTTCTGGATTTACGGCGACATGCTCAGCAGTGTAAAACACACCTTTCATCCTCTTTATACATATCCTATAATCAGGGTCAGATTGAGTGACGGTCGCTATTAGCTCAGCACCTTCCTTCACCAGCTTGACATCCAATACATTCCCTCCTATTTTTATTCGCTTCAGTTCAAGTTCATCTATTCCCTTTGGAAGCTGTGGGTTGAACTTAATTTGCTTTAGGTGGGCCTCAGGGTCAATTCCTACTATATATTGTACGATCGGGACTGCTACAGCATAGGCATTCCAGGCTTGAGCGATCATTCCAAAATCCGGACTCACCTCGTACATTGATCCCGGTAAGGCATAACTAAAGGAATTCTGAAGATTATTAAGATATGAAAAGGTATCGTTTATCTGTCCATAGTTTCCTGATCCAATTGCCTGCACGGCCGTAGGGAGTGTCATAACTGCTCCTACATAACTGAATGATTTCCATTGCGTTGCTTCCTCCTGCTGGTCGTCCCGATCGATACCAGTCACAAACATCCCAAACCTATTGCTAAACTTTTTAGCTGTTTTTAAAGCTAGTTCGGCTTTCTCTTCATCGGCCGCCCCTGTTTCTAATGGAGTATTGACAACCCAATTGTGATGCACTACATACGCATCTGTGTTTTTATTTACATTTTTCTTGATTCGATCCAAAGTAAACTCTAGTTCCTCTTTTGACCTGAATTTATTTAGGGTATCAGCGCGAATAATAGCAGCTTCCGTCAGCTCAATGGCTTCACTTTTTGTAGCCCTGAAATCAGCATAACTTTGAAACTCATTGGACCACCAATCTGAATTAATCTTTACCTTCAAAACTTGAGATCTTGATTGAAATAGTTTCTCTAAATCATGCTCACCTACCGCGTTTGCAAAAGAAGCAGCGTGCCGGTAAGCCTGTTCCTGATAGGCTACCACATCAACCATCTCTGTATGTAAACCTTGTATCTCCATCATTCCCGGTCCATCAGGATATCCATTGCCATCATGATCCTGGGCTTCTATCCATTCCATGGCCTTTTGTACTCTTGGCCAATATGCTTGCAAGAGAGAATCACTACCAATCCAACGATAGGTGTTCCATAAAGTCGAAACAAAACGAGGTGTTGTATTAAGATTACCTGGATTGTATACTATACCATTAGTGGATGCCTCGTGCATAACCTGACCGTTGACTCCGTTAGCTTGATCAGAAAGTTTGAAGATCAAATCAATGGTCGAAACCGCTTCTTCAAACATTCCATAAGCCAGCATACCTTCTATTGCGTATCCATTATCAGTGCCAAACCACCATGGATAATCTGGAATGCCAGCAGAAAGTCCTCGACCCTCTTCAGGCACCTCTCTCATAAGCCAATCCGTATTGTATCGGACCCATTCATACATCTTATCTAGCTGCTTATCATTTGTAATCAACTGATGAGCCTGATTCAACCGAAACATTCGATTCTTTTTTTCGTCAATTAATGTTGATGCGTTGGTTTTCATTTGATTCAAGACAGTCTCTGCTTCTTCAAGTCCTGTGTAAGAACCTGCTATGTAGTATTGAATGGCTTTTCTTTCGCCTGCATCTAAGCTCAACTGATGACGTAGCGAATAGTCTTCACCAAGGCCCTTTCGATTGTAAGAGCAAAAGACCTTACTGATAACACCCTCGATTGGATTACTGCTTCCTATCAATGTAAACCATGTATTTAAAGAGTCCTTTACGACAAGCTGATCCTTGGCTCTATCCCAGTAGCCACTGTCTTTACCATCTACGATCCCTTTCCTTTCAGACAACCAAACAGGCATCAAATCAGTCATAACTTCGAATGATAGTTGAAGCTCTTTGCCATCATCCATCGTATTGATTAATTCATATTCCACAATGACTCCTGGTATGCCGTCCGGTACAGCTACCACACTACTAATCGAAACTCCCGCTACTGTGGGGTAAATGTGCTGAGATGCCATAGGATAATTATAAAATTTACTTGCTTGGGGCAAACACGTGATTGGCTGATCATCGACCCCAAGGGCTAGTCGATAGCCATCCAACAACTTAACAGGGTGATTCCAAACCCCACCCATCTCTCCGGTAACATGCCAACCTAAATCAGGAAATGTTCCATCCTGATGGCCTACTACATACAATCTATCACCTGCGGTTACAAAGGGACTTTTTATATACTCAGGTTTGCCTGCTATTTTATGTTCGTCTTTAAGTTGCTCGTGAAGAGAAATAGTAGCCTGTTGACGACAGCAGATTACCAATGAAGCAATGATAAGAAAAGGGAAGAAACGCATGAATCAAAATTAATACGCTTACATTTATTCGTATGAAAAGGCTAAAATCACAACTATTCGTTTATAATCACGACCCTAGTAGTACATTCGAATTCGTTTGCCTTGGCAGCAACTAAATAGATCCCTGTCTGTATTGACGATACATCCAATAGACTCGAATTCGAAGTCAAAACCATCCTGCCCTGTAAGTCCGTAATTATGAAAATTTGAAAATTCTGTAATTCTGAATTCATTATTTGGAAGAACCCATCTGTAGCCGGATTAGGGTAAACTTTAAACTGCTGCTTTGAAACTCCCAATACTTCAAGTACAATCTCTTGAGTAAGTGTATCCGTTCCGCAGCTATTAGATACGATAAGAGATACCTCATAAGAATTTGACTCATATGGGTATTTAAAAATCGTTACGGGGTTCAGGCTATCTTTCTCATTTCCAAAACCAAAATCCCAAATGAAGTGATCTGCTCTCTCTGACTCATTTATAAAAGTGACTTGATTATTATCAATGTGAAAGTTAAAATGCGCCCGAGGTGGCTCTATTACCGAAACATTGATTTCATTACTAAAATACTCGTTTCCTGAAGTGGCGGTCATTTTGCACCTTAACGTCAGTTCACCATCCGACACTTCCGATCCATTAATCGTCAGCGATGAGCCTGTGGCATTGTCAAACCTCACATCATTTTGAATATCCTGGTATTCTTCACGACTGAAAACCTGCCATTGATACGCAACGTCCACCTGTCTGACATCAATCTCCACTTGTCCAACGTCGCCATGACAAATCTCAAGATCAGCTGGTTGCGAAAGAACGGTTAGCTCTATATTGGGCTTCACTATAAAAAGCCCT
Source organism: Flammeovirgaceae bacterium (assembly GCA_038129245.1). GTDB lineage: Bacteria > Bacteroidota > Bacteroidia > Cytophagales > Cyclobacteriaceae > JAYPLE01. The sequence continues at coordinate 109,510 of JAYPLE010000001.1, read as the reverse complement.
GTGGTCATATCTGTGATGGCAATTACACCACTTTCAAAATATGGATAATTACTCCAAGATCCTCTAAACTGTCTTTCATCATTTAATATATAGGAATCAAAATAGGCTAACTCGGGTTGAGCGTGATTACTTCGTACTAAATGCTCATCTAAGATAACTAACCCGGTGGTATAATTTGATTGATAAATTCTTCCATTAGCGACATATAGGTTGTGATCAATGGTGAACCTGGGATGATCATATCTTCGGGTCAGTATTGGCTCATCCAGGTCCGATAAATCCCATACATAAGTTGCCGTCTTATCAACTGTGCCTGCCAGTTCATCTAGCTCATCATTGGAGTAGAAGTATTTTTGATCCTCTGATAGCCAACCTTGGTGAGTATATGCAACTTCACTATAAGTTGTATTTGAAATCAATTGAATGTTCTCCTTATTCGTGACATCAACAATTGCCACCGTATTTTCATTTGAGTTGAAACAGATTTCCCGTTGAAAATACTCATCGTCTTCACCAGTGTATACAACACATTGGGCATCATGCGTGTAATCATTTTCATCAAAGCATCCCGCATAACTTGGCATTAAAGGATCTTTGATATCTATTATATGAAGCCCTCCTCCCGAACAAACTTCACTATTGGTGGCTCCTACGGCATAGGCGTAACCTGTTTGTTCGTTAATGACAATATTGTGAGCATTTCCAATAAGATCGTAATGAGCCGATTCGTTGAAAGTCAGAAAAGTATCTTGTACTTCACGCAATTGACTTAAGTCGAACACTTGCATCCCCGAAGCCGGGTCCTCACTTACAATGAATGCATAATTCTGATAAGTTTTGATATCCCTCCAAAGCGATTTAGCTTCCCCTCCTGTGGTGTCATGCTCGTCCCCATCATGTGCTATGCGTCCTTCAGTATTAGCAGCTTCATGCTCAGCAAGTATACCTAGTACACTTGGCTGTTCTGGATCTGAAATGTCCACAAACGAAGTCCCGTTTGTCATTCCCACCAGCACATACTCCTTATTTGTAATTGGGTCCGTCCAACCCCAGAGATCATTCAAATAAACACCACCAACTTCGTCTGCTCGTAGATCAGAGAAATTAACCAATGCCATCAAATCGACCTGGTTACAATCATAGACTCCAGCTTTTCCATCCACGCATGGTGTTTGAGCAAGCGCTATTATCGGGGGGAAAAAAATATAGACTCCTAGGTTATGTCGAGATACCATTTTAACAAGTTACTTCTATTTAGACATTGAATATATAAAGGGTTTAGATGATATTTCTTAATTTCAACCAAACTCCAATCTTATGACATTTATAGCCAGGTTAATAACATCGTTATTTACAATAATTTTTGCATCTAATATTTATTCTCAAGCACATCTTGAAGCATACACGAAAGGGATGAGAAACCTTAACAACAATAAATTTACTGATGCCATAGAGAATTTCAAGGAGGCAGTCAATGTTAAAAATGATTACGGAGATGCCTGGTATCACTTAGGCCTTGCCTTTAGCTTAACACAGCAATTTGAAGATGCTGCCTATTCCTTTGGAAGACTGATTAACATTAACCCTAATTACAGTCCTGTAGTGTATTTTGAGGCAAGTAAAGCATTAATTGAAATTGATAAGCTTTCAGATGCTAAAGATGCAGCGGCTGCCTATATGCAGCGAATGGAAAATTCTCCTGTAAATCAGTTATACCGCCATCAGGGTCTGTATAAACTTATCTACGCAACAGAGAGTCCGGCTATCCGAGCCGCTGAAAAAACGATGGCTGACCCTATTTTAATTGAAAGCATCAATAGTGATGCCGGTGACTATATGCCTTCTGTCAATCCTACAGGAACCCGCTTGTATTTTACTAGTGTTCGATCCGGCGGTTTTGACAATCAGAAAGATCCGCAAAAAAACAATTATGGGGAAGACCTTTATTTCTCCAACCTTGAAAATGATATGTGGAGTGCTCCACAGTTATTACCTGAGCCACTAAATTCAATTGGAGATGATTTTGGATCGGCATTTACAGGTGATGGGCAATTAATGGTGTATGTCAGGTGTGGAGCGGAAGAGAGCATAGGGAACTGTGACCTGTATTATACAGAGCTTAATGGAACCGTTTGGTCTACTCCAAGAAATATGGGAAATGTTGTAAACAGTGACAACTGGGATTCTCAACCCACTATCAACTCAGATGGTACCAGAATCATTTACACTTCGGCTCGTGACGGCGGATATGGAGGTTCAGACTTGTACATGATTGAAAGGAATCCCTATGGGGAATGGGGAATTCCTCAAAACCTAGGTGGTACTGTAAATACGCCTTTCAATGAAAACAGCCCGTATTTAGCCCCAGATGGAAAAACACTTTACTACTCTTCTAACGGACTTCCCGGATTTGGTGGGCTGGATGTGTTTTATACCGTTTTTGAAAATGGTAGCTGGTCTAAACCCATCAATCTTGGTGCTCCCTTAAACAGTAACGGTGATGACACCAACTTTTCCATTTCAGCCGAGGGAATGGGATATTTTTCTTCATCTCGAATCAATGATGATTACCAGATTTTTCAAATAGAACTTCCCGATGAACTCAAACCGAAGCCAACTGTGGTGATACAGGGTATAGTAGCAAATTCCAAAACAGAAGAAGCTTTGGAAGCAGTGGTACTTATAGAAGACATTAATTCAGGCGAGCTATTGAGTGTGAATAAGAGTAATTCATCAACAGGTGATTACTTAGTGGTGCTACCTGCCGGAAGGAATTACAGCTTATCTGCAACTTGTAAAGGATTCTTCTTTTATTCTGAAAGTTTTGAGATCCCTGCAGATACCTCGTACCAAGAGATTGACCTAAATATTGCATTGGAACCAATAGAAAAAGGCACTAAAGTAGTATTGAACAACATCTTCTTTGAAAGTGGAAGAGCTGAACTAAAACCAATTAGTTACGTCGAGCTCAATAAGGCAGTAGACCTTTTGGAAGATAATCCATCTATGGTAATCGAAATTGGAGGGCATACGGATAATGTGGGGTCTGAAGCACTCAATCAACAATTGTCACAGAAGCGAGCTCAGGCGGTGGTAGATTACATGATTCTTGCTGGTTTAGATGCTTCGAGGTTGAGGGCTAAGGGCTACGGTGAGTCTGTACCCATCGCAGACAATTCGACCAATGAAGGGCGCGCTAAAAACCGAAGAACTGAATTTGAAATCGTGGAATTTTAACTTTAAAGAAATCTTTTTAAATCACATATTTCTTCTGTATTGGCCTCCCACCTCAAACATCGCATGGGTGATCTGACCTAACGAGCAATACTTGGTTGCTTCCATCAGGGCTTCAAACGTATTCCCATTTTGTAAGGCTACTTCTCGCAGCTTTCTTAGTAATTGATCTCGATTGGTATTATTGCGATCATGCAAGTCATTCAGGTTTTGGATCTGCGCTTCTTTTTCTTCTTTAGTTGCACGGATCACCTCATCCGGAATAACCGTAGGAGATCCCTTTGATGACAAGAAGGTGTTCACACCAATGATTGGCATTTTCCCAGTATGCTTCAACGTCTCATAATAAAGACTCTCTTCCTGAATCTTACCTCGTTGGTACATGCTTTCCATAGCACCCAATACGCCACCTCTGTCTGTAATTCGATCGAACTCAGCCATCACTGCTTCTTCAACTAAATCTGTAAGCTCTTCTGTTATAAACGATCCTTGCATTGGATTCTCATTCTTTGCAAGCCCAAGCTCTTTATTAATTATCAATTGTATAGCCATTGCCCTACGTACTGAATCCTCAGTAGGTGTTGTGATCGCTTCATCATAAGCATTGGTATGCAACGAATTACAGTTATCATAAATCGCATAGAGTGCCTGAAGTGTTGTCCTGATATCGTTGAAGTCGATTTCTTGCGCATGAAGGGAACGTCCACTGGTTTGAATGTGGTATTTCAGTTTTTGAGAACGTTCATTTCCTCCGTATTTGATCTTCATTGCTTTTGCCCATATGCGTCTGGCCACTCTACCTATTACTGCATACTCAGGGTCCACTCCATTGCTAAAAAAGAACGAAAGGTTGGGTGCAAAATCATCAATATGCATACCTCTTGACAGGTAATACTCCACAAATGTAAAGCCATTCGCAAGGGTAAACGCCAACTGCGATATTGGATTTGCTCCCGCTTCTGCTATGTGATATCCTGAAATAGATACAGAGTAAAAATTTCTAACTTTCTGGTCAATAAAATACTGCTGAACATCCCCCATCAGCCGCAAGGAGAATTCAGTGGAAAAAATACAGGTATTCTGAGCCTGATCTTCCTTTAAGATGTCTGCCTGAACAGTACCTCGCACCTTTGATAGTGCATCTGCCTTGATGTGTTCATACATCTCAGCTGGAAGTACTTGGTCTCCGGTCACGCCAAGTAGCATCAATCCAAGACCATCATTTCCTTCAGGTAGATCACCTTGGTAGACGGGGCGCTTTGCTCCCAACTTGCGGTAGATCGAAGTAATCTTCTCTTCCACTTCCGCTTCTAGTCCTTCTTCTCTGATGTACAACTCACATTGCTGGTCAATGGCTGCATTCATGAAAAATGCGGCAATGGTCGCTGCAGGACCATTAATAGTCATGGACACTGAAGTGGTAGGATCACATAGATTGAAGCCACTGTATAACTTCTTGGCATCATCTAAGCTACAGATACTCACACCTGAGTTTCCAATTTTACCGTAAATATCAGGACGGTAACCAGGATCCTCCCCATAAAGAGTTACGGAGTCAAAGGCTGTTGATAACCTGGCAGCAGGTAGTCCTTTTGATACATAGTGAAAGCGCTTATTGGTTCTTTCCGGTCCTCCTTCACCTGCAAACATTCGAGTGGGATCCTCACCTTTTCTCTTGAATGGGAAAACGCCGGCAGTAAAAGGAAATTCACCGGGCACATTTTCCTGCAACGACCACTTTAGTATATCGCCCCATCCTGCATATTTTGGGAGGCTTACTTTGGGAATTTTAGAATGAGAAAGTGATTCAGTCGTGGTCTCTACTTTTATCTCTTTACCACGAACTTTGTAAACAAACTCATCCCCTTCGTAGTGCACTTTTTTTGCTTCCCAATCGCTAAGGATCTTTTTATTGTGTGGATCAAGGTCCAACTCGAGCTTTTCTCTGGCGGCGTCGATAGCCTTGATAGCCTCTTCCTGATCTCTTAGGACTGCTTTGGACAAATCCAAACCATAGAGCTTTTGTGCAATCTCTTTTTGTCTATCTGCTTTGTCATTATAGTCTCTTATGCTTTCCGTAATCTCAGATAGGTATCGAACACGCTTTGGAGGAATTATATAAACCTTCTCGCTCATTTCATCTGTACGTTCAAAGCTGGAAGTGAGGCCAATAGCATCCTTAGCTTCTAATTGATCCATGATCGCTTTGTAAAGCTGATTCATCCCCGGATCATTGAACTGAGAAGCGATGGTGCCATAGACCGGGATATCCGAGTCTGCAGTTTCCCATAAGTTGTGATTGCGCTTATACTGCTTCTTCACATCTCTCAATGCGTCGAGTGCTCCTCGTTTATCGAACTTATTAAGCGCAATTAAATCGGCAAAATCCAACATGTCAATCTTCTCTAGCTGAGTAGCCGCACCGTATTCAGGTGTCATTACGTACAAGCAGAGATCGCTATGCTCAGTGATCTCCGTATCTGATTGCCCAATACCTGAAGTCTCAAGTATGATAAGATCAAAACCCGCTGCTTTGCAAATGTCTATTGCGTCTTTCACATACTTCGATAAAGCAAGATTGGATTGTCGAGTTGCTAAAGAACGCATGTATACTCGATCCGAGAAAATGGCATTCATTCGAATGCGATCGCCCAGAAGGGCTCCACCGGTTTTGCGTTTCGAGGGATCAACTGAAATAACTGCCAAATTCTTATCCTGAAAATCAATCAAAAACCTTCTGACCAACTCATCAACTAGCGATGATTTTCCTGCTCCTCCCGTTCCTGTGATTCCTAGGACCGGTGCTACTTTTTGTTTGGCGTTATTTTTTCGTAGATCATCCAGCATCCTCTGATTGTCCTCAGGAAAATTTTCTACTGCAGAAATCAATCGCGCAATATCTGCTCTGTCCTTATTAGCCAATCGATGCATTTGACCATTGAGATTTTCTCCCACGCTAAAGTCAGCTTGTTCGACCAAATGATTGATCATTCCCTGCAGTCCCATATCTCGTCCATCATCGGGACTGTAAATGCGAGTAATGCCATACTCATGCAACTCCTTGATTTCTTCTGGAAGAATAGTGCCTCCTCCACCTCCAAATATCTTTATTTGACTTGCTCCTCTTGACTTCAGCAAGTCGTGCATGTACTTGAAATACTCAACATGACCTCCTTGATAGGATGTGATGGCAATGGCCTGAGCATCTTCCTGAATCGCACAGTCCACAATCTCCTGAACAGATCGATTATGTCCCAGATGTATTACTTCGCATCCTGTAGATTGTATGATCCTCCGCATGATGTTGATGGCGGCATCATGCCCATCAAATAATGATGCTGCGGTAACGATGCGAATGTGATGCTTTGGCTTATAGGGGTGAATTACATCCTGCGTCATAATCTAGTCTGCTTTGAATTACAAAAATAGCTAATATCAAGTTGCTGCTATGCCCCTTTTGAGCCTTAAGCATAACACAAAATAATACTGACTTAAAGACCGGTAAGACAGAGGATATTACTGCTACTGAAAGCCCGAAGAAGATTTGATTTGGATAAAAAAGACACTTAGATTAATAGAGCTTCTTCCACTGTAATTATCTATTTTCATTAAATGAATATGACCCAAGATGTTGAAACGTATTTTTCAGTTGGTTGTGGGAGATGCCAACTTGGTGGTACACCTGATTGTAAAGTTCATCGATGGGAAAAAGAACTTAGGGAGCTTAGAAGAATCTCTTTAATAGCTGGTTTGGAGGAATCCTCCAAATGGGGTGTCCCATGCTACTTGTTAAATGGGAGGAATGTGTTCCTTATAAATGCCTTTAAGGATTACTGCGCTGTCGGCTTTTTCAAGGGCATCCTACTTAAAGATGAAAAAAAACTACTGATAAAACAAGGACCACATTCTCATGAAGACCGCATTATCAAGTTTACTGATGTCAGAAGCATACTAGAAGTGGAACAGGACCTACTAGCGCTAATGAATCAGGCGGCTGCTATAGAAGCAGCAGGAATCCCAATTCCTCCAGGGTCTATTAAATTTCCAAAGTTTCCTGATGAGCTTCGGCAAATATTCCAGGAGGATATATCCTACAAGTCAGCCTTTGAAACGCTTACTCCCGGACGGCAGAAAAGCTATCTGATTCATTTCTCAAATGCCAAGCAATCCAAAACGAGAACTGCACGTATTGAAAAATGTAGGGAAAAGGTATTCAGCGGAAAAGGTTTTAATGAATACTAGTTTCAATGTAGCCTCCAATTAGGCAGGTCTTAGCATATAGTTACACTTCCAGTAGAGAGCTGATTTTATTTGTTTTGCTAGTTGGAACGGTCCCTTTAGCCCTCATCCTCAATGAAAAGACCCGATGATCAGGTAAGTTTCTTGACTGACATGGTAAGTAATTCAGAAGCAAGTGAATAGGTTTGTATAAAGCAATAGCTATATGCAAAACGTTGTCATTGCCTCCCGTAATCCCGTAAAAATAAATGCCACAAAAGAGGCTTTTGAAAAGCTAATGCCTCTTCAGGAATTTTCTTTTGAGGGTATTTCTGTTCCGTCAGATGTAGCAGATCAGCCCATGACGGACCAGGAAACGCTCACGGGTGCGGCAAACCGTGCACTTAATGCCAAATCATCTGAACCTTCTGCTAATTACTGGATAGGAATAGAGGGAGGTATCGAGGAATCAGAAGATGGAATGGAAGCCTTTGCATGGGTTGTCATTTTATCTCAAGAAACCAAAGGTCAGTCTCGAACGAGTACCTTTTACCTTCCTAGAAAAGTGGTTGAATTGATACATCAAGGAATAGAACTTGGACATGCCAATGATCAGGTATTCGATCAAAGAGATTCAAAGTCGAAAGGTGGAGCAGTTGGAACATTGACTAATGGTGTATTAGGTAGAACTGATTATTATGTGCAGGCTGTTATGCTAGCACTCATACCCTTTATCAATCAAGAACTTTACTAGCAGAACAAAAGGATCAAAAAAGGAAACCCGATGCTCTTACTTCTCTTGAATTAAATCCTATGTAGGATCCTTAATAGAGCTTTTAAATAACTGTCAGCTAAACATTTACCTATTTTTGCTGAAATCTGCATAAAAAAGAAATGACCAAATACTTACTAAGTACTACTCTTCTACTGTCGCTACTACTCCTTGGATGCAACAATGAAGAAGATATTTTGAGGGAAGTTAAAATCGATAATTTATTGGGAAGCTGGGAGTGGAATGCTACATCAGTCAATGGGATCTCATCATCTGTCATGCCTTGTTGTGTCATACTCGCTTTTGAAAGCAAAGATTTCTCTAAGCTAAACGGTCAATTTACCATTACAGAAAACGGATTTAGTGGTGTAGGTTATTTTGAACTGGCACTGGAAACTAGTCAACTGACTACCACCATCGATGACCAATCCAGAACATTTACCTTCGAACTAAGTGAAACAATGCTGACACTTACTTATGAGGAAAATGGCGATGATGTGATCGATGGGTATAAAAAAACCAACTAGAGATACTTGGATTACCGATACGTAGCCAAACAATTGAAAATAAAGAACATTGAGCTGGTCGTCGAAAAAGCCAGTACGCTGGACATCCCATCTGTGGGAGTTGACCATGATGAAGATGCTTATTTTGGAGCCGAAGAAGGAAAGCTGAAGTGGAGAAACGGAAACTTTGAAAAGCTCATAACCCATTATGACCTTTTAACTTCTGGAGATGCTATGCTATCACGTCAGTCTGCAATTGACCGTAGACTTACAGAATCAAATGCCTACAAGCTATTTTCAGGTGATGATTGATTTTCTGGACCTACAAACCTTCGTACACTATGGAATGCATCTTGCTATTCCGGGATTGATCGCCTGGCTGCTATTCCGGTCTAACTGGAAAAAAGCATACGTATTATTAGTTTTAACCATGCTAGTGGACGTTGATCATTTACTAGCAGACCCGCTATTCGACCCCAATCGCTGTAGTATTAATTTCCATCCACTGCATACATACTACGCAATGCTGATTTATACACTTGGTTTGTGGTTTCATAAGACACGTATAGTTTCAGTAGGACTGCTGTTTCATATGCTTACCGATTGGATTGATTGCCAATGGATGGGGTTATAGCATCGTAATCCTATCGCATTTTCTTAAAGACTCCTCAGTAACTGTGTTGATTATATATAAGACCCTTGCTTCTCTTTATTATGAAAATAACGGACTGCTACATTTTCAAAAAGAAAAGGTGATGTATATAAAATTATCTCCTTTTCATTTATCGAAAAAATTCAAGAAGATATTGATAGTTACAAAACGAAAATATCTGGTTGACTTTAGATAAGATTGAGGTGCCAATGACGTGTATCTCCACTAGCTGGAGATAGAAAAAAGAGATCTTACCAATGGGTTCTGACGTAATGAGATTGGTTAACTGATTATCACAGGTATAATTTAGTTAATTGCTCAATTTGCTCAGGACCGATTCTGCAACATCCACCGATTAAACTCACCCCTGATTCAATCCACTCTCTGCTTTTTTTTATGAACAACTGGGGATCGGAAAAGTCTGACCATGTTTTAGTATCTGCATCAAATACTTCTCCAGAGTTGGGGTAGGCCACAATCCACTTATCAGGAAGTATTTTTTTTATTTCGAGTATAAGATTGGATATATAGGATGGATGAGTACAATTTATTCCTACAGCAAAAACGGAAGGATGTCCGACAAAAATGGCAGCTACTTTCCCAATAGCAGTACCATCGCTGATATGCTGAGCATCTTTGCAGGAAAAAGAGACCCAAGCTGGTTTTCTTACCTCATTCAATAGTTTTGATAGCACCTTGGCTTCTTGAAAGCTTGGGATAGTTTCGCAGGCCAATATATCTGCTTCAGTATTACAAAGAACCTCAAGTCGCTCAGTATGAAAATCATATAATACCTGATCGGAAACACCATAATTCCCTTGGTATTCTGAACCATCCGCTAGAAAGGCACCATATGGCCCCGCACTTGCTGCGATCATCGGTCGACTCTTACTTGGCATTTCCTCCATAAACCGATCTACTGCCTCACTTGCCAACTCAACAGACTTTAACATCAGCTGCTTCGCTTGGTCTTTATTGAAACCAGACCTCCTCAATCCGGGAAAAGAAGCTTGATAACTGGAGGTCGTGATCAGGTGTACTCCAGCCCTTAAATAACTGAGATGAGCGCTAACTAGTACTTCGGGATTTTCATCGAGCAACTTTGCTGTCCATAAGGGATGATTAAGATCGCAGCCTTCCGATTCTAATACATTTGATAACCCTCCATCAATGACGATTGGTCCATTCTTGATTAACTTTTGCAGTTGATGCCTCATAATTGCCTACCTCTTTAAGGGCTGACGGATAGTACCAGGAAAAAGATACAGTCTAAGTAAACAATAAAAGATGAACATTTATTCAGTTCAGAAATCCTTGGGCTGTCCTGTACGCTGATTCAAACTTAAAATAACAGCTACAAATTGAAAATATAGCTCTAAGTATCTCTGCCATCTGTTTCAACTACCCAGAACTATTTGGATAGTGGTCGATCTTAAGCAACGGTGATCTTGTCAGCAACTAAACTGTCTCAAACTTCTTCACCTACTACAACTTGTTTGTGTCCTTCAATATCTCTGAACCAACAAACTGTATCGTATCATTCAAATCTTGTTGCAAAAGATTCAAAATCGCTAGAAGAGACATCAGTTCTCTTAATCCATCCAACCGCTGCTTTATACTTCTTATTTTCATTACTGAGGCTTCGCTTTTTCCCTGTTTCTGAATCTTTGACAATCTATCATTCATTGAATCAAGTGCATCTAGATCAATGCAAGGAAGTGATTTACGCTGTACGGCTGACAGGGGGCACGACAACTCGTTCAAGGTGACGCGTACCGCTATTAGGATTTCCTTAAGGCTACTCAAATCATCCTTATCAAGAATAAGCGCTTTCGATTTAGGCAAAATTTAAACGGAGCTAATTATTTGAACTTAACTTAAAAGATACTCACTTTCAATAAAAAATAAAAATTTTATAAATAACGCAATCGTAGCATAATTAGATGACCCTGTGTATTCACTACTCAGTGATTTCTAAAGCATCGGAGTCTTGCTACAACCATGATCGCACTTGAAGTATTATCTGAAAAATTGAGAAAACTAGCTTAGCATCCAAATGGCTTGAAGTCACTCCAATTTAAATGTGAGTACCTTACGGCTTTCTAAATCCCCACGTATGAGAAAACTACTATCATTATTCGTACTTTCCACGTGCTTCATTTTTGTTGCTAAAGCTCAGCAAGAAGTGGCAACTGTCAATTTTACGGTTAGCAAGATTATTGGCTCAGGTAACCTGGGTGGTGGTGCTGCATTCATCAAGGATGTAATGTCGCTTGCAGATGATCCCAACTTCGACTTACAGCCTGTACTTGACAATTTCTACGATGCTTATATGAATGAATTATCCGGCGAATTTCCATTTTCTATGACATCACAAGAAGAGGTTACCTCCAACCCGGATTATGCAGCTTATGTAACCAATCTTGACCGGTTTGATTCATTGATAAACCTAAGCCTGACACCAGAAGGATACAAACTGCTCCAACGTCCCATTTTAGGTGCTAATCAGAGAGATAAAGATGCCATGCTACAAATTTTTAGCAGCAAAGACGGAGTCATCTTCGTATATATCACCTTTGAATTCAATCTGTTTACCGTTATGGGTGTAGGCACTGCAAAAATTAACGCCATTTTTAACATGATCTGCTACAACAAAGAAGGCAAAAAAGTATTTAGCATTAATCAAACAGGTACATCTTCTAAAGGTGTCACAGCAGTTGGTGGTATTCCCATTATGAAGCTAGAGAAAATTCAGCCTATGTGCGAAAGTGCAGCTGCTGACTTATTGGACGAGATTAGAGGAAAGCTCCCAAAAATCATAAGAAAGTCTGCAAAAAAACTGTAGTAAGTGTAAGGCTTCCAAACGGTAGTTATCCTGCTCAAGATCTTAAAACCTCATATGTTTTTCTTATACAACCACCACCCCCCATATATCATGAGTAGCTGTAACATGATACGGATTTCAGGAGCTGGAGAGGGACCGACTGCAGGCACTTCCTTTGTCCAATCCCAAAGATGAATAGGTAAAAATGCCAACATCAGCATCACAAACAAAAGGGAGCCCTCTTTCCGATACTTGGGTACTATCAAAGCAACCCCAATAATTCCCTCAGCAATCACCGATATTACATTCGCTAACGACAGGGGAATAAAATGAGGTACCAATGGCGCATAAAATTCAGGAGCTAGTATGTGTCCGGTAGCTCCACCTATCATCAAAAACGCAAGCAAATAAGTGAGGATCTTCTTCATGGCTGAGGTATTTGATTCAACAAAGCAACACTCAAACGAACCAAACGTTTGATGAAAATAAGTTTACACGATTTGAAGGTAGCACGTAAGCTACCTTCTTGTATGGTATTCTACTTACCGTATTTCTCCTGCCACTCCTTTACGATGGCAGGCAGCTCTTCACCTTCTGCCACAAATATCAAAGATGCAGAGTTCATGCAGTAACGCAAACCAGTAGGAGCTGGGCCATCGTTGAAAACATGCCCCAGATGAGAACCACTTCCACTGTCTACAATCTCAGTACGCAGCATGCCATATGCTTTATCCGGCACTTCTTTCACTGCGTCTTCAGTAATCGGTTTGTAGAAACTTGGCCACCCTGTCCCGGATTTGTATTTATGTTCTGAACTAAACAATGGCTGACCTGTGGCTGCTGAATAGTAAACTCCCTTTTTCTTATTATCCCAATATTCTCCCGTAAACGCGTACTCTGTTCCTTGTTTGCGAAGAACCGTAAACTGCTGCTCAGTCAACATGGCTTTCCACTCTTTTTCAGTTTTTTGGATTGGATACTTGCTTGTTTCAGCCTTAGCGTCTGATTTTGACTGACAGCCCCCCGCAAAATAGGCCAGGCTAAGGATTAATATATAGGTAGTACGCATACTAGTATTTTTTTTGAAAAACGGCAATATTGTCCCTTTGTTTAATAATACATGCTGTGTGTAAACATATTTTAACAAATGAGGCTTAAAAATGTCGCTTTCACGATACTTCAAATTAGATTTTCCAAGCTGCATTTACTCAAAGATCTTCTCTTATCGCGATTACTTATTCAAGGTGTTGATTTTGTGACTATTGTACGGAAACAAACAAAGGTCCGATATTGATCGTTTTTAAAATCTAAAAAATGCCAACTCCATCGCGGCACCATTATGAAAAGACTACTGATACTTTTTGTACTTCCCATCGCCTGCAGCAATCAAACAGAAATGAATGTTGATGATCTGTCAAATATTGAAATTGATGAAGAAGCTAATCTTAAATGGAATCCTTCATATGAATTGGTAGTAGATGGTTTTGATATTGCCTGGGGCTTTACCTGGTTACCTGATGGAGACCTGTTAGTAACGGAAAAGTCCGGTCATCTCTTTAGGGTAAGTAACGGTCAAAAGACTGAGATTTCGGGTTTACCAGATGTGAAAGTTCAAGGGCAAGGAGGTTTGATGGACATTGAACTTCATCCCAATTATGCTGAAAACGACTGGCTCTACATAACATATGCTTCTGACGAAGGAGGTGGAAGGGGGGCAAATACTGCTTTAATGAGAGCAAAGCTGACTAATGATGCTTTAACTGATCAACAAGTTCTGTATAAAGGAGATCCTAATTCCGGAAAAGGCCAGCATTTTGGAAGTCGTATAGCATTTGATAACGATGAATACCTCTATTTTACCATTGGCGATAGAGGTTCAAGAGACCTGAACCCACAGGATATCTACCGGGATGGAGGAAAAGTCTACCGCTTGCTAGACGATGGTCGTATACCTGAGGATAATCCCTTTTTCAACACTGCTGGTGCCAGAACAGCCATCTATTCCTATGGCCATCGTAACCCACAAGGAATGGAAAAAAACCCGTTTACAGGAGAAATCTGGACACATGAACACGGTCCTAAAGGCGGAGACGAGGTCAATATTATCCAACCCGGGAAAAACTATGGATGGCCTGTCATTAGTTATGGGATCAATTACAATGGGACAAAGTTTACAGATCTGACCGAAAAAGAAGGAATGGAGCAGCCTCTTTGGTATTGGGTTCCATCTATTGCTCCTTCAGGAATGGCTTTTGTCTCCGGGGCCAACTACCCTAACTGGCAAGGCGACTTACTAGTCGGATCATTACGTTTCAACTATTTAATGTACTGTGATGTAGAGGACAATAAAATTGTGAGTGAAAAACCATTGTTTGAGGATATCGGCAGAGTGAGGGCAGTAGAAGAAGGGCCCGATGGACTTATCTATTTCTCCGTTGAGGGGGCCGGTATTTACAGAATCAAGGCACCTCAATAAGGTCTTTCTAATCGACTTAGAGGTTTAGGTTGAATGCAAATTTTAAACCTTACTACTCCCTCCCAGCTGCATTTTCTCAGTATCGCTTCGTTTGAAATCAAAGTCACCGGATACAGGTTTACGACCATACAACTCGTCCAGCTCTTGCATGCTTGGATAAGGGTCTCGACTGGTAAAACTGTGAGCGACTTTTAATTTGTCCCAAGCATCATAGTTGGGTTTGTCTGCTTCACTAAAACGTGGATCTGGAACCATTGGTAAACGGTCCATTTTTAAGATTTCAATGCTTGGGAAGTCAAAATCGACCACCACCTTTCCTAAAAGCAGGTAACACCCTAGCCCTTTGAAGGGGTAGTTCTTTAGCGAGGGAGGAAAATGAGTAGTGTCAAAATAGTCCCCGTGGATATCTATCCAGGTTCCAAAATTCATCTTAACTTTTCCTTCTTTTCTCTGAATAGGTACATCCTTTATTGATACCAGGTAACCGACCATTCGGACTACCCTGTTCACATTCTGCAACAAATCCTTCACGAAAACATCCCCTCGATATCGGGTCTTCAGTAAATCGAAAGCCGAAACAGAAACAGGATAGCCTAAACTTTCAATCTCATCAAAAGCGTCTTCCAAAGGATCGGTTTCAATCTCTGGGAAACTGAAATTTTTCTGAGAAATTTCGAACAGTTTATCTTCTTTTTTGACAGTGCTGGGTTCCTGATTAGTTAACCGCTTAGCTTCCACTATTAATTGTCCCTTAGGAATCCCCCACTCTTTGAAAGCACCCACATATGCTAACTGACAGATTTCATCGTAGGTGATTTTCGTTCGGTCGACCAGCTCTTTTAATGAATGGAAATTGCCCGATACTTCACGTTCTCTTTCAATCTGTATAGCCGTAGTATTCGATAAATGTGCAACTTGATTGAAACCAATAAAGATGGTTTCTCCCCGGAGACAGGTCAACTCATTGCTTTGATTAATCTGAGGTGGTTCGATGGTGGCACCTAGCTTTCTTGCTTCATTAATATAGACTTCCGGTCGGTAAAAACCGCCGTTATTGTTGATCACTGCTGTAATGAACTCCAGTGGGTAATAGGCCTTTAAAAAGAGGGATTGATAGCTCTCGACAGCATAGGAGGCACTATGACTTTTGCAAAAGCTATAGCCAGCAAAAGAAGCTATTTGTCTGTAAACCTCATTAGTGAGTGCCTCATCATAACCTTGTTCTTTACAGTTCTCAAAAAACAGGTTCTTAATTCGTTCGATTTCTTCTTTAGATCGAGATTTACCCGACATTCCCCTACGCAATACATCGGCTTCATCCAGCCCCATTTTAGCGAAGTGATGAGCTATTTTGATCACGTCCTCCTGGTAAACCATTACTCCGTAGGTATCGCTCAATTGTTCTTCAAATACCTTATGAAAATATTGAATCCTGGAAGGATCCCTGTGTCGTTCGACATACTCCCGCATCATCCCACTCTGCGCTACCCCCGGGCGGATAATGGAACTTGCGGCTACTAGTGTTTCATAATCATGGCACTTGAGTCGCCTCAACAACCCTCGCATGGCCGGACTTTCAATGTAAAAGCATCCAAGTGTACGACCGGTCGCCAACATGGTATTACATTTTTCATCTTTCTTGAACGCTTCCGTTTGCGTGATATCTAGTTTGATGCCTCTGTTCTGCTCTACCATCACAACTGCATCCTTGATGTGCCCCAGCCCACGCTGGCTTAAAATGTCTAGCTTTTCAAGCTTAATAGATTCAGCGATGTACATGTCGATTTCACAGGTGGGCACCCCTTTCGGGTAAAGATTCATTGTACTGTAAGTAGCAATGGGCTCCTCCGAAATGAAAATACCGCATGCATGCATGGAATACTGGTTTGGAAATCCTTTAAGCATCTGACCGAATTCATGGATCTTTTGACTGATCTCATGGTCGTCCTGCTCTTGAAATGATTTCCTTGACAAGCGATCCAGCTCTTCTTTTGGGAGCCCGTAAACCTTTCCGAGTTCTCGTACTACTGATCTGTATTTGAAATCGGACACTGTTCCGCAGAAACCTGTATACTCTCGTCCAAAACGACGAAAGATGTAATTGATGATATCATCTCTATCTTTCCAACTCCAGTCTATGTCAAAGTCTGGAGGACTCGATCGTTTAGTATTAAGAAAGCGTGAAAAATAAAGATTTAGCTCAATCGGATCTACTTCTGTGATCTTCAAGCAATAAGCCACTATGGAGTTAGCACCACTGCCTCTCCCAACATGAAAATATCCATGATGCATACTGTAGCGAATTATGTCCCAGGTCGTCAAAAAATAGCAGGAGAACTCCAACTTATCGATGATCTCCAATTCTTCGAAAAGACGCTTTTTCGCAACTTGATCATCGAGTGTATATCGGTCCCGAAAACCTTCTAATGCCAATGTCTCCAGCAATATCCGATCTTCATATCGACTGCCGGTAAAATGCTTTTTATTCTTCGGTATGTTGAAATCAAAATCAAAAAAACATTGATCTGCTAACCGCTGTGTATTCCGAACGATCTGAGGGTAATTACCAAAGGCTGATTCTAATCTATCTACCTTAATTGGAATTTCATAAGCAAGCCCTTGTTGCTCAGGTTTCAGCTGACTGAGTAGGATGTTATGCTCAACACTTCTAAGTAGCTGATGGAGTTCTCTCTCCTTTTGATTTCTGAAAGTAAGAGACTGAAATAGCACCAACCGATCCGGTTGTTTTAGTAACGGATGCTTGAATCGTTTTAACTCTTCAGGACGGATACCGATCCATTCGTTAGGTTGAAGAATGGATGGAATATTGTGGGTCGGATAAATTACAAATACATCCTGGAAAAAAGGTGACTGCCCGGGTAATAAGCGCTCCTTTAAGTTTACTTGAGTGATGAGTTCATTTATCTCTCGAAACCCATTCAGACTCTTGGCAATACAGATATAAAGAAGTTGATCCTCTTTTCTGATTTCTGCTCCCACCAATGGCTTTATACCCTCTTCTCTACTTGCCTTTACAAAATCAAATACTCCAGTTGTGCAGTTGATGTCAGTCAATGCAGCAAAGCTTCCCCCCATTCTAGAGATCATTGGTGGAATCTCCTCTACCGGAATAGCACCATATCTAAGCGAATAATATGAATGACAGTTTAGATACACCTTCAAGAAAAAGTATCTGAAGTGGCTCCATTTGCTTTGCGAATAATCATGGGATCATCGTAACGAAATTTTAACTTATCCATAGCCTCTGTTAAGCGAATCATTTTGAAATCGTCATGAAATAAATCAATCTGATGGTTACCCTGAACCAGGTCTGACAACTTCACACCAATCATTCGAATCAGCATTCTTCTTTGATACAATTTGTCGAAGAGTTCTTTAGCTACTAAAGCCAAAGTATGATCGAACGAAGTAAAGGGAATTTTACGTTGGACTGTCTCTGTGTCAAAATTTGTATATCGAATTCTTACTGAGATTTTAGCACATATCTGTTTCTGCTTTCGCATCTGAAATCCTACCTTCTCTACCAATGTGACTAGAATAGCCTTTAACTGCCTGATATCTTGTGTGTCTTGATCCAATGTTAGTTCTTCACTAAAGGATTTTTGTTGCTGATATGGGGTCACAGGTGTGGTATCTATTCCATTTGCCTTTTTCCAAATAGTAATTCCCGGCTTACCAAAAAGCTCTTGCAGAGCAGTCATAGGAACCTGTCGCAATGTCCCTATCACTTTAATGCTCATCCTTCTTAACAAGCGATACGTTGTCTCGCCTACTGAGGGAAGTTTTCTAACGGACTGTGGGTCTAAGAACGGTTGAACTTCTTGTTTAGCTATCTGTAAATGGCCTGCCGGTTTGATATGTTCTGTGCAGATTTTTGCCACTGTTTTGTTTATGCTTAATCCAAAGGACAAGGGTAAACCAGTCTCATCGTAGATCGTATGTGCCAGCTCTTTTGAAAAAGTATAACTTGAGTGAAAACGATCCATTCCGGTCATGTCTAAATAAAATTCATCAAGTGTTGCTCTCTCATGAACCGGAGCTTTTTCTGCAATGATTTCATTGACTGTATCAGAGTATCTGGAAAACAAATCAAAATCGCCTTTAACCAACACAGCATCCGGACATCTCTGTAAGGCAACACGTGTGGGCATGGATCTATGCACACCGTATTGACGTGCCTCATATGAGGCAGACATTACAATTCCTCTGCTATTTGCTCCTCCGATAATCAAAGGTTTACCGGTCAGCTTGGGCATTTTTCTTAGCGTACAACTAACGAAAAATGCATCCATATCCATATGGACAATTTGACGATTCATAGTGGGTGGTTTAAAAAGCTAAATTAATTAGTAATAACTCTACTAGCTAATATATTTAGTATTTATACTAATATTTTTAGTTTAAATAAGTTTTGGAAAATAGAGTCAATTGTAGTGTGGTTTCAATTTGAAGGACTAATAACTTATATTCCAGTCAACATACCAGGAACATGAGTGACCATCATTTTTATGATCAGGGATTTAATTCGAAAACTTTTCAAGGAACCATAGGTCTTGAATTTGAGCAATGTCGATTCACTGATTGTGATTTCACATCTGCACTACTCAAAGAGACAAAATTCATCGAATGTGAATTTGAAAATTGCAACTTCAGTAATGTCGATGTTTTTAAAGTATCCTTTCAAGATTGTGCCTTTTCTAATTGTAAAATGATAGGAATAGGCTTTCATGAATGTAACGTCTTCAACTTATCGATGAAGTTTCAACAATGCAACCTGGCGCACTCAATTTTTGCTGATATGAACCTAAATGGTTGCTCTTTTACTAATTGTGACCTGAAAGAAAGTGATTTTGGATATGCAGACTTATCTGAAATCATAATAAAAGGTTGTAATCTGGCAGGTGCAACCTTCGAACAAACAAACCTAATCAAAGCAGATCTTCGTGATTCTATTCACTACCGAATAGACCCTGATACTAATCAAATCAAGTCTGCAAAATTCTCAAAAGAATCAATTTCAGGTCTTTTGATAAAATACGATATCACCATTGATTAGCTTCACTAAATCCGTGGATTCATTTTCACTTCAGACTTATTCCAATATTTTATATAATTTGATAGACCCAAAACAACTTGCATCTTAAATAAACATGAAATCATTCTTTGGAAGTCTTGTGCTTATTATCAATTACAAGACATTCATCGTTACTATTCTTTCGATCGTAGCTACTTGGATTTGTATTCAGTTGAACTTTCTGGCTGATTTTAATTTATCAATGATTTCAGTGGCAATGGTATTTCCAATTGTGTTTGCGATTAATTCAGCATTTCAAAGACGAGAAGAAGCATTAAAAGCATTGGCAGGAATTAAAGGGCTGTTAGTAGCCATATTCCTTGCCATCAAACATTGGGGTGAAGATGAATCAAGAGCCGAGCGTTCGTATCTGCAACAAGTGGAAGGTAAAATAAATTTGATCATAGTGGCGGTTGGTAAATACCTTGTCCGATTGGATCATGACATGGCAGAATTCGGAGTGTATAACACCATCTCACATCTGTCAGAACAATTGCAGGAAATGAGGAAGATTGCTCCAGGGTCTGATATGGCACGATTAAATGAATATGTTAGTATGATTTTGGTTCATTTTGAAGAACTAAAGATCATTCGTGAATACAGAACACCAATCACCCTCAGGACTTACAGTAAATTTTTCATTTACTCTTTCCCTCTGTTGTTTGCCCCTTTTTTTGCAGCATCTATTAATGTATTCTCTTTTGTTTTTATTACGTATTTTGTGCCTGCTATGTATTCATTTATCTTAATCAGTTTGATCAATATTCAAGAGCACATGGAAGACCCATTTGATGGAATTGGGGAAGACGACATCAAGATAGAAGCAGAAAGGTTCGACTCACTTTTATTCGAATTGGATGCGAATCACCCCACAAATGTCGGGACAGAAGAATAATCAAACAATTGGAATCCCATTAAGATCAGTCGTCAAGTACATGCTCATCACATCAAAATAGGGACGCATGGCTTTGAAGGAATCACTGATTTTCTCGGCGAAATCATTTCGCATCACCTCTTCATCTGTGAAATGTACATAAACAAGAAATTGCTTGAATCTTAGCAATTCGATGGTTGGATCATCCTTAGAAAAACCTTTAGGAGCTGTCTTAACTTGCTTACCCTGTAAGGACCCAAAAGACTTTTTAAAAGCTTCACTTTCCAGCACCTCCTGAAGTGGCTCAGAATCCTGACTGATCTGCTTTCTAAGATGAAGTAAATCCTGAGGATTGGGTCCGAAAAAGCCTCCTATCACCTGACTTCTTTCAGGTGCTATTTGATAATAGTAACCTCCTCTGAGCTCTTCAGTGGCGCGATTGAATGATCCTGACCAGTGAGATTTAAAGGGAGTTTTATCTTTTGAAAATCGAACATCTCGGTAAATACGGAAAGTCTTGTTTCTTGCAATGTCATCGTGCCCTTTGAGGCAATGCAGTACCTCTCTATGAAAAGCTTTAAACTCTTCCTGATAACCTTGGAATTCAGGTTTATGGGCATCAAACCATTCGCGGTTATTATTCTGAGACAATTGTTGAAGAAATTGTAAGTTTTTTTGAGAAATAGACATATACCAAGATGCAGTTTGAAGATTAAATGTCGCGGTCTCGATCTCCTTCCTGGTAGCTTTACTTAAGCCCCTCAAAATGGCCAGACCTGTATAGTAACTAAAGATAAGAAACAGTATAGGTGCCAACAAGGCATATTTGGATTTCATGCTAATCTGCATGCAAGCTGTGCTGTTGCTTTTATCCAATTTGGCAACGCAAATGGTCGCTGAAGACCCCTGGTAATTTTCCAAGAGCAGGTTCCTTCAATTCCAGAACATTCAATTTGTTTCGAACTCTCAGGGTAAGGAAAATAATAAATTCATAATGATTTACACTGTAGTATCTACGACTTGAAGTCAAAATTCAAGAATTGAAAATGAAGAAATTTTGTATAAAGGTATGATTGGAAAACTGGACCACGTCATTGCAAATACATTTGCATTGATCGTTGCAATCTTTTTACTGGCATCCCTACTAGTGCTATGGGAGCGAAAGAAAATGAATGAACTGCTAGTAAGAAAGCTGAAAAAACCGGATGATGAATTCTTTCAACAAAAAAAGCCCACCTAATAAGGCGGGCTTTTTACAACTCAATTAGATTTTAACCTAAGGAGAAACTCTGCTCCATAAAGGGCTGATGGTAGTGCCGCTTACCTGTGGCTTTATATAAGGCATTGGCCAATGCCCCCACAATTGGAGGAAACGGAGGTTCACCTAGACCAGTAGGATCAATACCATTGTCCACAAAATGTACGTCAATATTCTCCGGTGCTTCATTATGTCGAATCAATCTGTATTTGTCAAAGTTGGCATTTTCTGGAGCACCATCCTTGAAGCTAATGGCACTGTACAACGCATGTCCTATGCCATCTACGATTCCACCTTCCATCATATTATTTGCTGCAATAGGATTGACTACAATCCCACAATCCACTGCTGCACTTACGTTCTTAATTCGTGGTTTACCGTTTTCCATTTCAAGGTCAAGTACCTGGGCTACATAGCTGTTATGACAGTAATAGGCGGATACTCCTCTATTAGAAGATTGACCCTCTTTTCCCCAATTTGATTTTTCTCTCACCAACTTCAGGACACCGGCATATCGTTCCGCATCGTAATCGTTCTTTTCACCCACAGGATTGTTGATGGCACGATCAAAGAGTTCCAGTCTAAATTCAATAGGATCTTTCCCTGCTTCTTCTGCTACTTCATCTAAAAAGGACTGCTCAGCTCCTGCAATGAAATTAGATCGGGGTGCTCTCCAGGCACCGCTACTTATGTTGGACTCAATTGTCCACGACTCTGCTTTATAATTTTCGACTGCACCTGCGGGAAAACGATTCGCAAAAAGAGGACTAGAAGGAATTCCGCCAGCATTGACATGGAAACCTATTAAGTTATTGTTTTCATCTAAAGCCGCTCTGTAAGTCGCGTGATAAGCAGGACGGTACGTACCTTGTGTCATATCATCCTCCCGAGTGTAAACCAACTTAACCGGAGCTTTCACACGCTGCGAAATCACTGCTGCCTCCACTGCAAAATGACCATACAATCTACGGCCAAAGCCTCCACCCATTCTTGTCATTTGGATGTTAATCTTATCAAGAGGCATGCCTAATCGCTTCTTGAGCGTGAGCTCTAAATATTCAGGTGTTTGAATAGGTCCAACTAATTCAGCTTTATCATCTGTGACATCGGCAAAGAAGTTCATCGGCTCCATGGTATTGTGTGCAAGAAATGGAGCAGAGTAGGTTCGTTCCACCACTTTTGCAGCGCGCTTGAATGCAGCTTCAGGATCGCCGTCTACCCGTTCTACCTCAGCTTTCTGCTGGGATCTTTGCACCAGCATTTCCTTGTGCTTACTAGTACTATCCTCAATCTTACGATAGCTTTCCGTTTCTTCCCACGTCACATTTACGCTTTTCTTAGCCTGCATGACTTGCCAGGTAGACTGGCCAACCACAGCTACTAATTGAGGGAAAGCATTGATATCACTCCATTGCTTTTCCATACCTTCCTGATACGTATCGATCGAAATAACATCCACAATACCCGACATGCTTTTAGCAAGGTCTGCATCAAAAGATTTGAGTTTCATGCCAAATGCAGGCGGATGGATGATCATCGCTGTTAGCATACCTTCTTTGGTATAATCCAAGCCAAATAAAGGGTGTCCGGTAGCGATTTTTTTGCCGTCTACATTTCTTCGGGAGGTTCCAATAATACTAAATTCTGATCTCTCTTTTAATTCCAGTTCCTCAGGCGCTTCTAATAATGCTGCCGCGGAAGCAAACGTTCCAAAACCAGCTTCTTTGCCACTTGAGTGCATCAGTTTTCCTGCTTTGGTGATAACCTCTTCCACGGGTACGCCCCACTCATTTGCTGCAGCTTGTCTTAACACGGCTCTTCCTGCTGCACCTGCAGATCGTAAACTATTCCATCCCTGACGAATGGACTGACTACCTCCTGCCAACTGCCGTGTAAATATTTCAGTATTCAAGGGAGCCTGCTCCACCACGACCATATCCCAATCCACATCTAATTCTTCTGCCACGATCATGGGCATAGAAGTCTTTACGTTTTGACCTATTTCCGGATTAGGCGACATGATGGTTACCACACCGTTTTCTCCAATCTTGATAAAACCATTAAGTTCAAACCACTCTTTGGGCATCGCCATGACTTCTTCCTTAGTCTGACCAGGGGCGCATGCAGCCAACCAACTGAAACTGATCATCAATCCTCCACCGGCTGCCGCTGAAGTTTTCAGGAAGGATCTTCTTCCCACTTTTGTTTTTACAATTGACATAATCCTATACGTTTTGGTTTGCTGCGGTTTTTATCGCTTGCTTGATGCGCGTATACGTTCCGCATCTGCAAATATTGCCGCTCATTGCCGCATCAATCTGCTCATCTGTCGGGTTTGGATTTGACTTTAGCAGAGATACCGCATTCATAATCTGTCCAGCCTGGCAATAGCCACACTGAGGCACATCAACCTCTAGCCAAGCTTTTTGAACTGGGTGATCGGCATTATTGGACAATCCCTCAATGGTAGTCACTTCATTAGCTCCTAGTGCCGAAATAGGCAGTTGGCATGACCGTGAAGCCATCCCGTTTACATGCACCGTACATGCACCGCACTGAGCGATACCACAACCGAACTTGGTCCCCACCAAATTGAGATGGTCTCTCAATACCCACAGTAAGGGGGTACTCGGGTCTACGTCAACAGATTTTTGCTCTCCATTGACAGTTAAATTGAAAACAGCCATAATCTACGAAATTGAATTTTGTCT
Organism: Flammeovirgaceae bacterium; assembly: GCA_038129245.1. Taxonomy (GTDB): domain Bacteria; phylum Bacteroidota; class Bacteroidia; order Cytophagales; family Cyclobacteriaceae; genus JAYPLE01. Next base: position 84,890 of record JAYPLE010000001.1, on the reverse strand, counting down.
GAATTTACTGAATTATTCAGCAGGCTCAAAGAGGTATCAATAGGTTAGAAAATTGAATTTGATTAGCGGTTCCCATATCCACTTAGTTCAGAAGCGGAAGAAGCTGTGAAGGATGAGAAAGTAGTCCTTACAAAACCCTCACCAAGTGCAGGATTGCAAGACGCATCTAACAGTTTCTCCAATTCCAGACCTCAAAAAGAATTACCATAGAAAGATTACGACTCAGAAGGCAAATTGAAGGTTATAGTCAACAGTGCATTTACCGGAAATATTCTACCGTAAACATTCGACTTTTGAGGTTGAGTTAATCGTTACTTGAGATTCTCTAGAGTAAGCCTAACTCATTCAGACTTGATCTCAACTAACTCTTCCACCAGCATCCAATCGTACACTCTTTCAATCCAGGAGTCAGAAGGTAGCCCCTTCGTTCGCATTCCAAACCCATGATCTCCTTTCGAATACATGTGCAATGCTACATTCTTGTCGTTTTCGAAATACGACAAATAAAGTTCTATTGCGCCCTTTGCTAATCCTATACCGTCGTCTGTTGCACAAATGATCATCATCGGAGGTGCATCGGAAGGAGGTATTTGTACTTTTTTAGCATCTGTCCATGGGTATACCGGAACAAGAAAATCAGGACGGCTTTCATCGGAGTACTCATATCCCACACCCATTGTGACTGCACCGCCAGCAGAAAACCCCATGAATCCAATTTTATCTGTGAAGATCCCGTATGAAGCGGCATTGTCTCGTACGTGCTTTACTCCATTTAATCCATCTTGTATGGAGTAAGGGAGCACTTTATCTACTTTGTCAAGCACCTGTTGGTAACCCTTCCCCCATTCTTCTCCGATCTCGACAGTGCCGTCTCTCCTAGTAGGTACCAGCCGATATTTCAAAACAAAGGCGGTAATACCTCTGGAAACCAGCCAATTCGCTACATCTCTACCCTCACTGTTGATACTGTGCGCGTACAAACCTCCTCCGGGCGCGACAATGACCGCCGTACCTGTATTCTTGTCAGATGAAGGTCTAAAAACCTCCAAAGTAGGCCGAGCTGTATTACTGACAGCTGTTGTGCTCCATACTTCAGAGTAGTATTCCCTCTCTTCGCTTTCGTATGAAATGCCTGGTATTATTTCAAACGGGAGCTCTACAATTTCCTGAGCATTTACACAAAAGAACAAGAAACTAAAAAGAACAAGAACTAGGTGTTTCAGTAGCATGAGAAGAAAGCATTATTTCTGATCAAGATATCAAATATTAGGCATCCTTCAATTCAGATCTCTTAGCCCCTACAAAGATGATCCAAAGGACCCACACCATTTCTCCCATCGTTAAGGTTTCAAATACAGTGAATAACATCTGCTGCTCCGGATATACCAGTTTTACACATGTACCCAGAAAATAACCAATGCCACCTAGGTAGAGCGCGATACCAATAAACGTATGAAAGAGAGGTGAGTGGTACACCAGGTACCCCAAAGGGAATAACCACAAACCCCAAAAAATGGAAACCACCGTAATTCCTTGTTGGTGCAAATTTAACCATGACAACATGGCATCAGGCGCTGTGATAAACTCCAAAGCAGTTACAGCATTCATCTCATTGTACATGGCCATCGGAATGCTGACAAACGCGAATATCATCATAAGATAGGTGGCATTCTTATTCTGATCCCCGAAAAGCTTATACAGGTACCAGACCACGACCAGGAACAATAGCTGTGTGATCAATCGCCCCAAGATCCCTGCTCTAAAGAGGCTTTCTCTGCTCCCGATTTGCACCGCAGTAGAGGTCGCGTCTGCAAAATCTATTAGCTGAGAAGGAATATACATAATACTCAGTATACCAAAAATCACCCATACAAGGTATAGAATGCGTAAGACTACAAGGTTTGATTGGAGTTTCATAGAAAGGATTGACGTTGTAAAACGACGAATGTAGTCCAAGAAAGTTACAGGTAAAAAAAAGGCCATCGAGTCTTCATCCGACAGCCTTAATTAGACCAAACAATATATTTTTTATTCAGCTAGGCTAATTTGTCCTGTCCAACGAATATCTGTCGAAGAGGCTCCAAGATGTATTTGATAATTTCCTGGCTCTACTACCCAACCGTTTTTACCTTCATCCCAATATGCTAGTTCTGAAATAGGAAGAGATAGTTGAAGTAACTCAGAAGCTCCTGCTTTGATGTTTTTAGTCTTACCGAATATTCTGAGCTCTTTATCAGGTCGGTCAACGATACTTTTAGGTTTAGAAGAATAGAGTTGAACAGATTCCTTTCCTGTCACCTCTCCTGTATTTGTGATCGTAACATTTAAAGTTATCGAATCATTTTCCATGATCATTGAAACATCTTGATACTTGAAATTTGTATAATTGATCCCGTAGCCAAACGGGTAAGAAACAGGAACCGATGAAGTTCTAAAATGCCGGTATCCGACGAAAATATTCTCTTCATATCGCGTGTAGTCTTCATTTCGCACCCACTCCATCTCAGTGACATCATCTCGCTCAAATAGGAAACTTGTAAAAGAATTCACTTTGCCATCCATAGGGAAATTATCGCTAGATGCGTGATCGGATAATGCTACAGGAAAAGTCATAGGCAGTTTTCCACTTGGATTTACTTTGCCTGTGAGTACATCAGCGATGGCATTTCCACCTTCTTGACCTCCCTGCCAGGCAAGCAGGATGGCATCCGGTTGATCTTTCCAGGAAGCCGTTTCGATCACCCCGCCGATATTCAATACCACGACCACTTTCTTACCCGATCTTTGAAATGCAGATGAGATTTCTTTTATCATCCTTTGTTCCCCTTCTGTCAACAAGAAATCATCTTCTTCTACGCGATCAATGAACTCTCCACTATTCCTTCCAATCGTGATGATGGCAAAATCCGATGAGGAAGCTGCTAGTTGTATCGTATCCACAGATGGAATCCACTCGGGAGGAACAACTGGATTCATCATCGCCTCCAGTCCTTCCTGCTTGGCAAACGCTTCAGGAAACTTGGATTTATGTGCTAAGTAACCAGCTTGGGTTATTTCAGAAATCTTAAATCCAGCATTGACCAGACCTTGATCCAATGATATCGAGTAAGGTTCTACCACATCTCCTGAACCTGTACCACCTACAATTAGATCATAGGAACGGATACCAAATAAAGCCACCGTCTGATTGTTAGAAACGGGCAAGGCATCTTCATTTTTGAGAAGTATTGAACCTTCTCCTGCTGATTTTCGAGTGATAGCTGCATGAGCTTCCAAATCTGGATTAAACGAAAACTGATACCCTTTCAACTTAGGAGATTGTAAGACAATGGACAGAATCCTGCTTACTGCGATGTCTATGTCCTCTTCTGATAGTTCACCCGTATCCGCCGCATGCTTTAAAGCATCGTACTGTTTCTTAGTACCGGGCTCCAGTAAGTCATTTCCTGCCTTTACTTGCGCAACCGCATCGTCTCCGCCAAACCAATCTGTCATCACTATACCTTCAAAACCCCATTCATCTCTTAGTATGTCAGTGAGGATACGTTTGTCCTCGGAGACATAGGTCCCATTGATCTTATTATAGGAGGACATGATTGTCCAGGGCTGAGCATTTTTGACAATGATTTCAAACCCTTTGAGATAAATCTCACGCAAAGCACGCTCTGAAATCATCACGTTGTTTTTATTTCGGTCGGTCTCCTGATTATTCGCAACAAAATGCTTTACCGAAGTACCTACTCCATTGGCTTCAATACCGTTAACCATCGCCACACCAATCCACCCACTCAATACCGGATCCTCTGAGTAATACTCGAAATTTCGTCCGCATAACGGGTTGCGATGAATATTCGCCGCAGGGCCCAGTATCACATCAACCCCATATTCCAATACTTCATTTCCCATTGCCATTCCGACCTCTTCCACCAACTGCATATCCCAGGTAGAGGCCAGATGAGTGCCAATAGGAAATGCCGTACAATACATGATCTCGTCCGGATCAGAGGGTGGAGATAGCCTCAACCCTGCAGGTCCATCCGACAAATAGAAGGTGGGTAATCCCAATCTGGGAATAGAAAGTATGGTTCCCGCTACTCCGGTGATCACATCATCCGAAGAGGTTTGTCGCAGCATTTGATTCATGCCCGAACCTTTTAGCATCCTTACCTTCTCCTTTGTGGTCATCTGGGACAACACATCTTCCACCCGCTCGGCAAGAGGTGCTCTCAGGTCTTCGTATACATTCAAAGCCCCATTTCGATTCAGATCAAGAAATGTATAGCCGTCCAGAGTCAACTCCGGGATGGCTTTACCTTGCATGGGGTCCTTATAATCAATACTGATAAATCCAGATTTGAGATAATAATACCCATAACCTCCTGCCATCAAGGCAATCAGTATGATTGCACCCAATACGATTAAAAATATTTTCAGTGGCTTACTCATAATTATTATTTGTGACGTGTCGTCACAAATATAAACGAAATTATTTTGTGGCAAAATGTCACATTTATTATTTTTACAAGATGGACATCAAATTGTTTCTAATGGAAGGTCAAAAGGAGTACCTACCCAACCTCAGCATAGATCATGTAATCATTGGTTATGAAGAAATGCAACTCAAATGTCTCCTACTAAAAATTGAAGAAAAATGGGTACTTCCCGGAGGTTATATCAAGCGAATAGAGTCTGTTGATGAAGCTGCAAAAAGAATATTAAAAGAGCGCACAGGTTTAGAGGGGGCCTATTTAAAGTTTTTATCAGTAATTGGAGAGGAGGACAGGCGCTTCGGTTCACAGTGGGAGAAACTATTTACAAAAGTTACAGGATTACCCTATTCTGATTCTTACTGGATAAATGATCGTTTTGTAACCCTTGCTCATTATTCATTAGTGCAGATAGAAAAAGTGAAGCTAGTCGCAGGGGAATTTGATGAAGAAATAGCCTGGCATCCATTCGATACACTTCCAGAAATGTGGCTTGATCACGAGCTGATAGCATTGAAAGCTCGAGAGCAATTAAAAATTGACTTAAGTCACGAACAGCTCTCATTCAACCTTCTCCCAACAGAGTTCACAATGCCTGAATTACATCAGCTACATCAGCACATAGTGCAACAAAGTCTCGACAGGAGTAGGTTTCAAAAGAAAATGCTGGCGAGCGGCGATTTTGAGCGTCTCCCAAAACTTCAGAAAGAAACACCAGGAAGAAACCCATATCTTTACCGTGTCAAAAGGGAGTAAAGTCACCAATTAATGAAAGAATTCGTTTACGTTTCTTTATTCCAAATGAGCCGCTGTATTATGAAGGCGAAAACATAAACCTTATGCTTCTTCAATATCCGTTGCCTCTTGTGGGGATTAATCGCGATCATTTATTACTGATAAGCCAAAATTTATCGGAGACACTATTTACAAGGACACCAAAACAGACATAGCTCCCATCGGGAATGTGAATCTTTAGTTTTTAGATCGATGAGAGAACCCTTACTATCCATAAGAGGTGCCAAGGCTGCACAATCGCCCGTTCGAGTCGATTTGGAGCTCTATTTTCAAGCAACAGAAGACCTTTACCATCCTCTTGAAAATCCAGAGGGAAAATTCCCTTTGAACGTGGCTGAAAACAAATTGAACTGGCCTAAGCTGGAGCAAAAGATTCGTGAAGTATATACCGAAAACACAATACCCTCTTGGGTATCACGGTATGGAGATGCTGCAGGTATTGAGTCTTTTAGAGAGGCAGTAGCTTGGTATCTAGGAGAATTACTCTTCCAATCATTGGTGGATCCAGACACGCTGGCTGTCAGCTCTGGATTGACTTCAGTAATAGAACAAACTGCTTTTATTTTGGGCAACACAGGCGATGTAGCGGTAATACCGGCTCCAAGTTATCCTGTGTATGCGGGTGATCTTGGCGTCAAGTCTGGTATTGAACGGTACGACTTGATTACCCATCATGAAATTGAAGACATCCATTCGAATCTACCTCTTAGCTTGGTACATTTGGAAAATGCTAAAGAGGAGATAGAGGCCTCGGGGAGAAAATTCAAAATGCTGATCCTGACTACCCCGGATAATCCTACAGGAGGTATTTATTCATTCGATCAGCTTTCAAGTATTGCAAATTGGTGTATCGATCATCAGATACATTTAATCGTGAATGAGATCTATGGCTTATCAATAATCAATATTCATCATTCTGCGATAGCAGCTGATTATGAAAACGTGAGCCAGTACATCTCGTTTGGTAAGACAATGTCTGAATTAAATAGCCCTTTTTTACATCTTTGGTATTCTTTTTCTAAAGACTTTGGCATTTCAGGATTTCGAGTGGGTGTCTTACATTCATACAATGAAGAAGTACTGGCGGCTTACAGGAACATTAACCTTACGCACGGTGTCTCCAACCTTACACAATGGACGCTACAAATGATTCTTGAGGATCATCTTTTTGTTAAGCAATACATTCTTCAAAACCAGAAATTACTGACCGAATCGTACGCCACGGTTGCAAAGGCCCTTAAAGAATGCAATACTGGTTATAATCCTTCAAGGGGAAGTCTATTCATATGGATTGACCTCTCTCACCTCATGAATGATCAATCTTCTGTATCTGAGGAAAGTCTCTGGCTGGATATTTTCCAAAAAACAGGAATTCTACTTACCCCTACCAATGGATTTGGTCATACCAAGAAGGGTCTCTTTAGAATGGTGATCTCTTATTATGACGCGCCCGGGATGTCAGTAGCGATGAAAAGACTAACCCAATACCTAGCAAACAAATAGTTTCTCTTGCTAATAAATACATAATGTGTCTGAAATTTATCGTCTGAGACGAATATACGCTGATGATCCAATAAATTTGAGCGATAAGACGCAGGTTACTTTACTTCAATTCCTAAACTGAGAATATTATATAAACGAATTTCTACTGACTGATGACGCAATGAAGGGTGAACTCTCAAAAAATGCTTTTCTAACAAATGAAGATTTCCATGAAATAAAAACAGCGGATGATCTGCGGAGTAAACTCAGCCTCAAGAAGAAAGACATTTCGAATGTAGAAAACCTGTTCAATTATGAGAAACAACTACGGGCACTACAGGTGGAGCTAGTAAAGCTTCAAACTTGGATTGCGGAGAACGGACTGCGCGTTGCTGTGATTTTTGAAGGTCGTGATGCTGCAGGAAAAGGAGGCGCTATTAAGCGGTTTACGGAACACTTAAATCCTCGTGCCATGCGGGTAGTTGCACTTTCTAAGCCAACTGATCTGGAGAAAAAACAGTGGTACTTCAGAAGGTACCTCTCAATACTTCCCAATGCAGGTGAAATTGTATTTTTTGATAGAAGCTGGTATAACCGAGCAGTTGTAGAACCCGTTATGGGTTTTTGTTCAGAAGAGCAATACACCCAATTCATGCGTCAGGTACCTGAATTTGAACACATGTTATTCGAAGACGGTGTGTATATCATCAAATTCTGGTTCTCTATTGAGAAGGCAGAACAAGAAAGAAGATTTGAAAGTAGGGAAGGGAATCCCCTCAAGCAATGGAAATTGAGCCCTGTTGATAAGCAAGGTCAAGAATTGTGGGATAAATACACTTACTATAAGGAACAGATGTTTAGTAAAACGCACAACTCCTTCAGTCCCTGGACAATCATCAAAACCAATATCAAAAAAGAAGCCAGATTAGAGAGTATCAGATCCCTTCTTTCTCATTTTGAATACCCAGGAAAGGAAGAAGCGTCGACCAGAGTGCTACCGGACCCAAACGTGGTAATGAGGTTTCACCGTTCCATTTACAACGTAGACTAGCATGACGAAGCCATATAATTTCACGGAAAGAGACCTTAAACTTCTTAACTCCAATAAAGCAATCAAGCATATGCTGGAACAGGAAGGAGAAATAGACCCCCATAAAGCACTTCGGTATGTAAAGAGTGAGAAGAGGATTGAAAAGCTTCAAATTGAACTTATAAAACTTCAATTGTGGGTAATTGAACACAAACAGCGTGTCTGCATTCTTTTTGAAGGTCGAGATGCGGCCGGAAAAGGCGGTGCGATCAGAAGACTTACCCACCATCTAAACCCTCGCCACTATAAAGTTATTGCACTTCCCAAACCCACAGAAGTGGAAAGAGGTCAATGGTTTTTTCAGCGATACATTCAACGTCTTCCTAACCCTGGTGAAATTACATTATTTGATCGAAGCTGGTACAACCGTGCGGTGGTAGAGCCGGTCAATGGTTTCTGCACAGAAGAGGAATACCATCGCTTCATGGAAGAAGTGAATCACTTCGAACATATGATCACGCGAGATGGAATAATCTTACTCAAATTTTACTTTTCAATCGATAAAAAAGAGCAAAAGAAGAGATTTGATGAAATCAAAAATAACCCACTCAAGCGATGGAAAATGACCCCGGTAGATGAGAATGCTCAGCGTCTATGGGGTCAGTATACAGATTACAAAAAGAAGATGTTTTCTCATACAGACACTGAGGGAAACCCTTGGAAAATCGTGGAGGCTAATAGAAAGACATCCGCTCGCATTGAAGCAATTGAGCACGTTTTATCAAAGATTCCTTACCAATAAGATCTGATCCTTTGATCGTCTGTTATTTGCGTTAGGCTAAATCCTGATCTAATTTCCAGCATTGAGTTTGACTAACTTATTAATTTTCGGCAAGCATATCCACATTCTTCTAAATCACTGTTCTATAATATCTACCAAATAATAAAAATGCTCTGACCACACATTCTTTAAACTGAAATTCCCATTCCCCTGGAAGATCAGCTGATAATTGGTCTCTTCAAGCGTAAAAGTATCGTTCTTCCTACTCCAAACGAAGGTGCCAACTAAAGATTCGCTTCCATTGCTAACCGTATATTCCTTAGCAGTTCCATCTTTGGAGATATACAGATAAAGCTGCTTATCCTCACTGCAATCCCACTCAGCAAATGTATCATAGGACTCTTCACAATCCCATCGATAGTATTTCCCATCGATTCCATCCTGAATGTTTGAGTATTTGCCTAATAGGACAAGCATAGATGTGATAAAGACCAGTTTCATATTGAATAAGTTTTTTACGAATCAATGGATCTAAAATATTCTAAGACCTCGCGTGCTTCCTTTTCCGTTAGACCCATATTGCTCATTGGCATTCCATCAAATGCAATGAATACTTCCATAGCCAGCGAGTCCTTGTTTACCATTTCATTTGGGTTAAGAATCATATTCATGATCCATTCAGCAGTTCTTCTTTTCGTAACCCCCTTCATTGCCGGACCCATAAATCGTTCTTCCACTTTATGGCATGCTACACATTTCAAATCAAAAACAGCTTTACCTTTTAGAGCCATCTCCTGATTCACTATTTGATCGAGCTCAACAACAGAAATCGGCCCAACACCTTTCGAATCTAAATCAATCCTTTCAGCTCCTGTTTTATTCTGAGTTTCTGCAATAACCTCTTCGAACTGAAAATCAGCGCCAACTTGCTTTTTCGGTTGACAAAAACTCAACATTGTGGTGCTCATCAGTAGAAGTTTGAATAGTTTAATGTTTGTTTTTTCTTCCATTTAATCGCTAATATCATGAAAACCTTCGGTTTGCTGTTCTTATCAACATTATTTATTGGTTGCTCCTTTCAAACAGATTGGAAACCATTATTTAATGGTAAGGACCTTCAGGGTTGGCACATATATGGAGCGGGTGATGATTTCGATGGCTGGTTCGTAGATCAAGGTGTCCTGGTTCTGGACCCTTCTAAACGAAAGAGGGCCAGAAATTCAAATCTGGTTACTGATTTGAAATTCAAAGATTTTGAGCTCTCTTTGGATTGGATGATATCTGATAATGGAAACTCCGGAATTTTCTGGGGAGTAAAAGAAGATACAAGTCTTTACGAGCATCCCTACCAGACCGGACCAGAGATTCAGATTTTAGATGATAATTACCAGGAATATATTGATCAAAGAGGTGATATCAACAGAGCTTCATCACTATACGGGATTCTCCCTCCCTCAGAAATTGTGAGTAAACCAGCCAACCAATGGAATTCCGTGCTTCTCCACATTGATCATACAATGAATGAAGGTTTTGTGATCTATAATGGTGTCCGAGTTCTAGAATTTCCAGTAAATGGAAAGCTGTGGCAGAAGTTAATCAGGGATTCTTCATTCAAAGATTGGAATGGGTTTGGCACCTACCAGACAGGTAAAATCTGTCTTCAAGACCACGGAAGCCGCGTGGCGTTTAGGAACATTAAAATCAGAAACTTGAACTGAGGCGAAGAATAATTCCCTCTCGACTAGTCACAACATTATTCATACATCTAATTAAAGAGCAGATGAGTCATGCTATTATTTTTATGTCTTATCTATTGTACTAGGTGTTGTAGCCTGCGTTTTCATGACATATGGAACAGTTTGGAACACTGTTCAAGTTTCTAGTTTCTCCACTATTTCTGATCATGCTGATCCTTTTCTACACCGGGGTTATTTATAGCAGTGCTCGAACTAGGAAATGCAGTGTTACTGAGTTAGCATACTAAACTTCTAATCTATGAGTTGAACCAAAATGGAGTTAAAAGATATTTACGTATCTTCTTTCGAAATTGCTCTAAATGAAAAAACTGAAAAGAGAAGACATCGATCAGGAGGTCTTGGATCTTTACGACGACTATGCTCACAACCGACTAGACAGGCGACAGTTTGTAGAAAGGCTCTCATTATACACAGCTGGAGGCATCACACTTCCTGCCTTAATGAGCTTTATTATGCCTGATTACACAAAACAGCAGGTCAAGAAGAATGATCCAAGACTCAAAAGTGAGTATATCAATTACAATTCCCCAAAGGGGGGAGGCGAAATCAAGGGCTTACTTTCTCGACCTTCTGATGCACAGGGCAAGTTGGGGTGTATTGTAGTAGTACATGAAAACCGTGGATTGAACCCACACATCGAAGATGTAGGAAGAAGGGCTGGTCTTGCAGGATTCCTCTCACTCGCACCCGATGCGCTGACACCACTAGGTGGCTATCCAGGAACCGATGACGAGGGGCGCACACTACAGCGACAAAGAGATCGAAATGAAATGCTCGAAGATTTTATCGCTGCGTACGAGTACCTCAAAAATCACCCGGAATGTAATGGCAAAGTTGGGGTTGTCGGCTTTTGCTTTGGAGGGTGGATCTCAAATATGATGGCTGCACGCCTTCCAGAATTGGCCGCTGCTGTGCCCTATTATGGACGTCAAATAGGTGGAGAGATGGTTCCTGCAATACAAGCTCCACTCCTACTGCATTATGGAGAACTAGATAAAAGGGTAAATGAAGGATGGCCGGCATATGAAGCAGCACTAAAGGCAAATGGCAAATCATACGAGGCTTACATGTACCCAAATGCCAATCATGGGTTTCACAATGACACAACGCCGAGATACGATAAAGCCTCCGCGAAGTTGTCATGGAATCGAACTATTGCGTTCTTTGAGAAGCATTTAAACTAAGACCTCTACTACTAGTATCCCCAAATCCTGATGAGTCAATTAAAACGGACCCTAGACGGGCATGACCTGATACTGCAAAATATTGCGGCAATTGTAGGGTTTTCAACACTTGCGCTCTCTGCACAATTTGGTTGGTCAAGCATTACGCTAAACCTAGTGGTTTTAATCCTTTTTGTTTTTCCAGCAATTGTTATGATCCTTGACCTTAGCCTTAGAATTCCTGATGAAGGAGGGTTCTATGTCTGGACGAAAACTGCTTTCGGTCCATGGCATGGTTTTGTAGCAGCCTGGAGCTATTGGTTGAGTAACCTCGTATGGTTCCCTTCTGTCATGCTGTCTGTTCTCACAGTTGGAGGGTTTCTATTTTATGGCCCAGAGTATCAAGCCGAAAATCAATTATGGATTGGTCTACTATTCCTATGGATTGTCATTGGCATCAACATTCTCGGTTTGCAAAAAGCAAAGTGGATCCAAAATATAGGGGGACTCGCTACTGGTCTTACAATCCTATTACTGACCATAATGGGAATATTTTTCTGGCTTAAGGTAGGATCGGTTAGAAACTTTGAATTTTCTGACCTGATCCCTAAAGGCGAGAGTTTGGAACTTCTTCCCTTTTTTGCTGCCATTACATTCTCGTGGGCTGGAATAGAGTTGACACCTGTCATCGCCGGGGAGGTAAAAGACCCGCAAAAAACGATACCGAAAGCGCTCATCATATCTGCAGTTTTAATCGTTTTCATCTTCAGTATAGGTATCCTGGGGTTGCTGGTTTCAATACCTCAAGGTGAGATGGATGAAATCCTTGGTATTCCACAAGCATTTCAATCCATGACAGACGCACTGGGTATCTCGTGGCTCAATTTTCCGGTAACATTTCTGGTATTACTAAGCTTTGTTGGACTTTTCGCCGCATGGATGACCGGGAATGCTCGTGTTCCTTTTGTTATCGGTTTAGATCGATTTCTGCCTCCTGCACTGGGAAAAGTGCACCCAAAATTTCAGTCTCCCTACATAAGTCTAATCACACAGGGAGTACTTATCTCCGTCTTATTTACCGGAGCAACGGCAGGCAGTACACTTAAAGAAGCATTTCTTGTATTAGTTGACATGTCAATCATCCTGTTCTTTATCCCCTTTTTGTACATGTTCATAGCTTTTAGAAAGCATAACAGACTCCAGACTGGGGATGAATCTCTGCAATGGCTAAAAGGAAAGAGAACCGGCATACAACTAGTAGGTTTTGCAGGCTTAGCAGTGACCATATTCACCATTGTAATGGCTCTTCTTCCTTCACCCTCTATACAGAATCTATCTACTTACTACCTCAAAGTAGTGGGAGGATCCATGTTGCTAATGAGTGTTGGGTTCACTTTTTACTTTAGAAATCTACGCGCAAAATGAAAACTGCCCTGGTATTGATAGACATTCAGAAAGGTTTGGATGAAGTTGACTTCTACGGTGGCGAACGTTCGCATCCTGAAGCCGAGAAGAACTGCAGTACCATCCTGGAATTTTTTCGCGAGCATGCTCTACCCGTCTTTCATGTAAAACACAATTCTATAAACGCAGCTTCACCGCTTCATCCATCCAAAGCTGGAAATCAGATCAAAGAGGAAGTGTTTCCACAAAACCAGGAGCCCGTCTACGAAAAATCCGTAAACAGTGCCTTTATCGGGACAGAGCTAGCAACAAAGTTGGAGAAATCTGCCATCAAACAAGTCATCATTGTAGGCTTGACGATCGAGCACTGCATTTCTACCTCGGTGCGTATGGCAGCAAACCTGGGCTTCAAAACAATTCTTGTAGAAGACGCGACAGCTGCTTTTGCCAAGAAAGATCGAAATGGAAAGACCATTCCGGCAGAAACAGTTCACAGGGTAACCATTGCTAATTTGGAGGATGAATTCGCTTGCATTCACTCAACTGTGGACATCCTCTCAGTTATGGGTGAGAAATTTTTTTGATTTTAAATAGCTAACAATCAACATTTTATATTCTTTTTACTTTTTTTCTTAGGCCGACATTAAACCTTCTTTAAGAAGGTCTGTCAAAGAGGTAAACAATTACAAAAAGAGAAAATTATGAAGAATCAATCACTATTTCTTTTAGCTGCTCTAGCGTTTGCAGCAACAGCATGTATGGAAAACGGACTTCTAGACCATCGTATGTATGCAAAAGGTTCCTCTCTCTTTAATACATCATCGTATGACGCATCCACAGAGGCATTGATGTCCGCAAATTTTGAAGACATTGACCAGACAACAGATGAAGCTTTCGATAGATATTTTGCACAAGCGGGGAGGTTTAGCGCTGGGAATCTCGATTGTGCTGAGGTAACAAAGGATTCAGTAAATAAAGTAATTACCATTGATTTTGGCGACGGATGTGAAAATAAAAAAGGTACGGTCAAAAGTGGCAAGATCATCATCACCTATTCGGGTGAAAGAGGTGTCCCTGGTGCTACCAAAGTTGTCACCTTTGAAGACTTCTTCATCGACAGTGTGCAGGTAGAAGGCGTCAGAACAGTAATGAATGTATCAGACACCTCAGTTGAAGGTCTAAGGGTCTTTGAAACCTCGATGGTGGGCGGTAAACACACTTTCAGCGATGGAACCACTATAACCAGGGAAGCAAACCATACTCGCACAAGATACAGAAGTGAGAATACGGAGGAGAGCTACGCATCTCTTACCGGTAATGCATCTGGAACGCTTCAGGACGGCACAGCTTATACGATGGACATTATCTCCGAAATACTCATTACCGGAGCGTGTGATATCAAAGTACCTGTCTCCGGGGTCAAAGAGTTTGTCGCGGGTGATAATATGGTAACCGTAGACTTTGGGGATGGCACATGTGACAATTTAGCAGAAGTGACAACTAATGGAGAAACTGAGACTATTGAGCTCAAGTCAAGAGGACTTGGAAAACACAAGGGAAATAGAGGAAGAGGAAACAGAGGCTAGAGCTAAGCGCATTCGCCCAGGAATCAGCTACAATAATGTGGGTTTTGGAGTCGGCAGGGATGTCGGCTCCTTTTTTTATAAAAGTTAACGGATCATAAGTTCATTAAAACCGCTATCTTGTTTAAATGAGCGGTTTGCGTCCAGTTATTCTTTTTTTAGGGATACTATTATTCTTAACAACAGTCCATCCGCTTTCGGCTCAAAGAAACTTTTTCAAGTCCGATACTTGAGAGTTTCCTTTAAGATTCCACGTATCTGTCGCCCCCGTCGTTAGTATCAACAGCTTTTATTACCTGTATCCTATCGAGGTACTCGGTGGGAAAATGGAACTATGGGAACGTAGAAATTTTGAGAATGAGTGGACCATCAGACTTACCGAATATGCCACTGGAGTGCAGATGCACTTCGGATTTGATGCAAATGAATATTTTCATACTAGAGTCAGCTATCAGATTCAATTCGGATCTGCTGAACAAAAACTCTTTTCTTTCCATCAAATTGCCGTAGACAATGGTTTCCACTTCGGCAGGAACGAACCATGGTCAGCTTCAGCCGGGATACAAGTAGGGCCGGTATTTTTTTTCTCAGATCTCTACCCCAATGAATAAGTTCAGTTTGCGATCTTCTTTTTCAACTTCTACACAGGGGTTAACTATGCAATAAACGACAAACTAACCATAGGGATATACGCGCAAAGAGGCGATTCACTAAGGGTTACTGGCCCTAATTTCAGTACATTTTTTGTTCCAAAGTTCAATCTTTTAACCAGTAATACTCTGGCAGTACGCTTCACAAAATTCTTCGAAATAAAAAAATCGCCCGATCAGTAGATGGGGCGATTGCAAGCAAAGAGTTTAGGTTTAAGTAAGGGCTAAATATAGCAGGAACCCTGAGCTAATCAAAATCCAGACATCCAATCTTTGCACCACAGAAGGTTGATCACCTACATTTACTAAAAGAGAAGAAAACGGATATCATGGATGCATTGGATCACAATAGAATAAATACATCGACGAAGGCAGTTAATGTCACGTTGAGAAACTTAAAATTGTCTGATTATGAAGCGCTTCATGATATGATGGAGCTTGCTTACAAAGGACTCGAAGACTCTACATGGGAAAAAAGAAATATTAAGAACCTACTGAGTAAGTTTTCCGATGGACAGTTATGCATAGAGGTTGATGGGAAAATGGTAGCAGCAGCACTGGCCATCATTGTGGATTATAAAAAATTTGGTGATAATCATACCTATGATCAAATCACAGGTAGTGAGACCTTCAATACGCACGATGACAATGGCGATGTACTGTATGGAATCGATGTGGTCGTTCATCCGGATTATAGAGGACTGAGGCTTGCTCGCCGATTGTACGATGCAAGAAAGGAGTTGTGCGAAAACCTTAACCTGAGGGCGATCATGGCTGGTGGTAGAATGCCGCTATACTCTCAATATGCTGAAGAATTATCTGCAAGAGCATACTTAAAAAAAGTACGGGAGAAAGAAATCAACGACCCAATCCTCAACTTTCAGTTGTCGAATGAATTTCATGTCAAAAAAATCATCAAAAATTATCTACCTGGTGATAATGAGTCTATGGATTATGCGACATTACTTGAGTGGAATAACATCTATTATCAGGAAGATGAGAAGCTAATTAACTCTCCTCGAAGCTACATTCGCATCGGTTTAGTACAATGGCAGCAACGCCCTTTCAAGGATGTAGATGCACTAGTCGAGCAGATGGAATACTTCACAGATGCAGTAGGTGATTACCAATCGGATTTTATTCTTTTTCCAGAGCTTTTCAATGCCCCTTTGATGGCAGAATTTAATCACCTAGGGCCAGCTGAGGCAATTCGTGGATTAGCAAAATACACAGAAAACTTAAGAGAAAAGTTTACGGAACTAGCCTTGAGTTATAATGTTAACATCATCACCGGTAGTATGCCATTAATCCGAGGAGGTAAGCTATACAACGTCTCATACCTTTGTCGAAGGGATGGTTCATGGGATAAAACTGAGAAAATCCATATAACCCCATCTGAATCCTATGATTGGGGCATGACAGGAGGAGAGAAAATTAAAGTTTTTGACACAGATTGCGGCAAAATAGGCATTCTGATTTGCTATGATGTGGAGTTTCCGGAACTGGCCAGAATTTATGCTGAGCAAGGAATGCAAATATTATTTGTACCCTTTCTTACAGACACGCAAAATGGATATAACAGAGTACGCTACTGCGCACAAGCCCGAGCAATAGAGAACGAATGCTATGTAGCTATCGCAGGCTGCGTTGGAAACCTTCCCAAGGTCAATAATATGGACATCCAATATGCAGAAAGCGCCATCTTCACGCCCTCTGATTTCCAGTTTCCCACAAATGCTATCAAGGCGGAAGCAACACCTAATACAGAAATGACCATTATAGGGGATGTAGACTTGGAATTACTGAAAGAGCTACACGAGTTCGGGAGCGTTAGAAACTTAAAGGACCGTAGAGGAGACCTGTATAAAATCAATCTCAGTAAATAGAGAAATCAACTGGTTTTTATTTAACGGTCGCCTTCAGCAGAAAGATAAATTTGGCAGTCAACTCATAACGAACGGGCAATCTTATAACTATAGTCTAGACCTCCAATCAAAAAATGTCTGATAAGTTGGGCGGCATCTGCTATCTTCCTCATAAAATTAATTTTTGACTATGAAGAAAATCACGAGCATCCTTACTCTTTCATTGAGCATAACACTATTCGCCCAAAACCCTTATTTTCCAGCTACGCTGGATATGAGGGCTCGTGCTGCCGTCATTGACAATTGGTTAGTCGAAAGAATCGAAACGGTGCTTCCTGAACTGATGGAAAGGACAGGGATTGATATGTGGCTAATGATCGCGCGGGAATACAACGAGGATCCTGTAATGAAAACCATG
Organism: Flammeovirgaceae bacterium; assembly: GCA_038129245.1. Taxonomy (GTDB): domain Bacteria; phylum Bacteroidota; class Bacteroidia; order Cytophagales; family Cyclobacteriaceae; genus JAYPLE01. Next base: position 67,475 of record JAYPLE010000001.1, on the reverse strand, counting down.
CTTCCTGCAACCTGGCAGTCAGCCAGAAGGACAACAATGCTGGTAATTTATGACCCGGGAGGAGACAAGCCTTTAGAGACATTGGCGATGGCAAGGTACGATGTTGGTGAGATGTTTAAAAAATCCTGGGATAAAGAAACACAACCAAACCAATGGCAAGCCCTTGCAGACCTAATAGCAGAAAAAGATCCGAAAAAAATTGGGATCAATAAATCACCAAATTTTGCACTAGCCGATGGCCTGTCGGCAAGTCATTTCGAAATGCTGCAAGAAGCATTAGCTGATAAATACAAGAAGCGACTTGTTAATGCTGAAAAACTAGCGGTCGGCTGGCTAGAGACCAGAACCCCTTCTGAAATGACAGTGTATCAAAACATAGTGAGGATGGCTCATCAAATCATATCAGAGGGGTTTTCTGAACAAGTAATTCAACCAGGTATAACCTCTACTAATGATGTGATGTGGTGGTACAGAGATCGAATTAGAGCATTAGGGTTTACCGCTTGGTTTCATCCCTCTGTGGCTATTCAAAGAAAAGACCCCGATTCCTCAGAGCATATGAGGTCATTTTCCTCCCGGCCGGAAAAACAAGTTATTCAGCAGGGAGACTTATTACATGTAGACTTTGGGATCACTTACCTGCGCCTTAATACAGACACGCAGCAGCATGCCTATGTGCTGAAACCTGACGAAACTGAAGCTCCAGAGTACTTAGTTGATGCTTTTGCAAAAGGAAACAGGGTACAAGATATTCTGACAGATAATTTCGTTACAGGGAGATCTGGAAACGACATCTTGCTCAAGTCATTGAAACAAGGCAAAGCCGAAGGACTCAAACCTACCATCTACACGCATCCGATTGGGTTTCATGGTCACGGAGCCGGACCGACCATCGGTCTTTGGGATCAACAGGGAGGAGTACCCGTGAGAGGAGATTATCCCTTATATCCTAACACTGCCTACTCTATTGAACTTAATAATGCCATCTATATCGAGGACTGGGGAAAAGAAATTCGGATAATGCTGGAAGAAGATGCCTATTTTGATGGGGACAAAGTGCGGTACATCGACGGTCGTCAAACAGAAATAATGACGATACCCAGGGTGTTGTTTCCAAATAAATAAAGTGTTCTTTAGGTATTTTCTCTATAAAACATGTTGATAAGACCTTCGAAATCCACTGACATTTCCTCAACCTTAATGTCTTTAAGATCAATACAATTATCAGATAAATCTGAATAGATCACCAAACCAGCAGTTGCTCTAAATTATCCTAAATGGTTCGTACATGAGATTCAAAGATTGGTTTACTTCTTTCTTTTTCGGCGCAGCAACCCTTTTCATTGTTGGTTGCGAAAAAGAAAAAGACAACACTCCCATAAAACTCCATGTGTTTGACGATATTGAAACTTTCCCACTTGAAAAGTTTACGGAAGGTAATGAATGGAATTCTACGGGATGGGGAGTTTATGAAGATATTATTTTTGAGGGCACATCGATACAGTGGTCAATGGATCAAATAAATTATCAAGATGAGCCAGTTCTAAAATGCGATATCACAGGTGGAGATGCTTACAATAATGTTTTTTTTACAAATACGGTAGCAATACGATGGGAACAACTAGATTGGTATTTCGAGGATGCACAGCAATTTGAATATTCTCTGGAATTTTATCCCTCCTCCGAAATCAATTGTGATAATGCAGACAAGAGCCTGATAGAAGGATTAGAATTTACTTTTCAACACGTCAAAGTTCCAATATCCTGGGGATGGGGTTTACAATGGTCAAAGACAAATACCTGGAGCTACTGGGATGATCAAAAATCAAGTGACAAGGTGATTGGGTGGAAGAATATTCAAAATGTAAACGAATGTCTTCGTTGGGATAAATGGAATACGATAAAGATTATCGGCATCCAAGATGGAAATGATGTCATTTATAAATCAATCCAAATCAACGAAAATAAAATTTCTGTCGATATTCGTCTCCCGTCAGTGACCATTCCAGAAGATTGGGCAGAGAACTTTATCCAGGTAGGTTTTCAAATAAACGGCAATAAGGCAATATTAAAAACACATCAACATGGTGTAGACCCCTCATCTGTTTTATTAAAGAATCTAGATTTGAATGTATATGCCTTGCAATAAGATTGCAGTCTTTTGTGGTTCAGCAAAAGGAAAAAATAAGGACTATAAAAATGCCGCTATTTCTCTTGCTAAGGAAATGGCTGAAGCATCTTTAGATCTGGTTTACGGTGGTGGTTCAATTGGCTTGATGGGCATTATCGCCGATGAATTACTCTCCCTTAACCGAAAAGTCTACGGAATTATTCCGAAGAAAATTTACGATTGGGAAGTAGGCCATGAACAAATCACGGAACTGACAGTCGTAGATGATATGCACGAAAGGAAAGCCAAGATGGCTGAAATGAGTGATGCATTTATCGCCATGCCGGGAGGTATTGGTACACTTGAAGAAATAGTTGAAGCTTTTACCTGGCTACAGCTAGGTTATCATCATAAACCATGTGCATTTTTAAATGTGAACGGCTACTACGATCATCTAATCCAATTTTTTGATAGCATGGTTGCAGAGGGATTCTTGAAGCAAAACCAGCGTGATGGTTTAATCATTGCTGAACGCCCCAAACACTTAATTGAAATACTCTTAAGCAAGACACTTTAATAAGCGAGGAATTGTCAAAGCAATTATTCGGTAGTATTAGCTGAATTGAAACCAATGAAGCAGAGAATCCGTTTTTTTGGGGTATTGCTAACCAACCTTTTCATCTCTCTAAACGGTAAATGATCACGGTAAATGCACTATTGCCTTTTGGCATATGCTAACACGCTAGCCCAATCCTCGGCAAAATAGTCGTCTATGCGATCCAGGTCACTTTGTGAAATAAGTTCCTCTTTGGGGACCCAAGACCTGGGAAACAGTTGTGCTGCATACATTATCAAATGGAAAAAAACCCACCAAGGACGGTAAAGCAGCCAATGTTTGATTTTGTTACGATAGCCCTTTGGTACTTTCTTAACATACCTTCTGCAATAAGCTCTCAAGACAAGTAACTGCTTTTTCGTGTATGAAGTATGAAAAGGCTCAAGTGAAATCGATTCCCTTTTAAACGTTGCTCCGGCAAATTCTGCTATTTTTCCTAAGAATGACCACGGATCATTTTTAAGCTCTTCGTGAAAGAGAACAAGCGGCTGTTGGCCTGTCAACTTCTCCACTAGCTCTATTCGCGGATAATATGGAACATCCGACTTCTTCCAAAACCCTTGGTCCTCTTTCATATCCAAAAAACTGCTAAAGGGATGATACCAACCATTCTTAACATACCTCCGGTATTGCGAAGCCACCCAACTTCCGTGTGGACGGACAATCATGATCACCTTGGCCTGTGGATAGGTATCTGTGAACCACCTAACCTCTTGCTCAAACTGACGATCAAACTCTCTTGAGACAAGCCATTTTGCGGATAAAGCGGGGTCTATCAATTGCTTACTTTTCTTATACTTATGCGTTGATAGGTACCTTATGCCTTTCAACTTCGGGAAAAAACGATGTTGCAGATAGGTTGAAGCCACCTTACCTAGCCCAACATGAAAAACAATCTCAGGTTGATCAGACATGGACGCAAAAGTAGTAGGATGCACCTCTGCACCTAGTGATTTCTGCAAAAGTAATTTATCTAGCAAAGCATTAAATTAATATCAGAGTGAGGTTGGATTAATGAGGTCAGCACCCAATATTTGCTTGTGCTCAGTTGAGTATAAAACAGATCTAGGAAGTGAACAATTCAGAAAGGAAGAGGAAATACCTCATATTGGGAATTGAGATTTTCTTTTTTATAGCATTTCTTATCTTGCTGGTAATCAACCACTTCTTTCATTTTTTAACCTAGGCAGCATTTCAACGATCCGTTTAAGACAGAAATACTGTTGATTGTGCTTACGACCAGTAGAAGCCGTAAATCCCCAAATCACCTTCGATTCCCCTTCAAAAATTTCTTGAAGAAGGTCTTTTTCACCTTTATATACCACCCAGTTATCCAGAAAAACAATCAATTCCTGTTTTTTTGGATTCCATCTAAGCCGAAATTCATGAAGGTAATCGTCTTCAAGATTGAATAAAGAATCAGCATTATTCCAGAACCTCTGGTGACGGCTACTTCCATTTTCGAGATACGCCACGTGATCACTTTCAGGATCCAGCTGATACAGGTTTTGATAAGTATCAAATTCTACCGCGATACTTGGATCTATTGAATTACCGGGAGCTGCAGGATTAAACCTACCATATCCCATGCACTCTCCCCACTGTCCAAACGCACCAAACCCCCGAACATCATTATGCATGACGAAGGTTATTCCGTCGGCTCCCTCCTCTTTATCTCCCAAATAGATATCAAACTGAATTTCAAAATAACGCGTCAAGTCTAATTTATCTTGGTTGTAAGCCAGCCCTTCTGCAAAAGGTGCATCTGGTGTGAGCTGAATACATCCATTTTCCATGTATCCCGCTGTTCCGAGCAAATAGTACTGTCCACTAAGGAATGTTGGAAGGATACAAGTTAAAACCATCAGTATTCGCATACTTATGTAACCTTACACAGCCCTTCAAGGTTTTCCTGATTTTGGCTATTGAAATTAGGGAAAGGAGTGCTGTTTAAGACTATTTTTGTCAATATGGCCACCGAACCCCAACTCGAATACCTGGAAAGTCTTAACCCTCCGCAGAAAGAAGGAGTGATCAACACAAAAGGCCCCACCATGATTATTGCAGGGGCTGGTTCAGGAAAGACCCGGGTGCTGACGCTCCGCATTGCTTATTTAATTGACAAGCACAATGTAGACCCCTTTAATATTATGGCACTCACCTTTACGAATAAGGCTGCCAAAGAAATGAGGGATCGGATTGAGAAATACGTGGGTGGAGATGCCAGAAATCTTTGGATGGGTACTTTTCACTCCGTATTTGCAAGAATATTAAGAGCAGAAGCAGATAGGTTAGGTTACACTTCCAACTTCACCATCTATGATACGGATGATGCCAAATCTGTAATCAAGACCATTGTAAAAGAGTTAAACCTTGACGATAAGCTTTACAAACCCAATGTGGTTTACAATCGAATTTCAAATGCAAAAAACAGATTAATCTCCTGGCAAGAGTATCTCAATAATCCAATCTACGAGGAAGATGACACGGCCAATCAAAGACCAGAAATGGGCAGACTATACCGCATCTACTCGCAGCGCTGCTTTAAGGCAAATGCAATGGATTTCGACGACCTGCTTTTCAATACCAACATCCTTTTCCAGGAACATATAGATGTACTAAATAAATACCAGCAGCGCTTTCATTATGTAATGATTGATGAATTTCAGGATACCAACATTTCTCAGTACATGATCGCTAAAAAACTGGCAGCTGTTCGTCAAAATATCTGTGTTGTAGGTGATGACGCTCAAAGCATATACGCTTTCCGAGGTGCGGATATACAAAATATCCTCAATTTCGAACGAGATTACCCCGATCTGAAAACCATCAAATTAGAGCAGAACTACCGCTCCACCAAAACTATTGTAAACGCTGCAAACTCTGTCATCTTCAAAAACAAGGGGCAGTTAGAAAAGAATGTTTGGACATCAAATAGTCAAGGCGACCTAATAGATCTAATAAAGGCCACCTCTGACAATGAAGAAGGCAAATTAGTAGCATCTTCAATTTTTGAAATCAAAATGCAAAATCATGCCGCAAATAAGGATTTTGCAATACTCTACAGAACCAACAGCCAATCTCGTGCACTTGAGGAAGCCTTGAGACGAAATAATATTAAGTACAGAGTCGTGGGTGGTGTTTCTTTTTATCAGAGAAGAGAAATCAAAGACCTCATTTCGTATATCCGCTACGTCTTGAATACAGATGACGAAGCCGCACTGCGAAGAATCATCAACTTACCAAAACGAGGTATCGGGCCCGGTACAGTGGAGAAGATATTCCTTGCAGCCGAAGATCAGGGATTAGATATCTGGGAAGTGATCCAAAATGCGACCGCTTTTATTGGCGGTAAAGGAGGTGCGCAAGTCAAAGAGTTTGGAACACTAATCCGGAGCTTTCAGCTTGCTGTAGAAAAGAAAGAAGCTTATGAAGCAGCACTTTTGATAGCCAAACAATCAGGATTACTCAAAGACTTGTACGACGATAAAACAGTTGAGGGGCTAAATCGATACGAGAACGTTCAGGAATTATTGAATGCAATCAAAGAGTTTTCAGAGGATGAAAAACGTGAAGAAAAGGGCCTGAATGCTTTCCTTCAAGATGTAGCACTACTGACAGACGAGGATCGCAACGAAAAAAACCCTGATACGGTGACGTTGATGACAATCCATGGGGCCAAGGGTCTTGAGTTTCCTTATGTTTTCATAGTAGGTCTGGAGGAGGAGTTGTTTCCTTCACAAATGATGTTAAATAGTCGAGCTGATTTGGAAGAGGAGCGACGACTTTTCTACGTAGCAATCACTCGGGCGAAAAGTAAATTAACATTGAGCTATGCATTGAACAGGTATCGTTTTGGAAGACTTAAGAACTGTGAACCAAGCCGTTTTTTGGAAGAGATTGATCCCGTATTTCTAAAGGTGAATAGCAAGTTTTCGAGCAATGAACAAGTTTCTCCTTCAAGCTCATATTTCGCTAAGAACTTTGTCAGGCAGCAAAAGGCAACCAATCAAACAAAAAAGTTTACTGCTGCTCCTGTACATAAACCTAGTGAAGATTTTAGTCCAAGTGATACTTCAGGGCTAGCTTCAGGTATGAAAGTAGAGCATCCCAAATTTGGGTTTGGAAGCGTGACAGCAATCGATGAAAGTGGTTCAAACCGTAAGGCAAAAGTAGTATTTGATAAATTTGGCGAAAAAACGCTCCTACTCGCATTTGCAAAGCTAAGAATTCTTGATTGATAGGATCAACTTGGCTTAAAATGACAATTTCTTGGTATATTACCACTAGAGTAATCGAATAAAAACCTTTTCATCGTTAAAACAATGCCTATTTCTTTCAAAGATTTCGTACCTGAGAAGACCAAAGGGTCAATGTTCAAATCCAGTAAGATTGAAAAGTTTGGAGAAATCCACCAACAAATGAATGATTGGATCGATCAGAACAATCCAACGATCATGACCATTGAGACTGTGCTGCTACCGAATATTCATGAAAGTGATGAGGAGGGTAGCATAGACACAGAACTTTATACCGCCGGGGAAACTAGTTCAAACTGGTACCAAATTATTCGAGTTTGGTATAAGCCTTAATTGTTCTTAATGCCTTATTGCTGATCTATGGGAATGGATGATCCTGAGTCTGGAAGGAAAGTCGTACTCCCCGAAAAATACTATTTAACCTACTTCCTCGATCTAGTACGCTTTGTGGAAAAACATTCATCTCATCTTTTGGATTGTGATGATAGAGCGTTTTTAGATCAATTTTTTTCTTTATCAGAAAACGGCCAAAGCCTTTACATCCGATTGGTTAACAGAAAAGGACTGTTTTTTAGAGAGGGTAAGCTTAACTACGCTGAGATTGACATTTCGTCAGCCATTCATGAGCTGAGTTCCGATGGATTCATCTCTCCAGTACTGACCGGAACGGAAGAATTAATTCGACTCTTTACAAAAGCAGAGTTAGTAGCAAACTATTCTGCGCTAGAACTCCCGAAAAAGATAAAAAAAGAAGAACTCTATTTTGAATTAATATCAAATGGTGACTTCCAACCGCTCGTGACGAACTATTCAATTATTTGCGTCGAGCACCAGGAAGCAATAGAGTACATTAAAATGCTTTTTTTTGGACATTATAATGCCCAAATGACAGAATTCGTGGTCCGTGATGTTGGCCATGTCAAGTTAGAGGACCTTAGCAAACACCGTTTTAAACCCTGGTTTAGCAGTTTGGAAGAATCAAAGGCAGTTTTTGATATCTCACAAATAAAAAGTGAAGCAATTAAAAAACTGAGGATATTTCCTGCAAGTGCTTTGCATGAAGTGCTAATGGACCTTGAATTCCCACGATTTCAAAGATTTGCTTCTTCTCAAACAGTGCTGGACAAATTTCTACTTACAGTGGCAAAACAACTCGAGAGAGAGAAAGAGCCAGAGCTGGCACTTTTTTACTACGAAAAATGTTTTGATCACCCAAGTCGCGAAAGGCGTGTTCGCCTGTACTTTTTACTTAATGAAATCGATGAGGCCGAAAGACTTGCGGAAAAAATACTGCAAAAACCTAGAAATGCAAGTGAACTCACATTTGCTATTGACTTCCTACAAAAACCAAAAAAGAAGATACTTAGGAGCACAACTAGAAAACTACAGAATACCGGTAAGTCAATCACCGTTAAACCCGATACCTGTCGCAAAGTTGAATCTATTGCAATAGAATATTTCACAGATCGGGGTTATCAAGGTATACATGGAGAGAACTACTTATGGAACAATCTCTTCGGACTAACCTTTTGGTATGAGCTTCTTGACTCCTCCTTTGACACTTACCATCATCCCCTTCAACGCACCTCTTCTGATATTCATAAGCAAGATTTCTTTTGTAATAGAAAATTGCAATTGAAAAACAGATTAGACACCATTAGAACTCGTAAATCTTGGCTAGCAGATGTTGGTCAGCTAATAGAAGAAAAAACAGGAATAAGTAATCAGTTTGTTTATTGGCATACGGATATAAGGTCGCATATGTCTACGATGCTGAAGTACATGCCTTTGAAAGGAGCAAAATTGATGATGATGGAAATGGCTAAAAATCTTAAAGAAAATCGTAAAGGATTTCCTGATTTATTGGTGTGGAAAGATGACGAATATTGTTTCTACGAAGTAAAATCTCCTAATGACCAATTATCAGCCCAACAACTTTTTTGGATCGATTTTATGCAATCACATAAGATTAGTGCGGACGTATTGAAATTGAAATACATAGAATCGTTAAGACAAATAAACTAAGTGGCCCCATACTGCTTTACATTTTCAAAACAAGCCTATAATTTTTAAACAACTATAGTTAAGTTCCTATCTTGATTATACGTAATTTCAATTCTACAGTAAAATGAAATGAAGATGAAAATACTCATGTTGGGCTGGGAATATCCACCACGTGTTTCTGGTGGGCTGGGAATAGCTAGTCAAGGTCTTGCAAGAGCTCTGGTAGCAGCTGGACATGAGGTCACTTTTGTTCTTCCAAAATCGTCTATTCCTGATGATGGAGCTATCCATATTATAAATGCGGCAGCTATACAAACCAAAAGAAAGAAATGGAATAAAGCCAAACAGAAAAAAAGATCAATTATTACCAAAGAACTTGGAGCACGACTAATTCCTTATGTTAGAAGGGAAGAATTTTGGTCCGACAGTAGCATCCCTGTTGAAAAAGAGATTTCCTATGAGTCAGCTGTTGAGTTACTCGAGAAAATTGAATTAACCGGTAACTACGGAAAACAACTATTAGATGAAATTTTAAAATTCTCATTTCTTGTCAGTGAATTTGTCTTTGATACTGAGTTTGATATAGTTCACTGTCACGATTGGATGACATTCAAGGCGGGCCAGACTGTTCAAGAAGAACTAAACATCCCTCTTGTACTACATTTTCATAGTACAGAATTAGAACGCAATGGATTGTATCCCATTAAAGAAATAGAAAACCTTGAACGAATGGCTTCCGCTCAAGCAGATTCTATTTTTGCTGTAAGCAAGAGGACTTCCCAAATAATAGCTAACAGCTACCATATTCCTGAGAAGAAAATTCGTGTATTGCCGAACGGTTACACAAACAATATTTCAAAAAGAAAGGTGACCCTAAAGAAGAAGAAGAAAATAGGGTTCATAGGCAGACTCACACAGCAAAAAAATCCTAAAAAATTTCTAGACTTTGCACGATTGTTATCATCTTCCAGATCAGATGTCTCGTTTCTAATAATAGGTGACGGCGACCTGATGGAAGATATTAGAAAACAACTTGCAATGCTAAATCTTGAAGTTAGGACCGAGCTTACTGGTTTTCTTTCTCATGAACAAACATTGCTAAGTTTAATCGAGATGGATTTACTTCTTTTTCCATCACTTCATGAACCGTTTGGTCTGGTTCCCCTGGAGGCTATCAGATCAAAAGTCCCCGTTATTTGCAGTGAAGGTGCGGGAATCAAAGAATTCATACCTTCCCTTATGACCATTCCCGGCTGGAATGATCATCAGTGGATCAAGGCTATCAATGAAATATTAGATGATCAGGCTTACACCAGCGCCTATGTGGAGAGATGTTTGGATGAAAGTCAGCAACTCTCCTGGGAAAAAGTGAGTTCGTCAGCAGTTGAGTATTATGCTACTCTCATAAAACGAAAAGATGATTAGTCTTTGGGAGAAACGGTCACTTATCAGTTACGATATAATCATAATTGGTGCTGGGATAACAGGCTTGTCTACTGCAGCTTCACTCAAAGAGAAAAATCCAAAGCTCAACATACTGGTGCTGGAAAGAGGATTACTCCCCACAGGGGCAAGCACGAAGAATGCCGGTTTTGCTTGTTTTGGAAGCTTGACAGAGCTTAGAAATGACCTCAAGGTCCTTGGTGAGGAAAAAACCATTGAGCTAGTCCAGATGAGATGGAAAGGACTGCTGAAAACCAGGAGTCGTCTAGGTGATAAGAATATTGGATTTGTGCAGAAGGGAGGATATGAACTTATATTCGATGATAAATGCTATCGTGAGCCTATCCAGTATCTCAATAAAATCTTGTTCCCAGTTTTTGATCAGCCTGTCTTTTCTGATGTAACACATAAGTTGCCAACAGTTGGCTTCAGAAATGCCCGACAATTGCTTTATAACTGTCTCGAAGGACAGCTGGATACTGGATTAATGATGCAGTCACTCTGGAATTATTGTAATTCACTGGGCATCAAAATAATTACGGGAGCCCTCGTTACCCACATTGAAAAAAATATAGTGTATGCTAACATGCGTCATAAGTTTGAAGCTGCTCGAATTGTTATTTGCACCAATGCCTTCACCAACGAGTTAATAGAAGACGACCAGAAAGAAGATATACAACCTGGTAGAGGCATCGTCTTAGCAATCTGTCCGGATAAAAAGTTGCCCTTTGAAGGTACTTTTCACTATGATGAAGGATATTATTACTTCAGAGATTTAGATAACCTATTGCTATTTGGCGGAGGAAGAAATCTCGATTTTACAGCGGAAAATACCACCACATTCGAAGTCAACCAAAAAATCAAATCAAAACTGATTTCAGATATTCAGACCATCATCCTCCCTGATCAACCTTTTGAAATTATTGACGAATGGACAGGCATCATGGCGTTTGGGAAAAATAAGAGCCCTATCATAAAGAAGCATAATGAGGGATGGTATATGGGGGTGAAATTAGCCGGTATGGGAGTGGCCATTGGTAGCCAGGTAGGAGAAGAAATCGCGCAGATGATTCTTGATGATGGTTTGTGATTTTTTTGGTTATCTTTTCGGTTTTCTGAGTGTATAATATGACGACAGAGCAAAAACCAAGCCTCCTTCACGCCTTAATACCAGTTCTTTTTCTTATCGTCCTACTCTCCCTTAACGTGGGAATTTTCGGAGATGACGCACTCTCCGGATCCAATCAAATCGTTTTAATTTTTTCTGCCACTGTAGCTACTGTAGTGGCAGTTCTAACCGGCTCCAATTGGAAGCAGCTACAAGGTGGGATTATCAAAAGTATTAGCTCAGCGATGGGGTCAATTCTAATTCTTCTATTAATTGGATCACTTGCGGGCACTTGGTTGTTAAGTGGAATTGTTCCCGCCATGATTTATTACGGCCTGCAGATATTAAATCCTACAATATTTCTATTTGCCGCTACATTAGTATGTGCGATTGTGTCGATAGCCACAGGTAGTAGTTGGACAACTGCCGCAACAGTTGGTATTGCATTGATTGGGATAGGAAAAGCATTGGGTTTATCTGAAGGTTTGATTGCAGGAGCTATTCTGTCTGGAGCCTATTTTGGAGATAAAATGTCCCCATTATCTGATACAACAAACTTAGCTCCAGCCATGGCTGGTACTGATTTGTTCACGCACATTAGGTACATGGCCCTGACGACAATTCCGTCAATTAGCATTGCCTTACTTATATTCCTGATCCTTGGCTTTACACAAGACACATCTGGCACAGTCACTTCCACAAATGAAATCTTAGCTGCAATAGACAATAAATTCTACATTTCAGGTTGGCTCTTTTTAGTTCCACTTGCTGTAGTAATAATGATCATTAAGAAAGTTGATGCTATTCCAGCCCTACTCGCTGGAACACTGCTTGGTGCTATTTTTGCGCTCATTTTCCAATCGGAGCTGGTTGTTGAAATTGGAGGGAGCCCAGGGTCCACCGGCATGTACATTGGCATAATGAAAGCACTATACGGAGATATTGAAGTGTTCACTTCAAATGCTATGGTAAACGACCTTCTCAGATCTGGCGGTATGGCCGGTATGCTTGGTACGATTTGGCTCATATTAAGTGCCATGGTTTTTGGAGGAGTAATGGAAACAGCAGGTTTTTTAAAAGTCATGGCATCCGCTATAATCAAGCTTGTCAACAGTACAGGTTCGCTCATTTCGAGTACGGTTGGAACTTGCCTTTTCTTTAATATTACGGCCTCAGACCAGTACCTCGCCATAGTAGTTCCGGGAAGAATGTATGCCGACATTTACAAGGAGAGGGGGCTTGCACCGGAAAACCTAAGCAGGTCTCTTGAAGACAGTGGGACGGTCACCTCAGTTTTGGTACCATGGAATACATGTGGAGCCTATCACTCTACCGTACTTGGAGTATCGACACTCACATATTTACCTTACTGCTTTTTCAATATTATCAGCCCCTTTATGAGTATTTTTTATGCATACGCAGGAATTAAGATGAAAAAGCTGTTGAACAAATCCGCAGAAAATGAACTATCCTGAGTCAATCTCAAAAGAAGAACTGCAAGGCCTACCGCTACTAACTTTTCAGGGAAAAATACACTTAATAGAAGACAATGCTACCGCTAAGCAATGCATCAAATCGTTGTCAAAAGCAGCAGTACTAGGCTTTGATACTGAGAAAAAACCAACTTTTCACAAAGGCAGTTATCATCCCACTGCATTGGTCCAGCTGAGTACCCATGAAGAAGCATTTCTGTTTAGGATAAATAAAATCGGAATACCAGCTGGCCTCATTTCAATTTTTGAAGATCAAAAAATAAAAAAAGTAGGTGTTAGCATAAGGGACGATGTGCAAGAATTACAGAAAGTGACTGAGTTTAAACCCGGAGGGTTTGTAGAGCTAATAGATATTACTCAAAGTATTGGCATCAAAAAATCAGGAGTCAGAAATCTTTCAGGAATTTTTTTAAGGCAAAGAGTTTCCAAAAACCAACAGACTTCGAACTGGGAAAATGAGATTTTAACTAAAGCTCAACAATTATACGCTGCTGCCGATGCATGGGTCCCCTACACCATTTATACTATGCTGGATAGCAAAGGTTTTGTTTACAATTAATCCAGCCAATTAATAGAAAGCTGATTATCCACAGCTTCGTACTGCATTTGCTCCTTGAACTCCATTCTAATATTTGCTCGAATTACACAATGTGCTTCATATTTTCTTTCCACATCATATAATTGAAAAGACTGAATAAATTTTTCAATCTTAGGTGTTTGTTCATAAGAATACTTGATTTCAAAAAAAGATTTTAAAAAGACTTCAGTGCGTTCCAATTCTTTTAAAGCATCTTTTGCAGCAGTTTTATAGGCGTGAATCAATCCTCCAACACCTAATTTTATTCCCCCAAAGTATCGCACCACAACTACCAGTACATCTGTCAGCTCATTGGACCTGATCTGACCCAGTATAGGATCTCCTGCTGAGTGACTAGGTTCGCCATCATCGTTGGCTCTTACTTGCTGATTATTTAGTCCTATCCTAAAAGCATAACAATAATGCCTTGCATCAAAGTATTTTTTACGTAATGCCTCAAGTTTTTCCTTTACCTCCTTTTCAGTATTTACTGGATAAGCATGAGCATAGAATTTACTTCCCTTCTCCTTATAAAATCCTTCTCCATTCGAATTGATTGTAAAGTAAGTTATGGGTTCATCCATCTATTCACCTCTTCAATGACTTCTTTGGTCTGAGCATAACTTAAAGCCGTTTGAAACTCGATCCCTGCCTGCTTTTTCTTTCCTTCCTGATGATAAATACGTCCAAGACCAAAGTGGATTAGGCTTTTGTAATGATCCGCATAGCCCGGAAGTTGATTACTGATTCTAGCTGCATCCTGATATTGCTTAAACGCAGTGTTCATATTTCCTGCAACATATTCATCCACTACTCCACCATACAGATTTCCTACTAACCGGTAATAAGCTGATTCATCTGCCTTCAACCTCACTATAATCTCAGAATGTAATTGACTGTACTTTTTATCAGCGTGATAAGATTCCAAAAACTTTGCCTGCACATAGGGATTAGTTGGAAATTCTTCATAAAGTTCTGTTATATACTTATGTGATAACTCTGGATCCTCCTCGTATCTCAGAAAAATATAGCTGAGATAAACGTAAGCCTCTACTCTTATCATAATGGTCTCTTTTGTTGCTCGTTTTAGTTGTTCTAATCCGAGTGCTTTATCTCCACTTTTGAAGAACCAGATCAGTGGTTTATAAATGGGGTGGCGTTCTGGGTATGCCTCACGAAAATAGTTGTAAAGGCCAACTGTGAAGAGAAACTCAGGGTATTCTTCAACATAGTCAAAACCCTGTTTTAAAAGCGAGTAAGCATGTGTCGCTTCATTAAAAGCTTTCATATATGCCCCTCTATCTGCGTAATACTCCGCAAGTAGACCCCTTGCTGACATTTCGAAAAAAATTGCGTCAAGGTGACCCTCTGGTAATTGTTTAGCTGCTTTTACAGTAGCAAACAATCGATCATTAAATCTGTCAAATACGTCATCCTGTAACACCGGGATATTATACCAAAGTACACTCACAGCTTCCATCATTGGAACTATTGGGTGATCTGGGAGGAGCTTTCTGACTTCTTCAGTATAATAATAAGCAGAATCTTTGTTAATGCTGTAAATCTGATCTGCGGCAGATGTCACCAAAGCGACAATCTCAGGCCGATCAAAAATACTTTTTTGCGCTAGTGAAGCATGCATCAAAAGAATTATACAACTGGATGATCTAAGAAGTTGACTAAGCATTTGGATTAACTAAAATACTGCAATAATCGAATATTATAGGCTAGGTTTACTCATTCCCACTAAAACGTGAGCAAGCAAAAAGTAAATACAGTATTAACGAAGAAAAAGGAAGAATGGGATGTTCCCATCTACTTTTATCAGGATATAATACCTGAAAAATTTACGAGCAAAACCATCGCTTTCAAAAATAATGATCTAAGTATCCGCTTTGTTCAACTCTATGATCAACTGATTAGCACTCCTTATGCACCCTGGGGTTCCTTTTCATTTGCAGGTGAGATTAAAGAAAGTAGCTTCAAAACGTTGATAAATAATATCAAAGAGACTGCAAAAGCAAAAGCAGTTAGTTCTTTGGTTATCAAGGATGTTCCAAGTTTTTATGAAAAAGCTTTACCGACTGAATGGTACAAAAGCATGGGTTTTACTTTAAGGAAAGAAATTAATCAGCATATCCATTTGCTCGAAAGAAATGAATTACACGCAATGCAAAAGCGAAAACTTAAGAAAGCAAGTAAAATATTAGAATTCCATCGTTTAAAGGATATTTCGCAAGCTTATGACCTACTATATACATGGAGGAATTACAACAATATTCCCTTGAATATTGAGAAAAATCATCTTCAAATGCTCTTTAAAAAGTTCCCTAACCATTATGATTGCTGGGGCACGATTCATGGCAATGACATTTCAGCTATTTGCGTAACCATCAAAGTGACATCGGAAGTAGTTTACTATTTTCTTCCTTCAACGTCACCCGAACATAAGGCATACAGCCCGATGGTTTTCCTGATGCAAGAGATGTCAAAAGTCTATAGAAGTGAAGGGTTCAAAATCTTTGACCTTGGGCAATCGAGTATCGAAGGCAAAAAACAGGAGGGTTTGTTTCTATTTAAAAAAAGAATGGGCGCACAACAGAGCGATAAGATCATTTATGAATTAGGTATTTGATACTTGCTTATAAATATCCAACATCTGAGTGGCGAATACTGCTGGAGAGAATCGATTAAATGCCTCCGATCTTATCAGGATGGGATCCCATTTAGTATTTATCATCTTTTCAATTGCTACTGCCAGGCCAACTTCATCATTAACTTCACAAAATATTCCTGTCCTCCCAGAAATAATATCTTCAGGTCCGCCGCATCTTGTTGCAACTGAAGGTATGCCTGATGCCATGGCCTCCAATAAGACATTCCCAAAGGTCTCATGCCTACTTGACAAGACGTACCCATCTGCCTGTTGCATTGAGTTGGCGATTTCTAACCTGGAATATTGACCAACCAGCCGCACACGGTGATTCAGGCTGCGATCTTCTATTCTCCTCTGCAGGAGTTTTCTTTGGGAACCCTCACCTACTATTTCTAATTTTATCTTCTCAGAAACATGACTCATCGCCTCAATCAACGTATCAAAACCTTTTTGAGCTTCAAGTCGCCCGACTGCAAGTAGCTTGACTTGTGCGTTAGGTCGCTTCTCTTTTGGTGGTTTAAAGAAGTTAAGATCCACAGGATTATGAACCACTTTTATCTCCCCTAAACCGAGTGATTCTGCCCGAAGTGCTTGAGAACGACTTGTCGCAATAAGGGTTTTTGCCTGTTTCAAGACAGTACTAATATCTTTATTCAGCTCCCCTCTTTCCAAATATTCATCAAAAGGAAATGGACTCATTCTGAATGTCACCAGATATGGAACTTTATATTTCTTTGAAAGTATCTTACTAATCCATGCTGCTGGATAACTTGCCTGAGCATGAATCAGGTCCGGCTTACCGTGCTTGGCAATAAAAGCCATTAGGTTCTGCTCATTGGCTCTGATAATACCCTCAAGGTTTCCCTTTCGAAATTTCTTCGACCACGTATATGCTGGTGAAAATAAAATGCTTTTATTTTCTTCAGTTTTTTCAAAGCATGGATGGTGGACAAAAAGTTTTCGCAGGGACCGCAGTGGCTTATTGGCATAGAGTAGGTAAGGTTCATCTCCTTGCCCCCATAATGAAATACCAAACATAAGTTCCTTGCATTCGGCTGCGAGCAGATTTACCTGTTCTTCAATAAACGTTCCGAATATCGGGTTTGATCCCGAAGGATACCAAGACGGAATTAAAAAGACCCTCACATTGTAAAGGTATCATGTTGACTTTATTACTGATTGACTTAAATTCAACTTGTGGAGGAACAACCTTTAGTCAGTGTAATTTCCTTGTGCTTCAATCAGGCTCGATTTGTTTCGGAAGCAATTATGTCTGTATCCCTGCAGACATATCGAAATATTGAATTGATTGTGGTCGATGATGCTAGTACGGATAACAGCATTGAGATAATCAAATCAACGATAGAGCAGCTATCAATTCCCGTAAAAACACATTTTAATGTAGAAAATGCAGGAAACTGTGAGGCCTTTAATCAAGGTCTGAAATTAGCATCTGGAAAATATATTGTAGATCTCGCTGCCGACGATATACTTCTTAAGGATCGTGTTAAAGTTGGTGTATCAGAGCTAGAACAGCTTCCCAATAACTTTGGTGTACACTATTGCGAAGCTAGTCACATCGACGAAAAAGGTATTCCTTTAATAAAACCTGCAGCAAAAAAGCCAGCAAAATTTGCAGGGGATATCTATCGGGAGCTTATCGAGTATTATTGGATTAATCCTGCTACAATGATGACAAGGAAATTCGTGTTAGAGGCTCTAAACGGATATGATGAGTCTTTGAGTTATGAGGATTTTGATTTCTGGATCAGAAGTTCAAGGAGTTTTCAGTATGCCTATTCATCAAAAACCCTTATTCAGAAGAGAATAGTCTCCAACTCACTCAGCATGCAACAAAAAATAATACGAAATCATCATGAGCATTCAACTTTTAAAGTTTGTCAGAAAATAAAAGAACTGAATGCATCTGAAGAGGAAGATGATGCATTGAAAAAACGATTGGATTACGAAATATCGAGATGCCTGAGATTAGCTCACTTTAAGCTAGCTTATCGGTATTGGCAACTTAAAAGATCTCTATAGCTACTTCACCTTCTATTATCATCACCTTCTATGATGCTCAAATAAGTACTATACCTACTTTCTGAAATATGGCCCGCTTCAACAGCAGCTAATACTACGCACCCAGGTTCATTGATATGTGAGCAATCGTGAAATTTGCAACTCCCAAGTAGCTCCCTTATTTCGGGAAAATAATGCCCTAGTTCATTTTCTGATACTTCTGCTAACCCCAACTCCTTTATTCCCGGGGTATCAATAACTTGATAATCATCACTAGTAAACATTTCACCAAAGGTCGTTGTATGTACTCCCTTGTCCGCAAACTTTGAAACTTTACCTATCGCTTGATTCTCCGTAGGAAAAAGATGGTTGATCAATGTAGACTTCCCCGTGCCACTATGTCCCGCTACTAAAGATAGTTTACCGGTTATCATTGGAACCAAGTCACTTCCTCCTTTTTCATGTAAAGAAGTAATAATTACCAGGTAACCAATACTTTGATATAAGTCTTTATAAGCTTCCAGCAAGAAAAGTTCGTCATCATTGTATAAATCAGTTTTATTAAAAAGAATAATACCCGGAATCCTAAACGTTTCAAGAGTAATTAGGAATCGATCAATGAAACCCAGAGAGGTTTTTGGATGCTTTAAGGATGCAACTATGATTGCCTGATCAATATTTGAGGCTATCAAATGAAAATGACCTTTCTTTCGGGGGGATGACCTAATTACATAGTTATCTCTTGACAAAATCTCAACTATAAGAAAGTCACCATCTACATTTTCAATTTTTACCCAATCACCCACAGCGATTGGATTGGTAATTTTCTTATCTTCCAGTTTGAATTTACCTCTAAGACGAACTCTGTACAGTTTTCTATTTTCTGACAAGACCTCGTACCACGAACCTGTTGATTTTACTACCTGCGCTTTCATTTTTCCAATAAAGACACGATATGTTGGTAAATTTTATCAGTCGCACCGCTTTGATCTGAGATGTATTTTCCTGAAGCTTCACAGGCTGTAACATAAGCGTCATCATCATTTAATAAGAACTCTATTTTGGCCTTGAAATGTACGTAATCTCTCATAGGGAAACCCCCTCCATATACTGCGAGATCTTGCGCTTCTCTAAACTTCGCATTATGAGGATGCACCCCGTAGAAAACTGGTTTGGCGTGTGCTGCTGCTTCAAGGGTATTATGCAGAGATCCTTTAAATGCTCCGCCCACATAAGTAAAATCAGCATATCTGTATAAAGAAGCCAACATACCAATGTTATCAATGACCAAATAGTCAAAATCCTTCTGATCATCCCAATTTGAATATAATTGGACATTTCCAAAACCATCCATGATCTTATCAATCGAATGTTTGGATATATCATGCGGTGCAACAATAAATAAAAAGTCCTCTGAAAAATCCCTGAATAACGGAGCTAGTAATCTTCTATCGCTTTCCCACGCACTTCCAATCACAAATACCTTTCTTGCTTCCTGCAGTGATTCAAGTTTCATTAGGTCCGAAGCCTCCTTAGCGATCTGAACTACTCGATCAACTCTCGTATCTCCTACTCTGGAAGCGTGATCAATTCCATGCGCCGTAAGGAGTTCCATAGATTCCTCATTTTGAACAAAGAAATGATTGATTTTCTTAAAAACCGGCAAATAAAAGTTCCTTCCTTTATTGAAATATATCTGATTGCCACGGAACATTACCGAAATAAAGACAATTGGAATTTCCTTATCAAGACCTACTTTTAGGTGATTCATCCAAAAGTCATATTTCACAAAGATGACTAACTCAAAATCATGATTTGAGATGAACTCTACAGCATTTTTATAGGTATCAATGGGCATATAAAGCACACTATCTACCTGCTCGTAAGACTTTCTAAGCTCATATCCGGAAGGGGAGAAAAAAGTTAATGTGATATTGATGTCGGAGGATTTTCTGATCTGCTCAACCAAGGGCCTTGCCTGCTCAAATTCACCCAAAGAAGAAACATGTAGCCAGATACCTCCTTTCGTTACCTTTACCTGAGGCTCGATATTTCTTCCTTTAATAAACTTTCTAGCTTTTTCATTAAATAAGGAAGCAAACCAGATAAAAGCGCCATAGCAGTTAATACTCAGGTTATATAAGAACCAGTTGATCATAAGTAAATGAGTAAAAACGAAAGCCCATCTTTAAGCCAAAACTGAGAAAATACCTTAAATAGGGTATTTTCTTTGAGAAAAGAGTTTTTGAATTTTGACATGTGGTCAATGAACTTGTTCTAATTCCTTATTTTTGTTCAACCGATCATCTGAAAACTACAAACATATGAGAAAAATAATAGCTTTTGCATTTCTAATGCCGCTCCTTTTTGCTTGTGGAGAGGAAGGCCTAACATTCAATCTCAGTACGGACTTTGCGACTCCTCCAGCCTCATTTAATGTCCCAATCCCCACTCTACCTGATGGATTACCAGATATTGGAGCGCTCGATGCAGATCCTCCCAGCGAAAGCATTAGCTATTCTTTGGGAAGTGTAGATGCTTTTTCGGGAGATTTAAGCCAACTAGGCGGAGTACTGATAAACAATCTAGCTTATGAAATCTCAGGAATTGAAGGAGCGGAGCAAAATATACTTTTGGATGAATTTAGTATAGAAATGGTGCTCGGATCTAACAGATTTACACTTCTATCAATCATTGATGGCCCATTAGCAAATGTTCCTAAATCAGACATTCAAATCACCGAGTCACAAAAACAAGAGATCAGTGACTTCTTGTTTAGTGGGCAAGAGCTAGGGGCAGAAATTGTGTTTGATCTCCAGGAGATTCCCACGGGCTTGACGAGCCTGAATATGGATTTTGTAATGTATTTTGACGTCACAGTAAAAATTGACAGATCATAACTAGACCTTTAAGTTTGAATCATGAAAAAAATTGGAATATACCTAACATTTATCGCGATCGGGAATCTGTCATTTGCACAACTCCCATTTGATAAAATAATAGAAGCGGGGGCAGCAGATGCCGAAACCTATCTTCAAGGTTACATGGAACCAGCGTTTGTAGGGTTTGGCCTTGGATTTAATAGCGGTTGGTACAATACAGCAAAGCCTCATAAATTATTTGGTTTTGACATCACGGCAGGAGTTTCCTTAGCTGAGATCCCCGATGAGAACAAATTCTTTACGTTTGATAATGCGGATTACACCAGCATGCAATTAACAAACGGAAATACAGCTCAATTACCCACCTTTGCCGGACCGAACCTCAACGCAGATGACATTGCTGAACTAACCATTCCCAGCACCGAAGATGGTGTACCTGATTTAAGACTTTCTGGTATAACGGGTATAGGGATTGAAGAAAATGATGTGTATCCCTTTGAAAGTGTTTTTGTACCTGCACCTTTCGCTCAGATCGGTATTGGACTAATTAAAAATACCGAA
This sequence comes from Flammeovirgaceae bacterium, assembly GCA_038129245.1. GTDB lineage: Bacteria > Bacteroidota > Bacteroidia > Cytophagales > Cyclobacteriaceae > JAYPLE01. Next base: position 45,744 of record JAYPLE010000001.1, on the reverse strand, counting down.
GTGAAACTGAGAATTGTACCAGAACAAAATATTCCGGGAGGTCACACATTCAATTCCCTGGGATTTGGTGTGATGCACGATGTAAAACAGTGGATACCCGGGATGAAGTTATTGCCTTTTGATCTTTCAGCATTTTTTGCTTTCAACCAGTTTGGCTCCACATTTGTCATCGATGAAAATGCGGGGCAGACAGCTGAATTGAACTTATATGGTACAACATACCAAGCAATCGTTTCGAAGAAGTTAGCAATACTTACTGTATACGCTGGCGTAGGATTTATGACTTCGGGTTCGCAATTTAGGGTTTTAGGGGATTATGAAGCCGGTCCTACTGTGCTTACTGACCCGGTTGACTTCTCCTTTGAAACCAGTAGTGCAAGAGCAAATATTGGTGCAAGATTAAAATTATTGATCCTTACTGTGCATGCTGAATATGCAATTCAAACATATAACACATTGACTGTAGGATTGGGTGTAAGTGTCAGGTAAACCCCCAACACAAACAATGTTGAAACCAAAGAAAAAGCCCGCCAAAAGCGGGCTTTTTCTTTAAATGTCAAACAGGTTTATAAATAAATTGTGTTATGTATATCTAAATACATAGCATCTTCTGAAAGTAACCCATCAAAGACAAATAAATGAAAAAAGTACTATTTGTGTGTTTAGGAAACATCTGCAGAAGTCCCATGGCAGAGGGGATATTCAAGCAAAAAACAAGAGAAATGGGTCTTGAGGATATTATTGAAAGTGACTCAGCTGGCACTGCTGCCTACCATATTGGAGAAAATCCAGATCCAAGAACACTTGATGCGCTAAAAAAACATGGGATCAGCTTCAATCATACAGCTAGAAGAGCAATCAAAAAAGATGCTGATCGCTTCGATTTTATACTAGCTATGGATAGTCAAAACTACCGTGAATTACAGAGCATATTACCTTCTGACTTCAAAGGACTTTTTAAAATGAGAGATTTTGATCAAGAAGGCCCGGGTACGGATGTTCCAGATCCCTATTACGGAGCCGATGATGGGTTTGAAAATGTGTTTGAGATACTTGATCGATCAATAGATGAATTCATCACAAAAGAACTATTACGGTCTCCTTCTTGATGAAAATCGATGCCTTCTACCAGAAAGCAATTAGCAAGACAATAGGAACATCTGCTGCACTACTTTCAAGTAGTATGGCGACCGGTGGGATGATCAACAACTCGGTCATCCTTCATACTGACCAAGGAGCTTATTTTCTTAAATGGAACAATGATGCCGACTGTGATGATTTGTTTAAAAAAGAGTCATTGGGCCTTCAAGTGTTGAAGCAAGGTCCTCTCAAAATCCCTGAAGTACTAGGTCACGGTCAGATAGAAGATCATTATTTTCTCATGTTGGAACATATATCAGAAGGCCAGCCAGATCTTTCTTTCTGGGAAATATTTGGAACAAAATTAGCGGCATTGCACAGGATAACATCGGATCAATTTGGATTCGAAACAGATAATCATATTGGAAAACTCACTCAATACAATTCCTGTAAACCCGATTGGGCGGACTTTTTTATTAATAATCGGCTTCTTCCACAACTAGAACTTGGCTATAGACTTGGAAAAATTGATTCTACATTAATCAAGAGTTTTGAAAAGCTCTTCCCCAAACTCGATAGGCTTTTCCCCAGAGAAAAACCATCATTAATTCATGGCGATCTATGGAGCGGCAACTTTACATGTGATACAAGTGGTAAACCAGTAATATTTGATCCTGCAACCTATTTTGCTAATCGTGAAATCGAAATAGCCTTTACCAAACTTTTCGGTGGATTCAATCAAAAGTTCTATAAAAGCTACCACAACTGCTTTTCATTAGAAACAGGCTTTAATGAGAGAGTGGAATTGTATAACCTCTACCCCCTTTTAGTTCATGTTAACCTATTTGGTAGTTCCTACCTAAATGGGATTTTACAAACCCTAAAAAGGTTTGTATAAGACAAAATCTGCCTAAAGTCGCTTCTTAAATGCAAACGATTTCATTCTTTCAGCGTAATTTCACAAAACAGAACTCACTCGAAAATGACTACTCAATTAGGACTACCCATTGGTACTACGCTGGATCGATTCATTAAGAAAAAGCAAGAAGATTTTCCATACGCCACCGGAGAGTTATCTCAACTATTAAGAGATATCGCACTGGCAGGAAAAATTATTAACAGAGAAGTCAATAAATCAGGATTACTAGATATCGCAGGTGCTTATGGTAATAAAAATGTGCAAGGAGAAGATCAGCAAAAGCTTGACGTAATCGCAAATATTCGATTTACCAGAGCACTAAGAAACGGTGGTCAGGTTTGTGCAGTGCTCTCAGAAGAAGATGAGGAGATTATACACCTTGATCCGGACGCTCGCTATGTAGTAGCGATGGACCCATTGGATGGGTCCAGTAATATTGATGTGAATGTTTCCATTGGAACAATCTTTTCCATCTATAGAAGAATCTCCCCTATCGGAGGCCCGGTACAAAAAGAAGATGTTCTACAGCCGGGAACAGCCCAAATCGCTGCCGGATACATACTGTATGGCTCTTCTACTATGCTTGTATACACCACTGGACATGGTGTGTATGGCTTCACACTGGAGCCTTCTCTGGGAGAATTTGTTCTTTCTCATACGCAAATGAATTGCCCGGAGGATGGTGAAATCTACTCCATAAACGAGGGTACGTGGCACCAATTTGAACAAGGAATAAGAAATTATATTGACGAATGTAAAAAAAGGGGGTATTCTGCACGCTACATTGGATCTTTGGTAGCTGATTATCATAGAAATATGCTAAAGGGGGGGATTTATATTTATCCAAAAACTGATAAAGCAGAAAATGGAAAACTTCGCCTCATGTATGAGTGTAATGCACTCGCTTATATCGCAGAACAAGCAGGTGGCGTAGCTACAGATGGGCATAAGAGAATTATGGAAATTGAACCACAGACTTTTCACCAGAGAGCTCCATTCTACATTGGCTCTAAGAGGATGGTGAATGAAGCGATGGAATACTTAAGTAAAAACTGATTCATTTGTAATTAAAAATCCGAAAGAGTTTTTGCTACACTCTTTTCGATTACCAAAGAAGCCAAGTCATCTGCACCATCTTCTACTTATTTGCGCGTTGCACACACAGTCTTAACCTTGCCCTCGTCTAGGTCAATCCCTGTAAAGTATCATGAATTAGGTATTACAAAAAGATCTAAAAAGGGGTAGAAATAATCTTAAAAAGCCGTAGACGAAAGTATTCGGCATCCTCGGAAATTTGATTTCGTCAGGCAAAAAAAAGTCCGATATATTTAGTAAACGAAATTGGTGATTATTGAAATGTTCTTCTGAAGGCTTCATTTTAAGCTAACTTTCGATTAGAACTATCCAAAAAATGAAAAATAGAGCTCTACTACTCTTCTTCACATTCTTAAGTGCCTTTGTTCAATTTCAAGTCTCCTATGCCCAAGAACAAGAGAAAGATGAAGTCATGAAAACAGTTCGTCAGCTTTTCACTGCGATGGAGACTAACGACAGCAGCCTTGCAGCCTCACTTTTCACAAAAGACGCCCAACTATATACAGTGCTTAAGAATGAAAATGGAATCTCTCAGCTTAGAAATAATCCCTCTACTAGATTGATCAGCGCATTTGGAAGCAAGAAGTCAGAAACTTGGAGGGAACCTATCTGGAATGAAAAGATTGAAATTGCCGATGGTCTTGCAAGTGTGTGGGTAGATTATGCATTCTATATTGGAAAAAAATTCAGCCATTGTGGAACTGATGCTTTTCATCTTATTAAAATTGGAAGTAAGTGGAAAATTTTTCACCTGGCTGATACAAGAAGAAAAGACAACTGTGAAATACCGATTGATATCCAAAATAAATTCAAAGAATGAGTGAGCAGTTTACTTTAATACTTGACAAACCTGTCCAGAGATGGGCCGTTTTGGTTTTCTTCTCAGTTTTCACTTTTTCAAATGAAACCGTGGCCCAAGTAAAAAGAGCCAGGGACTATGGAATAGAATTTGGCGTTCTTCCTACAGGAGAAAAAAACGCAATTACTGATATTGATGGTGTATCAGTAGGACATAAAACGTTAATTTCTGGAACATCGATCCGCACCGGCGTCACAGCCATTCTTCCCCACCAAGGAAATTTATTTCAAGAGAAAATTCCTGCTGCTATCTACGTCGGCAATGGTTTTGGAAAACTGACTGGCTCCACTCAAATTCAAGAGCTTGGATTGATTGAAACACCAATTGTACTCACAAATACACTTGGTGTTGCGGATGCTATGAAAGCGGTTGTAAAGTATACGATAAATCAAATTGGTAACGAGAAAGTAAAGTCAGTCAACGCAGTTGTAGGTGAAACTAACGATGGATATCTTAATGATATTCGCGGGTTTCATGTTTCAGAAATAGACGTAAGGGAAGCCATTACCAATGCCTCGCATGATAATGTTTCAGAAGGAAATGTGGGTGCAGGAACGGGTACCAGGTGTTTTGGTTATAAAGGGGGTATTGGTACTGCTTCACGGGTATTGCCTACTAAACTAGGAGGGTATACCGTTGGAGTAATTGTTCAAAGCAATTTTGGAGGCACATTAAAAATAGGAGGCGTCCCGGTAGGAAAACGATTAAATAATTACCCCTATAGAGAAGCAATAGAATCTTCAGATGGATCGTGCATGATCGTCATAGCAACAAATGCGCCACTTGATGCTAGAAATCTCAAGCGAATGGCTGAAAGATCTATGCTTGGGCTTGCCAGAACAGGAGGTATCGCTTCGAACGGTAGTGGAGATTACGCCATCGCCTTCTCCACTGCAAAAGAAAACCGCGTACCGTACACCTCTCAAAGAGTACAGAACTATCACTACCTTAATAATGACTACACTTCTCCTCTATTTTTAGCCGTCATAGAGGCCACTGAGGAAGCCATTATCAACAGTCTATTTGCAGCGAACTCCATGACAGGAAGAAATGGAAATAAAGCTGATGCTTTACCTAAACAGAGGGTGCTTGAAATTATAACTCAGGAAAACTAGAGAATGTATTCGCTTAAGTCTTTATCTTGAACTAGGTCATTTAGTTTCTCTTGAACCAAATCTCTGTTTATTACCACCTTGGCGTTTGGACCAATGGTATCCGGAATATCATACAGAATCTCATTTAAGAGTTTACTCATCACGGTATGCAATCGTCTGGCTCCAATATTTTCAATCTCTTCATTAATCTGAAATGCCTTCTCTGCAATTTCCTCTAATGCAGTGTCTTCAAATGACAGCTCTACTTCTTCAGACTGGATTAATGCTTCATACTGCTTAGTCAGCGCATTTTTTGGTTCTTTCAAAATCTGCAAGAAATCTGCTTTTGTAAGATTATCAAGCTCCACACGGATCGGAAACCTTCCTTGTAGCTCGGGGATCAAATCTGAGGGCTTACTAAAATGGAACGCCCCGGCTGCTATAAACAGGATATGGTCAGTATTGATCACTCCGTATTTAGTATTTACTGCAGAACCCTCAACGATTGGAAGTAGATCTCTTTGCACTCCCTCACGACTTACATCAGGACCACTTTTGCCTTGTCTAGCTCCGGCGATCTTATCTACTTCATCAATAAAGATGATACCGGTATCTGAAGCTTTTTTCAAGGCTTCTTCCTTAACTTCGTCCATGTCGATCAGCTTAGCTGCTTCCTCTTCCAGCAGTATTTTACGTGCCTCCTCAATGCTAACCTTTCGCTTTTTCGTTTTTTTAGGCATCATATTGTTCAGCATATCTTGAAGATTGATCATGGATGCTTCATCCATCATACCTCCACCAATCATTCCCATCCCATTTGAAGCCGCTTGCTTTACGTTGATTTCTATTTTTCTCTCATCAAGCTCTCCGTTTTGGATCTTTTCCCTAAAACGCTCTCGCGTCTTTTCATTTAGGTCCTTATCTTCATTGCTATCAGCAACTCCTGATTTTACAGGCGGGATTAAGGCGTCAAGTATGATGGATTCTACTATTTCAGTAGCTTTTTCTCTAACCTGTTCTTTCTTTGCAACCCTTACCATGTTTATTGATTGCTCCACTAGGTCCCTAACCATACTCTCCACATCCCTACCAACATATCCAACCTCTGTAAACTTACTTGCTTCTACTTTTGTGAAGGGGGCGTCTGCTATTCTTGCCAGTCTTCTAGCAATTTCTGTCTTACCAACTCCAGTAGCCCCGATAAGAAGTATATTATTAGGGATGATATCAGCCTTAATATCGCCTTTAACGTTCATCCTCCTCCATCGGTTCCGCATCGCAATTGCGACGTTTCTCTTGGCATCCTTTTGCCCGATAATATATTTATCCAGCTCAGCAACTACCTGTTTTGGTGTCAAATTTTCCATTTATTAAAAGATATTTTTGATCGTTCTATAATCTGTTTGTAATGTAATGAATGTAGTTCCGCCTGTCGCCTGATAGGTATTTCTAGCAATCATTATCTGGTACTTACTCAGGAGCAGTTTGAATCCAAATGACCATCCTGCTCCAAATCCAGCGTTTTGCAATCGCAAGGTTTCGTTGATCCTGTAATTATATCCTAGCTGTAATTCCATAAGATCACCAAGAACCAATGCCAAACTTGGATTTACAAACCTCAACACTGGAGAAAATACACGATCTCGTGCCAGCTCATCAGGGACAACTTCCTCGTTAGCCCTGGGCAAATCATAAGCTGTCAAGGTAAAGCGAAAAGGCATATAGGTAGGTTTGAATGTCAAACCTAGTACCACATCGAAGGGTAATCGAGATGAAGATAGTGTCACTGGTTCGTTAACAACCCATCCGAAATTTCGTATACTCAGTCCGGCACTCAGTGACTTTGATGGATGCTTTACCAACCCACCAAAATCCATTAATATAAGAGATGCAGAGGTAGACTCAAGTAATATTCCACTGTATTTAAAACCTGTTCCCAACTGAAATAACCCAATTTTATGAGAAGCACCGAATTGAATAGTGTACGATCTCCCACTAAAATTTCCAATTTGATTACCTGTGAGATCTAATCTATCAAATTGACCGTACGAGTTATAAAGAATACCTGCCATTAGATGGTCTACCTTTGATGTAATCCAACTAGCAGTGACCCCATATCTGGCAATATCTGAAAAATAGGGATTAATCAAGATTGCAGCATGTTGCTGTGTCGTGCTGTCCAACAGAGCAGGATTATCCATCCACGCTGAAAGATCGCTAGCAGAACTAGAAACGATTACTCCACCAGCAATCGAAGACGAAAAACTATTAGGTTGTCTGATGTAATCATATGTGAATTGACTCAACCCTATATATGTGAGAGCACAAAACCATATAGATAATACAAACCTCAATTAGTACCGGATTACTTCTGATCTTTTTTTGTTGAAAGCTCAAATTGAAGCGGCTGCTTTACTTTTTGATTCATCAGCGCAATATCTAGAACTTCCTGAACGGTATCTACAAAATGGATTGTCACGCCTCTTAGGTAACTTTCGTTGATTTCCTCCATATCCTTTCGGTTCTTCTCACACATGATAATTTCCTTGACGCCTGCACGCTTTGCTGCAAGTATTTTCTCCTTGATACCACCGACAGGTAATACTTTCCCCCTTAGGGTAATCTCTCCTGTCATAGCCAATTTGGCCTTAATCTTTCGTTGCGTGAAAACTGAGGCCAAGGAAATCATCATTGTAATTCCGGCCGAGGGACCATCTTTTGGAGTAGCCCCAGCGGGAACATGAACATGTAAATCATAGAAATCAAAAACCCTGTGATCAATACCTAATTCATCGGCATTACTTTTAAGATATGATAATGCCGTAACGGCTGATTCTTTCATGACCTCTCCAAGTCTACCTGACAGTGTAAGCTTTCCCTTTCCTTTACTAAGTGACGATTCAATGAAGAGAATTTCTCCACCAACAGGCGTCCATGCAAGCCCTGTGGCCACTCCTGGGATCTCGTTTGATTCGTAAACCTCTTTGTCAAACACTTCGGGTCCAAGCACCTTTCTTACCGAGTCTTCTGAGACTTTATTATCATAGACTTCTTCCATCGCGACTGCCTTGGCAATAGATCTCACCACTCCTGCAATCCTTCTATCGAGATTTCTCACTCCTGATTCCTTCGTGTAGTCATTCACGATCTTAGTAATTGACTTCTTATCAAACCTTACACCATACTCCTCTAATCCATGCTCCTTCAATTGTTTAGGTACCAGGTGTTTCTTAGCAATCTCTACTTTTTCTTCCAACGTGTACCCAGTGATGTCAATAATCTCCATCCTGTCTCGTAATGCTGGCTGAATCGTATCCAACGAATTAGCTGTGGCTATAAAAAGTACCTTACTCAAATCATAATCAACCTCTAGGTAATTGTCTTTAAAGGAGTTATTCTGCTCTGGATCTAATACCTCCAATAGTGCACTGGATGGATCACCTCGGAAATCACTACTTACTTTGTCTATTTCGTCCAAAATAAAGACAGGGTTAGATGATTTTGCTCGATTTATATTTTGGATCACTTTACCCGGCATTGAACCGATGTAGGTTTTTCTATGACCTCGAATCTCTGCTTCATCGTGAACCCCACCCAACGACATTCGAACATATTTACGACCTAACGCTTCTGCCACAGATCTACCAAGTGATGTCTTTCCGACACCTGGAGGCCCATATAGACAAAGAATAGGTCCTTTTAGGTCATTTTTAAGCTTTCGGACAGCTAGGTACTCCAAAATACGCTCTTTAACCTTGTCCAAACCGTAATGATCACGATCTAATATCCGCTTGGCATTTTTCAGATCAAAGTTATCCTCTGTATACTCATTCCAAGGAAGGTCTACCAGTAACTCAGCGTAGTTCATTGCAACTGGGTATTCCGCAGATGCAGGATTCATCCTCATTATCTTATCCAGCTCCTTGAGAAAATGCTTTTCAACTTCTTCCGTCCAACGCTTTTCTGCAGCTTTTTTTCTTAATTGCTTTACTTCTTGGTCAGGGCCTTCTTGACCTAATTCATTTTGTAAGACTTTCATCTGCTGACGAAGAAAATAATCACGCTGCTGAGCGTCTATATCTGTGTGAACCTTATGTTGGATCTCCTGCTTAAGCTCAAGCATCTGGATCTCCTTCATCATCAGCTTTAAGAGCTCTTCTGAACGTTTGATTGGATCATCTATTTCCAATAGCATTTGCTTATCAGAGACTTCAGCGTTCAAATTACTAGACAGAAAATGTGTTAAAAATGAGTTGCTCTCTATGTTCTCAAGTGCAATTTGAGCCTCCTTTGGAATCTCCGGATTGAGATTCATAATTTTGTATGCAGCATCCTTAAGAGATTGTGCAATTGCGTTAGCCTCCTTATTTTTTGATCCTAATTCCTTATCTGGAAGAAGTTTGTAAGTCGCCTCCATATAAGGAGTAGTGGAAACTATTTCATCAATCTGAAAACGCCTTTGACCTTGAATAATAATCGTTGTATTTCCATCTGGTAATACGAGCATCTTGAGAATCTTAGCTACTGTACCTACTTTATAGATGTCTTTTACTTTTGGATCCTCAGCTTTCACATTGTTCTGTGCTACTACACCTATGATGCGCTCTTTCTTGTATGCCTTCTTAACTAGCTTTACGGATTTCTTTCTTCCAACTGTGATAGGTATTACCACTCCGGGAAAAAGAACAGTATTCTTTATCGGAAGTACCGGTAACTGATCGGGAAGATTTTCTTCATTCAATGTAGATCCTTCTTCGGTCGCAACCAATTGTATTACTTCACCTGAATCATCATCCTCGATGGGAAAGAAAATATTTGCTTTGTTCTTGTTGTACATATAGTCAGTCCTATGTCATAATGACAGTTTTTCCCCTTAGCTATTCGACCAAAAAGGAATCTTTTTAATGGTTCAATCCCTGTGCCAAATAAAAGTAACTAACGTAATTCGTGTTATATTTAAAATTTTTAAGAGCGGTTCTGCCGATTCGTCGCATCCATGAAAAAATGTGTCACGCTGAGTTTTCTATCAATAGTTTTTTGTGTGCTATCGGCAACCGGTCAAAGGCGAGAAAAACAGGAAGTCTTTCCAAACGCAGACAGCTTGCCACCCAATGTTGTTTTAAATATCTACCAGTTCGATAACATCCATAAATACCCGGAATACCACAACGCTGCTAAGCTTGAAAATATTAAAAGACTCGCTCAAAAGAAAGACTTGGAAAATCTGTACAATGCGCTTAAAGACTATGTACAACGATTTGGAATCCGGAACTTCTACAAAGACACCCGATTAATCTGGCAATTAGCTAAGCTAACTGAGCTCTTTGGTGAATACGAAGAGGCAAAATCGCTTTACAGATTAGTACTCAGGCACCATCAAGTGGGGATTGATTTGAAAGAAATCGAAATCTATTATGACTCTCTTAATTTGCAAGCTGCCGCCCAATATGTGCCCATAGAGTACTACTACGAAATGGTAGAGCACCGAAAATTAATTGATACACTCAGACCACCAAGAGGCGTTCTCCTTAATATGGGACCAATGGTAAACAGTCGATCTGCTGATTATGCTCCAACCTTAAATATCAATAACAACACACTTTTATTCACCTCTAAAAGGGCCGAGCTGGATCTTGGGATAAAGCAACGATCCAACGAAGAATTATATATATCCATCAAAGACGAATACGGGGTATGGAATAAAGCAAAACCTGTAGCACAAATCAATTCCAGGTATAATGAGGGTTCTGCATGCTTATCAGGAGATGGAAAAACGCTGTATTTTTCTCGATGCGAATGCCTGGATTGTATAGGTGATTGTGATCTGTTTGTTGCCAAACTTCAACCTGATAGTACATGGGGAGAGGTAGAAAACTTAGGGATCAATGTAAATAGCTTAAGCTGGGACTCTCACCCGTCCCTATCACATAATGAAGATACCTTATATTTTGCCTCTGACAGATTAGGAGGATTTGGCTTATCTGATATTTATTTCACTTATAAACTACCTGGTAATCAGTGGGCGAAAGCCCGAAATATGGGCCCTGTGATCAACACTCGAAACAATGAAGTCAGCCCCTTTTATCATCCCGTATTCGATGTATTGTATTTCACCTCTAATGGACAACTTTACAACTTTGGAGAATTTGATATATTCAAAACTCACCTGATCAATGGAAATTGGAGCGAACCGCTAAACATCGGGCCGCTTGTCAATGGTAGAGGAAGTGAGTTTTATTTTACGATAGATGCTTTATCTCAAAACCTCTTTTATTCCAGATCCACTACTCGGGATCTGAATAAGCTTGATCTCTATTCCTTTCCTCTACCGATGGAGGCGCAGCCACTTGCAACCACTACAGTTACTGGTTCTCTTACGGACTCAATCACAGGTGCTCCTTTTATGGGGATTGTTTCAATAATTGACTTAGATGAAGGGATCGAAGTGGCCCCTAAGTATTTGAAACCGGATGGCTCTTTTGAGTTTGACCTGATAGATCAACGAAACTACCTACTTGTGATTCAGGGGGACGACTTCTTTAGAATCGAAGAAGCCTTTTTTCTTGACGGCCCCATGGATCTGAGAAAAGTTAGCGAACCTTTAGCTGCACGAGTAAAGTTTGAATCAATAGAGTTCGATAATGGGAAGTCTGGACTGAAACCTTCGATGTACGCAGATCTAAACAAAATCGTCAATTTCTTATACGATAACATTGAATTTAAGCTGCGAATCTCAGGGCATACAGACTCATATGGTTCAAATGAATTCAACCTGGAGCTCTCCCGAGAAAGGGCACAAAACATTCGTGACTACATCGTCATATTTGCTGGAATTATTGAAGACCGCGTAGAATGGGAAGGATACGGGAGTTCACAGCCAATTGTGGAAGAAATAACGGAAGAAGATATGCGCATCAACCGTAGGGTAGAGTTTGAAATCTACAGACCGATACCCGTAGACGTTACAACTACCACTGACTCTATTCCGGGAAATTAAAATAACTTAATGATATCGTTAAAAATCGCGAATGTCATCAGACCTAACAATAGGATCATACCTACTTTCTGAGCATTTTCTAAGAATTTGTCTGAGGGTTTTCTGCCCGAAACCATCTCCCATGTAAGAAAAACAACATGACCGCCGTCCAGTGCGGGGATCGGGAGAAAATTCATAAAGGCAAGAACCATTGAAATCAAACCCGTGATTTGCCAGAAATTCACCCAATCCCAAGTGCCACCAAAGAATTTTGCGATACCAATGGGACCTGAAAGTGACTTTGAGGGTGATACATCACCAGAGAACATCTTCGAGAAGCCTTTGATATTGAGCCATACCACACCGAATGCTTGGGATGTACCTTTCGTAATACTTTCACCAAATGAGTAATCAATTTTGGACTTATTTATCAATAATCGAGGGTTAAATCCAATCTGGCCTTGTTCATTGACCCAAACTTCGATTTCCTTTTGAGCACCATCCCTCTCAATCACCACATGTATTTTTTCTTCCTTTTTCCCTTTGACCGCAGCCTGAAACTCATCATAGTACTTAATAGATGCACCATCAACAGAAACAAACTTATCTCCAATCTGAAGACCTGCATCAGCACCCGGATAACCGTCAGCTAGCCTACCGATTACAAAAGGAGATCTGTAACTGATAAAAATGGAACTTTTATCTTGGTCAGCTATACGATCAATAAAATCATTTGGAAGGTCAATACGTAGTTGCTCGCCGTTTCTTTCTACCATGTAATAAGTATCCGTTCCAAGCAGAACATCTCCACTGATCAAGTCGCGGAACTTTTCAAAATCCTGACCATTAACGCTTATGATTTTATCCCCAGTTTGAAACCCAATTTCTTCACCAAGTTCATATGCCGCAATACCAGCTCGGTTTACTTCATTTTTAGCGATGTACGTCTCACCCTGCGAATATGACAATATGATGAAGATGATAATTCCCGTGATGACGTTCACAATAATACCACCCATCATCACGATCAACCTCTGCCATGCCGGCTTCGCACGGAATTCATAAGGTTCTGGCTCAGCACTTAGAGACTTTGTGTCGAGCGATTCATCTATCATGCCAGAAATCTTCACAAATCCTCCTAGAGGTATCAACCCAAATGAATATTCTGTCTCCCCAATTTTCTTACCCCAGATCTTGGGTGGAAAACCGATAGAATATTTTTCAACTCTCATTCCAAAAGCTTTTGCTGCTAATAAATGCCCAAACTCATGCAACCCTACCAGAATGGATAAGCCCAATAAAAGTTGAGCTGTCATTACTAATCCTTCCATTAATTAAATCAATTCTTGTGCTATTCTTCTTGTTTCCTTATCTGTCTCTATCAAATCATCAAGAGTAGGTTTTCCTATGTAATCCACTTTTTTTAGCGATTGTTCAATCACGTCAGATATTCCCAAAAATGAAATCTGATCTTCTAAAAAAGCCGCTACTGCAACCTCATTTGCGGCATTGAGTATGCAAGGTTGATTTCCCCCATTTCGTAATGCCTCAAAAGAAAGCGCTAAGTTACGAAAGGTATCTGTATCCGGTGATTCAAATGTCAAACTTGGATAATCAGTGAAATTAAATCTCGGAAAGTCAGCCTTAAACCTATCCGGATAGCTCAATGCAAACTGGATAGGAATACGCATATCAGGCAGTCCAAGTTGCGCTTTGATAGACCCATCCTCAAATTGTACCATCGAATGTATAATTGATTGAGGATGAACCACTACTTCGATCTGATCTGCATTCAAAGCAAATAGCCACCTGGCTTCAATCACTTCCAAGCCTTTGTTCATGAGAGTGGCAGAGTCAATGGTGATCTTTGCCCCCATATCCCAATTAGGATGTTTTAGAGCTTGTGCTTTTGAAACGTTGGCTAATTCTTCCTTGCTTTTCCCTCGAAAAGGACCCCCTGAGGCAGTGAGAATAATCTTTTCGATTGGATTCTGGAATTCCCCTACTAAACACTGGAAAATAGCGGAATGCTCCGAGTCAATCGGATAAATATTCACGCCCCTATCTTTTGCAAGTGAGGTGATGATCTCCCCTGCTACCACCAGTGTTTCTTTGTTTGCTAGACCAATCGGCTTGCCAGCTTCTATTGCTTTTATCGTGGGAATCAATCCTGCATAGCCTACAAGAGCCGTGACCACAACATCTACCGTTTCCATCTGCACCACTTGCTGCAAAGCCAATTTTCCAGTAAAAACCTTGATATCCAGTGGGTCCAGCGCAGCAAATACCTCATCATAGAGATGTTCTTCTCCGATCACCACTGTATTTGGTGAAAACTTCTTTGCCTGTGAGATCAGCAATTCAGTATTCCTTTGTGCCGTAAGTACTTCTATTTCGAAGGAATCTGATTGTTTCTCTACCACCTCGAGCGTCTGTGTGCCTATAGAGCCAGTAGAGCCAAGCAAGGCTATTCTTTTTTTCTGGGAATTATCTGTGGTCACGAACGGAGCTTTGGAAGATTTAACGATTGTCTTAGTCGAACGCAAAGCTTAGAGCTAAATCGTCCGATAGTTTTATGAAATCAAAAACGTGAAAATAGGTTAAAAGCGTAATTAATAAGATCGACAACGCAACAAAAAACACTTCTTCTTAGTAACATGCAAGTAGGTTCAGAGTTTTCAAGATCATGAAAAAACTACTATTCATTGCTTCCATAAGTTTTCTTTCGGCTGTATGCGCAATTTATTTAGGCTGGGAATACTACATAGAGCCAAAGCTAACAATTGCCTCGCTCAGTGAGACCAATCCAACAGGTTCCGATATATTTGACCGCTTCGAGGCTCAGGAAGTAAACAATGACCTTGCTATCGATCAGACGATTTCTAAAATTTCGAATTTACCTGATTTTACATCAGCATCGGCTGCAAGTACCGAATCGGTTGTATTTATCACAACGCTATCAGAGTATGAATACAGTACAGGTACTATGTTCGATTGGTTTTTTGAGCCACGTACTTCTAGGAGAAGTGGAAGCGGATCAGGTGTCATCTTCTCAAAGGATGGTTATGTTGTAACAAATAATCATGTTATCGAAGATGCTGATAAAATTTCCATCACAGTCGGAAAGAAACGTTACGATGCTCAATTAGTAGGGGCTGACCCCTCTTCTGATCTTGCGGTGCTTAAAGTGGAAGCTGAAGGGCTGACCGCCATTCCATTTGGAAGCTCTGACGACGTAGCTGTTGGGGAATGGGTATTAGCCGTTGGTAACCCTTTTAATTTGACCTCCACTGTCACAGCCGGAATCGTGAGCGCTAAAGGACGTAACATCAACATTTTGAAAGAAAAATTCCCAATTGAATCCTTTATCCAAACTGATGCTGCTATCAATCCAGGGAATTCTGGCGGAGCTTTAGTTAATCAGGCAGGTGAATTAATTGGTATTAACACTGCTATTCTTTCTCGAACAGGATCATATGCAGGATATGGTTTTGCGATTCCCGTAGATATCGTAAAGAAAATATTCAACGACCTAGTAAAATACGGAGAAGTTCAGAAAGCATTTGCAGGAGTCGATTTCTTGGAGATTGATGGAGAGCTTGCTGAAAAACTGGAACTCAAATCGCTAGAAGGAGTAATTGCCGTCAATGTACAAAGAGATGGGGCAGCCGCAAAGGCCGGTATAAAAGAAGGGGATATGATCGAATCAATTAACAGTCAAAAAATATCAAATAAAGCCTCCATTGAAGAATACCTGGCCAATCTATACCCTGGTGATGTGATTTCCGTTGAAGGAAAAAGAGAAAATAAACCTTTTACCAGAAACATTACGCTACTTAACCGAGAAGGCGAAATAGGCATCATTAAAAGAGAAGTATATTATTCTGACTTCCTTGGAGCAGAATTCGAAGTAGTTTCTAAAGTTGAAAAGGACCTCTTAAGAATCGATAATGGTGTAAAAGTGACAGATGTGGACAGCAGGAGTTTCATGGCCCAAATTGATATTCCAAAGGGGTTTATCATCACCGCAATAAATCGAAGACCGATTAACGACCCTGAAGAACTAAGTGAAATCCTCAGTAAAGTAAGAGGCAGAGTAGAGATTTACGGAGTGAATGCGAAGGGGAGAAAGGTGTACTACCCGTTTTACTTAAGGTAAAATCAGATTGACTTCATCTTGAGTTTTTTTCTAAGCTCATCAACTGAAAGTCTAAATTTGGCATTGGTGTCGATCATATCGTTCACTGACTGAACTGCATGAATTACCGTACTATGGTCTCTTCCACCAAAGTGATAACCAATTGACTTCAATGAATGATTAGTGTAATCTTTGGAAAAATACATCGCAACCTGACGGGCTATGACTATTTCTTTTTTTCTAGTCTTTGCTTTCAAAGCATCCGTTTCCACCTTAAAATAGTCTGAAACTGTTTTTTGGATGTAATCTATCCCTACCTCCGAATCAATATCAGTCACTATATTCTTTAGTATGCTTTTTGCCAGCTCTAATGTAATTTCTTCTTTTGTCAAGGAAGCATGAGCTATCAGTGAGATAATCACTCCCTCGAGTTCTCGAATATTTGTGTCCACGCTGTATGCCAGGTATTCAATCACCTGAGACGGGATATTGATTCCATCCGCTTCCATCTTTCGCTGGATGATGGCAACCCTGGTCTCAAAATCAGGTTGCTGAAGATCCGCCGTCAAGCCCCATTTAAACCGGGAAACTAATCGCTCTTGTAATCCTCTTAGATCTTTTGGAGGACAATCTGAGGTCATTATAATCTGTTTTCCGTTCTGATGCAGGTGGTTAAAAATGTGAAAAAAAATCTCTTGCGTTTTCTCTTTATCACGAAGGAATTGCACATCATCCAGCATCAGGATATCTACGTTTCTATAATAGGCAATAAATTCTTGAATACTATTATTTCTCAGTGCATCTATGAATTGATTTGTGAATTTTTCAGAGGCAACATAAAAGACATATTTTTCAGGATGGTTCCGCTTTATCTCGTTTCCAATTGCTTGAATTAAATGCGTCTTACCCAGACCTACACCACCGTATATCATCAGAGGATTAAAAGAAGTCACACCGGGTTTATTTGCAACAGCATATCCTGCCGAACGAGCTAAGCGATTACAATCCCCCTCAATGTAATTTTCAAATTTATAATTTGGGTTAAGATTAGAATCACTGGCAAGTTCTTGAATGAACTGTGGGTTTTTATATTTATCAAAACCATTGACCCTGGCTTTGTTGTAGTTTGCACTACCGCCTGCTACGTTTACCGTCAACGACTGTTCAGGATTATTTCCTTTATCAACAACTACAGAATACTGAAGCTTTCCGTTCGGTCCGATTTCATTTTTGATGGAGTCATGTAATAAATGCACATAGTTTTCTTCTAACCACTCATAAAAGAATTGGCTGGGAACCTGTATCGTCAGAATTTCTTCGTGCAGCTTAACCGGAACGATCGGTGTAAACCATGTACTGAAACTCTGTTCGGGTATGCTCGCACGGATGTGACGAAGGCATTTCCCCCAGACCTCTTCATGCATACTCAGTGTGTATTTTGGTGGTTTCTAACTTAACTAAAAAGGTTCAGAAAATTTCTGAGCGGATGTCAAATATGAAATAAAAGTGACGAACAAAAAAATGGTAAAAATCTTGACTTTTTCAAATCTTGTAATCTGTAATTTTTAGGCATCTTTTAAAGAAAAAATCTTTAAAAAATGCAATCCGTTAGTTGAGTCTTTTTTGGCAGCAATTAGCTATTGATTGCATAGTATCTATTTTTGTTTTCATTATTTGTAGTCACAATGAAAACACTCGACTTTACAAGACCCACAAAAAAAGAATGGGAAGATAAAGCAGCTGCTGACTTAAACACAGATAACCTCACTTCACTGCTAAATTGGGAACCTTTTAAAGGTGTGACAGTAGGGGCCTATTACGATGCTTCAGATCAGGTTCCTACAGCTTTTTCCTTTTTCTTCTCACAATTAAGAAGACGGCAATGGTATCTGATGCAGGAGATAAAAGTTGACAAGAATGTAAGAGCAGCAAATCAGAAAGCCTTAACGGCATTGAATCAAGGTGCAAACGGGGTCATCTTCATCATGGATCATGAGAAAAATAATCTTGAAGGTCTATTTAAAGATATTTTACCTCAACATTGCTTACTTGCCTTTAAAGGCGAAAAGGCAGATGAGCTGGGGGATTTCTTTGCCAATCATTTCGAGAAAAACTCCCTCCTAGGCCTTGTGATCAAAGGGAAGAAAGTTCGTTCTGGCAATTTCAATTTTAAGTCTTTGGGTATTAAGGTCAAATCAAAACATGACATAGTTCCTGAACTAATTAATTATTTGGAAGAACTAGATAATTACAGACATATTTATGGAGATGACTTTTTAAACTATTTAAACATCTCTGTCAATCTTGATCAGAAATTTTACCAAAGTATTGCCCTATTAAAAGCACTACGATGGTTGACTTATCTTTATGCACAATCTGGAGATCTTCCATTTACAGCTAACCAGCTCCACCTCAATGTAACAATTGATATATCAGGAGATTACAAAAAAGACTTACTGATCAACACTAGTAGTGGAGTGGCTGCTGTCACGGGTGGAGCCAACTCCGTAAGCTTCACGCTTGATAGTAAAAAGGGGGGTGATTTCGATGAGCGCATTGCAAGAAATATTGGGAATCTAATACGAGATGAATCCAGACTCAATCTGATCAAGGACACTACCAACGGCTCCTACTTCTTAGATTTCTTAACAAATACAATCTCTGAGCTTTCCTGGAACCAGTATATCAACCAATCATGAAAAAGGATTATCAAAGTCTTGTAGAAAATTTACCTTCACAGAACAAACCTGCTGCCAAGCAGCATGAGGGTTATAGTGCAGGGTTTCCTCCTTTTCTAAGGGGTCCCTATTCATCTATGTATGCAACCAGACCGTGGACCATAAGGCAATATGCTGGTTTTAGCACAGCGGAAGATTCAAATGCCTTTTACAGAAGAAATCTTGCTGCCGGACAGAAAGGGTTATCTGTAGCGTTTGATCTTGCCACACACCGTGGCTACGATAGCGATCATCCAAGGGTGGTTGGGGACGTCGGAAAAGCAGGTGTTGCTATTGATTCCGTCGAGGATATGAAGACCCTATTCGATGGAATTCCATTAGACATGATGTCTGTCTCTATGACCATGAACGGTGCGGTCATTCCAATAATGGCTTTTTACATAGTGGCTGCGGAAGAACAAGGGGTTTCGACTCAAAAACTTAGTGGTACCATTCAAAATGATATCCTAAAAGAATTCATGGTACGGAATACATACATCTATCCTCCGGGTCCTTCAATGCATCTGATTAGCGAGATATTTCGGTACACATCTGAAAAAATGCCCAAATTCAACTCCATCAGCATCAGTGGATATCACATGCATGAAGCGGGTGCTACTGCGGAATTAGAATTAGCTTTCACTATTGCTGATGGTTTGGAATACATTAAAACCGGAATCGAAGCAGGTATCCCAATAGACAAGTTTGCTCCCAGACTCTCCTTTTTCTGGGGTATTGGCATGAATATGCTGACGGAGATAGCTAAAATGCGTGCAGGTAGACTATTATGGTCCAGAGTGGTTTCACAACATCACCCACAAAACCCAAAATCGATGGCCTTGCGCACACACAGCCAAACTTCAGGTTATAGTCTTACGGCACAAGATGCTTACAATAATGTGAGTCGAACCTGCATTGAAGCGATGGCAGCTGCATTTGGACACACGCAATCGCTGCATACCAATTCACTTGACGAAGCCATCGCATTGCCTACTGATTATTCCGCTGAAATCGCTCGAAACACACAGATTTTTTTACAAAAAGAAACAGATATCACTAAGATAATCGATCCATGGGCAGGCTCCTATCTAGTTGAAGAACGAACCGAAGAGCTGATCAATAAGGCTTGGGAGATTATTCAAGAAATAGAGGAAATGGGTGGAATGGCTAAAGCTATTGACTCTGGATATCCAAAAATGAAAATTGAAGAAGCAGCTGCAAAGAAACAGGCAAGAATTGACAGTGGTAAAGAAATCATCGTTGGAGTCAATCGATATCAAACCAATCAGGAAACAGATATTGAGGTACTGGAAATAGATAACCGAAAAGTTCTCCAGGAACAGTTAGAAAGACTCAGTCATCTTAAATCCAGCAGGAACAACAAAAAGGTATCTGAATCGCTCGCTGCTATCACCGATGCTGCAAGAAATAAAACAGGCAACCTACTAGCACTAGCAGTAGACGCAGCAAGAGATAGAGCTACTTTAGGAGAAATATCTGACGCGTTGGAATCCGTATACGGCCGGTATACTTCCACCCATCAAGCCATTAGTGGTGTATACAAAACAGAGATAAAAAACGATGAGTATTTCAAAATAGCACTTGGTCTGGCAGATAATTTTGAGGACAAGGTAGGCCGTCGACCTCGTATGATGGTGGCAAAAATGGGACAAGACGGGCATGACAGAGGAGCTAAGGTCGTTGCCACCAGTTTTGCTGATTTAGGTTTTGATGTAGACATTGGACCTTTATTTCAAACACCTGCTGAAGCAGCCTTGCAAGCTGCAGAGAATGATGTGCATGTGATTGGTGCGTCATCTCTTGCTGCAGGACACAAAACCTTAGTTCCCCAACTTCTTGAAGAACTTGAGAAGATAGGAAGACCCGATATCATGGTAGTTGCAGGAGGAGTTATCCCTGAGAAAGATTATCACTATCTATACGACAAGGGCGTGGCTGCCATCTTTGGCCCTGGGACTGTTATTGCAAAAGCAGCGATAGAGATTTTAAGTAAACTTTTGAAGACCGCTGAGCACTAGCCGAAAAAGATGAAATAGAGATTCGTTAATTTTAAATAATTAACGAATCATGCACAATAATCTCTTTGATATGAAATCGCTATCAACAACACCTAAGACTTTGCTATGTCTGGTAGTTTTATGCTTAGGTATCCATCATGCATTCAGTCAGAATTGGGGTAAGTTTTTTGATAAGTCAAGAAGATCCTATGAGATTGGTGACTATGCTAAAGCCAATAAATACATTGATAAGGTAATCAAGAAATCTAAGAAAAAGCTAGGAGAAGAAAACCTGATACTAGCGAATGCGTTGATACAAAAAGCAAAATTTAATATTGCTTATGGTGCATATAATGGCGTTCCGACGCAAATAGCTGCGGCGGTATCCATGGGACAAAACCTCAGCGTAGAGGACCAATCAGCACTTGCCATCATGCAATTAGAAGCAGCTGATGCCTACATTCAGTACGGGCATTTAGTGAAAGCACAAGAAGCATTGGATGAAGCAAAGAGCCTCTTTAAAGATTCAGGAAGCTTCGATGAATTCACCTATCTCCTATCCTATCATCAAAGTCAGATATTAAACGGAAAAGGGTTCTACAAGCAGTCACTTGATCTTTCAAGTTTACAATTATCCCTGCTTGAAACTGAGCTGATAGCTAAATCAGGGTCAGAAAAAGAGGAGTTCTTAAAGGTTTATGGGGCATTCCTAATTGAAAAAGCCAATGCTTACCGTAAGATGGGTGATTTCCTTCGATCAGACAGTGCCTTCATTGCTAACGAACAATGGATGGAACAAAACCTGGAAAGAGGAGACCTCCTGATCGCCCGAAACAAATACCTCAATGCAAAACTGCTCCAGGAAAATGGACTCTCAGTTGAAGCCGAAGCAGACCTTTTTGCGAAAGCATATACGGAAGCAAGCAGAAAACATCTTCCTTCTCACAAGCAATTAATCAAGATCAACCTTGACTTAATGAACGCCTACTATTCGACTGGACAATCCGGTAAGCTCAGAATCCTTGAAAATGAGTTCAAAAAACTAGTCCAAGAGTTACCGGAAAATAGCGTTTACAAGTATGCAGACCAGATTAGAGAAGTCAGAAACTATTTTAAAGAAGAAAATTTCAGAGTTATTGAAAGCCGGATCAATGGCTTCCTGATCAGCGAGTCATTTCCTGAAAACCACCAATCCAGAATAAACTTATATGAGTTCGCTAATCAGGTAGCGCTATTATACGGACAGCCAAAAAATACAGAGGTTTATCAGGGTAAGATTTTGGCAATAAAAAGGGAACTACTAGGTGATAATTCAACCGAATACCACCTCACAAATCTGAAGCTAGCGAATTACTACATCGATTATGCTGATAAGTTTGATGAAGTGAAAAGCATCTATGAAAACTCGTTTCATGAGATTGTCGACCCGGAAATTGCAGAGGGTCATATCATGTACTTAGATATCATGGATCACTTAGCCAAATATTACGAAGAGACCGATCAATATGATAAGGCGAGCGAGACATTGGATCATGCACTACTGGTCGCTCGGAAAAAGTATGATAACAAAGACGTCTTATATGGAAAGACGCTGAATAAAATTGCTGCTCTACAAATCAAGATCGGACAATATGAAAAGGCAGATGATTTTTTGAATCAGGCAAATGAAATCTTCGAAGAGGTAGACACGGATGAATCGACAGCTTATCAAGCTATTGTGCTCATTAACAAAGCTAAACTACGGGAAATCGAAGGTGAGTATGATGAAGCAGAAACGCTCATATTCGAATCCGATGATCTAAAAGCAAAAGGTTCAGTAACGCTAGAAACTACAGGTCTTGATTACAGAGATGACCTGGCAAGTCTTTACCTGCAATCCGGAAGACTCCTGGAGGCAGAAGAGATCATCGCATTATCTTTAGCAGAAAAGCAATCGGAGTTTGGGAGAGAAAGTCGACACCTTAATAAAGCACTAAATCTTAGTTCACATTTAGAGCTTCTCAAAGGCGAATATGCAGAGGCAGAACAGAAAGCAAAACGAGCACTTAATATTTCTACTGGAATTTTTGGCGATGAGTCCACAAAAGCTGTTCCAGCCATGCTATCGCTTGCTAGTGTTTACGAGAATATCGGCGACTTTGAAAAAGCAGAATCTTTACTGTCTAGAGCAATTATTTATCAAAAAAGAGAATTTGGGGATAAACATGTGGACGTAGGGAAATCTATCTCTCGTTTGGCTCTTGTCAAGTTTTACCAGCGAGCTCCTCTCAATGAAATCACCCAGCTTTTCAACGATGCTGTAGAAATCATTGGCCTCAAGCTTGGTAAAGAGAATCCTACTTACGCAGAAGTACTTAAGAACCTGGCTGTTGCAAATATAGCAGCAGGAGAACATGAAGAAGCATTTACCAATCTTGAAAAGGCCGGTAAAATATGGAATAGAAAAATTGGTAGAAGAAACAATATAAACGCTTCAACAGTAGAGGTTCTGAAAGGTGATACTTACTACAAAATGGGTCAATTTGGAAGAGCAGAAAATCGTTACGACGAAGCGTTATCGAAATTTCAAAAGTTCTTTAGTGATACTCATCCGGAATACGTCAAAGTACAATCCAAGCTAGCAAAAACGTATTATATGGACGGCGATTGGAGAAAATCACTGAACGAAATGGATGAAGTACTGCTCAAATACAAGGATTTCCTAAAACAGTATTTTCCCGCACTATCTGAACGGGAAAAAGCAAAGTACTGGAATACCATTAAGACTGACTACGAATTCTACAATACCCTTATAGTAAGTAAAAACAGAAACGAACGCTATGTGGGAGAGCTTTTCAATAATGCACTTCTAACAAAAGCTTTGTTATTAAATTCCTCGATTAAGATTCGTCAGCGAATCATGTCAAGTGATGATGTTGAACTAAAGAATACATATCAGGAATGGATTACAAAGAAAGAACTGCTGACAGCAGCGCTTTCTATGACAAAGGAGCAATTGCTATCAAATAACCTAGATCAGGGAAAACTATCATCAGATGTAGAGTCTCTTGAAAAGAAACTCAGCGTAAAGTCAGAGATATTTGGAGAGAATTATGATGATAAACAGGTGACTTGGGAAAATGTTAGAGAAGCTCTCGATGAGAATGAGGTAGCCATAGAAATGGTTCGTTTCAGAGTTTTCGAAAAAGAATTTACAGATTCTATAAAGTATGCTCTACTGTACATAACAGGAGAAAAGCGGTCAAAACCGAGCATGATTCTCTTAGATAATGGAGAGGAGCTAGAAAACAAATACCTTAAATATTACCGAAATAGCATCAAGTTTGAGATTAAAGACACTAAGTCCTACGAAGCCTTCTGGAAGCCTATCGTTGATGAAGTAGGAACCGTGGCTACTTTGTACATTTCTCCAGATGGCGTATACAATCAGATAAACCTTGAAGCAATCCCTACGCCAGAGCCCAATAAGTACGTAATTGATAATTCCAATATTACGCTCATCTCAAATACCAAAGACCTCTACTTAAAAAAGGATGCAAAAGAGAAGCCTGATACTGAGGGATCGCTTGTTGCAACCATGTTTGGAGATCCTGTATTTTACATACAAACAGACCCGGGTTCACCAGTGAAAAATAGTGGCGTAAGTAGGGAGAATGCGACAGTTATCAACCAACTTCCCGGAACACGCCAGGAGATTGAACAAGTCAAGGGTTTTCTTGGAAGAAAAGGATGGGATGTAAAAGAGTTTAGTGACTTGGACGCCAGAGAGGAGATTGTGAAGACGATATCAAGCCCTAAAATTTTTCATGTGGCCACTCACGGTTTTTTTGAGGAACAAGCTACCACCGCAACTGCTGTAGATCAGGATCTGTATCAAAATTATTTATATGAAAATCCACTGCTAAAGTCTGGTCTTTTGCTAAGTGGCGCGGGAGATATTTTGAATACAACCAAATACAACTATAATATCGAAAGTGGAATCCTTACCGCATACGAGGCAATGAATTTGAATCTAGACCAAACTGAACTGGTAGTTCTTTCTGCCTGTGAAACTGGTTTAGGAGAGCTTGAAGCAGGCGAGGGAGTGTACGGTCTTCAACGAAGCTTCCTTGTTGCAGGTGCAAAAGCAGTGGTTATGAGTCTTTTCAAAGTTTCTGATGAAGTGACGCAACAGTTAATGGTTCGTTTTTATCAAAAATGGCTGGCATCAGGGGATAAGAGACAGGCCTTTATTGATGCAAAAAAGGAAATTAGAAATGAATATCCTGATCCAAAATATTGGGGACCTTTCGTGATGATTGGCTCTCACTAGCCAATTTGTCTCTGAAAAAGAATAAACCTCGGATTTTCGCTTTAAAGTCCAAAGAATAACAAGAATCTGGCTAATTTTAGTTTGCTAATTAAATTATGCATTTTAATACTCTACTATGAAAAAGATATTGCTTTCAGCGATGGTTTTCATACTTTTTGCAACTACAGCACTAGCCCAAAATCTTACAGGAATAGTCTATGATGCCAATAGTGGACTGAAATTATCATCCGTGAAGATCGAATTTAAAGATGAGGGAACCAGCACGGTTTCTGATAATGACGGGGCATATCAAATCACAATCCCTGAATATGGCGGAAAACTGACCTTTTCTCTTGTGGGTTATATGAATCAAAGTTTCAATATCATGACCGAAAAAACGCTGGATGTACAGCTGAAACCGGTAGATGACAAAAACATTACAATTGGATTTGGGAGTCAGTCAAAAGAGGAACTCACGAGTACGGTGACGCAGGTCGATGGGGCTGCTCTAGGCAATCAACCTGTTCAAGACCTGGAACAAGCTAATCAAGGACGAGCTTCCGGTGTGTTTGTACAAAATAATGGAGGTAAATTAGGTCAAGGCGCCACAGTGAGAATAAGAGGGGGATCTTCTCTGACCGGTTCTAACCAACCACTTTATGTTGTAGACGGAGTTCCACTCACCTCTAATAGCCAGTCCGAAATCAACCCCAATAATATCGCCTCAATGGAAATTCTAAAAGATGCTTCTGCAGCAGCTATTTACGGATCTAGAGCTGCTAATGGGGTAGTATTAATCACAACAAAGAAAGGACAAAGTGGAAAACTAAAAGTAGATCTGGACTATCAGTTTGGATTAAATCAGACTCCTAAAAAACTGGACCTGCTATCACCTGAGCAGTACCGTGCTCAGTTTTTGGAATTCGGCCTTCGGGAAGGCTTGGACGCCTTAAATATCGCGGTACTTTTGGATTCTGACCGTTTTGGACCACAGCGAGATCTATTTGAGCAGATTCTTGAAGACGGTAGCTATGACAACTATCTAAAATGGGCAGCTGAAGGCCAGTTCGAGTTAGATAATGGTCAGGTAATTAACTACGAAGACAGCGAAGTCTTAGCTCTAATTGAGGGTCGATTGGACTCCAATCAATATCAGACAGATTGGCAAGATGAAGTTTTTAGAACAGGGCTCTCACACCGGATGAACCTGAACCTTTCAGGGGGAAATGAAAATGTCTCTGTTTTTGGGGGCATTGGATACACTTCTCAGGAGGGGATTCTAATCGGCAACAAATTCAGCAGGTTAAACATGGACTTGAATCTGACTAGTGATCAATCTAAAGCCTTCAGCTATCGAATAGGCGGTAACTATGTACATTCGAAAAACTTCTTATTGAATAATGATCAGGATCTAGGATCACCTCTTCAAGCGATTCTTCTCCCTCCCTCAGATGGTTACGATCCTGAAAATGCATATCGACTTCGCGTCCGATCTCTTGAATACAACCCGCTTACTGAGATCAATTTTTCAGACAACCTTGAAAACATCAACCGACTAATTGGAAATGCGGCTTTCAAATACAACTTAACTGATGAGCTTTCTTTGAACCTGGATGGAGGTATCGATTATTTTGATTCACAAAGAGATAGAAGACAAGGCCCCGAGACGCTTGATGGTAACCCCACGGGCTTTTCCCGATTAGCGACGACAAGTTCTATGAACTATCTCGCCAATTTATATGCTAACTATTTAAAACCGATTGGTGGTCAAAACTTAGGGATAACCATCGGAGCATCATATCAAAGATCCTCGACTGATTTCACCTTTGCCTCTGCAAGAGTGGATGACCTCGAATTTGAAGAGTCTGCAACTGGCTATTTAAGCAATCCAATCCCCAGCACAGGCAACGCATTCTTATCCTTTTTTGGTAGAGTAAACTACAATATCGCTGGCAAATACCTATTGCAGGTAAGTGGAAGAGCCGATGGTTCTTCTAAGTTCGGAGTTAATAATAGGTTTGGATACTTCCCTGCCGTTTCTGCAGGATGGTTGTTGTCTGAAGAGTCGTTCTTCTCCGGAGTCGATGCCGTTAGCTTATTAAAGCTCAGGGGTAGTTTTGGTCTGGTTGGAAACACTCCTGCAGATGACTTCATATACCGACTGAATTACTTTGCTATTCAGTACGGGGATGGAGCAGAAGGTATTCGATTATCCAACCTCGGAAATCCGGACTTAAGATGGGAGACTACTCAGCAATTAGACATTGGACTTGACTTTGGGTTTCTTGACAATCGGTTTACTGGATCTATAAACTATT
This sequence comes from Flammeovirgaceae bacterium, assembly GCA_038129245.1. Classification (GTDB taxonomy): domain Bacteria; phylum Bacteroidota; class Bacteroidia; order Cytophagales; family Cyclobacteriaceae; genus JAYPLE01. The sequence continues at coordinate 18,239 of JAYPLE010000001.1, read as the reverse complement.
ATTCTAAAAATACATCTGATTTACTATTCCCTGTACCTGTTTCGCAAACAAGTGGTTTTCAGTTCACACTGCAAAACCTTGGAACCATGGAAAATAGTGGTATTGAGTTTGAATTTTCTACACTCAATGTAGCAACGGTTGATTTTTCTTGGAGTACAAGTCTAAACATCACCACCAATGAAAACATTGTAACGGATTTGGGCGGAAGAAACCTCATATCAGGCGTAAACGCATTCTTGGAAAATCAACCAGCTGGAGCCTATTATCTACCTGTTTATGCAGGGATCAATGAAGCTACAGGTGAAGCGCAATATGAGAACGGAAGTGGAGGGATAACTACCGACTATGAAGAAGCACTAGCTAATGGTCGAAGAGTGGCTGGTAATCCAAATCCAGATTTATTCGGTGGAATCCTCAATCAGTTAGCCTACAAGAATGTAGAATTGAATTTCAACTTGACATTTGTAAGCGGTGCTGATAAATACAATCAGACTGGAGAATTTCTCGCAAATAGTGGAATCCTTAACTTGAACCAAAGAGCTGATCAAATTGATCGATGGTACAAGTTTGGAGATAAAGCTAGCTTCCCGGTCCTTGATCCAGCTCAGGACAACACCTTCCCATCCTCAAGATGGATCGAAGATGGAAGCTACTTGCGCATCAATAACGTAATGTTAGCTTTCAATCTACCGGACAGATGGATCTCAGGGATGGGTATAAGCTACGGTAAAATCTACCTAGGTGGACAAAACCTATTTACATTCACCAACTATTCTGGATATGATCCTGACTCTAATTATGTAGATCCCCTGGGCGGAACGATCACATCAAACATTAATCGAGGAATAGACGACTTCACTGCTCCACAACCTCGTGTAATTACCACTGGATTTAAAATTGGATTTTAATCATGAGAAGAATTTACATACTACTTACTTGTCTGGCAGTAATCCAATTTCAAAGCTGCGAGACGTTATTGGAAATAGAGGAAGAAGGCCAAATCACTGGAGATGTATTATCCGACGCTGGAAGCATACAAAAAGCCCTGATAGGAGCCTACTACAATTTTGGAGGTACCAACGATGGGGGTGCTGGCGGTGAGCTATTTGGAGGAGACTTTATTTTGGTTCCTACACTTCTAGCTCATTTGCCAGGACAGGAATACATTTGGACATCCAGTCAGGCAACAGATTATCTTGTTTTTACGGAGAGAGATGGAAATCCTAATGTCAAAATCATTGCAAATAATGCACGGGTACAGGCAAACTGGGTACGAGCATATGAGACCATCAATACGGTTAATTCCATCTTGCAAAACCTGGACAAGATCTCCGACGCTGGCGAAAAAAGTAGAATCGAAGGAGAATGCCTCGCGATACGTGGCATGCTTTATTTCGAAATGGTAAGACTTTGGGGGCCAGATTACCAAGTAGGTAGCAACACCGCTGCTATTCCACTACTGGTGGATCCAATTCTCAAAATCTCAGAAATAGCAACACCTACTTTAGCCACGGTAGCTGCCGTATACACACAAGTTGAAGAGGACCTTACTACTGCTTCTACCCTGTTGCAAGCTCTTGGTCGAAATGGAACCGGTGTCAATTATTATGCTTGCCAGAGCTACCTGACTAGACTTGCCATGCATAAAAGAGACTTTGTGGCTGCGATAGGATATGCAGACAATGTGATCAATAATGCCGCCTACAGCTTAATGCCTGAACCCTACATGGCATTTAATAATGCGAACAACTCTACTGAGGACATCTTTGCTATTCAGCAGTCATTGAACAACAATTCCGGCGACAGAACCTCTGGCACTGGAATCGTATCGTTCATGTCCTCACTTCGTGAAAGTGGTATTGGACAATTTGCCATCATCTCCAGTTCACTCAACAACGATTTCCTACTTAATTCACCCATTTTCAATATCGGAGACAAAAGAGCTGGCTTTATCACGTCTGCAGATGCCAATACTAGTTCAGGAGACCTAGGGCCTGCACTGCTTTATAATAATGTAGCCAATGAGGACAATTCAATCTTTTCTAGTGCAAAGTTCACCTCAGCTGCTAATGTAATTCCTGTTGTTCGCTTAGCAGAATTGTACCTACTACGGGCAGAAGCCGTGTATCAAACCTCTGGTGTAACGCAAGGAGCAGTTGATGACCTTAATATGATCAGAACCAGAGCTAGTATTCCTGCCGTATCATTGGCCGATTTCACAGACCCTACCGTCTTCTTTGACAGCATCAAATTAGAAACAAAAAGAGAGTTTGTATACGAAGGACATTTACTCCATAACTTAAGAAGATGGGAAGACCTAATCGGGAATAATTTCCAAAAACAAGACCCTCTGGATAACATGTTCCTCTGGGATATCCCTCAAAGTGAACAAGATACGTGGATAGATTAAAAGAATGATGTAATGAATAAATAAGAGCGCCAGATTCAATAGAATCTGGCGCTCTTTTGTTAAATAAATGAAAAACAAAAGGGCAATCACCTGATTGATATCATGCGACTGCCCTCCTCGCTTCCTTCACTCCGTAAAGTGCTTTCAGCGTCAAGATACGTTACTGTGTATTCGAAAACTATCTCTAGTTTTCTTTTTCTTTTTTAGCTTCGATTTTGTGAGCCGTGACTTACAAAATCTTCCTCCAAATTCAGAATATCCCAAAGGACTTACTCAGTTATCCTTTCTTGATAATATGAAGTTAGGCATATCTCGCAAAATAGCAAATTATATTAACTAAATATTATCCACAAGTTAACAACAGGTTATTCACAGCCCTTTCCACAAACGTGATCATTGCTTACACCATTCTTCTAGCAAGTATAAGACAGCTCCGTGCATAGAAAAACCCTGACAGTATCTGTCAGGGTTTAATAAATCAATCTCTTTATGATCTCTTAATCTTCTTCTGTCTCCTCAATCTCTTCAAGCCCGTAAGAAATCTTGAACGCTTTGTATAGCTCTTGAAAATCTTCTACTTCAGGACTCATTTCAACAACTTCTTCGTACATCGTCAAGGCATCAAGCACCATTCCATTTTCCTCAAAGAAACTAGCGTATACGAGCTTATCTAATGCTGAATCTTCTCCCACCTCTTCTTGAAGTGCTTTAAAGTTAGCTACAAGATCCGCTCTTTCGTCTGCATCTACTCGTTTAATACCTATCCTCTCAGACTTAATCTCCTCACCATTCACAGTTGTAGAAATCGTTACCAGGTATAAACCTGTCTCATTTTCAATCTCGTCGAAGTTTAAGTTCATGGCCAATTCAGTCGTGGCATCTTCATAAACTGTTTCGTCAAAAATGTTCTGAATCTCGATTTTATACTCTGCACCTACGTCTACACCCTCGGGTTCCATCCATCTTATAACTGCATTGTCACCAAGAATTTCGATAGATCCTTGTGGAACAACTACAGGTAGTGCCCCTCCAACTGCTCTCGATACCGCCCCTGTGACATTCATTCTACTGGCCACTGACACATTGCCATCATCTCCCATCTTATTTGCAATGAACTGTGCATACTTACTTGCCACACTCACATTCTTGGCAGCTACTTTTTGCTCTAACCTGGCCATTGTATACGATCCGGGTTGACGTACTTCGATAGTTTTTCCCGTTTTATGCATGAGACCAATGTATGCACCATTGGAAGCTATGAGCTGGTCTTTCGCAGCTAGCGTCGCTCCTGTCTTAAGTGCTACGCTTGAGCCATCTTCTTTCTTGATTTTATTTGCTCCCTTGCTTGCAAGTACTCTAAATGTAAAGCCTTGAGCAAAAACTGTTGTCGACAACAGTAGTGAAAAAATGAAAATGAAATTTCTCATGATATTCCGTTTAGTGGTTTCTTTTCAGATATAAAATTATAATTTCTCTGCCTTAAATAATTGTTTACGCCCCTGTCTGGAGAAAATGTTTTTAACAACCCCGTGGTAGACTTCTAGAGAATCTCCCGCTAATGCTACAGCAATCATGCCAAGTGCAAGATCTAGCTTAAAATTATACAAATTGAAGACCTGTATCATTATGAAGTAGATGGCACCCAACTCCATTAATTGTATGATTTTGGTAATTCCATCGTACCATCTGGGTATTTTCTTATATATCAAGGTGAACAGCATTACATTAATCAAACACAGGAAAACTCCAATAATTGCACCCGTGGTGGGATTCATGTAGTTCACATAATCCCTATTTAGGATACTAGAAATAATATTCGCATGTATCACACCTCCATACATGTCTGGTAAAGTACGACCTGCATACTGCGCATTCAATGGTGTGATAAATTTATCCTCTAACGATTTTCGATCCCCTAATTCATTCCCCAGAAAGCAAAACATCACAATCTTATCTGTGATCAGATCCGGAAAGAAATTTTCACCATATACGTCCATCCAGTCCAAAGCGAAAAAAGCTGTACCAAACTTAGTTGCCCCAAAATCCATGACATTCCCCTTGAAATTGATTAGCTCTGATTCATAAGGACGTGCTAAAAAGTCTGCAGCAGCAGCACTATCTAAATAACTGGCTAATTTGACCCCAAAAGCTATTTTTCTTTCTCCATTCACTGTCCATTCCGGCCAGAATTGTCGACATTGCTTCAGTTCAGCCTGCTCTTTAGCCTCCACGTCTAGTGTAGCGAACGCCGGACTTGAAAACTGATCGAAAAACTCCCAGGATCGCTCTATTGAATCAACAACTTCCGTTTCTGGATTCATATGGAGCTTTGTAACCAGTACGAGATTTTCAACTTTACTTAACGCATCATGTAGCATTAAATCTCCCAATGTATCTTCCTTTGGGAACGAGAAAAAACTATCTATTCCAATTACGGCCGGATCATGCTGATTGATGATCTCTATTAAACCGGCAATGCCAGCTCTATCGAGGTTTCCAATGTTTACTAAAAGGATGTTCTCATCTGCAATAGGAGCCTCCCGGAATTGTGAGAATACGATATCTGTGATATCAAAATCTCCCAATGCATCTCCGACAGGATCAAAAATGTCAAATACCGAAAAAGCAGTAACCGACCGAAACATTCCCATCAATCCGAAGATGAAGAGTGTTCCGAAAATTACATCAAGCCAAAATTTTCTAAACATTACTAATTGGTTAGCGGGTGATCAAAAAGAATTAATTTCCGCAAATAATACAGATTCAACGTACCTAATTTCGTTAAAATTAGTAAAATATAATTTTTTATTGAAATTAATCAATTTATAATCAAAAAGACAAACGATAACCTCTTTAAGAAATTTTGGATGATTCAATAAATTATTTACTCCGTGGCGTCCAGCAAGAAGATCGCATTGCTTTAAGTCGTGCCATTACACTTGTTGAGTCAAAGCATCCCTCCCATCAAAAACAAGCAGAAGAATTATTGGAGGCAATTTTACCGAAAACCGGAAATAGCTTTCGACTTGGAATTACTGGTGTTCCGGGAGTTGGTAAAAGTACCTTCATTGATGCATTTGGAAGTTACTTAACTGCATTAGGAAAAAAAGTCGCAGTACTAAGCATTGACCCCAGTAGCACGCGTACCAAAGGTTCTATTCTTGGAGATAAAACAAGAATGGAGCGTCTTTCCAGAAACCCAAGCGCTTTTGTCCGACCTAGTCCTTCCGCTAATCAACTTGGTGGAGTAGCTCAAAAGACTCGGGAATCCATACTTTTATGTGAAGCGGCAGGGTATGATGTGGTCATAGTCGAGACAGTAGGTGTAGGTCAATCTGAGACAGCAGTCCATGACATGGTTGATTTCTTTTTACTTCTGATGCTGTCGGGTGGTGGTGATGAACTGCAAGGTATCAAGCGGGGTATTATGGAAATGGCTGATATGATACTGATTAATAAAGTGGATGGGGAAAATATGAAAGCAGGTGCAAGGGCTAAAAAGGAATACAAACGGGCGGTCCATCTTTTTCCAGAAAATGAGAAGGGATGGAACATCCCGGTAGAAACCGTTTCTTCGACCGAGTCCAGAGGTCTTTCAACATGTTGGAATCACATGACGGTCTATTTGGAAAAAGTTCAGGGAAACGGATATCTGGAAAAGAGTAGAAGCGAACAAACATTAGCTTGGTTTCGAGAGGCATTAAGGCAAAAGCTAGAACAAGATTTTTATGAAAAATACGGTGCCAATGGGGAGATTAACAGGATAATCGATGCCATACGAAATGGCAGTCTCTCAATAAGATCCGCAATTTCTAACCTACTCAAAGAGTAGCGCTTGAATATCGTAAAGTTCGAACAAGCGGTATTTCTGAAACTTTATAAAGATTCCCAATTATGGCGATTGCGGCGATAGTTAGAGGAAGCCTAAGAAGCAGCTTTTTTTGCTCGAAATAATTGACAGATAGTAACACCTGTAGGATTGCATAGGAATGGAAGTAAAAAGAACCACGGTTTGTCCCTAGATCAAAAATATAATTTACACTAGCTATTTGCTTTATCGAATTCTTCCTGCAAGAAATCTAGCTGAACGATTAGCTGATCCCAATTTGCTTTGATCTTCTTGTAAGCCTTTTTTCTTCTTCTTCGTCTGTTTACAACCCGTGTCATTTTATAGAAGTCAAACCAAGTACGCGCATATCTCGCTGCGAAAACACCGGTTAAGTAACCTGTGATGATCATAATGGCCATTAACCACCACCATCCTGTCCATATGCTGACGATAAGACTCACCACTACGTACCAAAGAAGAAAAAGAATCATACCTAAAAGAAAGACCATGGAAGAAAGAAATGAAGGATTCAACTTGCCCGCTTCATATGTCGTTGCAAATTTTGGTCGTAAGAATTTCTCGAAGATCCATCGCGTTAATCGAAAAGGTGTGATATTCAATATCCAGCCAACAAGAAAAATTGGTAAACCAACTATCAGCTTCAAAAGCATAAAGCTAGGCCAACCGTAATCTCCCAAATAGCGGATATCTAGCTGATTTTCATCCAATTGTGACCTGAGTTTATCTGCTTGCTCCTGAAAACTTTGAAGTATACTTGGATCTTTCTTATGGAAATAATGCACAGCGTTCATAATGCCCTTCTGCAACTGATATATTGACCCTGTGCTCTCCTTATTTATGCTGAACTTTCTTCTTAGATGTGCGCCATAATAGCGATAAATATCCTTTGAGATTCGATCAAAACCCTCCTCTTCAAAATGAAAAACAGTCTCTGACATTTTATTTCTGGTTTCCTCCGTATACCGCTTTATGAGCTCAGATTCATCGTTTTCTTTTATGTGACTAAAATCAATTGGCTCACCAACATTCAACACTACATCACTTTGAAAGGTACGCGGAGCATAATAATTAAGCCCTACGGGCACAATCTTCACCTCAGGCCATTTGGATTGTATTCTTTTTAGATATTTATCACCACCTATTTTGATTCGGATTGCCCCAGTTTTTAATTCTCGAATACTCGAAACCGTAACGCTGGTCCCCTCAGGATAAATAACAATTCGTTTTCCTTCTGAAAGCGCCTGATAACACTGCTCAAACATCTCATCATTGCTTACTTTTTCTCCAGTTTTCAACCACGGTCGAATCACTGGGATCATATTAAATTGATACCGGAATATATAGTTTCGCAATCCCTTTCCAAACCATTCGGCTCCTGCTATGTAGTGAAACTTCTTTCGATCAGTGGTAGCCAATATCAGAGGATCGAGGAAAGCGTTTGGATGATTGGATACATAGATGGCGGGGCCGTCTATTTCCAGGTTCTCTCTTCCAATGATGGTTATTTTCCTAAAGAACGCTTTAAGGCAAAGTCCAATAATTGGCTTAAGTATCGAATACAGCACTTGCTCAGTATTTTTGGATTAGATGAATGACGCGAAGATAATGGATTGTAGAAGTACAGAAACTATCTTCAGTTTAAACCGCAGAAGTATTCTCTGGATGATTTATACTGCATTCGTCCTGGGCGCCTTACTTCTTTGAAAACTACTGAAATGCAGACTGTGATGGGGTAATAGAATACTGGCATTTGAATCTAGTTTCTAGATAGCGTACTAAACAGTTTTCTGGCTATACTGCGATATTTATTGGATTCTGGTGGATAAATGATTGAAATTATTAGAAAGAGAAGGAAAATGAGAGTAGTTTATTTACGTTTGATTAATGACGGATCGTGTAAAATCCCTTTTATTTTATGGCTTAAGTACACTGGTCTACCTGCTGTTTTATTTGCAAACAAATCTTAGCCAAGGAATCCTATTCGGGGGCTTCCTGATTTGGTTTTCGTTGGCTCCAAAACTATTTAAAATTCAGCCTTTTTTTGGCTCTAAGTATCAATACCTCATTGGATTTGCTTTCATGATTTTCATAATTATTATGATAATAACAAAGCAAATGGGCTAGACCTTTATTTTTCTGTTACTACAAAAAATAAGGCAACCTGATAACCATCATGCAAAAGATTTCTTGAGTTTTCCGGTTAATCCTAGTATTACAACCGAACTAAAATCTACCTTTACTGTCGATTGACGGTTTCAGCTTGATTACATCAAGTTGGATTAAAAGGGAATTCGGTCAAAACCCGAAGCTGTCCCCGCAACTGTAAGTCCTTCAAAAGATGTATCCAATCATGCCACTGCGAAAGCGGGAAGGCGATACATCAGGAAAGCCAGGAGACCTGCCACAATCATTTAAGTTTCAAAGCTTCGGGTGAAAGCTTAGAGAAATGAAAGCGTGGTATTGCGCACTGGATTTTTTCTATCCTCAGCACGAAGACTGAAATTAAATGTTAAACATTTAATTCGGTTGTTATGATAAGACCGCAAAAAGGTCTTTTGTATGTATTGTTCTTAACAAGTATATGCCTCTGCTTTGCCTTTGCACAGGAAGACACTGTCAGGTGGGAAATTAATCTCCCCGCCGCTACAGTTACCTCTGATTGGTTGAACCCTTTTACTACAGGAAATGCAATTCGTGGCCTGCAGATTGAGCAGAGTAAAACAACGTTGGCGGATGCCTTGCGAGAAGAGTCCTCGCTCTATCTCCGAGATTATGGTAATCAACAATTAAGTTCAATCAGTTTTCGTGGAACCTCTGCCTCACATACGCAAGTGTTGTGGCACGGACTTCCAGTAAATAGTCCTGCATTAGGTCAATCTGATCTCTCAACATGGCCAATTGGATTATTATCAAGCATAGCCCTCCACCCGGGCAATAGTAGTAGCCTCTATGGCTCCGGTGCTATAGGTGGGGCGATTCTCATCAATCCTTCCATTAGCGAGCATCTAACCAATGACTGGAGTGCTTCAATAAAGCAGGGAAGCTTTGGATTATGGAACGGAGCTGTATCTGCTGAGGTACTAAAAAATAGGCTTCAGGTGATAACAAAATTCCAAGCATCCGCCATTCAAAATGATTTTGAAATACGTTCACCTCGTTTGAGAAAATCTATCATTCAAACCAACGCGCAAGTGGGTAATCTTGGCTTTTCTCAAGGGTTGACATGGCAGAGAAATCATCAGGCGTGGCATGCACAATGGATGTTCACTAAAAATGATCGAAATGTCCAGCCCGGCATCACTTCTTTAAATCAGAGAAACAAGTTAACTACTCTTGCCAATCGTTCAGTGGTGACGCAAGAAATTCACAAAGCAAAATGGCAAGCCAAAACCAGCGTTGGCTGGATGCTGGATGAAACCATCTACAACGACTCACTGCAGACACCTAGTCAAGTTTTCAGTTTTGTACACAGGTCTAACTTGCTTCTCCAAGAGCAGTGGATGGTCCAAATGGGAGGGCTAATCCAACATGCAAAAATAAGAAGCAACCAGCTAGTAAGTGGTGCTAATCAGCTACAGTGGGAGCCCTTTGCTTCTCTTACATGGTATCCAACCTCAAAAATTCAACTTACTACAAACAGTCGATGGCTAGGAAACAAACAAGCACTAAGATGGGTCCCTGCTTTCAGCGCCTCATACAAACGTCCTTTTAACCTCCCGCATGTAGACATAGACATTTCCTTGTCTTCGGGGTATAGATACCCTACTCTCAATGATCAGTATTGGATACCAGGCGGCAACCCCAACTTGCTGTCCGAAAAGAGCCGACAATTTGAGTCGCATGTAAGTTGGGCAAAAAATGAAATTCTAATCGGATTAACGGCATTTGATATCTACACACAAGATCAGATTATTTGGCTACCGAATGATGATAATATCTGGTCTCCGATAAATGTAAGAAGTACACGCAATCAGGGAATTGAAGCTAAAGTTCGTATTGCAAAACACATAGGAAAAATACAACATGAATCGACCCTAAATGGTAGCTGGATAGCCGCCTCATTACAAGAGGAACAAACCCCTCTACCCTATGTACCCAAAATTCAAGGAAACTGGATTCACCGAATCAGATGGAACCACTGGAATTTTAGGTCCCATCTGAACTACACAAGTTTGCGATTTACCACGTTGGATGGGCTTGAAGCCTTCAGTCTTCCTCAATTTCTACTACTAAACCTTACCGCAGGTTACGAAGCCGCAGCCATATTGAAAGAAAAATCTTTCGTAATCTCCACCTCCATAAAGAACGCGACCAATACTTACTACGAACTTCAAAGCAGCCTGGCCATGCCAGGCATTAATTATGAACTACACATCACAATCAAATAATATGATAAAAATCAATGGATTAGCCTTTTTAATGTTAGGATTAATTATTGCCTGCAACAGAGAAGATCCAGAACCGGTAGGTGAATTCGACAATGGTATTTTGGTCTTGAACGAAGGAGCTTTCCTCGCTGGAAATGCTAGCGTAAGTTTTATTGATGCTGAAGGGGAAGTCTCCACCTCTGCATTTTCGGATGCTAACGAAGGTCTTGCGCTTGGGGACGTTGCGCAATCGATGATTGAAACAGATCATCATTTCATTATAATAGTGAATAACAGCAATCATTTATTTGCATTAAACAAAAGCGATCTCTCAATCGATTATGCCATTGAGACATTACTGCTGCCAAGGCATGTAGCAACCAATAAGGATACCGGGTTTGTAACGGAATGGGTAAGCTTTACTGAAGAAGGAAGGGTCACGGCGTTTGATTTGTCCTCAGGAGAAATACTTGCACAGCAGGTTGCCGGTTTTGGAGCTGAGTTCCCGCTTTTGGATGACGGTAAACTCTATGTCACCAATAGTTTTGAGTCCACTTTGACCATTCTGGACCAGGAGACACTTAGCATACTTGCAGAAATTCAAACTGGCCCTTCTCCTACTCAGCTAGTCAAAACGGATAATGGAAATCTTTGGGTGGTGTGTACAGGTGATTTCGACGAAAACTTTGCTCCCGCTAACAACGGAGTTATCCAGCAGATTAGCAATGATGAAATAGCAATAACGGTTAACCTGAATATCAACGTAGGAGCCAGAATTGCTACTGAAAGAAACTCAATTTTTTATTTTGCCGGATCAAGTGTCTACGAATTTGTAACAGAGGAAGATCAAATAAACCAGGTACTTTCCGATGACAAAGTGACCGGTTATTATACAATATCCATTGATGAGACTGGATCGATCTATATGTCAGATAACAAAGGCTTCCAGGGAGTAGGAGAAATTATAAAATATACCGCTGGTGGCTTAAGAGATAAGGTTTACTCAGTAGGTATTGGGCCTAATACCATCCTTATAGGAGAAGTCAGATGAGGGTCACGGGAATAGTGGTCAATAGTTTTCCTTGCCACCGACTTTTCGTCTAACTGCAGGTATTTTTTCACCCCAAGAAATTATAGTTCAGTTTGCAATAAACAACAATGAAATATTGCCCCAGGTCCCAATGCAGGATGACCGTAAAAATATATCCCGCTCAGGTCAACATTGATTCATTTGTTTAGGCAAAGAACCCCGCACTCGCCTTTTGACTTATTAAAACCAGGAGTTAGTATGTTATGTAACTTACCATCTTCATTCGAGTGATAAGGTTTACACTTGAAACATATGGGAAGGTGAGTGTACTAGCAAAAACGTAAAATGCATGCACGGAAAAAAAAGGATTGCTGTGGATTGAAAGGACGATGTAAACACTTAACTCACTATTCAGTTAGCATTGTCAACGAGTCCTAACTATTACTAAAGGTTTTTATAGAAGCTGTCAACCCTTCTTTCACAAATGAGATTTACTCTATGTTGACTTCAAATCATTACTACGCTACTCAAGGCAAAAAAAGGTGAGCATACTACATTCATTAGAAGTTCGAGATCAATATGGAAATCTAACAACCCTAAAAGTAAAAGCGGGTAAGAACCTTAGAGAAGCGCTGCTGGAAGCGAACTTTGGACCTTACACATCCTTCACAAAAAAAGTCAATTGCGGAGGAAACGGAATCTGCGCTACCTGTGGTGTAATCATAGTGGAAGAAACGACAGCAATACATTGGCACGATCGGTTAGCAAAGCGCTTCGGATATCCACGCCTCTCCTGTCAGATCAATGTGAAACAAGACATGAAAATAAAGATTCCCAAAAAGCTGATTTGGGGGAATAGAATAATAAAAGACTAAATCACAAGCTGATAACCCATCAAAATAGGTGACTTGACAACTCAGATATTGAGTGTAACTATCGCTTACCTTAATGTAAATCAATCACAGGCAAGAGTCCGTAAGACAAGTTTGATGAATAAAAAAATCTCTGCAATGGATGGTAGATTACAGAAAAGGAAGCTAACGGTCTGTCAACAGCATCTTTTTGCTTTTAGCAATTTGATCAATTAAGGTCCATGCCTCCTGTTCCCAATCATTTATTAAATGACCATGTTGGTAAGAAAATGACAGTAAATCAATTAGCTGGTTTTCTGGAACTACAATAGTCAAGTCTGAAATAGAAAGTACTTTCATGGACCAGTTATCAAATTTCTTTTCACCACTCCTGTAATTAGTATGGACCAAAATCTCATGCCGCTTATCGGTTCTTAATGAACGCTCTAATTCCTCCAGCACCTCTCTTTCACCTTCGACATATTGAAAGAATCGCCTTTGATCATAGGCCAAAAAGCCTGTTATCCCTCGCTTTTTGTTATTGAGCGTGTACCTACTTAATTGGTCGATGAATTCATCTAAGTTGAATAAACTCGTAGGTTTACTTAAATATGCGTAAGAGCTATATGCCATTATGCTTGGTTGGAGTCTCTTAGTATTGCCTCACAATCATAGGTAAATCGAACATTTCTGAATATCGATGTCCTAAATTGTAATGTGACTTCTTTTTACCAGAATTCCAAACCACCTTAACCTTTTCCTTTTTATTGAGAGAATTCAACCAGGTAAGTATTTGCATCGAACAATTCGTCGTTTCAAGATTGACTTCTGATAAAGACAAGTGTAATTCCGGAAGTGCCATAGCGGCTACAGCATCAACTAGAAGCTCGGAAAGCCCTATTTCTTCAAGGGCATTTTCATCCTGAGGTCGGATCTCTATTTTTATTCTACCAAACTCTACGTTTACAGCAACGAGACAATCCCTATAATTGCCTTCGGTTATTGCCATTTTCGGATTTTCGATCAAAACTTTAGGTTGATGAGTATATAAAAAGTTAAAGCACTTTTGAAAGAACACTTTCATCGTAAAATTCAAAAGAGTTTGTCGAAAATTCTTAGGTGATTCACCTATTTTCTATATTACGTGATTACCGAACAACTGTAATGATCACAAACCTTAGATTTGCCCGTTTTCTAGCGTATTATTTCGACGGAGAAAAAAAATAGTTAAGACCTAAACTACAAAAACATGAAAATTTTATTAGTTGACGACCACAAGATCATCAGAAGAGTATTAGGTAATTTCCTAAGAGATGAGCTTGATGCAGAAGTCATTGAAGGAAATAATGGTGTAGAAGGTCTTAATTTTTTTAAGGCTAATGACGACTTTGATGTGGTTTTGGCCGATATAAACATGCCCAAGATGGATGGCATCGAAATGGTAAAAGAGATACGGCAATTAGATGCTGACATAAAAATCATAGCGCTCTCCATGATGGACGATTCTTCTACTATCAAAAAAATGATTGCGGCAGGAGCTTCCAGCTACGTGCTAAAGGAGGGGGACACCAATGAATTGCTGAAGGCAATTGAAATGGTTATGAACGGCGAAACGTATTATTCACCTTCTGTTACAGAAACGATCATGACAAGTTTTACAAAGCAACGAGCAAATTCCATTAGCACAATAGAAGCAAGTCTCTCAGATCGTGAAAAGGAAGTTCTTCGGCTAATCATAGAGGAATACACAAACCATGAAATCGCCGAAAAACTCTTCATAAGTGTAAGAACAGTAGAGGCTCACAAGCGGAACCTGCTTGATAAAACACATGCAAAAAACGTGGCAGGTCTGCTTAAATATGCATTGAAGCATCAATTATTTGATGACCTTGATTTTTAATTAGTTCAAGGTCAGCTTCACTACGGTACCATCACCGGGCGTACTATCTAAGAAAAGCGATCCATTTATTTGCGCTGCACGCTCATTCATGTTCTTAAGTCCAAATCCCTGAGAAGACATCTCAACATCAAATCCCTCTCCATCATCAAAGACCTGCATCTCAAAATTATTTTTATTGGTAATTAGCACATTGATATTTTCTGCTTGAGAGTATTTAATGGCATTTGTGATGGCTTCCTGATAAATCCTGAAAATGTTAAATGATTGTTTGAAGTCCAACACATTATCCTTTCCTAGCCAATTAATACTTATCTTTCCTTCATACACTTTTTGCATCTTGTCAGCCAAATCCTCCATTGACTCTTTAAGTGATGTATTATTAAGAATGGAGACACCATAATTATTGATGATAAAGCGAGTCTCTTTAATTAAATCAGCTAGCATCTCATCTATGTATTGATTGGTCTCCTTCATTTTTTCCATGGGGATATCCTTGGCCAACGTTCTATTCAATATCATCCTGGTAGCAGCCAGCATCTGTCCGATACTGTCGTGCACTTCTCTGGATACTCTTGCTCTCTCTTCCTCCTGGCTGATGATCTGTAGACGTTCTATATTTTTCTTCTCTTCGATATTTTCTAAAGTACCAAAATACTTAGCAGGTTTGTTATGTTCATCAGTTTCCAGAACTGTCACCCGTACGTCATACCATTTCCATACACCATCATGACTTTCAATTTGCACGTCACAGGAAAAATTATCTACCAGTCCACTTTCGAAACCTTTTGATGCATCGATGAATTTCTTCTGTTGCTCCTTCTTAATAGAACTTGCTATGCTCTCCAGGCTGTAAAAATCTACACCTGCAAAACCTAAACTGGCGCGCTCAGGAAACACGAGAGTAGAATTAGTAGTTGCATCGGTTTCCCAGGCAACAACCCCCCCACTATTTAAAGCCAAATTCATTTTTTGCACCTGTTGATTGAGATCAGCCATCGTCCTGATCTCTTTGGTAATGTCTTGAACTGTCCCATGAGCAGATGCCATCCCATTCTCATCATACTGAATATCTGCGCGCTCTTCGACCCACCTCACCTCACCGGTTTTGGTAATGATTCTATGAGTGATCGCATAGGGAAGCCTCTTTTCTACGCAATTATTGAAAGTTGCGATCACATCGTCCCTCTCTTCAGGATGTACAAAACTGTAAAAGGCTTCTACGGTGCCTTCAAAAGATCGAGGCTCTGTCCCAAATATCCTATACACGCCATCAGACCAGGTTAACTCATCCTTCTTCACATCCAGATGCCAGCTGCCAATATTGGCTATCTGTTGAGATCTCTCCAAGTCACTGATCGCAACTTCTAACTGTCTTTCCTTCTTCTTTCTCTCAGTGATATCCTTTCCGATTATTAGCTTCCAATTTTGACTCTCAAGCGGAATCGGTGATAGGACCATTTCTATGTCAAGTGAACCCCCAGACTTGGTTTTTATACTAGTTTCTATCGAACGAGCCTCACCTGACTGGATTTTCTTCAATACTTCCACGGTGGATTCCTGATCGTGCAAATTATCTAAATCCCATATATGCATTTTCTTAAATTCAGACTGCTCAAATCCTGTTAAGTTGATCGCCGCAGGATTGGCCTCTACGAATTTCCCGGTATGATCAATGATCACAATGAAATCATGTGAAGTTTCCAGAAGTCGCTTGTATCGCAACTGAAAATCATCACGTTCCTTATTTAAAAGAATGATTGAAGAGATATCCTGGACTTGCTTTAATACCGCTACACCACCATCAAAGAACGGATCTTTCATGAGGCTAATCGAAACTTGAGCTGTTATCTCCTTCCCTTCTACGGACAGGAATCGCTTGGTAAACGAAAGACCCTCGTTGTTGCCCTCCACTAAGTCATCAATTTTTTGCTTTGCGATCTCTCTATCTTCTTCATGCGTGAAATCAAGCGATTTCTTATGAATTAATTGCTTTCTTGTCCCTCCCAACAGTGCAACCATCTTTTGATTTACATCGATGATCTTACCGGTTGTGTCCAGAAGCATAATCCCATTTGGGGATTGATCAAATAGGCCCTTAAATCTTGAGCTTTCTCGTACGCGATCTGTTATATCTCGGGCAATGCCAAGCACACCGGTCAGGGAACCATCCCTATCATAAAAGGGAGACTTTATCGTCTCCGCAATAATGTGCTTTCCGCTGCCATCTTGATAAAACAATTCTTCTTCGTTCATCCTCGGCCCATTCAGCTTCAATACTTCCCGATCATTTTTCCTGAAAAAATCCGCTAATTCTTTTTCCACAAAATCATAATCTGTCTTCCCGACCAAGTCTTTTTCTTCTACATTGAAAAATTTCTCAAATTCACGATTGCACATGATATACCTACCATCCGAATCTTTTAGCCAAACCAAATCAGACAGGGTATCGATTATAGTATGTAGAAGGATGCTATTCTCATTATGAGCCAATTCAAACTTGACTTTGTCTGTAACATCTCTACAGGTAATAAGTATACTTCCACCAAAGAGGTCCACTTGTTTCAAATTGACCAGCAAATCATGTTTAGATTTTCTCTTGTCCAAAATGGATAAGGATTCATTGGAAATCTCTCGATCTGTAACCTGCTTTATCAATTTCAAAATCGGAGAGCCGAACACTTTTGAAACATTACCCATTGACTGCACCTCGGCTGAGGAAAAACCGAAAATGGTTGCAACGTTGGGACAGATAAATTGTAATTCTCCTTTTTCATTAACAATGAAAACAGCGTCCGAAATACTGCTTAAAATATCGGAATACATCAGCTTTTCATTGATAGTCGATGAAATATCCTTGGTAAATGTGACGATTTGCCCAACTTGATTGCTAATGAAGTCCGCCTGAATCCATTTTCGTTTATTATCAAGCGAAAAGATTCGTTGTACGGGTGTTGATGCAGTCTGTGCCTCCGACAAGCATTCCACGTATTCTTTTTCCAGTTCGTGCTTAGAAAAAAGTTTACTTCCTAATGTATCCGTTTTTTTCAATGCCAGTTGTTCTGTAAACAACTGATTATTTTCGATCACTTTCCAATCCAACCGCTTTTCACCTTTCTCTTTAATGACTTCTTGGATAGAATATCCAAAAGGCAATAAGTTGCTCATCTCTTTCGAAGAGCTCAGAAATTGGGCAATAGCAGTCATAGGCAATTAATTGTTACAAAAATAAAAGTGACGATCTACTGCATATTACGTGATTTACTTAAAACCACAAAGTTTACAGAGCACAAGAGCTCACCACCACGGCTAACCCAGAGGCATCACATGTTACTTAAATACGACATCGGTCGATATAGAAAAGAGTTTTCCCAATTCTAAGGCATGGCTGTGAAAAGAAGAAATCAAAGGAATGACCCAGGTAACAGATATCACATGACCTCTCCTTTTCATCTGACTTAATTTATTAAATAGATACAGCATCTTTTTTGCAGAAAAAACATTTAAATAAGAAAACTGAATCACAACATGTATCTCTCCCTCTCGCTGAAAATGATGCTCAAGCATCTCCGAGATATGAATCATTTCTGTGAAAGATTCCTTCAAAAAACATTCGTTTTCTAACTTCATTACTTTAGAACCTGGGCGATAGATTACACCGCCTCTTGCTGTGTTGGGTTGGGTCGTTGAAGCTTGTCCCTTCAACTCATTAAACTTCATTTTAGCAAGAGTATTTGAAGAATAGAAATAAGGTAGATGAGAAGTCTTCATGATGTTTATTGTTCTGATTTCTTAAAGTTTGATTTTGATACCTGCCATGAGAGTGGGACGAAA